>CAXNCS010000025.1:0-35558 GCA_964201005.1 Myxococcota bacterium
CTGACCGAGCGCGAAAGCGAGCTGCAGAGCCTGCGGGCCTCGCTCAAAGACCGCGAAGCGGCGCTCGCAGCGGACCTGGCGGCGGCTAAGCAGCGCGAAGAAGACGCCAAGCGCAGCGGCAAGCAGGCCGAGGTGGTGGCGGCGCAGAAAGCCCAGGCGGAGATCGAAAAGCGCCAGTCCGCCCTGCAGCGTGAATTGACCACGCGCGACGCGGAGTTGAAGGCGGCGCGCAGTGAGCTCAGCCGCGCAGAGTCGCAGATGGCCGGGCTGCGCGAAGAGAAGGCCGGGCTGGAGCGCGAGAAAGCGGCGGCGGCGGCGCGGGCCGAGCAGGTGCAGCGGCTATTGGGCGAGCGCGAGAGCGAATTGCAGAGTCTGCGCACCGCGTTGAAGAATCGCGAGGCCTCGCTGGCCGGCGAGCTTCAGGCGGCCCAAGAGCGCGAGGCTGCGGCGCGGCGCACGGGCCAGCAAGCCGAAGTAGCGGCGGCGCAGCAGGCGAAGGCCGAGATCGAGAAGCGCCAGGCGGCCCTGCAGAAGGAAGTGGCGGCTCGCGATGCCCAGCTGCTGCAGGCCCGCCAGGAAGCGGAAAAGAGCGCGTTGGCGCGGCGGCAGGCAGAGGCAGAGGCGGAAAAGCTCAAGGCCGCTCTGGCTCAGCGCGAGACGGCGCTGGCGACCCTGCGCCAAGGCAAAGACGCGTCGCAGCAGCAAATCGCCAAGGCCCAGGCTGAAGTGGCGGCAGCGCGCCAGCAATTGCAGGCCCAAGCGGGTCAGCGCGATCGGCAACTCGCAGCGCTGGAGCAGAAGCTTCAGGGGCAGCTGGCCGACGTGCGCGGCGAACTCCACCAAGCCCAGTCGGCGCTGGCCGAGCGCGACCGCCAGCTCAAGGTGGAGGCAAAAGCCCGCGTGCAGGCTGAGGAACAGGCGCAGCAGGCTCTCTCTCAGGCGGAAGCGGCGCGCGGCGATCTGGCCCGCAGCGAGCGCGAACTGGCTGAGCTCAAGGCGGCTTTTCAGCAGCGCGACGGCAAGCTGGCCGAGCAAATGCGCGAAGCCCGCGACGCTGAGGCCCGCGCCGTACGCGACGGTCGCCGCGCCGATCAGGAGCGCGCCCAGGCGGAGCGCAAGCGCATTGAGCAGGATCAGGCTCAGCTTGCCAAAGAGCTGCGCAACCAGCAAGAAGCGCTGCAGGCGGCCCGCGCCGATGCCAAGCGCCAGGCGGCGGCCCGCGATCAGGCCGAGCAGGAAGCCCAGCGGCTGCAAAAAGCCCTGGAAGCGCGCGAGCAGGAGCTCGGCCAGCTGCGTTCGCGCAAGTCGGCATCGGGCCAGGAGTTGGTCCAGGCTCAGCAGGCCGTTGCCCAGGCGCGCCAGCGGCTAGAGGGCCAGCAGCAGGCCCAGGCCCAGCGCGAAAAGCAGATGGCGGCGCAGTTTGATCAGCGGGTGACGGCCATGCGCCGCGACCTGGATGACGCGCATCGCCGCGAACTGGCGCGGGTTCAGCGCGAGCGCCAAGTGCAGGCCAAGCAGGCTGAAGAGCGCGCCAGCCGCGTGGAAGGCCTGCTCAAGGACCGCGAGCGCGAGCTCAAGCGGCTGCAAGATGAGCTGCAGGTGCGCCAGGCGACGTTGGAGGCGCAGCTGGACGAAGCCCGCCAGCGCGAACAGGAATCCTTGGCCCGCGGCAAAGCGGCCGAGGCAGGCAAGGCGAGTCGCGAGCGCCAGCAGCTGGAAGGGGCCTTGGGCACCCTGCAGGCTGACCTGCGCAGCCGCGAGCAAGCGCTGCGCACCGCGGTGGATGAGAGTCGCCGCGAGTCGCAGGCCCGTGCCCAGGCCGAACAGGAGGCCCAGCGCCTGCAGAAAGCCCTGCAGGAGCGCGAGCAGGAGGTCGCTTCCCTGCGGGCCCGCGGTGCCCAAGGCGGTCAAGAGGCAGCCAAGGCTTCAGCCCAGGCCGCAGAATTGCGCCAGCAGCTGGACGCGGCCATGGCGGCGCGCGATGCCCGCGAACAGGCCGTCGAGCGCGAGGCCCAACAGCGGGTGGCTCAGCTTCGCCGCGAGCTGCAAGAGGAACTGGCCCGTCGCGAAGCCGCGCTGAGCAAGAGCTATGAGGCGCAGTTGCGCGAGCGAGAGGCGGAGCGCGACCAGGCCTCGGCCCAGGCGGCTCAGGCATCGGCGAAGGCCGCTCAGGCTTCTGAGCAGATCGAGCAGGCCCGCCAGCGCACCGAGCAGGTGCAGAATCTGCTGTCGCAGCGCGAAAAGGAGCTGCAGCAGCTCAAGAATCAGGCGGAAGACCGCATCGCTGGGCTCGACAAGGCCCTGGTGGACGCCAAGCGCCGCGAGAGGGCTGCCGTGTCGTCGGGTCGGCAAAAGGACGTCCAAGCGGCCCAGCGCGATCAGAAGCGCCTGGAGAAGGAAGCGCAGGTGGCAGAAAAGGCCCTGCGCGATCGCGATCAGGCCCTAGTGGCAGCCCAGCGCGATGCCGAGCGCGAGCAGCGGGCGCGGGTGCAGGCGGAGAGCAAAGTCGGTCAGCTGTCCAAGAGCCTGGAGGCGCGGTCCACAGAACTGCAGAATCTGCGGGCGGATCGCGATGCTTCGAGCGCGCGGATTGCCGCGGCGGAAAAGGCCGTGGAAGAGGCGCGCCAGCGCATGGCCGGGGCTGAAAAAGCTGCGGCCGAGCAGCAGCAGCGCAGCCAGGAGCGAGTTGAGAAAGAGCTGGCCGCCGTGCGCGCCCAGTTGCTGGCGGAGCACGCGGCGCGCGAGCGCGCCATGTCTGACAAATTCGCCCACCGCGAGCAGGAATTGCAGACGGCTCTGGAGTCGGAGCAGGCCAAGCGCCGCGAGGCCGAAGCTGCGGCTGCTGAGGGCAAGGGCACGGCCAAGCAGAACGACTACATGGCGCGTCAGCAAGCGCGCATCGCCATGCTGGAGCAGCGGGCGGAGCGGGAGCGCCAGGAGCGCGAGGTGGAGAGCCGCGCTGCCGCTGAAGCCCAAGCCAAGGCGGATCAGAACCAGGCGAAACTGGCCACAGAGCAAGCAGAAAAGCAGAAGCTGGTGGCTGAGCTGGAGCAGGCTCGCCGCGCGGCGGCGCAGGCCGATCAGAAGCGCGGCGCCCAGCAGCTGGCAGAAGAACAGGCTCGCCAGGCGGAAGAGCAGCAGAATTCGCTGCGCCGCGAGGCGGAGGTGGAGCGGCAGCGCGCCCGCCAAGAGCGCCAAGCCAAGGCGCCAGAGGGCGCTGAGGCCCGCGTCGAGGACGTGCGTATCACCGCAGAGGGCAAAGCGCGCGGCCATGTGGAGTTGGCCCTGGGCGGCGCCGTTGGGGAGGCCCGCGCGGAGGTGCTGAGCCGCGAAGCTGGCCGGGTCGTCTTGGCTGTGCGCGGCGTCAAGCTGCCGGATCGCCTACAAAAAGCCTACGACACCAAGGCGCTCATGGGGCCTATGGAGCGGGTGACGGTGTACCGGCCAGAGGGCGCCACCGACGAATTGCGCGTGGTGGTCGATCTCAACGAGCGCGCCGGCGAGCGCATTGCCGACCGCGTGACCCTGCGCGACGGCAAATTGGCGTGGGATTTTGACCGGGTTGAGGCGGCAGAGCGCGGCTATGCGGAGGCTCCGCGCGGTGCTTCGGCGGCGGTCAAGTCGGGCGGTGCGGTGCTGGCGGCAGCGCCTCAGCCGGCCATGGCTCCGGAAGACGACGCTCGAGGCGGCGGCGCTGGCGGCGGTGCCGCGGATCCGGCGGCCGGGGCGATCAAGACGCCTTGGCGCAAGTCGCGGCGCTATACCGGCAAGCGCATTAACCTGACGATCAAGGACGCCAACATCCAGCATGTGCTGACCTTTTTGGCCAAGGAAGGCAAGGTCAACATCATCGCTGGCCCCGACGTCCAGGGCGAAGTGACCTTCCACCTGGAAAATATCCCTTGGGATTTGGCCCTCGATGTCATCTTGCGCGCCCGCGGCTACGACTATGTGCGTCAGCACGGGGTGATTCGCGTCGCGCCGATTGAAGCGCTCAAGAAAGAGTTTGATGCTGAGGTCGAGCGCCGGCAGAAGCTGGAAGATGTCAAGCAGTTGGTCGTGCGCATCATCCCGGTCAACTACGCGTCGGCAGAAGGTTTGACCGCGCAGGTCAAGGAGATCCTGAGCAAGAAGGGCACGGTCACCGTGGACACCCGCACTAACGCCTTGGTGGTCAAGGACACCGAGGATCACGTGGCCGCTGTGGAAGAAATGGTCCGCAAGCTCGACGGCCAGACGCCGCAGGTGCTGATCGAAGCGCGGGTGGTCGAGGCCAGCTCGGCGTTCAACAAGGAAGTCGGCATTCAGTGGGGCGGCAATTACTCGATGTCGTCGGTGTACGGCAATGAGACCGGCTTGCCCTTCCCGTCGGTCATTGGCGTGGCGGGTGGAGCGGACGGCGGCGTCGCCAACAAGGACGGCGTGGCCATCGCGGTGCCGCAGTACGCGGTCAATCTGCCGGCCGCAACAGGCACCGGCGCTGGTGGCGCGATTGGCCTGACCCTGGGTTCGCTCGGCGGCGTCGGCAACTTGAACTTGCGCCTGTCGGCCGCAGAGCAAGAGGGCGTGGTCAAGATCGTCAGCAGCCCCAAGGTGTTGACCTTGGACAACAACACCGCGACGATCCGCCAGGGCATCTCGATCCCCATCTCCGTGGTGTCCTCGCAGGGCGTACAGACGCGCTTCTTTAACGCCGACCTGGCGTTGCGCACCACGCCGCACATCACCCAGGACGGCAACATCCGCCTGAGCGTCAACGTCAGCAAGAACGAGCCGGACTTCTCCAACCGCGCCGCAGACGGCAATCCGACCATCACCCAGCGCGAAGCCACCACGGAATTGCTGCTGGGCGACGGCGAGACCACGGTCATCGGCGGCATCTACACCCGCAGTACCTCCAACTCTGTGCGCAAGGTGCCGTTCTTTGGCGATATTCCGCTGTTTGGCGCGCTGTTCCGCACCCGCCGCGAAGAAGACAAGCGCACCGAGCTGCTGATTTTCATTACGCCGCGCATCGTCAACCGCTCTTCGTCGCTGACGGTGGGCAAGTAGACATGAGCGAGGCCCGCGGCCATATCGCGCTTATCGGCATGCCCGCCGCTGGAAAATCCAGTGTGGGCGCGCTGTTGGCAAAGGCGCTGCAGATGCGCCACCTCGACCTGGACGCCCTAGTGGCCCAGGACGCCGGTTGTTCTGTGGCCGATCTGTTGCGGCGAGAGGGCGAAGCGGCGTTTCGGATCCGCGAAGCGGCGATGCTGGACGCGGTGCTCCAGGGCCCGGCAGGTCAGGCGAGCGGGCCTATGGTGCTGAGCTGTGGCGGGGGGGCTCCGCATTTCCACAACGGTTTAGCCAGGATGCGCGAGTCCTGTACGGTGATTTGGCTCGACGCCGAGCTGGAGACGCTGGTCGAGCGCGTGCTGTGCGACGACACCGAGCGGCCGCTGCTGGGGGATACCCGCCAGTTTGTGCGGGCGAGCCTGGCGGATCTGCTGGCGCAGCGCGGCGATACCTACGCCGGTGCCCACTTGCGCATTGACGCGGGCCAGACTCCAGCGCTGGTGGCGGCGGCGATTCAGCGAGCGCTGAGGCCCGGTGTGCGCATTGAGGCTACGGCAGAAGACGGCCGGCCCGCGCCGATTTGGATCCACCCCGGCACCCCGGTTGCGGCGCTGGAGCAGCTGGTACAGCTGGCCGAGGGCGGGCGCATGGCCCTGGTCATCGACCGCGGCGCGGCGCAGTGGGCGGAGCCGCTGGTGCAGCAGCTGGCGGTGCGCGGTCCGGCGCCGCTGGTTGCGCATGTGCCGGGCGGCGAGCGCGGAAAAGATGCGCGCGGCCTGATGAAATTGTGGTCGGCCTGGGCACAGCAGCAGCTGGGCCGCGGCGATCTGGTGGTGGCGATCGGCGGCGGTGCGACCACCGATCTGGCGGGGTTTGCCGCGGCGACGTGGCAGCGCGGCGTGCGCGTGGTGCATTTTCCCACCACGGTCTTGGCCATGGCCGATGCGTCTGTGGGCGGCAAGACCGCGGTGGACCTGGCCGAGGGCAAGAACCTGGTCGGCGCCTTTCACGCCCCGCAGATGGTGTGGCTGGCGATGGAGACCCTGAGCTCGCTGCCGGCTCGACAGTTTCGCGCAGGACTGGCGGAAATCGCCAAGATTTTCCTGCTCTACGACCGCGACGCTTGGCGCGATTTGCTGGCCGATGCGCCCTTGCTGCGGCGGCGCTCGGTCCGCGCCCTTGAGCCGCACCTGGTCAAGGCCGTGGGCTGGAAGGCCGAAGTGGTGCGCGCCGATCCGCGCGAGACCGCAGGGCCGCAGGCGCACGGGTCGCCGACCACCCCGCTTGCGCGGGCCCTGCTGAACCTGGGGCATACGATCGGCCACGCCATTGAAACGGCGAGTCGTTACACGGTGCTGCACGGTGAGGCGGTGGCGATGGGCCTGGCCGCGGAAGCGCAGTGGGCAGAAGCCCAAGGGCTCGCCGCCGCCGGGACTGCCGCGGAAGTGGTCAAAGGCTTGACAGCCTTGGGTCTGGCGACAACATGGGAGCGCTGGGCGACCCCTGAAGGGCTGGACGGCGCGGCCGGCGACAAGAAACGCCGAGGCGCCTACTTGTGGCTGCCCGTGCTCAAAGCGCCGGGGCAAGGCGAATTGCATCAAGTGCGCTGGGACAGCTGGCGCGCTAACATGGGGTTGTTGGCCACGGCTGGCCGGCCCGGTCAGGTGGGGAGGAGCGCATGAACACGGCACGGCAAACGGTTTTGGGTGCGAACAAGCCTCGGCTCGCCATGGCTTTGGCGGCCCTGGGGCTGGCTCTGGGCCTTGGCGGCTGCGAGCAGGGCAACTCGGCGGTGATGGTCGTGCGCGGCAACATGGTCCCGCAGCTCCAACAGACCAATGGTATTACTTTTTGTACCTACACCACCGGTACGGACAACTACTACCTAGACGGCACGATGGACTTGGCGGTGGCGCGGAGCTTTCGCTACTACGCTCGGGTGGTCAGCAAGCTGGCGCCGACCGGCGGCGTAAGCGGCAACACCATCACGCAACTGCGCGCCGACGGCAACTTGGTGACTCTGACCAACGTCCACGTCACCATGACCCGCCAGCCGACGGACGGCAAGACCACCACGTCGCCTTATAACCAGAAAGGAAAGATCGCGTCGTATCCGCTGGTTACGGAGTGGGACATCCCGACCTACGCCGTGATCGAGCCGGGTGGCGAGGCGGCTGTGCCGTTTGACTTGGTGCCGGCGCAGATCAATCCCAATGCCCCCGTGGGCGACGATTGGCGGGTGCGCTGGGGCAAGTTTACGAATCGTTACAGCCATGTCGAGCAAGTGCTGCTCACCTTTCGCCTCGAGGGCAAGACTGCGGAAGGCGTGACTGTGACGGCGGGCGAAGTGCCCTATCCGGTCAGCACGTGCTGGGGCTGCCTGCTGATGATGACCCCCAAGCCAGAAGTGACGGACCCGGAGCAGCAGTGGCAGCAGTGTTCGCGCTTTGAGGTGGCCTCAACCTTCTCCACGCCGTGCCAGCCGGGCGTCAATGAAGGCCTACCCTGTGGTTATTACTGCCAGATGTGCACTGTGGCCGGCGCGTGTGACACCAAGTTCTGCCCGCCCCTCGACTGAGCTGTTGGCCGCAGGTACGCGCGACACAAAGGGGTCCACATGAAAATCCTCAATCTTCAAAAGCAATTCGCCCTGCGATCGGTTGCTCCGCTGATGCTGCTGGCGGGAATTGGCCTGGCCGGTTGCGGCAGTGCGGTGCAGCTGGAGCGCACGCCCGGGATTGCTCGGTACAAGGCTGTGCCGTACAAGACGGAAATCAAGCAGGTGGAGACCGCGGACGGCCTGGCCCAGCCCACGGCAGTGATTGGGGTTTTGCGCACAGACACCCGGCGGGGCGAAGAGGACCGCGGCCAGGTGCAGCGATTGTTCCTGCGCGAAGCGGCGCTGGCCGGCTGCGATGCGATTGTGGGCCTCAAGGCAGAGGTCGAAGAGAAGAAGTCCGCCAAGACCGTCGAGCAGCTGGGCGAAGGCGGCAAGATGGTCAAGGTGCAAAAGGAAGTGGTGGCCCGCACCGCCCACTGGACGGCTCAGTGTGTGCGCACCGCGGCGCTGGGCGTTGACGCCGCCACGCCTGGGGCCGCGCCTCCCGCTGCGGTCGAGCCGGCGCCCTCTGCACCGACTGCGCCGCCCGCCGCGGAGCCGGACACGCCAGACGGGATTGCCGCCAAGGAGTTGGCTCAGGCCCTGATCAAGAGGCCGGCGTTTATCAAAGGCTGGAGCGATCGGCTGGGCGGGTCGCGGCCAAGTGCGGCCGATGTCCTGGATGCGACGGTAGAAGTGATGGTGCAGGTGACCGGGCCCACCGGCCTGTGGCGCAAGACGGTGCCGCAGGAGTGGTTTGGCTGTCGCGACGCCCCCGATTCTGCGGCATGCCAAAGGCTGGGCGAAATCGACAAAGATCTGAGGCAGGTGGACCAGTTTCAGGCGCAGATCGCCGCGGCCCCTCGCGACAGTGCGGCCAGCTGGCTGCGGCGGCACCAGGAGCAGCTGACGACCTACCTGGACACCTATGTGCCGACGGAGCCGAGCCTTTCATCGCTGCAGGCCACGCCATACTACATGGGCAAGATGGCCGGCGTTACCCCTTGATAAATCAGGTGATCAGCCCAGCTGCTGGTCGCGGGTGACCACGGCCCGGCGCATTTGGTCCAGCGTGGCGCCGCAATCGGCGAAGTCCGCGTCGTGCAGCACTTTGGCGCGGGCGGCGTCCTGCACTTCCCACCACAGTGCGCCGATCACCGCTTTGTCGGCCATTTGCTGGCCGTGCAGCCGCGCGCCAGAGCCGGTCATCGCCGCGCGGGCGTAGTCGGCGACCACGTGCAGGGCGCGCAGGGCCTCGTCGCGGGTCGGCCGCCAGGCATCTTGGATGGGGGCGATTTGATCGGGGTGCAGCACCCACTTGCCGGCAAAGCCGATGGCGCGGGCGTCCTGGGACTCGCGGCGGCAGATCTCAAGGGCCTCTTGGCGACGCTGGATGGCCTGGGCAAAGCCTGGCTCGCAGCCGGCCAGGACCGCCAAATCCCCTTGTAGCGCCAAGGTGTATTCCTCTGTACTCATGGATGCTGGCCGCGCGGGGCGCACGGGGATCGCCGCCGTCACCGCGTCCAGCGCCTCCTTGCCCTCGGCCGCCGCCAGCACGGGCAGCAGCTGCCGCACGGTGCGGTGATCGTCGAGCCAGCGATCCGGCCGCACCTGAGCGCCGATGCAGCGCGCCATGTCAAACGCGCCGTAGACCAGCGCAGTGACCCCCGGCACCGCGGCGATCTGCTGGGCCTGTGCAAAGGCGCGCGGCGACTCGATGAGCACCTCCAGCGCCACCGGGCGATCGACACCGGCCAGCCGCAGACCTTGGCGGATCATCTGGGCGACGTCGGCCACTTCGCTGGCGCTCTCGCTCTTGGGCAGCACCACCACGTCTAGCTTGTGCCCGGCGCGCAGCAGCACCTCGGCGAGATCGCGCTCAAAAAACGCCGTGCGCAGGTTGTTGGGGCGAAAGCCGACGACGCGCCGGCCAAAATCGCCGGTCAGCAGCGCTTCGATGGCAAACTGCCGGGCAAAAGCTTTGAATTCTTCGCGATCTGGGGCGGCATCCTCGAGGTCAAAGAAGAAGCTATCGACGGCAAAGCGCTGCGCCCCGGCCATGAGCTTGAGCGACTGAGCCCGGCCGTCGACCGCAGGATCGCCCCCAGGGGCCATCTTGAACGCCGGAATCGCCATGACGCCGCGGCGGTGGTGGGGCGAATGCAGGCCGCGCACCTGCTCGACCGTGGCGCGGTGGCGGAGGTGGGCCAGGTGCAGTTCGGCGAGGTAGGCATCCAAATGGTCCATGGAATTCCTCAGGTGGCGTTGGCCAGCCACTGGCTCAGCACGGCGCGCTCGTCCGGCGCCCAGGGCCAACCCGGCGGCAAAGGAGCCTCAAAACTCAGGCGTTCAGCGCGGGTGGGGTGGTCCAGCTCCAGCTGCCACGCCAGCAGGGCGATGCTGCGATCCGCCAAGGCCTCGACAGCTTGGCCCCCCGCGCGCACCGTTAAGCCGCCGTAGCGCAGGTCGCCCAGGATCGGCCAGCCGCGACTCGCCAGCTGCACGCGAATCTGGTGCTTGCGGCCGGTGAGCAGGTCGATCTCCAGGCGCGCGCAGCCCTGGCGCACTTCGGCGACGCGATAGAGCAGCGCAGATTCCGCGCCCTGGCCTGAGGCAACCACGCGACTCCCTTTGTCATCCGACACCAGCCAGTCGCGCAACTCTCCTTGGGGCTGGCTGGGGACGCCGCGCACCACCGCTTGGTAGCGCTTGGTCACGCTGCGGCTGCGGAACTGCTCGCTGAGCCGCGCCGCGCCCTTGGAAGTGCGGGCCAGCGCTACCAGCCCGCGGGCCGGCCGATCGAGCCGATGGACCAGGCCGATAAAAGCCTTGCCGGGCTTATGGAATTCGACCTCAATCCACCGCCGCGCCCGGCTGAGCAGGTCGAGATCGCCGCTTTCGTCGGCCTGCACCGGCACGCCCGCAGGTTTGTAGGCGATGATCAGGTGGTTGTCGCAGTGCAGCACGTGCATGGCCGGCGGGGCGCCTCGGATCCTCTGGGACCGGCCGTAGCGTAGCCACGATAGCCCCTTGCCGACAACCCCGATTTGCCGCCTGCCGCGGCCGCAGCTATCCTCTTGGCCGCGGGAGAGAATTAGCTCGGGCTCGCGGGGGCGGTGGGCAGTGATCGGGCGGTTGGAGCAGGCAGTTTGGCAAGGGCTGCGCGGGGTCGGGCTGATCGGCCTCAGCGTGGTGTTGCTGCTGGGCTGTGGGGTTGAGCCCAAGCCCTACTCGGGCGTTTGCCGCGACCCGCAGTCCAATGCCTGCGTACCGTGCCCGGGGGTGAGCAATATCTGTGTTGATCCTGTTACTTGCGTGGCGGTTCAGTGCGGGGCCGATGCGCTGTTTGGCCCCAAGGACGCGGACTCCGGCTCGGGCGATGCAGGTACGGCCGACGGCGATGCCCAGGACGCCAGCCTCCAAGACGCCAAAGACGCCAGTTCTGACATGGACGCCAGCGCAGAAGTCGACACCAGCGCAGGGACGGACGCGCTTGCAGACATCGCCAAGGACATCCTAGCTGATAGCCCCGATGTCCCAGAGGTTTTTGTCGACGCTTTGCCGGATTCCGCCGACGTTGCGGGCTGCAAGGAGCCGTGCCCAGCGCTCAACTTGGTCGAGTGCCTGCCCGGCGTGGCGGCGACGCGCACCTGCCAGTGGACGGCGGCCGGCTGTCTGAACTGGGCCACGCCCATGGCCTGTGCCCCCGGATTGACGTGCAGCAACGGCCTTTGCCAGCCCAGCAGCCCGTGCCCCGGCGGTTGCCCCAGCGGCTCAAGCTGCCAGGGCGGGGCGTGCGTGCCCAGCGGCGGCGGCAGCCTGACCTGCGCGCAGATCACCGCCTGCATCGGCAATTGCCCTGCGAGCGACGCAAGTTGCCCCGATACCTGCAAGTCCAAGGGCAGCGCGAGCGGCGTGCAATTGCTCAGCGCTTACCAGGGCTGCCTCAAGGCGGTGTGCAAGTCCCTGGCAGACCAGGGCAAGTTCAACGAGACCATGCTCTGCGTCTTTAACAACTGCTACAGCGAACAGGCGGCGTGCACGGGCTCGGGCAGCAGCGACTGCAAGACCTACGCCGATTGCCTTGCCCAGTGCGGCAGTTCCGCGACCTGCACCAGTGGCTGCACCAACCAAGTCAGCGAGCAAGGCGGCAAGGACTACTACGGCCTGATGAGCTGCGTAGACAACCAGTGCGGCGGCTTGAGCGGCCAAGACCAGCTGTCGTGCGCCCAGAGTTCGTGCAAGCAGAGTTGGGACAAGTGCTTTGGCAGCGGCGTGTACCTCTACACCACCTGCCTGCAAGTGGCCCAGTGCCAAGGCAAATGCGGCGGCGACACCACCTGCGCCAAGGCGTGCAAGTCGGCCGCCAGCCCCCTGGCCCAAGCGGCGGTGGACGCGTTCATCAACTGCCGCGAGAACAAGTGCGGCACCTTCTGCGTCAACACCGCCAGCCCCAACTGCAGCGCGTGCATCACCCAGTACTGCGCGACCGAGCTGGCCACTTGCTCGATCTAAGGCGGTCGCGTCCACCGATCCCCCGTGGTATGCTGGCGGCGGAGCGGCGGTCGGCCAGGTGGCCGCTGTCGAGGCAACTGCCTGTCAGGCAGAGGAAAGTCCGGGCTCCTTAGGGCAGGGTGCCGGCTAACGGCCGGCGGGGGCGACCCCAGGGAACAGTGCCACAGAAAGCAGTCTGCGCCCCCGATCCGCTTTGGCGGGTCCGCGGCGTCAAGGTGAAAGCGTGCGGTAAGAGCGCACGGATTGCGGCGGTGACGTCGCTCTCGGCAAACCCCACCCGGAGCAAGGTCAAATTGCAGGCGCAGCCGCTGAAAAGCGGCCGGAGGGTGGCCCCGCCCGAGCTTGCAGGTAGGCCGCTAGAGGGCGCTGGCAACAGCGTTCGCAGAAGAATGGTCACCCCCCGCGCAGTGGCGACGCCGCGCAGGCACAGAACCCGGCTTATGGCCGGCCGCAGCTCCACCCCATGCAGCAATTCTCTCGCCCCGCCGCCCTGAACGGCTCTCTACAGGTCCCGGGGGACAAGTCCATCTCCCACCGATCGCTACTGTTTTCTGCGCTGGCCTCTGGGCCCACGCGGGTGCGCGGTCTGAGCGATGGCCATGACGTCGCCGCGACGCGCGGAGCCCTGCAGGCGCTGGGCATCGCCATTGAAGCCCACGCCGACGGCTGGCTGATCCACGGCCGACCCCTGGCGGAGTGGCGCGCCGGGCCGCTGGCGCTGGACTGCGGCAATTCTGGAACCACCATGCGGCTTTTACTGGGGGTGCTGGCCGCGGCCCCGGGTGTCACGGCGACGCTGGAGGGCGATCCGTCGCTGAGCCGCCGGCCGATGCTGCGGGTGGTCGAGCCGCTGCGGCGCATGGGCGCGGAGATCGAGGCGAATCCCCAAGGCGGTGCGCCGCTGAGCCTGCGCGGGCAGCCCCTCTGCGGTGCCGACCATTCGCTGCAGGTGGCGAGCGCCCAGGTCAAAAGCGCTTTGCTGCTTGCCGGCATCCACGCCAGCGGTGCGACCACGGTGAGCGAGCCAGCCCTGAGCCGCGACCACAGCGAGCGAATGCTGGCGGCCATGGGCGCGCGGCTCGAGCGAGATGGGCTGAGCGTGACGGTGCGGCCGGGGAATCTGCAGCCGCTGGGCGATTTTGGCGTGCCTGGCGATCCGTCGAGCGCGGCCTTTGGCGGTGTGGCGGCGCTGCTGCACCCCAACGCGGAGATCCGCCTGCCCGGCGTGTGCCTCAATCCCACCCGCGCCGGCTGGGTCGAGGTGGTGCGGCGCATGGGCGGCGATGTGGCCGTGGTGGCCGAGCAGCAGCTGGGCGGCGAGACAGTCGCCGAGCTGGTCGCCCGCAGCAGTCCGCTGCACGCCGCCGATATTGCCGCCGATCAGGTGCCGTCCCTGATCGACGAGCTGCCGATCCTGGCCATCGCGGCCTCGGCGGCGGAGGGCACGAGTCGCTGGCAGGGCATTGAAGAGCTGCGGGTCAAGGAGTCCGACCGCTGGGCGGCGATTGTGCGCCTGCTGACCGCGCTGGGCGTAGAGACGCGCTCTGGGGCCGACTGGCTGGAGATCGACGGCCTGGGCTCGCCGCAGGCTTGGCAGGCGCTGCAGGGGCCGTGGCAGCCGGGCCTGGACCACCGCATGGCCATGAGCGCGGCGGTTGCGGGGCTGTGCGGTCCCCATCCGGTGGGCGTGGCGGGGTTTGACACGGTGGCGTCGTCCTGGCCCGGGTTTGTGCAGCAGTTCCATGCCCTGGCGCAGGGCTGAGTTGCGCGCGCGACTTTTTGCGCAACTGCCTCAAACCCAGCGAGAAGCCCCCCGCCCCCAGCGCATTGTGCGACCCCCGCAAGACCAGCCGGCCGCATCGAACCGGCGAACTGCACCGGCAGCCCCGCGAAAGGGGGCGTCACCCGCAGGGCGGAGGCGCTGGCGGGGCGACCCGGCACTGTCTCCGCCCAAACCCCCGCCGCCCCGCCGGCGTCTCCGGGCGCAGAGGCCGGCAGGCCGGCGCGCCTAGCACCCGGTCCCGCGAAGCGGGATTCGCCCAAACCGCCAAGGGAGCCGGCTTTGATCCCCCGCCGAAGCACGGCCGCCCCAGGCCGCTGGACCTTGCCGCCGCGCCGCCGCACAATCCACGCGCTCCAGGTCGACTGGAGTTCGCGTCGAGGCAAACGGTGAACCCCAGGGAGATTGTCGACGGCCTATTTGGCGAGCTGACCAGTGAGATTCCCGCGATCGTCACCGCGGCGGTGGGGCAATGGCCTGAAGTGGCGGCGCTGATCGTCGAGCGGGCGATCGCCGATGCCGCAGAAAAACAGCGGCTGGGCACCTCGCGCATCGACAACGTCGGCCACATGCTGGCCCTGGAGATCTTTGGCCACCAGCGCGACCCGAGCACTTGGCCCGCGGTGCACGCGCTCTGCACGATGTCGGCCGACGTCGCGGAGTACCATCTGTCCGGTTTGGCGATGACTAGCTTGGGCCAGATCATCTACCGGACCAGCGCTGGGCAGCTGGAGCTTATGGCGGGGATCCTGGGCAATCCCAGTGTTCACCCGCAGATCCGCGAGGCTGCGCTGGAGGGCCTGCAGTACGCGCTGGCGGATGGCGCAATCGAGCGCCAGGCGTTCCTGGACCTGACGGTGGCCATGCTCGCCGATCCCGCGCTGGACGATGCGGGCCAGCTGCCGCTGGTTCTGCAGGACGCCGTCTTGGAGCTGCGGCCTCACGAATACGCCGCGGAGCTGCGGGCGCTGGCCGCTACCCAAGCGGATGACTCACAATCGCCTGCGTCGCTGGAGGAATTGTTGCGCGAGGACAGCGAGTTTGTCGAGGGCCGCCTCCTCCGCCGGCGCAACGCCAGAGAGAGCTACGAACCGGAAGACGTGTTTGAGCGCATGTCGACGTGGTTGCCCATGGATGACACCGCGTGGTTGGACGAGGTCGCTCAGGGCAGGGGCAGCGCGGTTCAGCCTGGGCCAGCGCGCAAGGTGAGCAAGGCGGACCGGGCCCAGCGCAAGCGCAAGCAGCAAATCGCCGACAAAGCGCGCAAGGCCAATCGCAAGCGCAAGTAGACCCGGCGCCTCGATTCCGCCGTGCTTTGGGGGCGCGATCGCTAGGCTGCGTGGAAATCTAGGTCGTATTGAAATCTAGACAGTGTAGAGCGCTAGCCAGCCGTGAGCGGTGAACTAGCGCCGCCGCCTGCCGCCGCCGCCGCCCGCACCGCCGCGGTTGTTGCCGTAGCCGCCGCCGTTGCCGCCGTTGTGGCGCGGACCGCCGCGACCGCCGCGCGGACCAGAGCTAAGTACCGGCAGACCCTCTTCATTGCGCCGCAGCTGCGACAGGGCAAAGCGCAGGGCGATGCTGTCTTCCAGATCGTTGCGCTCTTCCGTCTGGGCAAACAGCAGGCTCAGCTGCAGGCGCTCTTGGCGCATGTCCTCAAACTGCGGATGGGCCATGATGTTTGGATCGGGGCCCTTGTTGCGGTTGCCGTTGAGGTTGCGATCCAGGTCGGCGTCGCTCTTGTCGCGCCAGCGCATCTGCTTCTTGGTGTCGAGGCCGTACATCATCGCCACGGGGTCGAGCGCCGGCTGGTCCTCTTCTGACTGCGGCACAAAAAGCAAAGTGCGCAGCACTTCTTCGCGGTTGAGGCGGTTGCCGCGGTTGTCGCCCGGCTTCTCGACAACGTCGTAGCGCGACGGCTTCTTGACGACCTTTGCGCCGCGGGGTTCGCGGGCCGGCGGCGGTTCGCGCGGCTGGGCGGGCTCGCGCGGCGGGGCCAATTCGCGAGCAGGGGCTGCTTCGCGGCCAGCAAACTCGCGCTCTTCGCGGCCTTGGCGCGCCGGGCGGCTTTCTGCGCGCGGTGCGGTGTCTGCCACGGCGGGGCGCTCCACAGCGACCGCTCGCTCGACTTGCGGAACGGGGCCAATCGAGGCTGGCCACATCCGCCCCGAGCGCAGACCCTCTACCAGCGACTCTTGGCCACTGGGCGGGCAGGCAAAAACCGTCGCCGCTGCGCCAAATCCGGGCTGCCCCGGGCTGGAGCCTGAAGCGCCGACGCCGGCAAAGCGACCCGAGGGGCTCTGGCGATCGTCGTCGCCACGCGCCTCACTGCCGTGGCCGACCAGGACGAGCGCGCTCGCTCCCGCCGGAGCCGCTTGGTCGCCGGGCACAGCTACAATCGCGCCGCCGCGCTGCACAAAGGCCTGCACGACTTCTTCTGCAGCATAAATGCCGTCTTCTGAAGTGCGCGGCAGGGACCGCCAGCCCGCGCTCTGATACCAGGCGTCCAGCACCCGGGGATAGCAGAGCAGTGGGCCGTTATCGGTAGGCAATTCAACGGCATGGAACAGCTGAACGCCCGTCGCGGCTATCACTTCCGCGGCGCCCGGCATTTCAAGCACGGCATCTGTTGCGGCAATGGCCACGCCGTCCAGGCCGTGATCACGGGCCTGCACCAGCAGCAGTTCGATGTCGGGATCTCCGGCTTCCGTCCAAACGGGCCGAACATGTAAGTCGATCAAGACGGCAACCACAGGGGCTCCTGTCCAATTTGAGGATTCGTATTGGTCGGCGACCCGTTGTCCAACTGCTGACCCGCTGTCGCCTGACGGCTGTCTAGGAGGCGGTTCCGGTTGAGGAGCAACCGACGGCCCAGTTCTGGCGCGAGCGCTCGCCCGCAGTCTCGCTAGACGCCACCCCACCGAGGTGATCAGGCGTTTGGACTGAAAGGGGCGGGCGGTGGGCAGCGGGCCGATCCGGCTGGCCAAATGCCAGCAGAAGAAGGCTGCGCTCCCTGACGGTCCGGAGCGAGAAGTCGATCGCGCCGAACGGCCATAGGATACCCGGCGCCGCGCTTCTCTACAACCCCCAGCGGTCCTCGCGGGTCGGTGTTTGACAAGCACGGCCGCTTCCGCAAACGATCTGCGCCTCTGCCGCGGATCCTTGCCGCCTGGAGAGAGCCACGTGGAGATCCTGTACACCCTGCCGGACCAGAGCATAGCTGCCGAGCCTGGCGATAGAAGTCGGCGCGGCGCCGTGACATTTGGCAATTTTGACGGGGTCCATCTGGGCCATCGGGCCCTGCTGGGCATCGTGCGGAAGGCGGCCAAGCGCACTGGCGGGCCCGCGACAGTGGTGACTTTTGACCCCCACCCGCTGCGGCTGCTGCGTCCCGAGCGCGCGCCCAGGGCGGTCGACACGCTGCAAGGGCGGCTAGAGCGGCTCGCAGAGGTCGGGGTCGACCGCGTGCTGGTGCTGCGCTTTGATCACGCCCTGGCGGCGCAATCGGCTGAGTGGTTTGCCCAAACGGTGCTTCTAGACGGCCTGGGTGCGGCGGAGATCGTCATCGGCCCCGACACGCGCTTTGGCCACCTGGGCCGCGGCGATCTGGCCCTGCTCCAGGCGCTGGCGGCGCCGCGCGGGGTGACCGTGACACCGTGTGGCGCCCTGAGCTGGGGCGGGGAGCCCGTGTCGTCCAGTCGGGTGCGCCATGAGGTGGCGGCGGGGCGGGTCGACGAGGCAGACGTGCTGCTGGGCCGGCCATGGAGTCTGGATGGGGTGGTGGTTCACGGCGATGAGCGCGGCAGAACTATTGGCTTTCCAACGGCAAATCTGCACGCGCCCGAGCAGATTCAGCCGGCCGTCGGCGTGTATGCCTGCCGCGCGCGCTTGGCCGACGGTCGGGTGCTGGGCGCCGTGACCAACTGCGGCGTGCGGCCGACCTTTGGCCACGATGCCTGGCGCGTAGAGGCGCATTTGTTTGAGTTTGCGGAGGATCTTTACGATCAGCGCCTCAGGCTTGAGTTCCTGGAGCGCCTGCGCGGCGAACAGCGCTTTGCCTCGGCGGCGGAGTTGATCGCCCAGATTCGCCGGGATGCCCAAGACGCCCAAGCGATTCTGGCGCGGAGGCCCGGGTGAGCCGGGCAGATCTGCGTCTGGGCTTGGTGGGCCGGGGGATCGGCCACTCGCTGTCGCCTCGCCTGCAGGCTCGACTGCTGCAATGTGCTGGAATTCAAGGCGAGTACCGACTCTACGACCTCGATGACTGCTCCGGCCCTTTGGAGCTCCTGCGCCGCGGCGAGCTCGACGGCCTGAACGTCACTACGCCATTCAAGCGCCAGGCGGCGGCGGCCTGCTCGCCGGCTTTGGACTTTCCAGTCAATACCTTGCGCGCAAGCGACGGGGCTCTGCAGGGCTGGTCTAGCGACGGTCCCGGCTTTGTCGATGCCGCTACCTCCCTGGTTGGGGAGCTGGCGGGCGTGACGGTGCTGCTGCTGGGCACAGGTGGGGCCGCGGAGTCGCTGCTGCCGAGCTTGAGGCAAGCCGGAGCCCATGTGCGCCTTTGGGGGCGAAATCACCAGTCCGCACAGGAGCTTGCCGTAAGGGGGGGATGCGCACTGTGGGCCGAGGCGCCCGGCGAATTGCCGCAGCTGGTGGTCCACGCCAGCCGCTGGGGCCACGGCCAAGAGGGCATGGCGCCGGCCTCAGAAGCTCAAGCTTGGAGCGGGTTTCCGTGGGCTGCGTGGTCTGCGGCCGGCGCGACGGTGATCGACCTTGTCTACAGTGCCGCGGGGCCGACGTGGTTTGAAGCGCTGGCCATCGACCGCCAAGTCCGGGTCGTCGCGGGTTTTGGCCGGGCGATGTTGGCGGCGCAAGCGGCGCGCAGCTTTGGCTGGTGGAGCGGCGCAGCGGTGCCGTGGCAAGAAATCGCCAGCGAAATCAGCGCTCCGGTTGGAGGGTGACCGCTACCAGCTGTACATCAACGTAGCATAAGGCAGCGGGTAGGCGCCGTAAAAGCCGATGTCGTCCCACAGCACCGTCATCATCAGATCGGCGGCGAGCGAAAAGCCGCTGCGCTGGATCGCCCCAAACTCAAAGCCAAAACCCGCTGCGGCTGAGGCCATGTAGGTCACCTTGGGCTTGGCGTTGACGATGTCTTTGCAGGCCTGGGTCTGGCAGTTGGCGGTGTCGACTTCGATGGTTGAGGTGGCCTGATCGCGCTCGGCCCGCATCGACAGGCCGCCGGTCAGGCGCAGCGCCGTGGTCGCAGGGAGCACGCTGCCCCGGCCACTACCAGACCACACCAGGGCGTAATTGACCGCCTGGACGCCAAAGAACATCGCCAGGTAGTCGCCGCGGTCGGCATACAGCGGCAATGCGTCGATCTGCAAGGCGGTATTGCCAAAATAGTGGCGGTAGGCAAAGCCCATCAGGCCGCCCTTGGGGTCCAGGGCCACGCCAACGCCGTGGTTGTTCTTCTGCACCTCGACTTCATGGCCGACGAGCATCTTGGACTGCGCCAAGGCCTCGCGCGGCTGCAGCGTCAGGGCCATCGCAGCGGTCATGACGAGGAGAGCCAGGATCTTGAGCTTCATGGCCAACCTCCTACCAGCTGTAGACGAGCGCTGCTTGCGGCAGCGGCAAGATGTAATCCAAGCCCTGTTCGTCGATGGCCGCGGTCAGCACCAGATCGGTCGACAGCGAAAAACCCGAGCGCACGATGCCGCCAAACTCAAAACCCAAGCCCACGCCCAGGTTGACGGACGAGTCGCTCTTGCGCTCCAGCTTGGGGGTAAAGATGCCGTTGGCAGAGAAGGTGCCCGTGTCCTCAATCCAGCGCTTGAGGTAGTAGTGGGCACCGCCGACCACCCGCAGCGCCGTAGTCGACGGCAGTAGGCCGCGCGAACCGGGCGAATGCCACACCAGCAGGTACTGCACGGCCGACGCGCCCACAAAGGCCACCGCGTCATCGCCGCGATCGGTGATGATCGCCAGGACGGTAGCCTGCACAGAGGTGTTGCCAAAATAGCGCCGGTAGGTGAGCCCAGAGCCGGTGGTAAAGCTGCCGGCGACGCCAATGCCGTGGACATTGTTCTGTTGGGCCGCCGGGGCCGCGGGCTTGGTCGGCGGGGCCAGGGGCGCCGCGGGCTCAGCGGCGGGCTTTGCGGCGGCGGGCTGCGGCAAGGGGGCTGGAGGCGGCAGCTCGCGCACCGGCGCCCCAGACTCTTGGGCAGTTGCAGGGGCGGGCAGGGCAAGCGCCGCAGCGGCGACAAGGAGTTGCGCGCACAGCAGCGAACCTAGGCGCGCAGCAGCAGATCTGTTCATCAGGTGGCCTCCGGCGATCTGCCAGCATGGTAGCAGATCGCCGGCCGTTCGCCACCGTTGCCAGGCAGGCCTTACGCGCCGCGGTCCTGGATAAAGTGGTCGAGGATGCGGTTGGTGGTCCAGCGCTCAAAAATCTTGAGTTCCTGATCGTCGGCCCGCTCAAGGCGCCGCATCAGGTAGTCAAAAATGTACTTGTGCTTCTTGCACCACACCGAGTCGCCCATGCGGCCGTGCAGCGAGCCCTGGGTCTTGTAGTTGTACTCGACCTGCTGACCGCACCAGGGCTTGTAGACGCAGGTCACGCAGCCCGGCTGGCTGTCGCTCAGGCCCGCCGTGACCATCGCGCGGGTCTCGGCGTTGGTCATCAGCTGGTGGTAGGTGTCGTTGACCGTGCCGATGCGGAACATCTCATCGCCCATCGACGCGACCATGCGGCCTTCATCCGAGCTGTAGATGTTGCCATCGGGCGCGTAGCCGATCTGGCCCACGCAAGCGCCGCCGGGGGTGCGCAGGTCCAGGTAGTTGGGCTCGGCGTCGGCGAGGATCTTGGACATCATGATCGCCGCGTGGCGCTCCATGACCTGCACGCCCTTCTTGTTGAGATCCAAGATGTAATCGACCGCCTGACCGTAGAAGGTCAAGAAATCGTCCATGCTGTAGCCCAAGGTCTTGTAGCTGCGCGCGGCAAAGCCAAACGGATCGAGCTTGCGCAGAAACACCGCGCGCAGGTCCAAGGCCACGTACTGGTCGACGATGTCCTGCCAGCGATCGAGCCCCAGCTTGGTCACCGTGGGCAGGGCTTCGATGCGGTACAGGTTGGGGTCCAGGCCCATGTCCTTGTAGCGCTGGTTGATTTTCTTGATCCAGCCGACCACCAGCTCATGGCTGTTGCCGTCTTTGTAGACCCGCACCTTGTTGTGCAGATCCGCCGGGCCGTCCAGCGAGGTGCACATCTGGATGCGCCGGTCGATCAGGTAGTCCAGCTTTTCGTCGTCCATCAGCGACAAATTGGTCACCAGCGAGAAGGACAACTGCTTGCCCGCCAACTGGTTTTTCTGCCGGGCGTACTCGACGACGTGCTGCAACACCTCCCAGTTCGCCAGCGGTTCGCCGCCCTGAAACTCGATGGTGATGCCCGGGCTGGTGCTCTGAAAGGCCATGTCGACGGCGCGCTCGGCCGTTTCGATCGACATGTCCGTGTCGGTGCGCTCCATGCCGACGATCGAACTGTGGCAGTACTGGCAGCCGTGGTTGCAGCGGTGCGTCAGGACAAACGCGTGCAAAATCGGACCGTAGAACAGGTACTGCTTCTTCTTCTTCCAGCGCTCGGCCTGGGCTTTGACGTCGATGGCCGCCGCCACCAAGTTCTTGGCCACCAGCCGCTCGTACAGCCCGTCGCCCGGCGCCGCCTGCCCGTAGACAAAGCGGCGAAATTCGTCAGCGGTCATAAACAGATGATCGCCCAAGTCGGTCGTCACCAGCATCCGCTCGCCAATGGGGCGGTGGTTGAACGGCACGGCAAAATCGGCATTGACCTTGCTGAGTTGAATCACATCGGCCAGCTGCATGCAGGTCGGCTCCTTAGGGGGGGGCGGCAGGTGAGGGGCGGAGAGCGGCGCTGAATCAAGGCCGCGGGCGAGGGCTAGAGCCTCTTCTTCTTGCGCTGAATCGTGTGGTGCAAGGCGAAGTTGCAGAACTCGGCCACCACATCGCCGTCGGTATCGGCGTCGATATCGCTGATGTCCACGGCGTAATAGGCACCGTCTCGGCGGATCTTAAAGCTTGCGAAATCGGCAAAGGTTTCAGCTGCTTCTTTGATGGCCTGCTGCATGTACAGGGCGCGGTGCAGCTGTACCGTCTGGGGCGTCGGGCTGGTCGTAGTCATCGCGGCCCCCTTATTGATCGGCGCCTTCGCCGTCTTTCTTCTTCTTGAACTTGTCTTCCCACGGCACGGCGATGCCCAGCGGGTCGTCCAGGAAGTCCATGCCGTCGTCGCCGCTGTCGAGGAAGTCGCTGGGCAGGGTGCCGCCCGCCGCACCGGCGATGGCCTGGGTGGTGATCTCTTCGATGATCTTCTGGTTGGCCTTGACGATCTTGCGGCGCAGGGCTTGGCTCAGCAGCTCGTTGGAGAATTCGCCAGACATGGCGCCCAGTTGTTCCGCGCTCAGGGGCCCCTTGGCCCGCAGGTGCACCAGGTAGCGAGAAGTGCCCTTGGCGCCGCCCTCCTGCTTATCCAGCAGCACATAGCAGCGATCCAGGAACACGTACGCGGCGCCGTAGACCACATCAATGGGATACAGGCCGATCTCAAGCGACAAGGTCACCCGGTGCTGGGCGGCGTCCAAGGTCTCGATCGCCGTGTCGCCCTTGGCTTCAGCCTTGGCCGTTGCTGATTTTGCGGATTCTGCCATCTGTCCGTCCTGGGCCGCAGGGGGCCGGTGCCGCGCGGAGGCGACGTGCAATAGGGGTCGCGAGGGGGCTCGCGCTGGGGGAGCGCTGCCTCTGGCTTCTACTCCGAGCCGGCCCGCCCTTCAAGCGCTGCCGTGCCAATCTTCAATTTGTGCAGGGGTTGCAGCTGCGATGGCGCGGGCTCCGCGGGCACGCTCAAGCCGGGGTCGATGTCGTCCTCGTCGTCCATCGGATGCCAACCTTCGCCTGCTTGCTGGGGATTCCAGTCGCGCGCGGTGGGGTCTTGGCGGCGCCGCGGGTCAAAGGTCGGCTCGACCAGGCGATCGCCGGTGGGTTCAGAGACTTTGCCCGCGCGGTAGCTGCCTTGGGCGGCTCCGGCTGGCCCGGAAGGTCCGCTCTTGCCCTGGTGGGCCGCGGGCATGGTCGCCAAATTCTTGAACTTGCCCAAGCGCCACGCCGGATCAGACTGCAGGTCCTGGACAATCCGCCCGATGATCGGCCGCGCGTCGACAAACTGCGGCGACAATTCCGCGGGATCATAGGCGTCGCCGCGGTCAAACAGCCCGCCGCAGATCGACCGCAGCGAACAGCGCTCGCACACGTCCGCGTACAGGTGGCCCCACTCGGTCTGGCGCACCGTGCCCTTGTTGTCCAGGAAGTGGACGATGCGCTCCTCGCTCTTGACGATCTTGCGCGTTTCCGTAGAACAGTGGGCAAATTCAGCCATGTAGCAGAGGGGCACCCGCTCGACGCGAAAGCTGCGGCCGGTCTCGTGCAGCCGGCGCATGGCCTTGCCCAGCGACACTTCGATGTCCTGCAGGCGCGCGGCAAAGTACTGGTTGCTGGTGGCGCGGCCGATCGACGGGTCGAGGTTGTTCCAGACAAAGTGATGGATAAACGGGAAATTCTCGATGAACCAGTCGATGGTCTCGTGCAGGTGATCGCAGTTGTAGCGGTTGATCACCGTGTTGATGTTCACGGCGATCGGCGTCTCGCCCAGGTGGCTCAGCGCCTGCTCCGCCCACGCCAGCGAACCGGGGGTGCCGGTCAAGAAGTCTTCTAGCTTGTGCTTATTGCTGTGGATGCTGACGTGGACATGCTGCAAACCCGCATCCGCCAAAGCGAATGTGAAGGCTCGGTCGGCCATCTTCTGGCCGTTGGTGATCATCCGTACGTGCAGGTTCTTCTGCCGGGCGTAGGCGATCGCCTCAGGCAGCACGGGCGAAAGGGTCGGCTCGCCGCCGGTCAGGATCACCCCAAAATAGTCGCGCGCCGCAAAATCATCTATGATCGTGCGGATTTGATCCATGTTGTGGAAGAACGGCGTCTCTGGATTGCTGCAAAACCCGCAATTCTGGTTGCAGTGCCGCACCATCTGGATGTAGCCGATGTTGGCCATGGCGTGCTCCTTGAACCGGGTTGCTCAGGCGGGCGCTTTGCCCAGGCTCAGCTCGGCCATCGCCACCGCGGAATGGGGCTTGTGCAGGCCAAACAGCCGCTGCTGGTCGCGCTTGCTGCGCTGGGCCCCGGCGTCTTTGAGCCGCTCGGTCAGCTGCTCAAAACTCTGGCCGTCGGCGCGCGGCTGGCCTTGATCGTCCAGGGGCTGCATGGCGGCAAAACCAAAGTGGCGCAGCCAGTTGATCGGCATGCCCGGGCACGTCTCCGAGGCACTGCACAGGCCGCAGCGCACCGACTTGGCGTAGTAGGCCTGCTGCACGTAGTGGTGCACATAGCGGTCCAGGTGCAGATCGCCCGCGCCATCCAGCAGTTTGGCGTCCAGCAGCATGCGATCGGCGGTCTCTACCGGGGCCAGAGCGATGCACGGCGCGACATTCTTGAGCGTCAGCCCGGCCTTGGCCAGCTGCGCCAGCACCGCGGGATCGACATCGCGCTCTTTAGAGGCCGACAGGGTGCTGTGCAGCGGCAGTGCGCCGATCAGCCGGCCCTGAGCCGCAGCCAGCCACTGCGGATTGGCCAATAGCCACGCGGCCATCGGCTTGTCTAGCTCGACCTCTATCTCGGATTCGCTGGCGGGCAGTTGCAGCAGGCGCTCCGCGTCCGCGGGGGTCGAGGCGATCCAGCGCTGGATCGGCCGCGGCGCAGAGGTGTTGAGCGGCGCGGGATCGGCCCCTGGATCGAGTTGGACGGTCAGCGCGGCGCCGGAAAAGCCCAGGGTTGTCAGGGCAGAATGCGCGTCTTCGCTGTCGCGGGCCGTCAGGATCAGCCGCTGGGGCTGCTGGCGCTCAAACTTGTCTCGGGCCGGCGTCCCTGGCCAAGCCATGCGGCTGTCGACCCGCACCACCTCAAAGCTGCCCGCCTCCAGCTGTTCGCGATAGGGGAACATGGTCTGGCGACACGGGCCGTCCAGGAAGCAGTAGTCGCAGCGCTCGCCGTGGCAGTCGGGCTTGAGGCCCTTGCGCAAGTAGCCCTCAAAGTTGTGGCGGCCGCCGTCAAACTCGCTCGCCAGCTTGTGGGGGTCTTGGATGAGCCGCTCGGCGCCCTCCAGGTAGGTGACCGGCAGGCGGTTGGTCCACAGGTACATGCCGGGTTTGTCGGCCCAGGCAAAGGCTTTTCTGAAGTACGGCACGGCGTCATTCAGGTCAAAGAACAGCGAGTGGCGGTGCTCATCAAAGCCGCGGCCAAACGGCACGATGTGCAGCAGGTCAAACTCGCGGATGCCGAGCTTGTAGTAATACTCAATGATGTCCGGGAGGAACTTGTAGTTCTGCTTGTTGATCACCACATCGATGTTGACCACCACCTTGCCGGTGGCCTGCAGGTTCTGGATCCCCTTGATCCCGGTGACAAAAGCCAGCGGCGTGCCCGTGAGCTTGTCGTGCAAGTGGGCGGTGTGGCCGTGCATCGACACGGTGGCCTCGTTGAGCCCCGCTTGCGCCGCCGCCACGGCAAACTTCTTGTAACTAAACATCATGCCGTTGGTGACGGTCTGGATCCACTCGTAGCCCACCTGGCGGCCGTAGCGGATCAGCTCGATGAACTGCGGGTGAACCGACGCTTCGCCGCCCGACAGGATCAGCCGCTCGCGGCCCATGCGCCGGCCCAGCAGGATGTAGGCCTTGAGCGACTCGACGTCGATCATCGTGCCGTCCTGGTTCATCGAGTCCAGGCAGAAGGTGCAGCGCTGGTTGCACAATCGCGTGACGCGGACCCAGTGGCGCTTGTGGTGGGCGGCGGCTTCTTTGACCGCGTCTTTGTCTTCGCCCTCATCGCCGTTGGAGGGCAGGGCCTCCAGGCGCGCCGCCCCGGTCTCCGCTTGATGCGAGGCGCGCAGGGCTTCGGCTTCGTCGCGGTTGAGCAGGCCGTCGCGGACCAGCCGCTCGACGTCGGCGTCGCTAAAGAGCGCTTCGGCCGCGCTTGGGGTCTGATCGCTCATAGCACCTCGTGGAGTTGCGGGCTGCGCGCGCCGTGCTGGCCCGGCAGCGGTTTTCTGCCCAGCCCAGCCTCGCCCGGCCGCGCCAGTGTGGCAGATTGTCCCGTGGGGCGCATCCCCCAATACAGGACCAAATAGGTCCGATTAGGTCGGACAGGTCAAGTCGGTACGCGAAACTCTGCTTGCTAAGACGGGATTTTGTGCACGGTGTCGCGCTGTGATCAGCCGGCGTCGCGGCGCGGACTGAGGCCGACCCAGCCGTGGAGCTGGATGCGCGGGTTGCTTTGGCCCGGGCAGCGCTCCGCCCAGCTACAGGCTTGGCACGGCGCGCCCTTGCTGCGTCCCAGGTGCGGCTGGGCGCTGGGGGTGAGGTCGAGCGCCGCGGCGGCCGGTCCCAGGCTGCAAGGCGCAACTCCGATAACGCCAAAGCTTTTCTGCCCGGCGGCCAACACCCTCGCGGCGGCATCGACATAGGGGCCCATCGAGGCCAGCGGCGCCAACAGCGGGTGCTGGTTGCGGTCTGGGCCGGCGGGGGCCCACAGCAGGGCACCGTCAATGCCCAGGGCCAGGGATTTCTGCATGAGCTGCGGGAGGTTGCGATAGGTAGGTCGCAGCAGCGGTGCCACCACGCGGATGCGCAGCCCGGCCTGGCGCGCCGCCTTGAGCCCGGCGATCGCCCGGGCAAACGACCCCGGCACGCTGGTGGCGTAGTCGTGGCCCTCTGCGGAGTCGCCCCACAGGCCGATGACCACCGCGGTCGCCCCAGCTTGGCGCAGGGCCTGGGCCACCCCTGGGCGCGCTAAATGCCCGCCGCTGCTCCACAATTCCACCTGGGGTGCCAGGCGCCGCGCCGCAGTCAGCAACTCCAAGGCTTCAGGTCGCAGGAGCAACTCGCCGCCGCGCAAAGCGATTTTGTCTGCACCGCGCTGGGCCTGTAGCAGCTCCGCTACCTCTGCGGCGCTGAGCGCGGCCTCGACCCGGCCGGGGCGCTCAAACGCCTGGTCGAGCTCGCCTTGCCACGGCGCGCAGACCGGGCATACGTCAGGCGACCACGGGTGCGGGCACGGACTTGCCGTGTCGATCCAGGCGATCTTGGGGGGCGCGGCGGATTCAGCCAAGGTCGACTCCTGATCTCAACGCCCCTGCGGAGGCTGGGCGGCCCAGCCAATGAATTGGCGGGCTATCATAGCGCCGTCCGTCGCCACGGACGGCCCGGCTTATCAACGGCCGGCGCCGTGCAAGGCGCGGTCTTTTTCCGCCAGCTCGCGCACGCCGGCAAAAGCGATCTCCGTGCGCAGCATCGGGTCGGTGGACTCGGCGACGATGCTGCCGGCCGAGCGCGGTTCGCCGTACCACAGCCGAATCGGCTCGCCGCGCTGGCCTCGGGGCCTAAAACCGCGGGTGAAGTCGCGCTTGAGGTCGGTGCAGTGGCCGGCGATAAACGCAGGCATCACCCGAACTTCAGGGTGGACGAGCTCGAGCAGCTGGCCCAGCCCCGGCTTGAGCGGCAGAAACGACTGCGGGTCCTTTTGGCGGTTGCGCGTGCCCTCTGGGTGGATGCCCATCATCACCCCCGGCGCCAGGGTCTTGGCAATTTGCTGGACGCCCACGGGGTTGAGGCTGCGCCGCCGCTCATCGCGGAACACCGGCGGCCACATCGATCCGCCCGCAGCCACCAAGTTGAGCGCCACGCCCACCGGATTGGTGTAGAAGAACGGCGATCGCACCGGGAACAGCACTTCTTTGCAGTGCGGCGTGTGGAAGGTAATCCAGGTGCCCAGGTAGAAAAAGTCATAGAACGTGCGGTGATTGGACACGACGATGAGGCCGTGGGGCACATTGGCCTTGGCCAGCTCCGCCAGACCGTGGGGTTCGGCCAGATTCTGAAAGGCCAAGTGGATCAGCCCGCCAAAGGACTTGCCCTGGACGATGTGGGTGGCGCGGCGGAACCCGTGCGAGGCGTTAAAGGCCTCTAGCAGCGGCACCGCGACCTTCTCAAATCCGCGCAGTTCTTCGGCGGGCATGGCGACGTGGGGGGCGGAGGGATGGCTCATGATCTACCTGTGCAGCTAGCGTTATCCTTTCTTTCTGGGGAGATCTGCGCGGTTACGCCAGCCACAGCGCCCCGGCCCAAGTGGCAAAGCCGGCCAGGGAGACCCCGACACCGCGCCACCCCGCCGGAAGCCAGCGACCCGCGTCATCGACCCCGCGGCGCGCCGCCCAGGCAAGACCACCGATCCAAAGCAGGAATCCCAAGGTGACAAGCAGAGATAGCCCTGGGGTCACCCCTACCGGCCGGGCGTAGTCGCCCTGAAAGCGCGCCAGGAGCTTGGCGGGATCGCGCTGATCGCCGCGGCGGTCGGCCACGCGCACCAGCAGGGGCGGCAGCTCGCGGCTGGCGCGTTCCACAAGGTCTGCGCGGGGTTGATACAGCGATCGCCCGGCGATGAGACCGGAACGCAGGGCGTCCCAGGCCTGTACGGCGGTCTCGGGGTCGCTCTGGGCGTGGCGCTGGGCAAGGTCGACCAGGGCCGCCGCTGCGTCATCCACCGCCGGGCCCCACGGGGTGTACCACCGCAAAGTCCAACGGTATTCTTCGATCGCCCTCTCGGTTTCGCCTTTGGACTCCAGCGCCACGGCGCGGCCCCAAGCATCGCGCTGTTCGAGTGTGGCGCGCACGCTCAGGCTCGCCAGGACCAGCAGCACCGCCAGCACGGGCGCCGCCCAACTGCGCAACAGAGAAGAGGATCCAAAGTTGGCCATGGGCAGATCGGTCCTCAAGTGAAGTCGCGGCGCTCAAACAGCAGCACGGCGCCCGCGGTAAAAAGCGCGGTCCACGACAAACCGTAGAGCGTCGCCGCAGTTACGTAGGCCCACGGCACATCCCAGCCCTGAAGGATCTGATCGGCCACCGCAAAAGTGCCCAGATCGGGGACCACCGCCACCAGGGTCTTGCCCAGGGTACGCATCGCCGGCACTTCGGCAAATACGCCCTTGGTGGCGCTAAGCAAGTCGTTGATGACATAGGTGACCCGTCCGGCGATAAACACCCCGGTGGTCAGCACGCCGCTCAGCACCGGCCGAGACAGGGCCGAAAAGAACAGCGCTACCGACGTAACCAAAAGCAATTCGACGTACTGAAGGCCCAGGCCGCGCAGAATCGCCGCCGTCAGCTCGCCGCCGCGCAGGGCCAGCACCGCCCACCAGCACAGGGTCAGCACCGCCAGCTCGGCCAGCAGCAGCGCCGCCAGCCCCAGCAGCTTGCCAACGACAAACTCGCTGCGCCGCACCGGCTTGGGCAGGATGGCGTAGAGGGTCTTCTTGTCGATCTCTTTGTGCAGCAGCAGCGCGCCCATGAGGATCGCCGTGCCCACGCACATTAGCGGGATCACCGCGAGGCCAAAACTCTGCACCAGCCGGGCTTTTTGCTCGACCAGGGCCAGATCGCTGAGCACGATCGAAAACGCCAGCAGCATCACCGCCGCGCCAACCAGGCCGTAAAACAGCTTGGCGCGCCCGGCTTCGCGCAGGGTATTGCCGACGATCGCCGCCAGCCGCCCCAGGATCGCCGCGGGACCGCCGATCTGCAGCTTGAGGCCGCCTTGGGTGGTCAGTTGGCTCATGGCTGGCCCCCAGCGGATGCGGCTTTGTCTGATGTGGCCACGGCTTTTCGCAAAAACAGCTCTTCCAGCGAGTCGCGGCGGGCCGACAATTCGCGCAGCGCGGCGCCGTGATCCAGCAGCAGCCTCATCAGCCCGGCGACCTCTGCGGTCGGCAGGACGATCTGCAGCGAAGAGGCCAAGATCTGCACGCGGGCGCTGGGGATCTGGCCGATCGCCGCGGCCAATTTCTGCTGATCCTCAGGCGATTGGGGCAGATCGACCAGCGCCTCTGACTCCAAGGCGTCTTGGCGCAGCAAATCCGCCAGCCGGCCCTGGGCCACCGCCACGCCGCGGTCGAGAATGCAGACGCCGTCGCACAAAGCCTCAATGTCGGTCAGCACATGCGAGCTAAAGAACAGCGACTTGCCCTGGCGGCGCAGGTCCATCATCAGCTCGCGGATCTCTTTGCGCCCCACCGGGTCCAGGCCGCTCAGCGGTTCGTCCCAGATCAGCAGGTCGGGATCGGCGATCAGGCTCTGGGCGATGCCGACGCGCTGCAGCATCCCCTTAGAGAATCCGCGCAGCGGCCGTTTGGCGGCGTGATCGAGTCCCACCAGGCCCAGCAGTTCCTGGCTGCGGGCTTTGCGCGTGCGGCTATCGAGGCCAAACAGCTTGCCGACATACTCAAACACCTCAAGCGGGGTCAAGTAGTCGTAAAAGTAGGGTGATTCTGGCAGGTAGCCCACCCGCGCCCGCGCCAGGGCAGAGGTCGGCGCTTGGCCAAACAGCGAGATCTTGCCGCCGGACGGCTGGATCAGCGCCAGGATGCACTTGATCGAGGTGGTCTTGCCGCTGCCGTTGGGGCCCAGATAGCCCATCGATTCGCCGCGGTACATCACGGCGCTGACATCGCGCACCGCCTGGACCTGCTTGGCCCAAAAGCCCACGCGGAAGGTCTTGGACAGCTGCCGCAGGCGCAGAATTTCCTCGCCGCGGTCGGCATCGGCTGGGGCAGAGGCGGCGAGAGGGGCTTGAGTCATCGATCCAGCTGCTTGGGGGCGCGTCGGAGAATGGGGGGCCGAACTACGGCCGGGGCAAGCGTAGCGGAGAGCGGCGGTCGCGCCAATCCCCGCGGCACCTGACGGGGCAATTGCCGCCACACGCGCCCTTGGCGTATCGTTTGCCCCGGCCGCGCCCGGCGCCGCCATGAGGTCACAGGATGTGGTTTGAGCACCCGCAAATCCGCGCGTTGGTAGAGATGGCCCTGGCAGAAGACGTGGGCAGCGGCGATCACGCCACCATGGCGTGCCTGAGTCCAGAAATGCAGGGCGTCGCCTGGGTGCGGGCCAAAGCGCCAGCGGTGTTCTGCGGCGGGCCGCTGTTTGCCCAGGTGCTGCGCCGCGTCGATCCGCAGGTGCAGGTGCAAATTCTCGCGGCGGAGGGCCAGCAGGTCGGGCCGGGCGACCAGGTGCTCAAAATCAACGGTTCGCTGGCGTCGATCCTCACCGGCGAGCGCACCGCCCTGAACTTTTTGCAGCGGCTCAGCGGCATCGCGACCCAGACGCGCGCTTTTGTGGACGCCGTGGCCGGCACCGGGACCCGCATCGCCGACACGCGCAAGACCCTGCCCGGCTACCGGGTGCTGGACAAATACGCCGTGCGCATGGGCGGAGGGGCCAACCACCGCACGGCCTTGGACGCCGGCATTCTGGTCAAGGAGAACCACACCCACGCCGCGGGGTCGATTACCGCTGCGGTTCAGGCGGCGCGGCAGGTGGGCTCGCACTTGCTGCGGGTGGAGGTCGAGGTCGAGAGCCTGGACGGTCTGCGCGAAGCCCTGGCCGCCGGCGCCGAGGTGGTGCTGCTGGACAACATGGACCTGGCCACTTTGCGCCAAGCCGTCGAGCTCAACCAGGGCAAGGCGTTGCTAGAAGCCAGCGGCAACATGACAATTGAGCGCGTGCGCGCGGTGGCGGAGACGGGGGTCGACCTGATTTCGGTCGGCGCGCTGACCCATTCCGTGACCGCGGCGGACCTGAGCCTGCGCCTTGAGGGGGCGTGATAAAACAACCCCCCCCTTACGTTAGATCAGCGCATTGATTGGACAAAACTGCTGATTTGTTACGCTCCAGCGGCTCGCACAACCCGCAGCGCTGGCTGGTCGCGGCGCTTGTCGGTCGGCCCGCGGTGCACTTCGCGCTGCAGCTCGTTCATGATCGACACGCTGTCAAAGCCGTGGTGGCGGATCTGCTCTACGCGGCCGCGCAGGCGATCGACGTCGGCGACGATGCCGTAGCTGTGCAGGATCGACTTGAGCCGCTCGTGGTGGCGCTCCAGGGCCGCGGTGGCGCTGGTGTAGCCGTGCAGGGCTGAATCGGCGCGCTGCCAGAAGTTGAGCGGGTTGGTGCTAAAGAACTTGATGTCGGTCTCAGAGGGCTCCAGCAGGATGACGTCGCCGTTAAAGTCTGGATTGACCTGAAGTTTTTCAATGCCCAGCATCAGCCGCGTGTGCAGCAGGGTGCGGAAAGCCTGGTTGATGATGGTGCCCAGGCCCATGTCTGACAGCGACGATTTGTTGTTGAGCAGCTGATCGGTGTGGTAATTCACAAAGGGCCGGAAGGGGTTATACACGAACACCAGCTGGGCGCCGCGATCGGTGGCCTGGCTGATGTGGGCGGTGCGCCGGACCCCGCCGTCCAGGTAGTGCTTGCCGCGGATCTTGGGCGGCCGGTAGAACCCCGGGATCGCCGTGGAGGCCTGCACCGCCTCGCTGATGCTGGCCGAAGTGTCGGCGTCGTGGCCAAAAATCACGCCTTCGCCGGTGTCCAGGTTGGTGGCGGCGATGTAGAGCGAGTTGCCGCGCTCCAGGTTCATCAGGCGAAAGTCGTTGGGAATGCCGTTGTTGCGCAGGTTGGTGCGGATGAACTTCTCGATACCGCGGTTGTCGCACAGGCCAGAGGGCAGGTAGGAGCGGCCAGAGCCCAGCCCGGTGCGCAGCGCGGTGTCTTCAATGACGGGCGCGACCAAGGCTTCGGCGGTGGCCACGCCAGGGTCTCTCAGAAAAGCACGAGCCCGTTCAAGCAGTTCTGGGCGATGGTCGGTCAATTGGTGGGCCATCGACTGCCAGAAGGCCGGGGCGATGGCCAAGCCGTCCCACGCCATGCGCAGCGGCCGGGTGGCGAATTCGGTCCAGTTGGGCTGATAGAAGTCCAGGGGTCCAAAGCGGCTGATGCGGCTGGAACCGCCGTCGATCGACTTGAGCAATTCTTCTGGCGAAATCCCGGCGGCCAGCGGCGCAGCCAAGAACGCCCCGGCAGAGAGGCCCACAAAGATGTCAAAATCCGTGACCGCGCGGTTGCCCAGGTAGGTGTTCAGGGCGATGAGGCCGCCGATCTTAAAGGCGCCGCCCGAGATGGCCCCGCCGGCCAGCACCAGAGCGACCTTGGCGTGGGGCCGCACCCGCGAGCGGTCGCCTTTCTCGACAAAGGTAATGCCCATCCCGTTCCTCCGCGAAGCTGGCGCGACGATCTGCTGGCGTGCTGGCGTCTATTCGCGCGACCGCGCGGCCCTAGCCACACCTTGCCCGATCATGGAGCTAAACGGAAGAGAGGTCGACTATTTGACCGGTTTGCAAAGGCCTGTGCCCCGGCCTCTAGGCGTCCAACAGCGGCAACTGCTCCGGCGGCTGCTTGGCCGGTCGGCCGCGGCGGCGCTTGGTCGGCGCTTCGCTCTGCGGCGCTGCCAGAGTGGCCTCCAGCAGCCGTTGCCCCAGGCGCGAGAGCCCGGCGGTTTGGCCCAGGGCCAGGCCAAGCGGCAGCCAGCGCGCGGCCACGTAGCCGAGCGGCGTCAGGTCAATTTCCCCAGGCGGACAGGCAAAAACCGCGCTGTCGACCAGGTAATTGCGGTGGGTCAGCACATGCTGCAGGGGCGGCAGCTCGCGCAGTCGCTGCAGGTCGGTCTGGGCGATCCAGGCGGCAAGAGGCTGTAGATCGCCTTCCTGGCCAGGCGGTTCCCACAGCCCAGCCCAGCGACCTGTGGCGGGGCGCTGACCCAGCAGCACCAGATCGCTTGTGGCATCGGCGCAGCCCAGCTCTGCGGCATCGCCGGCCGGCCGCAGCACCACGGCGTAGCGCGCCTGAACATCGGGGCTCGCCGTGCGGATTTTGGCAGGCGGAATCGACTCTTGCAGACCCTGAGCCCGCGCCAGACACGCCATCGCCACCGGACAGCTGGGGCACTGCGGCTTCTTGGGCGTGCAGACTGTGGCGCCCAGCTCCATCAGCGCTTGGTTCCAGCTCGGCGGATCGCTGCGCGCAGGCCCCGGGGCACTGAGCTCGATTGCCGCTTGCTCCCACAGCTTTTTGCTCAGTTCAGCCGGCGGCTGTGGCCAGGCATGCCAGCGGGCGAGCACGCGCACCACGTTGCCGTCCACCAGCGGCGCGGGCAGCCCAAAGGCCAGCGATCGCACCGCGCCCACCGTGTACGGCCCCAGACCGGGCAGGGCGGCGAGCTGAGCGGCGTCCTGGGGCAGGTGACCTGCGTGATCGGCCACGATGATCTGCGCGGCGCGGTGCAGGTTTCGCGCGCGGTTGTAGTAGCCAAGGCCGGTCCACTGGCCCAAGACCTCGTCCAGATCGGCCGCGGCAAGCTCTGGCCAGCCGGGCCAGCGGGTCTTCCAGCGCTTGAAGTAGTCGATCACCGTGTCCACGCGGGTCTGCTGCAGCATCAGCTCAGAGACCGCGACGCTGTAGCCATCGGGGCGGGCCTCGCCGGGCGCGGTTCGCCAGGGCAGTTGGCGGTGATGCAGGCGGTACCAGGCGATGAGGTCGGCTTGCCTCTGCAGATCGGCGATCAAGGCTTGCCTCCGCCGGCGCTCTGGCCGACGAGCCGCGCCTCAAAGCACAGCTCTCGCCAGGCTTCCTTGTCGGCGTAGGCCTCAAAGGTCACCGGCTTGTTCAGGTCGGCGGCTCCGAGCTCTGCAGTGAGGGCGTGCCAGCCGAAATCCGCGGTGGGCAAGCTCAATTCTCGGCGTGTCTCGCCGCCCACCAGCACGCGAAAGCGCACCGGAGTGCCTTCCTCGCCGTGGCGCACCGCCCAGAGGCGATTGCCCACGCGCACCTCGACCTTGGCGGCCCCGGCCGAGGCCAGCGTCAGCCGCACCGCGCCCTTGTCGCTCGGTGGGTGCAAGTAGATGCAATCTCTACGGGTATTGCCGACTTCCTGCAGATCCTGCCAGACATCCTGCCAGCTCGGCCCGCCGCAGCTAAAGCGGGAGCGATCGGCCAGCCAGGTACACGCCCGCCACTCGCTGGGCCCGCCGACCTGAACCACGGCGGTGGCCAAGCTTTTGCGCAGATCCACCAGCGTTGTCGAGGTCGGCAGTGCGTACAGGCCGACAGCGGTGCCCTGGTCAAAGTCGCGCTGATCCAGGGACTTGAGCGGCAGCTTGAGCTGGGCCAGGCGATCGTGGGTGGCGACGACCCACAGGCGCCGATGGCCGTCCGCCTGCCACAGGTCCAGCGGCTCTGCCGTCAGGAAATCAGCTTTTGGATCAAGGCCTTTTGCCTGCCACGCCTGGGCAAAAGCCGCCGGCTCGTGGCTGGACCACCCCGGGACAAACGCCAGGGCGTCGCCATCTTGGGCCTTTTCGCCCACGTATTTGGCTGCTTGCAGCAACTGCGCCGCCTCAGGGGTCACGGCATCGTTTTGGCGCCGCGCCAGCCCGGCAATCAGCGCCGCCGCCAACAGCAGCGCCAGGGCCGCGGCGCTCGCCACCCAGCGCAGGCGATCGCGCCAGGGCGCTTCTACCGGCTGCTTGGCCTGGGCCGGCAGTCTGGCGCTGCTGCGGCGCATCGCCAACAGCGGCAGGGGGTCGGCGTGTTC
>CAXNCS010000026.1:0-35078 GCA_964201005.1 Myxococcota bacterium
CAGGCCCTGCGCGCCGCCGCGGACCAGCACCACCGCAGCCACGGTCGCAGCGCCGGCAACGGCTCGCTCATGCGCACGGCGCCGGTGGCCTTGGCGTATTTGGGCGAGGCCGACGAAGAGGCGCTGTGGCAGGCCGCCCAAGAGTTGAGCGCGCTCACCCATGTGGAGGCCGATGCCCGCGAGGCCTGCGCGCTGTGGTGCATGGCCATCCGCCACGCGGTGCTGCACGGCAACTTTGACGGCTTGCACCTCGCCCTGGCGCGCCTGCCCGACGAGCGCCGCGAGCTGTGGAGCCACCGGCTGGACCAGGCTGAGGCCCTGCAGAGCTGGCAATTCTCCAACAACGGCTGGGTGGTGGCGGCGCTGCAGGCGGCTTGGTCGGCGATCGTCCACACCGCGGTGCCGGCCGAGCTGCCGGATCTGGGGCTCATCGCCGCGCAGCACGCGGAACACGCCATTGAACGCGCAGTGCGTTGCGGCGGAGATACGGACACGGTGGGCGCCATTGCCGGCAGTCTGATCGGCGCGCGCTGGGGCGGCAGCGCCATTCCGCCGCAGTGGAAGCTGCTGTTGCACGGCTGGCGCGATGCCAACGCCGCGGATTTGGCGCGCTTGGCGGTGCTGACGGTGCGCGGCGGGCGTTCGCCCTCTGGCATGTGGGCCGCGGCGACGACGGAGGGCAAGGGCGACGCCGGCCAGCGGCCATCTCTGGCGCGCATCAGCGGCGTGGCGGCGCTCCTTGAGCAGGCGGGGCAATTGATCGCCCTGCGCCGCGGATCCGCTTGGGTGGCCCTGTACTTGCAGCATCCCGCGGCCCTCTTGCAGCGCCAGGGCGGTGCGTGGCTCTTGGCGGATCAGCTGCCCGCAGATGCGGTCCAGGTCGAGATCGCCGCGGTCGCCGAGTTTGACGAGGCCGAGATGGCCGGACGCCTGCACATCGACCGTCCGTCGCTGCGACACCCTTAGGCGTTGACCCCTGCGCGCCAGAACCTTACGCTCCCCTTGGTGGTTCCCAAGATTCTCCCTGAGGTGCGGCGTGCTAGACCAGTTGTCGTGGCGGTTTCTCGGTGCAATCGTCCTGCCCCTCGCGGCCGGCTGCAGCACCCCTAGCGGTTCCTCCGCGGGTGGCTTCGCCGACGGCAGCTACCTCGATCCCACGGCTGTCGATGTCAAATCCTCTGACGTTGCCCACTGGGACGCCGCCAAGGCGGACATCGCCCCCACGGACTCGGCTGGTGCGGACACGGGTGATGCCGGAGCAAAGGCCGATGCAAACCCAGCCGAGGTCTCTGGGCCCACCGACGCCGACCAAGGAAGCGAAATCCTGAGCGATGGTGCGGTAGAAGGGGACGTCGACTGGAGCGAGCTGCTCGACCCAGAAGACGCCGGCGGTGGCGACGCTGCAGGCCCAGACGCCGCGGCGGACGCTGCCACGGATGCCTGTCCAGAGCGCGCCAAGATCGTCTATGTCGTTACATCATCCAAGCAATTGCTCAGCTTTACCCCGGACACTTTGGCGTTCAAGCCCGTGGGGACGCTCAGCTGCCCCGGTGCATCGACCAGCCAGCCGTTCTCTATGGCCGTCGACCGCCAGGCCAACGCCTACGTGCTCTACTCCACCGCCTTGGGCCAGGGCGCCGGGGTCTACAAGGTCTCTACCCTGGACGCCTCGTGCCAAGCGACGCCTTACCAGGTCGGGGTGCAGGGCTTTGAGCTGTTTGGCATGGGCTTTTCTGCCGACAGCCCGGCCTTGCCAGATGAACACCTGTGGATCGGCGGCACCAACTGGGCGGGCTTTAACACCGGCAGCTGCAAGCTCGGCACCCTGGACACGCAGAGCTATCAACCTCAGCTGGCGGCGATGTTGCCCGCCGGCATGGGCTGCCCGGAGGTGTCTGGCAACGGCAACGCAGAACTATTTGGCTTTTTCCCCAACGCCACGCCGCCGACTGTTGGGCGCATCCACAAGACCACGGGCAAGCTGACCAGCTCGTGGCCGCTGCCCGCCCAGGCGTTCAAGAACATCGAGGCCTGGGCCTTTGCCCAGTGGGGCGGCCTTCTCTGGCTGTTCTTTAAGACCTCGGACGGCTCCAGCAGCAGCGTTTGGACCCTCAACCCCCAGGACGGCGCGGTCAAAATGGTGGTCGTCAACACCGGCCTCAAGATCGTCGGCGCTGGCGTGTCGTCGTGCGCTCCCAGCAAGGCGGTGGCGCCGTAGAACCTGTGCAAAGGCAACCCGATATGGACCACCGGCGGAGCGGAGCCGTCGAACCCTATAGGGGGAGCGCACTTGCGACCCACCCAGCAGGCAAATGGGACCTGGGAGAAACTGGGGCGCCGCTCCGCCGCATCGCTCAGCTATTCGCCTTCTTCTCAAAATACTGCATGTCCACAAACACCGCGCCCAGCAGCAGCACCGTCCGCGCTTCCACGCCCAAGCTCGGGTCCTGGTACTCCAGCTGAAAGGTGTCCTTGTCGGTGAACATCTCCGCGCCAAAACCGGTCCAGCGCTTGCGGATTTCTGCCACGGGCTGGCCGCCGCGCAGGAACGGAAAGGTCCACGGCTTCCACCACGGGCTGCGCACCGTCAGCTGCACTTGGCCGTTCTGGTCTTCGACGTCAAAACTCTTGGCAAACCAAGCAAAGCGCTGCTGCAGGGCCCCCAGAGGCCGGCCGTCGGCGCCAAACACCTCAAAACGCTGAAAATACCAACGGAAAGGGTGGACAGCGCGGGCAAAGAGCTGGCGCTGGTCGTCAAACAAGTGGATTTCAAAGGTCCGCCAGTGGCCCAGGAAGCCGCGCACCAACAGGGCGGCCAGGCCCTTGCCTTGCTCGCCGGCAAAGGCGATGTCGCGGCCGTTGGCGTCGCGGATCGCGTATTTGTTGCGCGTCTCTAGGCCCACGAGCTCGGCGAGCTCAAAGCGCTGGCTGATCCACAGGGTCTGAGCTTGGCGCAGGACGGCCATCAAGGGACTTGTGTTCATACGTACCTCCGGTTGCCGGGAGCATAACCGCTTTGCCGGCTGCTGTCAGCGGTAGCGCAATGCTCGCGGGGCCGCTAGAGTATGGCGATCTGTGTCGAAATTGATTTTCACTTGGCGGGGGGACGGATGAGCGTGGCGTACAAGAACTGGCTGCATGGCATGGCGCTGGCGGCGGCCCTTTGGCTAGCCCCGCAGACCGCAACTGCTGCGGTTCCGTCGACCGTCATGGCCAGCGGCGCGATCCTCTCGCCCAGCGGCGGCGCGGCGGCAGACGGCAACTATCCGCTGAGTTTTGCCCTGTATGACGCGGCCAAAGGCGGCAGCGCCCTGTGGACCGAGCAGAAGGTCCAGGTGGCGATCCAAGGGGGCCAGTTCACCTACCCCCTGGGCAGCCAGACGCCGCTGCCCGCCGGGGCTTGGTCAGTGCCGCAGCTCTGGCTGGGGGTGGCGGTGGCCAATGAGCCGGAGTTGCCGCGCCAGCCCGTGGGCAGCGTGCTGTTCGCTCAGCGCGCGGCGGTGGCAGAAGCCGTGGTTTGCACGGGCTGTATTGGCGCCGGGGCCCTGAATCCCCAGGCGCTCCAGGGCTATGCCAAGGTCGCCGACCTCAGTGATTTTGTGGTGGTTCAGTCGCTGGCCAAGGTCGCCGGCACCGGCAACTACGCCGACTTGAGCAATGCCCCGGAACTCGCTGCCGTTGCAATGTCTGGCAACTATGCGGATCTTAAAGGTAAGCCCGTCTTGCCCGCGGTCGGCTCTTCCTGCGGCACGGGCTTGGTGGTCAAGGGCTTTAAGGCGGACGGCAGCCTGGACTGCGCGGGCGGCAGCCTGGGGCCGGACATGCTCAATGAAGTGTCCAACAACCTGCTGTGGAACCAGTTCACGACGTCGGTTTCGGGCAGCAAAGATGTGCAGATCAAGGATGGCTTTGCCGCCGGTACCATCGATTCGCTGGTCTTTCCGGATGTCGGCACCGCGCAGGAAATCTGGGTCGAGCTGAACCTGCTCAATTCGGATCTGTCCAAGGTCGTGGTCGAGCTCAATGCGCCGGGCCTCACCAATCCGTACGTGCTGTACAAAGGCGGCAAGACTGGCACCAACCTGGTGGCAAAGTTTAACGTCGACACGCCCCTGGTCACGGGCGACCTGAGCAAGGACTGGGTGGGCAAGAATCCCAAGGGCAGCTGGGCGCTCACCGTGCGCGACACCTCCGCCGTGCAGGTGCCGCCGGGCCAGCCGCCGTTTGTCTATGACGGCAAGTTCAACTGGTCGATCCAAGTCCTGACCCTGTCAGCCAGCAAGGTCCAGGTCAAGGGCGATTTGGTGGTCGACGGCAAGCTCGACGTCAAGGGCGGCCTCGCGGCGTCGCTGGGGGCATCGTCTTTCTTTCCCGCCGGTTCGCGGCCGATGCTCTACGGCGCGTACATCGACTCGCTGGGCGGCCAGTACCTCCAGGGCACCTACTACAACAACGCCCAGGACGTGCCGTATGCCGACAACGCGGCGATCCGCAACGTCGCTTCGCAGATCGTGTGGGCCGACAAGAACGGCAACATCCAGCAACATCAAGGCGTTAGCAACACGTACACGACCACGGACCAGTCGCGGCTCTACCTCATCGCGTTCATCAAGAACCCGACTGCGGCGCCGGTGACCCGCAGCGTGTGTTTTCGCTACGCCTCTCGCAGCACCGCCAACAGCGCGACCTTGGCCCTCAACGGCGCCCAGGTTTGGGTGAGCACCACCAACGCCGCGGGCGCAGTTTGTCAAAATGTCACGTTTCCGGCCAATACCGCGTCGACCCTGGTGCTCAAGTCGGGCGCGTATTACTACGGCAGCGCGTACTACATGTTCCGCTTGGTCGCGGGCTTCTACAACAACAGCCTGGACTTGACCGGCACCGGCCTGCAGTGGGACTACGACCGCTACTTCGCTTGGGTCAGCAACCAGTAGAACCGCGGGCAAATCAAGGGCCGAACCACCAACCGATTCGGTGACAGCGATGGCGGGAGCCTTCTTCCGATAGCCCTATCTTCACCGGCATTCGTCGTTGACGGCGCTCCGTACGGTCGGTACGCTGCCCGGGGTGTTGCGCCAGCGTGCAGGGGTCGGCCTAAGGTGGCCTCGCTTCCGCTGTATGCCGCGTGGCGGATTCGTCCGGCGGCAAGGCTTTGAAGGGAGGGCAAGGATGCGGAATCTCGGTTGGCGTTTGGCTTGGGTGCTTGCCGTTCCCGGACTCTTGGCAGGATGCGGTTCGGACACGCCGACTTTCGCACCGCTGGTGGTCGCGCAGGACGCTGCCGTCGCGATCGACGTGGGCAACCTGGACAGTGCTGGTTCGGACGCCGGCTCGGACGCCGCTGGTTTGACAGACGGTGGGGCCAAAGACTCCGGCTCGGCCGACGGCGGAGGTGGGGGCAAAGACACGGCCCTGGCCGACGCGGATGGCGGCGCGGGCAAGCCGGATGCCGCTCTGCCAGATGCGAACGGTGACGGCGGCAGTCCGGATGTCGCACCCACCTGCGAGCCGACGGACCCGCCGACCGAAGTGTGCGACGGCATCGACAACGACTGCGATGGGGCCGCGGACAACGTCGACCAGATTTGCGAAGACGGCAACGCCTGCACCGACGCGAGCTGCGACGGCGTCAATGGCTGCATCAGCTCGGCCAACAGCGCGCCGTGCGATGACGGCAACGCCTGTACGCTCGCCGACCTGTGCGTGGCCGGGGCGTGCAAGGCGGGCAAGCTCGACCTGTGCTCCGACGGCAATCCCTGCACTTCGGACTCCTGCGAAAACGGCAAGACGGGTTGCCAACACTGGATTATCGCCGGGTGCGCCGGCTGCAAGCTGCCCGCCGATTGTGACGACGGCGACACCTGCACCACCGACAGCTGCGACGCGGCGACCGGCAAGTGCTCTTCGACAAAGATCTTGGGCTGCGCGCCCGGGTGCAAGTCGCACGCCGCCTGTGACGACAAAGACAAGTGCACGTTTGACACCTGCAACCTGGCCACGGGCAAGTGCGAGATCAAGCCCGTCGCCGGATGCCTGCCGCCTTGCGCCGCGGACGCGGACTGCGACGACCAGAACGTCTGCACCGACGACGCCTGCAACGCGAGCACGGGCAGCTGCAGCCATACCTCCAAGGGATCGCTGCTCTCTCCTGTGGCCTGCGACGACGGCGACCTCTGCACCACCGAGCAATGCGCGTCCGGCAAGTGCCTCGCCAAGCCCAAGACCTGCAACGACGGCGACAGCTGCACCAAGGACTCCTGCGACGCGCAGAGCGGCCTGTGCGCCTATGAGCCGATCGCGGGCTGCGCTTCCAAGTGCAAGAGCGACGCGGAGTGCAACGACCTGGACGCCTGCACCAAGGACTTCTGCGACGGCTTTAGCGGCCAGTGCAAGACCGCGCCGATTGCCGGTTGCACGCCCAAGTGCAAGAGCGACGCCGAGTGCAACGACCAGGACGCCTGCACTAAGGATTTCTGCGACGGTTTCAGCGGCCAGTGCAAAACTACACCCATCGCCGGCTGTACCCCCAAGTGCAAGAGCGACGCCGAGTGCAACGATCAGGACGACTGCACCAAGGACTTTTGCGACGGCTTTAGCGGCCAGTGCAAGACGACACCCATCGCCGGCTGTACCCCCAAGTGCAAGAGCGACATCGAGTGCGCCGACCAAGACGTGTGCACCGCGGACAAATGCGACCTGATGACGGGGGCCTGCTCCAACAGCAAGATCGCGGGCTGTGGCGGGCTTGCTGATCTCACGGTCACGGCCGTTTCGACGGACAAGCTGGCCTACGCAGTGGGAGAGACGGGCGCGGTGAGCGTCACCGTCGTGAACGCGGGGCAAAAGGCCTCGGGCGTCAGCAGCGCTCTTGTGGCGCTCAACATCAATGCGCTGCTCAGCGGCCCCTACGACCCGGTGGCCAACCCGACGGGCTATGTCGGCCTGACCGTCGCCATCAAGGCGCTGGCCCCGGGCGAGAGCGTGACGGTGAAAGAGTCGTTTGTCGTCCCGGATTTCCTGGGCAAATTCTACTTGTTTGGGGTGGCCGACCTGGACAAGCAGGTGGAGGAGTCCAACGAGAACAACAACCAGCTCAAGGCGAGCGCGCAGGTGTCGATCGCGAGCGCGGCCTCCTTGAAGCCGGACCTCACGGTCACCGCCATCTCAGCGGACAAGACCTCGTACATCGCCGGAGAAACGGGCAACGTGACGATTACGGTCAAGAACTCGGGGCAACAGGCCGCCGGGCCCAGCAGTGCCCTGGCCGCTCTGAGCCTGACGGCGGTGCTCGGCGCGCCTTACGACCCCGTGACCAATCCCGGGGGCTACGGCGCCATGGCCATCGCGATTAAGGGGCTTGCACCCGGCGAAAGCGTAACAGTCAAGCAGTCTTTCACAGTTCCAGATCTGCCGGCGACCTACTACCTCATTGGCCTTGCGGACGCGGACAAGCAGGTCGACGAGGCCAACGAAAACAACAACGAATTCAAAGCGGCCCAGCAGGTGACGATTGCGAGCGCGCCGGTCCTCAAGCCGGACCTCACGGTCACCGCCATCTCGGCGGACAAGACCTCGTACATCGTGGGCGAGCTTGGCAATGTGACGATTACGGTCAAGAACGCAGGGCAGAAGGCTTCGGCCCCCAGCAATGCGCTCGCGGCCCTGAGCCCCACGGCGGTGCTCGGCACTCCCTATGACCCGGTGAGCAATCCCTCTGGCTACGGCGCGATGACCATCCCGATCAAGGGGCTCGCTCCTGGGGAAAGCGTGACCGTCAAGCAGTCGTTCACGGTCCCAGACCTTCCGGCGATCTACTACCTCATTGGCGTTGCCGACACGGACAAGCTGATTGACGAGTCCAATGAAAACAACAATCAGTTCAAGGCTGCCCAGCAGGTGTCGATTGCGAGCGGGCCGGACTTGGTGCCGATCGAAGTCAAGCTGAGCCAGACCTCTCTGGTCGCAGAGGATGCGGCGACGGCGTACGTGACGGTCAAGAACGCGGGCGGAAGTCCGTCTCCCAAGACGACGGTGGTGGCCGCTCTGGCGTTCAACACGGTGCTGACCAAGCCCTATGACCCGAACACGAACCCCAAGGGCGACGCGATGTTGGCCATTGACGTTGCTGCGCTGGCGCCGGGGCAGAGCGTGCAGGTCGCCGCCAATTTCGTCGTGCCGAACTTGCCTGGCTCGTACTACCTGATCGCCAGGGCGGACTACAATCAGGTGGTTGCGGAGTCCAAAGAGGACAACAACGAGCTGCTCGCCAGCGGCAAGATCACCATCGCGCCGCCCAAGCCCGACCTCGTGGTCTACGGGCTGACCTTCAGCACCTCTAGCCTCGTTCCCGGCGCCAACGCGACGGTTTCGGCCACCGTCAAGAACAACGGCAAGGGCGCCAGCGGCCCGAGCGAAGTGATCGCCGCCCTCGGGCGCAAGCCCGCCTTGGGCACGCTGTACGATCCGGTGACGAATCCGACCGGCGACCTCGCCCTGCTGATGGCGGTCAAGGCCCTGGCTCCCGGCGAAGCGGTGCAGGTCTCGTCGAGTTTCGTGGTGCCCGACGTTCCGGCGGCGTACTTTGGCCTGGCGATGGCCGACTACAAGAACGCCGTGGCCGAGTCCGTTGAAAGCAACAACACCCACACCGCGCCGGGGCAGTACACGATTCTCTCCAAGCCGGACTTGGTGGCCTCAAACCTGTCGATGCCGACGGCCCTTTACCAGGGCAAGCAGGCGACGGCGTCCTGTACGATCTCCAACTACGGCGGGCTGTCCGCGGCGCCGACCAAGGTGCTGTTTGTGCTGGCGAAGACCGCGACACTGGCCTCGCCGTATGATTGGCTCTCCAACCCGAATGGCTACCTCGCCGCGGAGGGAACGGTGGGTGCCCTTTCCGGCGGACAGAGCTCGCCGTCGTCGATCACCTTTACCGTGCCGCCCCTTCCCGGCAGCTACTATTTCTTTGTCCTCTCCGACTACGGGAACACCGTTGGCGAGAGTAATGAGAGCAACAACACCGCAACATGGTCAACGAAAGTAACGATTTACTAGAACGCCTGTGTCCGCAGTGCGGGGTGCTGACCGCCGAGCTGCGCTGCCCGGCGGATGGTACCCCCACGGTCGTGGCGTCGCGGGAGTCTCGCCATCCGCTGTCTTATCGCGCCGGCGAGATCATCAATGGGCGCTATGAGCTCTCTGAGATGCTTGGGCGTGGCGGCTTTGGCGCCGTTTTTGCCGCGCGCCACGTGGGCACTGCGCAGCCTGTAGCGATCAAGATGCTCGCCGCGGACCTCGACGGCGCGAACGATGAGCCCCTGCGGCGCTTCCACAGAGAGGCGCGGGTGACCGCCGGGCTCACTTCGCCCCACACCGTGCGCGTGTTCGATGTCGGCCAGGCGGAAGCGGGTCCGCTGTTTCTGGTGATGGAGCTCATCCGCGGTGTGGAGCTTGGCGTTGCCCTGCGGGCGTTCAAGGCCAGCGGCAGTCGCATGGACGAGCTGGCGGCAGTTGAAATCGGAATTCAGATCCTCAAGAGCCTGGCGGAAGCTCACGCGGCAGGGCTCGTACACCGCGACCTCAAGCCGGCCAATGTCATGATCACCCTGGCCGGCCAAGATGAAGTCATCGTCAAGGTGCTGGATTTTGGCATCGCCCAGGCTGCCAACGCGAGCAAGCTGACGGCGGCCGGGATGGCCCTGGGAACCCCGGCGTTCATGAGCCCGGAGCAGGTGTGCGGCAAGCCGGTGGACGGCCGATCGGACCTCTACTCGCTCGGCGTTTTGATGTTTCACTGCGTTTGCGGCCGATTGCCGTTTGACGCGCAGAGCGGTGTGGCGCTGGCGCAGCAGCATCTGCACGCACCGGTGCCCGACATCCGCAGGCTGGCCCCGGGCACCAGCGACGCTACGGTCGCTTGTATCGAGCGCGCCTTGGCCAAGGAACCCTCTGGACGCTTTCAAGACGCTCGCGCCATGCGGGATGCGCTGGAAGCCGCGCGCAGTCGCCTCCAGGGCAGCCCCAGTGCCGCGCTGTCGCGCGTGAGCCTGTTTGCCCTCGCCGAGGTGTCGCGGGGGAGCGCCCCAGCTCACGTGGAGGCCGCAGCGACGGAGATGCGCACCAGCTCTAGCCTTCGGACCCAAGGCGCACCCGCGACGACGCGCGCCAGCATCGCCGCGACGAGCGTCAGCGCAGGCGAGCTCGAGACCCGCATCGGCTATGTGCCGACCGCTGATGAGGAACCCGAAGAGACGCGCGCCGCCCCGGCGCTGACCGCTGAGCCCGTCCGCCTGGGGGGCGGCCTATTGCCCCCCGCTGCCACTGGGGCAATCGCCGCGCAGTCTACCCGAGCGAGGGTTGCGCTTCGCGAACCGCAGCCCACCGCGGCTGCGCCAGCGCGCAGCCCGAGCCAAGCACCGCCCCGCGCCGCGGCGGCCGGGACGGCGGCGATCCCGGTGCAGCCGCGGCACGCCGGCGATACCAGCCGAGTGGTTGCCCAGGCCGATGCCGCGGCCTCGCGCACCGGCGCCATGCAGCGGGTGGTGCCGAACTTTGAAGTCGAAGTGCTCGCCCGAGCCTCAGAGCCGGCCGCCGCGGCCCGCGCTGCGCCTGTGCCGCCGCCCGAACCGCAGAGAGGCGGCCGCGGCGTCGCCATCTGGCTAGGCCTCGCCGCGCTCGCGGTGGTGATGGCCGCCGGAGTCGGGGCTGCGCTGCTGCTGCGCGAGCCAGCCCAAGCGCCTGCGGCCGCCCCAGCGGCTCCAGAGGCGGAAACCGAAGCTGCCCGGCTGCGTCGGGCGCACAAGGCTCAAGAAAGCGAGCGGTTAGAGCGCGAGCAAGAGGTCGAGCAAGAGCGGCTGCGGGCCCTGCAGCTGGAGGCAAAGCTCGAGAAGCAGGCGAGCGAGCTCGCCGCCGCCAAGGCCAAGCTGGCTGGCGGTCAGGCGACCGGCGCTGCCACTGCTGCCCCAGAAGCTGGGGCCGCTCCGCAGGCCGCCGCCTCGGACGCTGCAGCGGCAGATGCGCCTGCCGGCGCCGCGGCCAAGCCGGCAGCCGCGCCAGAGGGCTCGAACTCGCCGTCGCAACGACCAAAGCGCCCTGCCCGAGCATCGGAGAAGGTCGAGGCCAAGCCCAAACAGGCCGACAAGGTACCACGCCATGACAGCACCTACCTCGACCTCTAGCCGCGAGCGCCTGCGGGCCCCCGCGCTGATCATCGCAGCCGCGGTGCTCGCATCGGCTGGGCCGTCGGTTTGGGCTCATGCCGCGCCCGCTCGCCCGCAGGCCCCAGCTGCGACGCCCCCGGCCGTTCAACCGTCGCAGACCGCTGAAGAGCTCGCTAGGCAGGCCGCGGCCGTCGCTCAGCGCGGCGACATGGCGTTGGCGGCCAAGATGTTTCACGCGGCGTTTCGACTCAGCCGCTCGGACTGGGCCTACCTGTACAGCGCGGCCCGCGCCGAGCAACTGGCCGGCGATATCGAGGCCGCACGTCGCGATTACAAGCAGTTTCTCAAGGAGGCACCGCCCGACCACGCCTTGCGCGCGCGCGCCAAAAAATATGCCGAGGAGGTTGAAATCAAGTACGACGAGGCGATGCAAGCCCAGCAAACGGAGCAGCTCAAGCTCGCTGCTGCAGCCCGCAAGCGCAGTGACGCCAACGACTCGGCCCAGGCCCTGCGCGTGGTAGGGTGGGTCGCCCTAGGGGTGGGCGCCGTCGGGCTCGGCGTTGGGGCCTGGGGGTACGCAGCCGCCAGTGCCGAGCGTTCCGACCTGGAAGCGCTGACGACGCCCCCGCCGCAGGAACCGATTCGCGCAATTAGCTATGCCGAAGCTCAGTCTCGGGCGGACTCGATCCGCGGCGATTTGCGGCTGGGCAGCGGGCTGATGGCGGGAGGTGTCGCTCTGCTGGCGGTGGGCGGCTGGTTGGTTTGGCCCACACGGGCTGGCAGTTCGCCAGCGCCCACCGTGGCAGTGGCTCTGAGCGGCCGTCCTTCCGTGCAGCTGGGCTGGAGTTTCTGATGGCGCAACACCGTGTACATTGGCCGGTATACCTTGCGCTTGCTGCCCTAATTGCCGCATGCAGTGTCGATGTTCCCGCCGACCCAGCCGCCTATGCCTATTTCGACCGCGCCGCGCGACGGGCCGCCGACTGCTCAGCCGCCGGGGCGCCAGCTTGTGACGACGGCAACCCCTGCACGTCGGACGTGTGTGACCCGCAGAAGGGCTGTCAGTTCACCGCCACACCGGCTGCCTGTGACGACGGCGACGCGTGCACCACTGCAGACGCCTGCAAAGGCAAAGTGTGCGCGGGGCAAGCGAAAGACTGCAATGACGCCAACGCCTGTACCAGCGATTCCTGTGCAGCTGCAACGGGCTGCGTGACGACCCCGGTGGCCGGCTCTTGTGACGACGGCGACGCATGTACAGTCGGCGACAGTTGTGCGGACGGCAAATGCGTCGGCCAGGCCTTGGGTTGCGACGACGGCCAAGCGTGCACCGATGACGCCTGTGACGGCGCGGCCGCTACAGCCAAGCAAGCCTGCAGCCATACGCCCAACCAAGCCAGCTGCGACGACGGCGACGCGTGTACCCAGGGCGACGTCTGCGCCTCGGCGGTTTGTGCCGGCAAGCCGCTGCAGTGCGACAACCCAGCAAAATGCACGACCGGCGAGACCTGTTCAGCCGGCGTTTGCCAAGGCGGCAGCCCAAAGAACTGCAACGACAACAGCCCTTGTACCGAGGACAGCTGCGTTGAAGGAAGCGGTTGCGTGCACAAAGCCGTCTCCGGCCCTTGCGATGACGGCGATGCCTGCACCACCGGCGAGACCTGCAAAGACGGCGCCTGCAAGAGCCCGAGCGCTGGCTGCGACGACGCCAACAGCTGCACAACAGACAGTTGCAGCGGCGGGACGGGCTGCACCCATGTGGCCATCGCAGACGGCGCGGCCTGTGACGACGGCGATCCGTGCACGCTGGAGGGCAAATGCGCTGCCGGCAAGTGCGCGGCGACGGGCCTGAAGTGCACGACGGACAAGCCGTGCTTCTCAGCCTTTTGCGCATCCAAGACTGGCACTTGCACCGTCAAGCCCTCCGCCGAAGGCTCGCTGTGCGGTGCAGGCGAGGGAATCTGCAGTGCCGGCACCTGCTTGGCGCCCGCCACAAACGGCGGTTCCTGGGGCTTGGTTCCCGCTGGCGCGTTCTGGATGGGCTGCAACGCTTCCCTCGATTTGGCTTGCGGCAACGATGAGAAGCCTCAGCACGAAGTAACTATTCAGAAACCTTATTGGATGGGCGTCGATGAAGTTACAGTGGCCCAGTACGCTGCGTGCGTGAGCGCCGGGAAATGCAAGGCGGCATCCACATACGACGTTCACTGCAACGCCGGCAAGCCGGACCGCGACAAGCACCCGATCAACTGTGTCCCTTGGGGCGAAGCGCAGGCGTACTGCCAGTGGCTTGGCGGCGCTTTGCCCACGGAAGCCCAATGGGAGATGGCGGCCCGCGGCCGCTGCAGCGAAAATGGCGGTGCCGCCGGCTGCAAAGCGGCGATGCGAATCTATCCGTGGGGCAACCAAGGGCCGGTGTGCGGCAGCCTTGGGGTCTACACCTCGGCAGGCACGGGCTGCGGTAAGACCAGTACCTGGGAGGTGGGCACGGGATCGCCAATGGGCGCAGGGCCTTACGGCATGCGCGACATGGCGGGCAACGTTTGGGAGTGGGTAGCCGATTGGTCCGCGGCCTACAGCAGCACCGCAGTGGCGCATGACCTGGGCGGCATCGGTCCCGCTACGGGCGAAGCACACGCAGCGCGCGGCGGCGGCTTCAGCTCAGCGGCGAGCGAGCTGAGGGCCTCGAGTCGCGGCGCTGGCGGCCCAGTGGCGTCGATCTATTTTGTCGGCTTCCGCTGTACCAAGCCCGGGCCGCAGTGATCGCGCGGGCCTGAGCGCTGCGCAGCTGATCCGGCGAATATCGGAGCGCGTGCCTGTTTGATTGTCCAGCGTTCCTCATGTACCGTTGGCGGCGCGACTTTTCGGCGGCGCTAGGGGGCCCAGTGGTCAAGAGGAATTCAGCGAGGGTAGGGCCATTCCACCGCCTCGCCGGCTGGGCGATTGCCGTGGCAGCGCTGTCTGCCTTGGCCGCTTGTGGCGGTGCTGAAGAGCCCGCGTCCGGCGCCGCGAACTCCTCGGCCGGGGCAACGGGGACCGGAGCCGCCAGCCTCAATGTGGCGCAGTGCGACCCCGCGGGCGGCTGGAAGTCGGCAGTTCAGGTGGCCACTGGGGCAAAAGACCTTGCCACGCTTGAGAAATATGCCGCAGCCCTGAGCGGGGCTGGCTACCGCGCTGCCTTGCACCTGGGGCCTGACGCCGCTGCCGGCGATGCGACCGCCGGGGCCGATGCGCTTGCGGGCGCAGGGGACGCAGCCGACGGCGGATCCCTGGACGCCGACGCCGATGCCGCTGAGGGCGAAGCCGCGGCCGATGCCCAGGCCAGCGACGCATCCGCGGGCGACAGCGCCTCTGTGGACACGGCCGACGCCAGCACCGCCGTGGATGGCGGCAGCGACCCGACCTCTGTGGACGCCGAAACCCGGGTGTTTGTCATCGCCACTGATCCGCGGCAAGACGCGGTGATTCTGATGGAAAATGGCGATTTGTTCGTTACCTCGGCCTGCCCGCTGGATCGATTGGGGCAAGCGCGGCGCCTGGACTTTGGCCTGGCCCAGGCCGTGCAGACCTTGACCAAGATCGACCACCCAGGCGAGTGGAAGCTCGAGACGCAGCGCTGGGCCCGCCCCGATGCCTTCTACACCGCGACCGCCGGGCTGTATTGGCGCCAGTACGTCCACGACGCCGTCGATCTGCAAAAGCCGCTGCAGGGCACGATCTCCTTGGCCTCTGCGCCGCTGGGTCTGGCTCTGGGGGTGTACGGCCATGTCGACCTGCCGTCTGCGGTGGGCGATGTGGTGCGGATGAACTCGCTGACCGTGGCGGGAAAGAAGCTTGCCTCTGGCGAGACCTGGCCCATCGGCGGCCTCGCTTCTCTCGTGTGGGACTTGGCCAAAGCCATGGCCGCCGGTGAGCTGCCGTTCCGCGCCGAGTTGCTCGTGGCGGATGCCTCGGTGGAGTGGAATGTCGGCATCTACCATGTGTTTTTTGAGGCGCTGTTTGGCAAGGGTGACCAGGGCCTGGGTGTCTCCACCCAAGGAGCGCTGCCGGGGCAACTGCGGGTGTCCAAGCCGATCGCCGAGGCGAAACTCCCGGCGATCCCAGCGGATCTCTAGGTGATGCCCCAGGCCTGCAGGCCTGCGCGCCAGGTGCTGTGGCCCGGCCTGTGCGCGGTGCCGCTGTGGTTGGGGCCGTGGATGCTGGACGCTGCGCCACCCGCGGGCCTGCAAGTAACTCGGCCGGCTAGCGAAATTGCCGGTTCGACCCTGCGCATCTCGCCCAACGGCGACTCTGCGGTGAGCGGGACGGTCAAGGCGACCTTTGACTTTGTCGACGCCGCATTTGACGGCGGCATTGCCCAGATCCACCTCGCCGCTCCCGCTACGGCCGTGCAGGCCCAGCTCCGCGTGGACGACCAACTGGTGGTCCAGCTGGCCTCTGGCCCCACCGCGACGGTGGTTTTTGGCGCCGGCCGACGGCTGACTCTGGTGGTGCAGGCGCTGGACGCCGCGCCCCAGGGCTGGCAGGTGCTCGTGCGGGGTTTGCAGTTTGACCAGCAGGGCTGGCGCCTAGCTTATGCTCACAATTCCGCCGGACTGCGCGCCCGGGCCTCTGCTCCCGACCGCGTAGAGCTCAGCGCCGACCCCGACTGGGCCGAGCTGGGGTGGCCCGTAGCCGGCACCGTAGCGGCGACACGGGTGATCAGCGGCCAGACAGCCCGCGGCGTGCTGGCGTCGACCCTGCCGGCCCAGGGGCTCGACGCGCTGGTGACTTTGGACAATGTGCCGCAGTTCGCCGCCGTCCCAGGGGCGTTTGCCCTGAACCTGGGCGGCACCCGGCGGCTGGCGTTGGTGCTGCACGCGGAGGCCGAACAGCCGGCCGATGCCAGCTGGCGCGTGCAAGTCCGCGACCTGCAGGTAGACGCCCAGCCCGAGGATAGCGGCTGCGCGGCGCGGGGTGCGGCGACACCGCCCGATTGGATGGCCCTGGCGCTCTCTGTGGCGCTTGTGGCAAGGTGGCGCTATCGCCAGGGGAGGTGCGCGCCATGAGCAAGGTCGACCGACAATTGTCCAGGCCCTTTGCGCGTTTGTCCGGGGCTTGCTTGGCCCTGGGGGTCGCCGCCTTGTTCCTCGCTTTGCCCGCTCTGGCGGCCCCTGCAGATCGCCCGCCGGTGGCTGTGCGGTCGGCGGATTTGGGCTATGCGTTTGAGCTGCCCGCCGGCACCAGCGTGGATCTGCAGCGCTATCCGCACGCGTCCCCTGGCCAAACCACCGAGATCGCGATGATTCTGGCCGGCGGCGCTGAGATCGCCCGCCTCGACGTGTTTCTGGACCCGCCCGGCAAGGACCTGGCGCAGTGGGTGAACCGCGAGTTTGCCTTTCAGGTCAAGCACGGCAAGCTGCGCTCCGCCCGCGCGGGGGTGGCGCAGGTCGCGGCGCTTGAGCTGGCCCTGCCTGGCGGCCAAGTGGAGCCGCAGACCCTCTTGTTTTGGCGCCAAGGCCGTCTGGGGCTGCGCTTGACCCTGGTGGCTTCTGCCCAGGCCCTGGCGCGCAAGGCTTTTTCCCAAGCGTCCGCCAGCTTTTCTGCGGGGACCCCATGATTTGGCGGCTGTGGCTCGCGGCCCTGGGATTCAGCCTGCTGGGCCTCGCGTTGCCCATGCCGGCGACGGCGGCGTCGTGGTGCGGCGGGGTGACCTCCAACGGCTGCGCCTGCGGCAAATGGAACATCTACCCGTGCTGCGACAACGGCGGCAATTGCACTTGGTACGCCTGGCATTCCATGTGCTGCCACTGGGGTTTTGGCCCCGGCAACTGGGGCAATGCCAACACCTGGGCCGGCAACGGCTCCAAGCATCCAGACGTCGCCTGGCTCTCCTACCCGGTGCCCAACTCCATCGCCACTCGCGACATCGGTCAATATGGCCACGTCGCCTACGTGCTTCAGGTCAGTGGCAACAACATCCTGGTAGAAGAAGAGAATTGCTGTGACGGCTGCGCGGGCGGCGTGCGCACCAAGTGGTATAAGGCCAGCTACTACAACAGCGGCTTTCTGATCCACAAGAAATTTCTGGGCCCGGTCTGCGGCAATGGCAAGTGCGAGAGCGGCGAACACTGCGGCAACTGCCCGTCTGACTGCGGATCGTGTTGCGGCAACGGCGCGTGCGACAACGGCGAGAGCTGCGCCAGCTGCAACAAGGACTGCAAGTGCCTGCCCACGGGTAGCATGGACAGCGCCAACTGCAGCGCCGTGCAGGGCTGGGCGTCGGACCCGGACAACCCGGGCGCCAAGCTCAGTGTCGAGGTCAAGTGCAACGGTCAGACCCAGGGCAGTGTCACCGCCAGCGGCGCGTATCCAGGGCATGAGGGCCAGGGCTTCTCCTGGAAAGTTTCGGAATCGCTTAAGAATGGCCAGGTCTGTACCGCCACCGCTGCCGCCAAGGACTCCAATTCCGCTGCGGTCACGGCGCTGGGCCCCAAGGCGTTTGTCTGTGACAATTCCTCGAACGCGCTGGGGATTTGGCAGATGTCGCGGCTCGATGCGGCGGGGATGAGCCCCAGCTTGCCCCAGGGCGGTCTGCAGGGCCTGCAATACGCGCTGCCGTCGGCCTATCCCTATCCCATGTCAGGCCAGCTGTTGGGCTGTACCCAGCCGGGCCAAGAGCCGTTTGCCGAGCTGCGCGGGCAAGTCAGCTGGGATCTCAAGAGCCAGCTGCATCGAGTGGAGCTGAGCGTGGACGGCCAGGTTCGCCAGCAGTGGCAAGGCGATGCGGCCAGCGACAAGGAGCTGCACGTCAACCAGGAAGGCGAGAAATTATGCTTGGAGTCCAAGGCGTTGGCTCAGGTGCCGACCTCGACCGCCCAGTACTTTGCCCTGCGCGAGCTGCAGTGGCGCACCGCGGGCGAGTTGGCGAGCGGCCTAGGGCGGTGGTGGAACGGATACTCTAAGGATGCCGCGGGTTTGCTGGTGGGTCACCCCAGTGGCGATGCCGTTCGCGTGGGTTTGCGTCCCGGGGCAACAGCGGTGCAGGGCGCGGGGCGCGCTTGGCTGGACCTGCCCCAAACCTTTGACGGGATTCGCTTTATTCTGAGTCTGCCGCCGCAGGGCTCGCTGCAAGCGTCCGTTGAGGTCGGCGACCAGACTGTGCCGGCCGTCCCTGGGGCGCATGAGCTCCGCGGCCTGGCCGGGCAGAAGCTTGTGCTGCAAATTGCCGCGCAGGGGCCGTTCAACGGCGACCAAGCCGGGCAGTTCAAGGACATCCGCGTGTTCCGCAATGGCCACCGCACCGCAGGGCCTTGGAAAGTCAGCGATCGCGATGCCTGGGGCCTGGACGCCCAGGTGCCGAGCGACGCAGTTTCCTCCGGGCTGGCCGAACAGGTGGGCTTGGCGCTGTATCTGGGCCGCGAGTCGATGGGCTGGTGGACCACGGGCGCCGTGACCGCCTCGCTGACCCTGAGCGGCGCGCCCTTTGAGCGGATCCGCGCGCGCTTGCACAGCCCTGCCTTGCCGCCGGGGACCAGCGCGTTGCTGGCCGGGCGGTTGCGCATCGCCAGCGACGAACAGCCGATCCTCGACCTGCCCATCGCCGCCAGCAGCGCTCAGGAGCTGGAGGTGGACGGCCGCGGCCAGCGCCTGGACCTGACTTTTGGCCTGCTGCAAGACCACGGCGACGACGGCGCGGAGCTTGGCATCCGCATCGACGCTCTGCAGCTGCTGCGCCGCGGCTGGTGGACGGCGCCGAGCCCCGATGCCGCCGGCCTGCGCGATGACCGGGTGCCGGGCGGCGTGGTGCTGGAGACAGCGCGGCCGTGGGGCATGGCGGGCCAGCCGCTGCAGGGATTCGCCAGGGTCCAGCGCAGCTTTGACCAGCCCCAGACCGGCGTGCGCTTTCGCTACCGCCAAGACCTGAACGGTGCGGCGGTGCGCGTGCTGGTGCTGACGGACGGGATGCCCGTGGCCGTGTTGGATGATCTGGGCCTGCAAGACCGGCAAATTGAGCTGGCGTCGCCCGGTTTTCGCCACCTGGCGCTGGTGCTGGCGCCCAAGGCCAGCGGTCTGGTCGTGCCCCATCGCTGGTGGGCCGAGTTCACCGCGCTGCAGACCCGCGGCGCCGGGGGCAGTTGGCAGACCCTGTCCGATGCGCCGCTGGCGGTGCCGACCAAGCCGCTGATCAAGCTCCAGCCGATCGCCGCAGGGGGGGGGACCACGCCCACGTCCGCGGGGCAGCCAAGCGCGGAGGCGGTGCCCCCAGGGCCCGTGAGCAGCGGTTGTCAGAGCGGTCCTCAGCCTGCAGCGCCGGGCGGCACTGGGCTCCTGCTGGTCGCTTGGGCGATGTTGGGCCTGGCAAAGCGCAAGAGCAGGGCGGCACCACTGCCCGCGGGCGAATAGAACCCCGCAGCCCAGCGTTGCACCCCTGCGGCGGCGACCGCGGCGGTGGATCATGCAAAACCCGATGAAAAAGCGTTGGATCGCCCATGGATTCGCTGCGATGGCGCTGCTGGGACTCGCCGCTGGTCCAGCCGTTGCCGCCCCCAAGCCCAAGCAGGGCATAGAGATTTCCTTTGAAGTCCGCGCCCGCGACACCCGCATTGGCAGCGGCAAGCTGCTGGTGGGGCCCAAGTCGGGCAGCGGCGCCAAGGCCCAGCGCACTCTGCAACTGACCGGGCGTACGGAGTCGCTGCTGGGTGCGCTGTACCAGGGCGAACTGCTTGCCTATTCCTGGGTGGACCCGCAGTGGCTGCCGCTGGCCGCGCGCTGGAATTCCGTTTGGGCCGGGCGCAAGGGCTATGTCCAAGCGCTCCTGGGCGGCGGTCGGGTGCGCTCGCTGTTTGAGCGCGAGGGCCGAGGTTCCCGGCAGCAGGATGTGCAAGTCGTTGGATTTGTGCTCGATCCTGTCTCGCTGGTGCCGTGGATCATGCAACAGCGCCCCAAGCCGGGGCTGGCGTGGACGGCGCTGTTCTTTACCGGCTCAGACCTGTGCAAGCTCGACATTCGCGCGCAAAATATGGAGACATTGCGCCAGGTTCAGCCGGGTGGCGAGACCAAAGAGACGCAAGCGCTGCGCTTTGAGGCGGGGCTGAGCAACTGCCGCATTCAACGCAGCGTGACGGCCTGGACCGCGGTCGCCGACCAGCAGCCCCTGCGCGTGGTGATGCACGACCACCTGCTGGGCGATGTGTACATGGACCAGACGGGGACGGCGCAAGTGCCCCTACCCGCTCAGCCCAGCCCGCCCAAGGAGCCGTTGCAGCTGCAGGTGGTGGGTGCCGGGGTCAAGAATCCATAAGCAAAGTCAGCTCATCAGTACGCTCAGCAGCTGGTCGAGGCGCTTGCCGTAGGGCGGGCTCATCAGCCCGGCGGCGTTGAGGCGCGACTGCCAGAACACGCCCTTGAGGTGGCTGAACGTGTCAAAGCCGCGCTTGCCGTGATACGCGCCCATGCCGGCCGGACCCACGCCGCCAAAGGGCAATTCCTCTTGGACAATGTGCAACATCGTGTCGTTGACCGTCACATCGCCGGCCACGGTGCGGCCCAGCAGCTCGCGGGCGCGCGACTTGTCCCGATCAAAATAGTACAGCGCGAGCGGACGCGGGTGGGCGTTGACGTAACGAATCGCCGCCTCAATGTTGTCGACTTCGACCAGCGGCAGGATCGGCCCAAACAGCTCGTCCTGCATCACCGTCATGTCTTCGGTCGGGTTGATCACCAGGGTTAGCGGCAGCTTGCGGCGCTCGGCTGGCAGCGCTTCATTGGCGGGGTTCAGCGGCATCAGCGTGGCGCCTTTGGCCTCTGCGTCCTGCAACCAGCTGGTCAGGCGCTGGTATTGCCGGTCGTTGACTACGGCGGTGTAGTCCGCGTTGTCCAGCAAGGTGGGATAGCGCTTGGCGACGATGGCGCGGGCGTGCTCGACAAATTCGCGGGCCTTGCCGCGGCCCAGCAGCACGTAGTCCGGGGCGATGCACGTCTGGCCGGCGTTGAGCATTTTGCCTGCCAGAATCCGGTCTACGGCGTGCTCCAACGGGTGATCCGGGTGGACAATCGCCGGCGACTTGCCGCCCAGCTCCAGGGTCACCGGGGTCAGATTGTCGGCCGCGGCGCGCATCACCAAGGCGCCAATGCGCGTGGAACCTGTGAAGATCAGGTGGTCAAAGGGCAGGCGGCCAAAGGCCTCGGCGATGTCGACGCCGCCCTGGATCACCGCCACATGGTCGGGCGCAAAGGTCTCCGCCACCAGCTGGGCCAGCAGCGCAGACGACCGCGGCGTCAGCTCAGAGGGCTTGATGAGCGCGCGGTTGCCGGCGGCCAGCGCAGAGATGAGCGGAGAAAGCGCCAGCTGAATCGGGTAGTTCCACGGCGAGATGATGCCGACCACCCCCAGCGGCTGCGGGATCACTTCAGCACTCGCGGGCTGAAAGGCCCAGTGCACCGGCGCAGAGCGCGGCTTGGCCCAGCGCGCCAGATGCTTGCGGGTGTGCTGCAGACTCAGGATCAGCGGAAAGATATCGGCGATCACCGTCTCATAGCGCGAGCGGCCGCCAAAATCGGCGTCGATGGCCTCAATGATCTGCGGCTGATAGCGGCGGATGGCGGCTTCGAGCTTGTCCAGATGGGCGCGGCGCTGGGCCACCGTGGGCGCGGGCTCGCTGCGGCTCAGGCCGTGCATCTGCTGAAACGTAGTGCGCATAGAGACTTGTGCCAGCGGTTCCTCGCGGCGGCTGTTGAGCGGCGTGACGGTGGCGCCGGTCGAGGAGGCAGATGGCGATCCGGAAGAGGAACCCGAGGTAGGAGCGTGGGCAGACATGGGGCCTCGCGGGGCAGCAGGGGTGAGAGAGCAGAAGGTAAGCTTGGCCCCGGGTCGGTGCAAGCTCAAATCGCCAAAAGCGCCGCCAGAAGGGCGGAAGCGTCGTCGACAACCGCGTCGGCCTGCTGGACCTCGGCGGGTCGAAAGCCCCAGGTCACGCCGATGGAGCGCATGCCGGCGTTGCGGCCCGTCTGGAGATCGATCTGCGTGTCGCCGACAAACGCGCACTCCGCCGGATCGACCCCCAACTGGCGGGCGATCTCCAGGGCGGCCTGCGGATCGGGCTTGCGCGGCACCTCCGGCTTCTGCCCGGCCACCGCGGCAAAGGCAATGCCCGGGAAGAAGTGCGGCACCAGCGCACAGGTCGCCGGGTGGGGTTTGTTGGACAGCACCGCCAGCTTCCAGCCGCGACTCTGTAGCTCGCTCAGCACCTGGGGCAAGCCCGGATAAACCTGGGTGCGCTTTGTCATTTCGCCGGCGTAGATCTGCCGGTAGCGCTCCAACACGGCGCGGTCAAAAGCCGCCGGTGCCAGCGCACAGGTGATCAGGTGCTCTACGCCTTCGCCCACAAAATCATAGAACGGCGCCAGCGGGTGGGTGGGATAGCCGTGCTCGGCCAGCGCGGCGTTGACGGCGGCGGCGATGTCGGCCACGGAGTCGATGAGGGTGCCGTCGAGGTCAAACAGGGCTGCGCGGGTCAAGGGGCCTCCTGAGGCAAAAGCATACTAAAAGTGAAGGACTAGCTGTGGCTGCCGTGCCAAATCAACAGGCCCAGCACCGGCACAAAGAACACCCCAGCGGAGATCAGCGTGCCGCGCCAGCGGGTCAAGGCGGCCCAATCGTCGTGACCGCCCGCGTGTTGGCGGTATTCCAGGATGGTTTGGAGCACCCCCGTAGATATCGACACATAGGCGCAGAGGTAGGCCCAGTCGATCGCCGTCAGGTAGCCGAGCTGTGGCACGCTTTCCTGAAACGCCACCTGCAGTTCCACGGCCACCAGAATCGACAGGACTGTGAGCAGCAGCTTGCCGTCGAGCTTGTCCGGCGGGATGAGGCTCGCCGCTAGAGACAGCAGCACCATGAGCATCAGCGGGGCAAACTCGGCGATGAGCGCCCTCAGCAGCTCGCGCTGGACCTCCACGGTCACGGTGTAGCGCGAAAAATGCTCCTTGGGGCCATAAGACACCACGGTCTCCGCGCTGCTGACCTTGCGCAACTCCCAGTCCGGCAAGTGGAAATCAGGCCCCAGGCGCCTCTCTAGAGTCACCCCCGCTTCCGGGAAATAGCGGGTCTCGCAGTGGTACTTCAGCTGGTCCAGCTGCATCAGCGGGTGTTCGATGCGCAATTCCAGCTTTTGGACATCAAAGGGGTAGTGGTGCAGGTCGTAATTGGCGCGCATCTTGGCGTGGATCCGCCAGTTTTTGACCAGCCACGGCCCCACGGGCGCGGTCGGATACGGGTCCATGCGCACGTCCATGGCGTTCATGATCTCAAACGGCGGCACGTCACCCACGGCAAAGCTGGGATCCTGCCAGCGCAATTCCACCGTGGCGTCGAGCTGGAAAGTGCTGGTCTCCAGGTCGATCTCAGAGATGTCGAGCAGCCAGGTGGTCACGCGCACGTCAATCGGCTTGGTCTGGCCTTGGACGGCCGCAGCAGCGGGAACTTCTTGACGCGGAAAGTCTTTGCTGGTTGGACTGACCGCAGAGGGCAGGGCGTGGGCCGGCTGTTGCGCCGCGGCGACGGATATCAGCGCAAGCAGGGTCAGGAGAAACGCCGTTGCGCGGGTGACCATCAGGGGCAATTCCTTTGGATTCATCGCCAGGCCTCAGGAGAGGAAAGGGATAGGGTCTTGAAAAGAAAGGTCAACTTGTCGGTCGCTTCGTCGATTTGCTTGGCCGTCGGCTTGCCCGCACCGTGGCCCGCCTTGGTGTCGATGCGGATGAGCGCCGGCGCCTTGACGCCTTCTAGGAATCCACCGCCCTGCGCGGCCTGTAACGCTGCGGCAAACTTGAAGGAATGTGCGGGCACCACCCGGTCATCGTGGTCCGCGGTGCCGATCATCGTGGGCGGATAGCCAGCGCCGGCCACCAAGGTGTGCAGGGGGCTGTACTTGCGCAGCCAGGCAAAGGCAGCGGGGTCTTCTGACGAGCCGTACTCCGGCACCCAGGCGTAACCAATGGTGAATTTGTGATAGCGCAGCATGTCCATCACGCCCACGTCGGGCAGGGCCGCGCCGTACATCTCCGGGTGCTGAATCATCGCCGCGCCCACCAGCAGCCCGCCGTTTGACCCGCCGGCGATGGCGATGCGGCCCTTGGCGCTGCGACCGCTGGCCACCAGCATCTCGGCCGCGGCGTAGAAGTCGTCAAAGACATTCTGTTTGTTCCCCAGCTGCCCGCCCTTGTGCCAGGCGTCGCCAAATTCGCCACCGCCGCGCAGCACTGCGATGGCCACGACACCGCCCGCCTCGAGCCAGGCCTGCAGCATCGGCCGGTAGAACGGGGTGATGTTGACGCCAAAACCGCCGTAACCATAGAGGTAAGCCGGCGCTTTGCCGTCGCGGGCGAGGCCCTTCTTGTGAATGACGAACACCGGCACTTCGGTGCCGTCTTTGCTCTTGGCCTTGGGCTGGCTGACTTCATAGTCGGAGCTGGCCAGACCGGCGGGGGCCTTGAACCAGCTGGCGCTCTTGCCGCTGCTCAGGTCCAGGCGATACACCTCTGGCGGGGCCAAAAAGCCGGTGTAGGTGAAGTACAGGTCCTTCTGGCCCTGATGCCCAGAAAACCCAGCGAGCGTGCCCAGTTCAGGCACCTGGGGTTGCGGCCTCAGCTTCCCCTGCAGGTCGGCAAACTGCAGCTGCGAAGAGGCGTTGTCCAGGTACACCAGCGCCAGGCCGTCGCCCACCAGAAAGGCAGACTGCAGCGATGCCGCGGCCTCCGCCACCACCACCCGCCAGCCTGGCGGCAGAGCCTGCCCTTCGCTCTGTAAAGCCACAGGATTTTTGGCGGCCTGCCAGAATTTGACGTCCAGAGCCATCACCTTGCCGCGCGGGCTCTGGTGCTCGGTGCGAAAGAACAACGTGTCGCCACTGCTGCCGGCAAAATCAAAAGCCGCGCCAAAACCGCTGACAATCTCTAGCATTCCGTTTGTCAGGCGCTGCCGACCTTGCTTGAGGTCCTGCACCAGCACGGCGTTCTTCTTGTCGGCGCCGCGATGCACGGAGACCACCAGCCAGCGGCCATCGTCGCTGAGCTCTGCGCCAAAACCCCATTCCGGCTGATCCTTGCGCTCATACACCAGCACGTCTTCGCTCTGCGCGCTGCCGAGCTTGTGGTAGTAGAGCTTCTGGAACTTATTGATCCCCGTGAGCTTTTCGCCTTCCTTGGGCGCGTCGTAGCGGCTGTACCACAGGCCTTTGCCGTCGGCACTCCAGGTCAGACCGCTGAACTTGACCCAATCGAGCTGGTCGGGCAGGGGCTTGCCGCCTACCTCCAGGAAACGCACTTGATTCCAGTCGCTTCCCGCTTGGGCCAGGGCGTAGGCCAGCATCTTGCCGTCGCGGGTCACGGAATAGCTCTGCAGCGCCGCTGTGCCGTCCGCCGTCAGGGTGTTGGGGTCCAGCAGCACCTTGCACGGTCCGCCGTCCTGCTCTGACCAGCACAGCACCGCCTGGTTCTGCATGCCGTCGTTGCGCCGCCAAAAATACCGCCCGCCTTCAACCACGGGCGACGACACCTTGGGGTAGTTCCAAATCGTTTCCAAGCGCTTGCGAATCGCGCCTCGATGCGGTGCGCTGTCCAGGTAGCTGCGCGTCAGCTGATTCTGCGCGGCGATCCACGCCTGAGTGTCTGTGCCGTCCTGCTCCAGCCAGCGGTAGGGATCGGCCACTGGGGTGCCGTGGTACTGGTCCACCTGGTCTACCGTCTTGCTGGGCGGATACGCCACCTGAGCCGGGGCTTTTTGCGGTTCTTGGGCCACCTGAGGCGGAGCGCTGCACGCCCCCAAAGCCGCCGCGGCGATTGCCCACCCTGCCAGACCCGACCACAGCTGCTTCATGCGAACCTCCATTGCGCCATGGTCGCGCTGAAAGGCTCCGCTGTCCATCGCCCGCCGTTCAACCTGGGGAGAATTGCGGAATTCCCACGCGGTTAGCAGGGTTTGCTCGATCACTGCCGGCCATTCGCCTCGCCTATGCCGCGCGGGCACATCCGTGCTACAATCCGCCGCCTCTGGGAGGAACCTATGGAATTCGACGTTGCCCACGTGCTCACGTCTGCTGCTTACTTTGCCGGCTCGGTCGGCGCCGTGGCTATCGCCAAATTGAGCCGCGATCTGCTGGCGTCGCGCAAAGGCCACCGGCTGTCGGCGGCTCTCGCGCTGGAAGACAACACCGCAGTGGCGATTGAGCAGTCGACTTTTGTCCTGGCCATGGTCATCGGCCTGCTGGGGTCGATCGTCGTCGCCGCCGAGGCGTGGTACGAACAGGCCGCCGATTTTGCCATTACCGCTGGCCTTGTGCTCGCGGCGCTGACCCTTGCCGAGCGCGGAACCGCCGGGTGGATTCTGCCGGGCGTAGACCTGGACGATCAGGTGAACCGCCACGGCAACGTCGCTGTGGCAGTGGCCCGCGCGGCCGGAGTCATGGCCACCGCGCTGGTGGTGCGCGCTGCTCTGGGCCACGAGTCGACGCTGCAAGAGCGCATCGTGTGGGTGCTGTTGGGCCAGCTCGCCTTGGTGGCCATGACCCGCTTGTACCAGCGCGTCACCAGCTACGACGACGTCGCCGAGCTCAAGCGCCGCAACCTCGCCGCCGCTCTGCCCCTGGCCGGAATCCAGCTCGCCGTGGGCTTGGTCATTGAGGCGTCCCTGCGCGGCGAAGGCCACGGCTGGGCGGCGGACCTGAGCTCGGTGGGCATCGACCTGCTCATCTCTGCGGTGCTGCTCTACGCTCTGCGCTGGCTCGGCGACTTGCTGCTGCTCCACCACTCGACTTTTGCCGAAGAAATCGCCCGCGACCGCAATGTCGGCGCCGGCTTTGTCGAGGGCACGAGCTACATCGCCGGCGCTTGGGCCATCGCCTACTTCTTGAATTAGCCTGGTGATATCGCGTTCTACGGCAGGAACAAGCCGCGCTGTTCCGCGCTCAAGAGTCCGCAGGTCTGGTGCTGGCCGCCGAGCGAGATGCGCCGCTTGGCCAGGGCATCATACGCAAAATCCCTGATGAATCTTGGGACGATCCTGGCCCAGCTCGCCATCGCCCAGGGCCATGGCAGAAAGCTGGCGATGTGCAGCGCCGCAGTCGAGCGGTCAAAGCGCGCCGATCCGTCAAAAAAGTAGAGCGTGTCGAGCTTTTGCGCCGCCGCGGACCCAAGGACGGCCTGCGCCGTTTCCCCCTGCAAGGGCGCGTAGCGCAAGCGCTTATCCCGGTCGCGGCGGATCAGGAATTGCACGGTGTGGTTGCAGATCCCGCACTCGCCGTCATAGAACACGATCGGGTGCGATTTGGGGTAGACCATAGGACCCACAGCCTCGCGGTCCAGCGCGATTTAGCCAGCAGTATGGGCGGCGTAGGCCGAGGCGTCCATCAGCGCCTCAAATTCACCTGACGATTCAGCGGCAATCCGCACCATCCACGCGCCATACGGGTCGCTGTTGACCGTGTCGGGGGCTGCATCCAGGTCCGTGTTGCGCGCGGCGATGACGCCTGAGATGGGCGCGTACAGCTCGCTGACGGACTTGGTCGACTCCACGGTGCCAAAGCGCTGGCCGGCGCTGACCCGGGTGCCCTCCGCAGCCAGCTCGACGTAGACGATGCCGCCGAGGCTGTCCTGGGCAAAGTCGGTGACGCCGACCGTGTAGCTGCCGTCGCCGTTGTCCTGGGCCCATTCGTGGTCATTGGTGTAGCGGAGATTGGCGGGGATGTTCATGGGTTCCTCTGTAGGAAAAGCAGTTGCAGAACAGTGTGATGAGCCAGGGTCACCCTTTGTTGAGGGGGCCGGAGGCTACTGCGGAAAACTCGAGCCCGGGGTGACAAACGGGAAGGCCACGACCACGGCGCGCTTGGCCTGGCCGCGAACGTCGATCGCCAGCTCCGTGCCCAGGGCTGACAGATGCGGCGGAACAAAAGCCAGGGCAATCGGCTTCTTGGCCGTGGGCGAGTGGGTGCCAGAGGTGACCTTGCCGACCGCCACGCCGTCGTGCAGCACGGGGTAGTCGGCGCGCGGCACCCCGCGGTCCAACAGCTCCAGGCCCACCAGCTTCTTGGGCAAACCCGCAGCCTGCAAGCGCAGCAGCGCCTCCCCGCCAATAAAGCCGCCGGCCTTCTTGGGCTTGATGGCCCAGCCGACGCGCGCTTCATAACCGCTGGTCTGGTCATCCATTTCGTGGCCGTAGAGCGGGAAGCCCATCTCCAGGCGCAGGGTATCGCGAGCGCCCAGCCCCACGGGAGTTACGCCAAGATCCTGGCCTGCATCCAGCAGTTGGCTCCACAGCGGCTCCGCAAGCTCGGGCGGGCAGTAGATCTCAAAGCCGGCCTCGCCCGTGTACCCCGTGGTCGCGACGAGCAAGTTGGCGCCGTGGAAGTCGTGGACGCGGATCTTGTTGCGCGGCAGGCCGATCGCTTCGCCGGGGCTCACGCGGGCCAAGAGCGCCGAGGCGTTGGGGCCTTGCACGGCGATCTGCGCAAAGTCTTTGGATCGATTGGTGATGCGCTCCGGCTGGCGGGCCATGCGCTGCAGGTGGGCGAAGTCCTTGTCCGTATTGGCGGCGTTGACCACCAGGAAAAAGCGCTCTGGCCCCAGGCGATACACGTAGAGGTCGTCCACCGCGTTGCCGTTTTCATGGCACAGCACGTTGTAGCAGGCGTCGCCATCCTCTAGCTTGCTGACATCGTTGGAGACGAGTCGGTTGACTTCCTCAAGCGCCCCGGGGCCTTCCACCAGGATTTCGCCCATGTGGCTGACATCAAAAAGGCCCACGGTTGCGCGCGTCGCCTCGTGCTCGACCACCAAGCCCTTGCCGGCGTACTGCACCGGCATTTCCCACCCGGCATAGGCGACCATCTGGCCACCCAGCTTCAAGTGGGCTTCATATAACGGGGTTCTCTGCAGCAGGCTCATGGCATCTCCTCGTCTCGTCCCGCCTGAACGCGCGGGGGGCGGTCGCGCTTGGGTGTCGCAGTCTTTGGCGACCTTGTCAATCGCCGAGGGTCACAGGGGGGTCACCCTTCACAGGCGCCTTCCCCAACTCATGGGCGGGCCTCAGGTCGCTGCGGGCAAGCTCAGGCCGCGGCGGGCGATACAGGCGTTGACGGTGTTGCGCATCAGCTGGGCGATGGTCATGGGCCCCACGCCGCCGGGCACGGGGCTCAGGGCCGCGGCGACCAGGCGGGCGCTGTCAAAATCCACGTCGCCGCACAGCTTGCCGTCTGCGCCGCGGTGAATGCCCACATCGACGACCACGGCGCCGCGCTTGATCCAGCCGCCCTGCACCAACTTGGGCGAGCCGACGGCGGCAATCACCAGATCGGCCTCGGCGACACGGCCAGCCAGGTCAGGGGTGCGCGAATGGCAAACCGTGACCGTGGCATGGGCGTTGGTCAGCAGCGCGGCCATGGGCTTGCCCACGGTGATGGAGCGGCCCAGCACAACGGCGCGCTTGCCCGCTGGGGTCCAGCCGGTGCTGTTGCCGTAAATCGTCAGCATTTTCATGATGCCTGCCGGGGTGCAGGCCACCAGCCCGGGGCGGCCAGAGACCAGCAGCCCCAGGTTGTGCGGGTGAAAGCCGTCCACATCTTTGCTGGGGTGGACCGCGTCGACCACGGCGTTGACGTCAATCCCTTTAGGCAAAGGCAGTTGCACCAAGATGCCGTCGATCTCCGGGTCGGCATTCCAGCGCGCCACCAGGGCCAGCAGCTCGGCCTGGGTAGTTGAGGCGGGCAGGTGCTCCATGGTCGAGCGAATCCCCAGGTCGGAGCAGGCTTTGACCTTGCTGGTGACGTAGACGTTGGACGCCGGGTCTTCGCCCACCAGGGCCACGGCCAAGCCCGGCTGCACCCCTAAGGTCCGCAAAGCCGCCATATCACGAGCGGTTTCTGCCTTGAGCAGCCCGGCCATCGCCTTGCCGTCGAGGACCGTCGCCGTCACCTGTTGCGCCGCCAGATCGATCGCCATGTATGCCTCCGGATCCGTGGATTTGTCGCCGTGAGAGGATGGGAAGGAACCTCAGCTCCACGGACTTGAGAGTCGAAAAACTCAAGCGGGACCATGCCTGTTCCTTCACACCCAGTCTACCCTAGCCGCCGCTGAGGCTAACCGAAAATGCCCTTGCCGGCCACCACCAGCAGCGCCACAAAGCCGACCGCCAGGACGATCAGCGTGGTCAGGCAGCCGACGGCGGCCCAGCGCACGATCATCTCCGCGACGGGCGGCTCAGGCTTGCCGGGTGGAACTGCGCGGGGCGGCGGGGCTGAGGGCTCGGGCATGGCGGCTCCTGAAAAAAGCAGAAATCTGCAGAGGGGGACCCCTAGAAAAAACCGTTGAGCGGGCTAGAGAAAAGCGTCTTGGAAGGGCGGGTTTTCGCGCAGCCAGAAGCGCACGTGCTCGCGCTCTTCGCCCACGGCTGGCGGCAGGGCTTGGGGCGGCACCCGCGCGCGCATCTCTTCGGTCTGCCAGCGATAGGCCTCGGCCGGCTGGCCGTCGCGCTGCATCACGACACGGCCCTCGGCGATGGCCCGCGAGGCGGCGGCGAGTTGGAAGCCTCCGGGAATCCGCTGAAATTCCGGGCACGCCTGCAAGTCTCGTACCAGCGCTTCAAAGCGGCCCTGCACGGCATCCTCGACAAAGCGCAGGCGGTATCGCGCGGTGTAGGCCACATGGAACCACGCCGGCCTCATCACCACGGCCGTCAGCCCCAGGCGCTCGGCGATCCGCACCAGCAACTCCCCGCATTCGCGAGCCAATCCCAGGCCCGGTGCCGATTGCCCGGGCAGAGGCGGTCGCCCTTGGGCCCAGGCACCGCGCGGGTGGCGCAGCTCCAACCAGTGGACAAACAGCGCCTCTCCGCCGGGTTCGCGCAGGCGTTCAAGTACGACCTCTACCAGGTGATGGTCCGTCGGATCGGCGCCAAAGCGCCCGGTGATGCGCAGGCGGTCGCCCGGATCGGCTTTGGAGATCTCGACCCTCAGGTCGTGGTACCCCAAGCGCTCGATCTGCCGGAGGACCTCAAGGCGATACAGGGCAAACTCCAGGCCCGTCGCTGTATAGAAGCCCAGCAGGCGCGGGCGAAGGGCAGGGCGACCACCCAGTTCAGCTTCAATGTCAGCGCCATCCAGGCTCCAGTCGCCCAGCTCCTCTGGACGCAGCGAGCGCGACACCCAGCGAAAGTGGTCGGCCAGCGGATCGGCATCCAGGGGGATTTCTTGGGTACTGCCAAGGAGTTCCAGGGCAGTTCCGGCCAGAATTCGCCAAGCGTCCGCGGTATACCCCCCTGCCGGCAGCCACACAGACGGTGTGCGACCCAGGGCTTTGACAACCTTGCGATCTCTCTGGCGAATACCGGCCAATGTCAGTCCCAGCCGGCCCACCGGATCGCCTTGGAGCACATCGCCACCGGCGACGACAAAGGTCAAATCTCCAAGGGGCATGCGCTCCAACAGCGCGTCCAGCGCTTGCAGGTAAAGCGCATCGCCGCAGCGTTCGGCCATGACGGTCTCGTCAATGCCAGGCAGTGGTCCCCAGTCAGATCCGGAAAGCGAGCCAATCCATGCAGTTGAGCCGTCGCCTTGGCCCAGCTTTTCGCCAATGCCCAGCAGGCTGGCGCGGGTGCCGTCGGGCGGGTGGGCGTCCAGGTCGACGACACTCACCCGGCCGCGCCAGCCTTCCGAGCGCAGCTGGGCGACTGTCACGGCAATGTCATTGAGCGGGCACATGCCGCCGCCGCTGTCCGGAAAGGCGTGGTGCAGGCCGCCAAAAAGATTCAGCACCGGGCGGCGTTCGCTCTGGGCCAATCGCGCGGCCAGCATGGTCCCACCCACCGCGGCGCGCAGCGTCTCCAGGATCGCGTCGACATCGACGTCCCACGCGTCTGCGCCCATGATCTGCGCGAGCGTCTCCGGCTGCGAGAGAGCTTCCAGCCAGCGCTGGCTGTGGACCCGCCCCAACTGCTCATAGCTGCAGCGCAACGGCTTGCGCACGGTTCTTTCTGCGATCCAGCCCTGGGCCAACAGCCACCAGATCACCAGCTCAGCGCGGCGCGGGTCAAAGCCGGTGCGGGCGTGCAGGGTCGTCAGGGCCAGCCGATAGCAGGGGTCAAAGACGGCGGTCAGCTGCGGCCCCAGGCCGGCATTCGTGCGCCAGCGCCTCAGGGTTCGGACCGTGGGCATCGCTCACCTCGCTCCGGCCACTGCCCACAGCCCGTGGCGCCGGGCCGCAGCCAGCGCAGCGTGCTCTGCCGTGGGATCGGCGGCGTCCAGATCGGCAAAAGCCTTGCGCCATGCGGCAAATCCGCCTCCGGCCCGCGCAGCCTGCACGACCGCATGGGCCGCGTCCATGCCGCCGTGGCTCAGACGGTACTCCAGCCACGCCCACTTGGGGGAGTCAAAGCGGACTTCTACCCGGTCAGCCAAAGCAGCTTGAATCTTGCGCAATTTCTTGGTCTGGCTCGGCTCTGGCTCAAACGGCGCTTCTACCATCGGCGTGTGCAGCTTGGGGACAAAGGGGGACAGCGTGAGCGCCGTGCGGTTCAGCGTCGAGAGGCGCTTGCCAAAGTCGATCAGCTCATCGAGATCCTCATCGTTTTCATCGGGAAGCCCGACGATCACGTACATCTTAAAGCTGCGCATGCCCACGCGCCGGGCCTGCTGCGCCGCGCCCCAGAGGTGACGCTCGCGGATGCCCTTGGCCAGCTTGCCGCGCAGGCGCTGACTCGGCGCGTCCGACGCCACGGTCATGGTGCGGTAGCCGGCCTGAAACAGCAGATCGCAGAACTCATCGTCTTCATCCAGGCGATCGGCGCGCAGGCTGCTGATGCCGATCTGCTTGCCGCGGTCGATCGCCGCTCGCAGTGCGCCTTTGATCGGTGCCCAGTCGCTGACCGCCGCGCCCACAAGGCCAATGCGCGGGGCATCGCGGTATTGCGGCAGATCCATCGCGGCGACGACCCGCTCCAATTCCGGTTCGCGCATCGGCGCTTGGGGCGCACGCACCACGCAGAACTTGCAGTAGCGCGGGCAGCCGCGGCTCGCCTCCATCAGCATCATGTCGGCCAGCTCGGCGTGGGGGCTGCGCCATTGACCCAGGGCTGGCAGCTGCTCCGGGCCACAGCTCAGCAAGTCCGGCACCGCGTCGCCGTGGATCGAAGGCACCCACAGACCCTTGACTTCTGCAGCCAGTCTGCGGAGTTCAGGAGGGGTCACCCCGCTGGCCAGCCACTCGCGGATCTGCGGCAGCACCAGCTCGGCCTCGCCCATAACCACCACGTCGCACAGGGGCCCCAGCGGCAGCACGTTCGATGTCGTCAGGGGCCCGCCGGCGATTACCACGGGATCGCTGTGCTTTCGCTCGGCGGTCAGGGCGGCGATCCCGGACGCCTCAAACATCATCGCCAAGTTGGCCAGGTCGAGCTCATAGGCGATCGACACGAGGATCGCGTCGTAATCGGCCAATGGCTTGGAGAATTCCAGGGTCTTGACGGGCGGCGGCGTCATGCCTTCCGCGGCGATGTCCGGCAGCACTGCGCGGTGGCAAGCGAGCCGCTCGTCTTGGTTCATCGCGCGGTAGACCAGCTGCAGGCCCAGTGAAGAAGCGGCCACCCGGTAGGTATTGGGGTAGCACAGGGCCACTTCAATCGGCGCGCGCCGCCGCAGGGTGCCGACCTCATCGCGCATCAGCTGGGCGGTCTGGTCCTGGGGAATCGCCGGGCGACCCGAGGCGTTGTGGCCGCGGCGCGAATCTTTGGCGCGGGAGGGCTGGCGCTGCTGGGCCAATTCGGAACCTTGAGGCGGTCACCGGCCGCACTTGCAGGGTAGCACCGCCGATCCAATGCTCCTAGTACATCGAACCCCAAGTTCGCGGCGAGTTGTCAGGGAATCCGAGTTCGATGTACGAAAAAACACCCAGCAGTAGTCCCCCAAACCCGTGCGATGGCCCCCGACGAATCCGCTGCGAATTTCGGGTTTGGGGGACTAGGCCCCTTGCGCAGCGCCATATTTGCCCTATCTTTTGCCGCCGCACCTTGTGTTTGCCAAGGGCGCCTTGCGGATGGCCTGGGCCCGCGCGAATGCCGACATCGAACCCCGCGTCCCGACTAACGACCCCGTACCTGAGGGAGCCATGAAGAAAGAGAATATCATCCTGGTGTTGCTCGCCGTGTTCATTGGCGGCTATATCGCCGGCCGCACGACCAGCAAAGGCAGCTCGGCCCCCGCGGCCGGACCGGTGGCAGCTGCGCCGCAGGCCGTGGCCGCTGCGCCCGCGGAGCCGACCGCCGCGCCCAGCCCCGCCGCTTCGCCGACCCCGTCGCCGAGTCCCAGCCCCGCGCCCAGTGCCCCCAGCGCCGCGCCGAGCGCCCCCGTGGACCCCAATCAGGTCTGGAAGGCCACCCTCGCGGACGACGACGCCAAGATCGGCGCCGACAGCATCAACGTGAAAGTGGTGTTGTTCAGCAGCTTTGGCAATCAGGAGTCGGTGGACTTCGCTTCCGCGGTGGAAAGCATCAAGAAGGACTTTGGCGACAAGGTGCAGATCCGCTACAAGCACAAGGTCATCCCCGCGCCGCACCCGGACGCGATCTTTGCCGCGGAGATCGCTGCGGCGGCCAATGCCCAGGGCAAGTTCTGGCCGCTGTTCGACAAGCTCATGAAGTCGGCGTCGATTTCGCCTTCGTCGATTGAGAGCGCCGCCAAGGAAGTGGGCGTGAACTGGGCCAAAGCCAAGGCCGAGGCGGACAGCCACAAGTACCTGACGCAGGTCTACCGCGACTCGCTCCTGGCTTCTGAGGTCGCGGCCAACACATACCCCAACGTGATGGTCAACGGCGTGCGGCTGTCGACCCCCAAGACGTATGATCGCCTCAAGCCGATCATCGAAGAACAGATCAAGAAGGCGGAAGAGCAGGCCAAG
>CAXNCS010000027.1:0-33514 GCA_964201005.1 Myxococcota bacterium
GACAGCGGGGTCTTGGATCCGAGCAGGTAGCTGAACTGGCCGCCCTTGGCAGAGACGGTCACGCCCGACTCAGCCCAGACGGGGTTGCCGCCGGTCTCAGCAGAGTAAATGCCAATGGTGACGGTGTAATTGCCGTCCGCGGCGGGGCCGCCGCCAGACGAAAGCAGCACGCCTTCCAGAGAAGAAGTGGTCGGAACGGCGGCCTGAGCGGCCGGGGCCCAAAGCGCAGCGGCGATGAGCGCAGAGCTCAAAATGGCATTGCGGAGCTTCATGGGTAACCTCTTGCGAGAGGGCCGCCAGAGGAGACTCGGCGGCGGGTCCAAGGGCAGCCGCGCGGGCTTTTGCCAACCGCCGCGGCACATCCCGAGCCCGCCTGGGGCAACGCCACTGGACCTCACAGTCAGCCAGTGGCGTCGCCCGCGCAGGCGAGCTCAGCCGAACACTTACAGACCTAGGAACTTCTTGAACCAGGCGTAGAACCCAAAGTTCAAGGTGAACTTGGCATCCGAGCTGCTGCCCAGCGCCGTCGAGCCACCAACCATCATGTGGGCCGACATCTTGCTGCCCGCGTCGCCGGAGACCACGGCGCTGGCCAGCTTGGCCTGGAAGGCGACCGGCGCACAGCCTTCGTCCGCTACGCCGTTGCAGGTGTCATCGACGCCATTGCACAATTCCTTGGCCGCTGGGACGACTTCGCCGGTGCACGCGCCCAGCTTGCCGCTGGAGTCGCAGGTCTGCTTGCCGGCCTTGCACAGGCCCTTGTCCTTTGTGCCGCTGGGGCCGGTGTAGCACTCAAGCGTGGCGCCGGTGTCGACGGTGTACAAGCAGCCCTTGGCCGAGTCGCAGACGTCGATGGTGCAGACATTCTGATCGTCGCAGGGGACGGCCTTGCCTGGCAGACAGGTGTAGGCACTGGTCTTGGGGTCCGTGCCGCACACATCGCCGGTGGTGCAGACGTTGTTGTCGCTGCACTGGGTGGTGATGGGCTTGAACACGCAGTTGCCGGTCTTGGAATCGCAGGTGTCCTGGGTGCAACCCTCCGTGTCGTCGCACTTCTTGGTCGCGCCGGTCACGCAGGCGCCAGAGGTGCACTTGTCATTGAGGGTGCAGGCGTTGCCATCGGCGTCGCAGGGGGCAGTGTTATTCTCAAACTTGCAGCCGGTCTTGGCGTCGCAGGAGTCGTCGGTGCAGACGTTCTTGTCGTCGCAGACTTCAACCGGGCCCGGCGTGCACTTGCCGGTCTTGCAGGCGTCGCCCTTGGTGCACTTGCTGCCGTCGGCGTCGCAGGTGGTGCCGTCGGCGGTATTGGTGACGATGCACTTGCCCTGCTGCGTGTCGCACGCCACGGAGGTGCACTGGGTGTTCAACGCATCATCGCAGACGACGATCGAGGCCACGTCAGTCTTGCAGGTCCACTTGGCCGACGACTTGTCGCAGTACGGCACGCCGTTGCACTTGTTGCCGTCGTCGTTGCAGTCCGTGTCCTTGGTGCAGTTGCACTGGCTGGCGCCGGAGACGCAGGCGCCCTGGTCGCAGGTGTCGCCGACGGTGCAGACATTGCCGTCGTCGCAGGTGCCGGCGGCCGGCTTGTACGAGCAACCCACCTTGGGATCGCAGCTGTCGGTGGTGCAGACGTTGTCGTCGTTGCAGGCCTTTACGACATCGATGGGCTTGCCGGCGCACTTGCCGTCGGCGCAGGCGTCTTCCGAGGTGCACTTGTCGCTGTCATCGCAACCTGCCGGAACTGGCGAGTGGACGCAGCCCGACTTGGGATCGCAGCTGTCGCCCGTGCACGGGTTGTTGTCGTTGCAGTCGGCCTTGGTGCCGGTGCAAGCGTCGGTCTTGCAGGCGTCATTCACGGAGCACGGGCTGCCGTCATTGCACGAGGCGCCTTCCTGGAACTTAAAGCCGCACTTGCCGTCCAGGATGTTGCACTTGCCGATGATGCACTGGTCGCCAGAGTCGCACGCCTTGGCCTTGCCGGGTACGCAGGTGCCCTGCTGGCAGGCATCGTTGACGGTGCAGAGGTTGTCGTCCGCGTCGCACGGAGCGTTGTTGGGCGTGAACACGCAGCCCTTGGCCGGGTCGCAGCTGTCGTCGGTGCAGGGATTCTGGTCGTTGCAGGTCTGCACGGTGCCGGCGCCGCACTTGCCGTCCTGGCACTTGTCACCCACGGTGCAGAGGCTGTCGTCCGCGTTGCACGACAGGTTGTTGGGCTTCTTGACAAAGCCGCACTTGCCCGTGGCCGAATCGCAGGAATTGGTCTGGCATTCGCCGTTCTGGCTGTCGTCGCACTTGACGATGGTCGAATCCTTGACCTTGCAAACGAACGGCTGGGCAGCCTTGTCGCAGTACAGCGTGCCGTTGCAGAGGTTGCCGTCTTCTTGCTTGAGGCAGTCGGCGTCCTGCTCGCAGCCGCACTTGTTCACGTCCGAGGAGCACTTGCCGGCTTTGCAGGCGTCGCCTTCGGTGCAAGGGTTGCCGTCGTCGCACTGGGCGCCGGTGCTCGCGGTGTTGACGCAGCCCTTGGCCGGGTCGCAAGAGTCGGCGGTGCAGGGGTTCTTGTCGTCGCACAGGCCGGTGACGTCGATGGCGATGCCCACGCACTTGCCTTCGGCGCAGGCGTCCTTGTCGGTGCACTTGTCGCCGTCTTCGCAGGCACCCGTGACCGGCGAGTGGGCGCAACCGACCTTGGGGTCACACGAATCCGAAGTACACACCGACTTGTCGTCGCAATCGATCGTCGAACCCTTGCAGGCGTCGGTCACGCAGCTCTCTTTCTCGGTGCAGGGGTTGCCGTCATTGCAGGGGTTGCCGTCCTGGAACTTGTACGTGCAGTTGCCGCTGGCGATGTCGCACTTGCCCAGCATGCAGCCGTCGTCGCTGTCGCAGGCCTTGGCCTTGCCCTTCTCGCAAGATCCGCCCTTGCAGGTGTCGGCCACCGTACACGGGTTGTTGTCGGAGTCGCAACTCACGCCGTCGTCATTGGTGGTCGTGCAACCGACCGCGGCGTCGCAGGCGTCCTTGGTGCAGGGGTTCTTGTCGTCGCAGACTTTGGCAGTTCCGGCGATGCACTTGCCCTCTTTGCAGAAGTCGTCTTCGGTGCAAACCGAGCCATCCGCGTCGCACTTGCCGGTGTTGGCAGTGTTCTTGCAGCCAGCCGCGCCGTCGCAGGCGTCGGTGGTGCACGGGTTGTTGTCGTCGCAGGTGGCTTCGTCGGTCTGGCCGTCGCAGTCGTTGTCGGAGCCGTCGCACACTTCGTTCTTGGATTCCGCGGCGATGCAGGCGCTCAGCCCGCCGTCCGTCGGTGCACCAGTGGCGCCCTTGGGCAAGCAGGTGCGCTTGCCTTCGCACTTGCCGTCGCCCGTGGGGACGTAGCACTTGGTCGAGAGCTGCTGCGCGGTGGCGTATTCGCTGCAGCTGCAGGCGGCGCCGTCCTTGGGCACGCACTGCTTGGTCGCCGAGCCGGTCACGTCCTTGACGTCCGAGCAGCTGTAGCCACCGGGGCAGTCGGCGTCTGCGCTGCAGGTGCTGCCGCAGTACGAGCCGTTGTTGCCGGCCGCGATGCACTTGGCGTCGGGCGAGGCCTGGGTCTTGCATTCATCGTTGCTGTTGCAGGGGTTGCACAGGAACGGGAACTTGGGCACGCAGACGTTGAGCACGTCCGTTGTGCCGGCCTGAACGCACTTTTGGCCGTCTGGGCAGCTGCCGTCCGCGCACTTGGCGGCGCAGAACTGGCCCTTTTCGCTGGTGACGCAGAAGCCGGTTTCGCACTCTTTGGCTTCTTTGCAGGCGCAGCCCGGGGCGCCGGGGCAGGTGCCCCCGCTGTCGCCGCTGGTGTCGGTAGCGCTGTCGATCTGCAGGACGTCGCCGCCCGTCGAATCCTCGTCGGTGCCGCCGCTGTCGGCCGTGCCCAGGTCTTGATCGGTGTCTACCCCGGCACCGGTGTCGGCCGTGCCGGCGACGGTAGGCTCTTCATCGCCGCAACCGGCGGAGAGGGCCAAGAGGGCGGCAAATAGCCCGGCCAAGGGCTTGCTCCAGGCGCTGCGGCTCAGAGAGCCTCCAGGGAGGCGCAACGTCGCGTTTGGGGCCAGTTGCGGGCCGTTCGGATCTCGATAGTGCTGCAGCTTCATGTTCCATCTCCGCCGTGGCGCGGTTGGGCCGTCTGACAAACGGCTGTTCGCGGGGAATGACCGTGGGGGCCGGCGACCTGATTCAGTCTGGATCACGCTTCGGCTGAGCCGCTGCGACGCCCAAAAACTGATTCCGCTGGATCCTCCTCCGCGGCGCAAGAATGGCACATGGCCGGGGGGCTGCGCAAGCGCCGATTGTTCGCCGCCCACCTGTGGAGTTGATTATGTTGCGAGAGTTGAATTTGCCAAACGCTCTGCGGTGATCGCCGCGACCGCCATAATGGTGTGCTGGGGATTGACCCCCAAGGTGGTCGGCAGGGCCGCAGCGTCGACCACGTGCAGGCGGCGCTTGCCCCATACCTGTAGCGAAGGGTCTACTACGGAGCGCTTGGGGTCGGAGCCCAATACGGCGCCGCCAAAAAGGTGAGACAGCACCCAGGTCCACGCCTTGTTGTCCAACGGCGCCCGATCAAAGACATCGAGTTCGTCTGGGCCGATCTCTGCTGGCAGACCGGCGACTCCGGGCCAAACCTTGAGGGCCCCCATCTCAAAATGGGCTTGGGCCAAGAGCTTGCTGCCGTAGCGCAGGCCGTCGAGATCCTCGCGCGTGGGGACATAGTGCAGCGCAGTGCCGCCCCACCAGGTCTGGCGGATGGTCCCCTCGGCTTTGGCGCGCACCGCGGTCACCCACATGGCGCACCGGCGGTAGTCGCCCAGTTTTTCGATGAGCGAGGTGCCGGCGCCGGAGACCCGGGCGGCGAAAAGCTCCAGGGGCAAGGAGAGGGATTCGAGCTTGATGCCGTGATCCAGGCGGTGGTGGATCGACGCCGTTGCTTGGCTGGCCCCAAAGTGCATGTCCTTGGGTTCGCCGTAGACGCCGACCACGCCGGCGCCCGGATGGCCGCGGAAGAATTGGCCCAGCGCGGGCAAGCGCACGCCCGATCGCTGCAGCAAAGGCGCGCTGCCGGTGGCGGAGGCGGCGACTAAGACCCCGCGGCGGGCTTGGATGCGGAAGCGCGCGCCGCTGCTGCGGGTCAACGGCTCGCGCATGCGCCCCTCTGCGCCCACCGCGGTGTCGCCTTGCCACAAGATCCGCGCGACCGGGGCGCAGGACATCACGGTGCCGCTGCGCTTTTGCACCAGCTCCGGCATCCACAGGATGTTGGCGGTCTGCTTGCTCCGGTTCTTGCAGCCCTGGAGGCACTGCATAGCGCCTTTGCAGCCGGCGACGTTGCGGGAGATCGGGTGGGCTTCGCGGCCCAGGCGGCGCAGGCCCTGCAGCATGGTGTCCGCGGACGGGCCGGCGATGGCCCAATCGGTGGGCTGAATCTGCAGCTCTTTCTCGATGCGATCTTGGGCCCGGCCGATCGCCTCTTCGCTGAACGTGTCACCCAAGCCGTGGTCGTTTTTCCAGGCCTGGAGCACGTCGCCTGGCGTGCGCACCACAATGGCGCTGTTGATCACCGGAGTGCCGCCGACCACGCTGGCTTGGACGACCGGGATGATCGAATCTCCGGTGGCGACTAACGTCCCCCAGTCGTTGAACATGTCGCGCATCGCGCCGTGCATGGTGGACGGATAGTCTTCTGGCTGCCGCCAGGGGCCGGCCTCGGCGACGATCACTTCATAGCCGGCCCGCGCCAGGGTGATGGCCGCCGAAGCCCCACCTGCGCCGCTGCCGATGACGAGGTAGTCACAGGCGAGATCGAGGTCGGGACCGGTGCGAAAACTCAGGTGGTGGCCAGCGGGCATGAGCGGCCTCGTCGCGTTGGGGTTGGCGGGCGGATGGGGCTCCGAGCTCAGTTTTGCGGGCTTTCCGTCAGAACCGCCGTTGCCCGGGGTGGACTGCGGTGAACTGATCATCCCTGTGGGTCCCCGGATCGGCGGGATACGCAGCCATGCTCAGGAGCGCCCGCACTTGCGGTTCAGCGCCCCAAATCAGCCCGCCGACGGTTTTTAGCATGGTCATCGCCATGCGGATCAAATAGATGCGGTGGGTAGCCATAGCGTGGGCGTGGCGATCGAGCGCGGCTTTGGGCAGCAGCAGAGCCGGCAGCGGCCAGCCAATCGTCAGGATCGGCAGCAAGTGGAAGGCCAGGGCCGAGCCCAAAGTGCCCGCCCTCAGGGTCCAGTTGGCCCGGCGGAGCAGCTCGCGCACCGCCGGTGTTGCCGCCTGGGAGTTGAGGCCCGGCAGGAGCGGGGTGCTAGGGAAGCAGGGGGTGAGCGCAGAGACGACCAAGAAAGTCCACATCAATGGCCTTTGGCGTGGATTTGCGCCGGGTTGCGCTGGGGGCGCGGCGTGGGGCGCGGCGGGTCTAGCGGGCCCCCTCTGGCGCGGCGCGGCGCTTTCGCGTATTGGAGCGACCACGAACCTTCTGCACTTTCTTTGGAGCGCGCCCATATGTCAACCAGTCCACTCGAGTCGCCGATGTCCGCGGGCCCATCCAACCACGCTCAGGCGGCCCTTCAGGCCGTGCGGGCCGCCCAACCGGCCTGGGCTGCCCTCAGTGTGGCTGAGCGGGTCGCCAAACTGCGCCAGGCTCAGAAGCAAATTCTAAGCCGGAGCGAAGAGTTGGCCGAGCTCATCAGCCGAGAGACCAAAAAGCCCTTGGCCGAAGCCTACAGCTCGGAAGTCGTCGGCGTCGGTGACCTTTTTGGCTATTGGTGCGAGCACGGACCCGAGCTGCTCAAGCCGCGCAAGGGCAAGGTGCCGACCCTGGAAATGCCCAAGAAGCAAGCGTGGATAGAGAGGGTGCCGCGGGGCGTCGTGGTCTGCATCTCGCCGTGGAACTATCCGGTTTCCTTGCCGATGCGCACCCTGGTCCCCGCGCTGCTGGCGGGCAATGGCGTGGTGCTCAAGCCCTCAGAAATCACGCCGCGCACAGGTGTATGGCTGGTGGAGCAACTGGCACAGGTGATCGGCCCAGTGGTCGGCGTGCTGGGCGGCGATGGCGCGGCCGGTGCGGCCCTGGTCGAGGCGGGCCCTGACATGGTGGTGTTCACCGGTTCGACCGCGACGGGGCGCAAAGTAGCGGTGGCCTGTGCGCAGCGCGGGATTCCCTGCGAGCTGGAGCTGGGCGGCAAGGACTGCGCGTTGGTGCTGCAAGATGCCGACCTGGATCGCGCTGCGGCCGGTATCGCCTGGGGCATCCTGACCAACGCAGGGCAGAATTGTTCAGGGATTGAGCGGGTCGCCGTTCACAAGGAGATCGAGGGGCGCTTTGTGCCCAAGCTGGTGGCGGCTCTGGAGCGGGCGGCGGCCGATATCCCCGAGCTGGTGACGCCGATGCAGCGCCAGGTGGTCGAGCGACATGTGCAAGACGCTCTGCAGCGGGGCGCGACCCTGCTGACCGGCAAGATCACGCCGCCCGGCCAGCCGCTGCCGCCGCTATTGCTGGGCGACGTGCCCACGGATGCGCCTGCGTGGTGCGACGAGTCGTTTGGGCCCATCGCCGCATTGGCCGTGGGCGTGGACGATCACGATCTGGTGCGCTTGGCCAATGACAGCCGCTACGGTTTAGGCGCTTCTGTGTGGACCCGCGACTTGGAGCGCGGCAAACGCTTGGCGGCGCAGCTGAACACCGGCATGGTTTGGGTCAACAACCACAGTTTTTCTGCTGCGATAGCGGACCTGCCGTGGGTGGGCACGGGCGATTCAGGCACGGGCGTGACCAACAGCCCGGACGCGTTGATGCATTTGACCCGGCCCAAGCTGGTGATGGTCGACGGCAACAGCGAGCTGGAGGCCTGGTGGTACCCCTACGGCAACCGCATGACAGAACTCATGAAAGTCGTGATCGCTCGGCAGATGTCGGGGGGCATCGCGGCGACCCTGCGGACTCTGGGGGCTCTCAAGGCGCGTATGGCTGAACTGCGAAATAGCAAAGGAAACTGATCGATGCCCAGCTACAACTGCTCTGTCTGTCAAGCGGCATTTGAAGTGCCGGAAGCCACCTTGGCCAAGTACCCCAACTGGGTGCCGCGGTTCTGTATGAAGCACCGCAACGCGGGCAAACAGTCCGGGGCGGGCTCGGCTTACGGCAATCGCAGTGCCCGACCTACGCCGTGGCAACAAGCGAGCGGCACTGCGCCGGCGGCCGTGGCCGCTTCCACCGCCGCCTCGAACCCTGGCGCCGATTCAGCGGGCGATGGCGAGGCTGTGTCGGTAAAACCGGTAGAAGTGCGTAGAGTTCCGCCTGGTCACGCCTATGGCAGCCGCACGTTTAGCCGCACCAGCGCCCGCCAGCGCGAAGTCCTGACCACCCAGGAAGTGCTGGAGCGCTACACGGCTGGGCCCAGCAGCGGCGTCTTTACCGACGGCGGCTGCGATCCCAATCCCGGGCAGGGCGGCTGGGGCGTGGTCCATGTGGAACAAGGCGAGATCGTCTACGAGGCGTGCGGCGGCGACCGCGACACCACCAACAATCGCATGGAACTATCGGCGATTATTCACGCCTTGGAGCGACTGCCCGCCCATGCCGAGGTCACCGTCTTTTCGGACAGCGAATTGTGCGTCAAGACGCTGACCGAGTGGGCCAAGGGCTGGAAGCGCAGCGGATGGTCGAGAAAGGGCGGAAAGCCCATCGCCAATTTGGACCTGGTCATCCGCGCTTATGATGCCGTTGTGGAGCGCCCGGGCGTCAAGATGCAGTGGATCAAGGCCCACGACGGCAGCCGGTGGAACGAGTACGCCGATGCCCTGGCGACCAAGGGCCAGCGCAACACCAAATAGTTGAACGATTGTGTGAGTTAAGGCCAGGGGCCGCTGCGCTGACCGCCAAGAACTGCGGGTCCGCCGGGGCCTTTGTTGCTGGCGCGGGCGTGGATCTAAATGGCGGTGTCGCGGCGGAACGAGGTGAATTCGTCGCCGTAGAGGTAGCGGTTGCAGTGGCGGCACTGCACCAAGCTGGTCGCGCGGACCACGATCTCTACAAAGCTGGGCTGCAGGGTCATGTTGCAGCCGGTGCACGCCTCTTCGATCACCGGGGCCACAGCCTTGCCATCGCGGGCCTCGGCGACGCGCTCGTAGCGCTTGACCACGGCGCGGTCCAGCCGGTCGGTGATCAGCAGGCGGCGGGCGTCCACTTCAGCGATCCGCGCATCCATGCCCTGCAAGGTGACCGTGGTGTCGCGTTCGGCGATCTCGGCCTCGGCGTGGCGATCGCCAAAGTCCGCCTCTTTCTTGGCGATCGCCAGGCGGAAGTCGTCGATGGCCTTGGACAGCTTCTCGACCTCGTCTTCCTTGATCGCGATGTCCTTGCGGAGGAGATCGAGCTCCTTGTTGACCGCCACATACTCCTTGGAGCGGGTGACGCCGGAGAGCTTGGCTTTGCTGCGGTTGAGCTTGTCCCGCAAGGTCTCAAGTTCCAGGGACTTGGTGCGGTGCCACTGCTCCGTCTCTGCGAGCTTGCCGCGCTGCTCTTCCACGTCGCGCTGCATGTGGGCGATGACCTTGCGGAGCCGATCGAGCTGGTCGATGCGTTCCTTGCGGCGGGCGCGGAAATCGCGAATCTCATCGTCGAGCGCCTGCAGGGAGCACAGCACTTCGATGATCTCTTTGGGAGTATTCGCAACCGCTGAGGAATTGGTCTGCATGGCACCCCGTATCGCCTGCGACGCCCGCGCGGGGCGGCAGATGTGCTGAAAGTTTCCGGGCCCGCAAAAGGCCCTTCTTCGCCGCGTCGTGCCCGTGGGCTGGCGGTGGGCCCACCTGGATTCGAACCAGGAACCAACCGGTTATGAGCCGGCAGCTCTGACCGTTGAGCTATGGGCCCGTCTGGCAGGCTCGGCGCTCCTGCCTACCCTTGCCGCGGCGCGAACCACAGCAGGGGCGCAACAGGATGGCGCGCCGGGCCCCCTCTCGTCAACCGTCTGAGAAGGGCTTGAGGATCTTGGCGCGGGCCGTGTGGCGCAATTTCCGCAGCGCTTTGGCCTCGATCTGCCGGATGCGCTCGCGGGTAACGCCAAACTGCTGGCCGACTTCTTCCAGGGTGTGATCGCTGCGCTCGCCGATGCCAAAGCGCATGCGGATGACCTTTTCTTCGCGCGGGGCAAGGCAGGCGAGCGACTTGCGCACTTTCTCTTCCAGCGCCGCCATCGTCACCGCGTCTACCGGGCTGACCGCGCGCTTGTCCTCAATAAAATCGCCGAGGTGGCTGTCTTCCTCTTCGCCGATCGGCGTTTCCAGAGAGATGGGCTCCTTGGCGATCTTGAGCACCTTGCGCACTTTGTCGAGCGGCATCTCCATCTTGGCCGCCACCTCTTCTGGCAGCGGCTCGCGGGCCAATTCCTGCTGCAAATAACGGCTGGTGCGCACGAGCTTGTTGATGGTCTCGATCATGTGCACGGGGATGCGGATCGTGCGGGCCTGATCGGCGATGGCGCGGGTGATCGCCTGGCGAATCCACCAGGTGGCGTAGGTGCTGAACTTGTAGCCGCGGCGGTACTCAAACTTGTCGACCGCCTTCATCAGGCCGATGTTGCCTTCCTGAATCAAATCGAGAAATTGCAGGCCGCGGTTGGTGTACTTCTTGGCGATGGACACCACCAAGCGCAGATTGGCCTCCACCAGCTCGGACTTGGCTTTGTTGGCCATGCGCTCGCCGCGCACGATGGTTTCATAGATCTTGGCCAGCGATTCCTGATTGTGTCCCGTGGCTTTGGCGTGCGTCTCAATGAGCTTGTGCGCCTCTTTCATCAGCTTGTAGGCGTCCGTCAGCTCCTTGTGGGTGACGCCAAACTTCTTCTCCAGCATCTTGAGCTGGGCCGGCTGCTGGGCTTCCTTGAAGTCGCGAATCAGCGGTTGCACATTCTTTTTGTAGGAGAAACTCACCTCGGGCTTCTTCTTGCCCGCGGTCTTGAGCCGCTCTGTGGCCAGGTCGACGAGCTTGCCCTCTTCGCTCGCCACGGCGTGGGATGCGTCGCGAACCTCGCGGACCAGCTTCTTGAACTCCAGGATGATGCTGTCGATTTGCTTGCGGTGTAGGCCGCAGTCGAGCAGGCGCTCCAGCAGGGCCCGGCGCTCGATCGTGTCAAACAGCTTGACGGCGACCGGCAATTCTTCAAGGGCTTTGCGGGCTTCCAGGTGAACTGTGGTCTCGGTGAATGCCGCGGAGAGCGACACCCACTCGGCGTGTTCGGGCCCGGGCCGCGGCAGAGAGCCGTCCGGCGTGACCGGCAGGTGCGGCCGCCCTTGGCCCTTGCCCTTGCCGCGCTGGCGGGGTACCCAGAGGAAAAGCTCAATCACTTCCTGGGTAATCGCCGCTACGCGATCGTTGCGCGCCCGCACCACCCGCTGAAAGTCCGGCGACGCGGGTTCGCCCACGAGCACTTCAGCGCGGCGCTCCAGCAGCTCCTTGAGCAGGACTTCGACCTCTTCAAAGGCCAAAACCAGCGACTTCTGAAAGCTTTTGGCCAGCGGCTTGGCGGCCTTGTCCGGCAGGTTGTCCATGATGCGCGTCGGATCGCCGTCGTCGGTCTCTACGCTCGCGCGCAGCTCCAGCAGGCCGCGGATGCACGCCTCGTCTTCCAGCATCGCCCGGAGCAGATCGTCCAGGGGCCGCACCGGCTTCTTGCGGGCCAGGTCAGCGCGCGCCGCCTCCGCCGGATCCTCAGAGCGCACCCGCTTGCGGTACAGCCGCGCCACCCGCGCCAAAGTGGCCATCACCCCAGCCGGATCGGGGCTTGCGTCGCCCAAACGCACCTTGGCCAGGGTCAGCTCGACCACGTCGCCGACCTGGGTCTTGCCCACCTGCATGCGCTCCAGCGTGTCGCTCAGCACTTCGGCAAAGTACGGCTCTGTGACCGCTTTCTCCAGCTCGCGGCTCATCAAGTCGCGGCGCACGGCCTCACTGCGCGCCCCGTGGACCTCGCCCTGCAGCTTGCTCTGTTCCGTGGCAAAGCGCTCGAGCTCGCACAGCCCCTCGATCAGCTGCTGGCAAATGGCGATCTCGTCGGCACCGCCCACGCCGTCGTCCATCGACTTGACCAGCTCCTTGAGCGAATACGGCGGGCGATCATTGCCGCGGCGATTTTCGCGCTGGGCCAGGATCTCCTCTTTGTCCATGCCCTCGGCGGCCATTTGCGCTTGGGCCAAGCGGTCTTGTTCGACCCACTCGATGATCTGCTTGGCCTGGTCGCGCAGCCCCAGGATCGCCTCAAAGGTCACTTTGGTCGACAGCAGGGCGTCCAGCACCTCGTGCTCGCCCATTTCAATGCGCTTGGCGATCTCGATCTCGCCCTGGCGGGTCAGCAGGGCCACCGAGCCCATCTTGCGCAAGTACATCCGCACGGGGTCATTGGTGCGCAGGAACGACTCTTCGCCGTATGCCGCCGGATCCTCATTGCGCGCGGACTGTTGCTGCGCGGGCGTGGGCCGCTGGTTGGCCGGCTGGTCCTTGGGCGGGCGGTTGTCGGCCACTTCGACCAGGTTGGCCCCCAGGACCATAAGCACTTCGTCGACCAGGCCGCGATCGCCCTCGCCCAAGTTGAAGGTGCGGATCACCTCGTCGGCCGTGGCAAAGCCGGCCTGCTTGGCGCGCTCAACAAAAGCGCGGAGTTCCTGTTCCTTGATGACTTCGAGCATAAGGCATTCCTCGCCGGCTGGCGGCTGGTTGCTGGGGTCTAGGAAGCGGTGGAGCCAGACACGGCAGGCCGCATCGCCCCTTTGGAGAGGGCGCGCAGATCCTGATCCGCACGCTGCAGGTCGGCAATCAACTGTTGTTTTCGCTCAAGATTTGCCCCCGGCTGGCGAAGCTCGGCTTTGAGCGTCTCGATGTGTTCGCGCAAGGCGCGCTTCCATAACTCTGCGGTTAGGCGATGCAGCTCGGCATGGGCTTGGCCTGCGGGCACCCGCGGCGCCTCCGCGACCAGCCAGCGCAGCATCCAGGTGCGACCGCTGCTGGGCGGCAGCTGCTGGGCCCAGCGGGTCACCGCATCTAAATCCATGGCGTGGTGGTGCGATTCCGCGCAGAGATCGCGCAGTGCGAGGCGGAGGCCGCTATTCTGAAACACGTCCAGCACGCCGGAGCTCTCAAACTGCGGCAACACCGCGGGATACCACAGCAATAGCTCTGCCAGCTGCTGCTCCGCCATCGGTGCGGGTTCATCGTCCAGCGGCTGCAGCGGCTCATCGGCGCGGTAAGAATCCCCAGCGATCGTCGCAGTTTGGTTGAGGTAGCGCCCCAGCTGAGCCCGGCCCGTTTCCAGATGGCTGTCGCCCAAACGGGCAATCACGTAGTCGTACGCCATGTCGCGGCTGATGGGATCGCGCTGGCCCATGGTGGCGAGCAGGGGCCCGACGGTCTGCAGAATCCGCGTCTTGCCCTGGATCGAGCCGTCCCAGTGGGTCATCAATTTGTCCAGGTAGGCGTTGAGCAGCGGCGGGGCCTGGTCGATGAGCTTCTGCAGCGCCTCGGCGCCAAAGTGCCGGACGTAGCTGTCGGGATCCTCGGCGGGCGGCAGGGTCACCAGCACCCCTTCTAGGCCGGCCATGATCAGCTGTGGCAGGGCCTTGTCGGCGGCTTTTTGACCCGCGGCATCGCCGTCATAGATCACCGCGACGCGATCGGTAAAGCGCCGCAGCGCCTTGGCCTGATTCTCTGTCAGCGCGGTGCCCATCGCGCAAACCGCATTGGCGATCCCGGCTTGGGCCAGGGTCATGACATCCAGATTGCCCTCCACCAGCACTGCCCGGCCAGAGCGGCGAATCGCTTCGCGGGCTTGCCAAAGGCCAAACACCACATCGCCCTTCTTGTACAGGTGGCGAAAGCGGCTGTCCTCGGCCTCGGTGTCCAAGGTAATCTCTGGCGAGTTCATGTACTTGGCGACGTCGGGCTTGTCGCTGAGATCGCGGCCGCCAAAGCCGATGAGGTCCCCTTGGGCGGAATAGATGGGGAACATGAGCCGGTGGCGAAAGCGATCGTAGACACCGCCGTTATCCCGGCCCACGGCCAGGCCCATCTGCATGAGATCGCTGTCATTCCACCCTTGTCGGTGCAGGTGGTCGGTCAGGTCGCTCCAGCCGATGCCCGAGGCGCCGAGGCCAAAGCGGTGGACCGTCTCCTGGGTCATTCCGCGCTGCGCAGCGTACTCGCGGGCACCACTGCCTTCTGGCAAATCAAAGCGGCCGCGAAAAAACGCCTGGGCCTGCCGGGCCAATTCGAGCATCCGGCCGCGCTCTGAGCGGGCTTGGGCGGCGCGGCGCAGCTCTTCCGGCGACACTTGATCGCGCTCCAGGGCCACGCCAAAGCGATCGGCGAGGTATTCCACCGCTTCTGCAAAGGACAGGCCGCGGGTCTCGCGGACGAACTTGATCGCGTCGCCGCCCGCACCGCAGCCGTAGCAGTGGTACAGCTTGCGCGTGGCATTGACGTGAAAGGACGGGGTTTTTTCGGTGTGGAAGGGGCACAGACCTTTGTGGCTGTTGCCCGCCATCTTGAGTTCGACGACGTCGCCCACCACGGCGATCATGTCCACGCGATCGGCCACTTCGCGCACACTTTGGTCGAGGATTCGCCCGCCGCGCCTAGCGAATTGGCCACCGCCGCCTGGGTTGGAGCCCGGCGAACCTGGATAGGCGGTATTTCGCTCTTTGGAAAACGCTGTCGACAACTCGCCCGCCGCCCGATCTGCCCTCTACCTCAAAGCGCCGTCTGTTCGACCGTCGCAAGAGCGTGGGACAGGAAGATTAGACCACCTGAGCCGCCGCATGACACCGATGCAGATCGGCGACGGACGGCTCATCAACATAGGGCACAGCGGCCCGCACACCACATTGGCGCGACGGCCAGCGGTGCGAACACGCAGGTGCTCTGGGACCCGGCCGCGTTGGCTGGGTGCATGGGACCAAATCGGCGATCTGGCCAGTGCTGGTCTAGGGGAAATCCCCAAGGGGCTGGAGGGGCTCAGCCCCTGTCTTGAACGGCGACCCGAAGGCCGACGCATAAAGCTGCCGCAAGTTTTTCTGACGTTGGACCAGGGGTTTGAGCTGCGGCTGCGCGTTTGGACGAATCCGCTGGGCGAGCAACAAGCACAATTTCCAGGGCGTCCCCAACGGCTTGACGCAAAGCCGGTCGAAAATTATCCGGCCCCCCGGAGAAAAGTCAAGTTTTCGTCCCAGGGTCGCCGCGGACCTAGACACCGCAAGGCAAATTGGCCACGGCCGGCCTGGAGTCAAGTGGCGCCGTTGGACGCAGGTGTGATAGCCTCCGGCGCCTGTTTTGCCCAGCGACAGGTGCGCGCCCCTTTTGCAGATTCCCCAGGGCCCAGCTTGGCGGGCCGCAACGTCCCTGCGGGGACTGAGAGCCAACTCTGGTGACCACCTCGACGCAAATGCCGGCCTGGCGTGGCCTTTTTGAGCGATGGCAGCTGTTGATTTCGGCGCTGGTGCTGGCGGCGGTGCTGCTGCCCGGTCTGGGCTCCGCGGGCTTGCTGGATCCGTGGGAGATGGACCGCGCCGCTGTAGCCCGGCGCATGGCGGCGCCTCCGCGGGTCGTCGTGATCGAGCCTGGTGCGTCTAAGCTCTTGACCGGGCTTGAGAAAACCTCGCCGGGTTCCTGGACCCTTCTGCGCGGAGCGCCGCGTGCCGATGCGACGGCGGTGGTGGCGCTCCAGCAGGCTGCGCTTCGCCTGAACCGCGAGGTGGCCCACGGCATTGCCGTTGATGTCGATGCGTTACAAGCCCAGACCGGCGGCGCAGAGGCCGATTTTGCCGGGCAGCTGGCCAACCTGGAGCAGCAGAGCCGCGGCACTGCAATTGTGCTCGTCAGCAGCCGCGACAGCGCTAAGCTTTTGCAGTCGCTAGCGAAAGCTCGGGCCAAAGCGGCCGCGGCAAACTGGCGCAGTGCAGCGACGCTGGGCTGGCTGGAGCGCGACGATCAGGCAGAGGCGCTGTGGCCGCTGTTTCCCTCCGCCGCCGTGGTCTGTAAGCCCGACGAATTGGCCGCCACCTTGCGCCGCGTGGTGCCTTCGCCCTGGGCGATGCCCGTGCACAAGCGCGATGGCCAAGTGCAGTCGTTGCCTTGGCTCGATGCCGCGGCTGCGGCGATAGGCTTGGAATTGCTGGGCCCCAGCGAAACTGCCGTGCGCTTGGGCGGGGCGCTGCTGGTGCTGTTGACCGGCTTGAGCGCGGTCGCGGCGGCGCGGCTGCTGCTGGGCGTCAACGCGGCGTGGTGGGCCCTGCTGGCCTTTGCGACGCTGCCTTCGGCGCTAGGTCTCGGTCGACTGGTTACGTTTCAGGCGGGGCCGCTCCTGGGGGCGACGCTGGCCGGCACGGGACTCGCCCTAGGTGCGGCTCGGCGCCATCGCGGGTGGTTGCTGTGGTATTTTGCCGGCGCCGCCGTGCTTTTCCTCAGCGCTGGGCTCGCCGGCGCGACGATCGCCGCAGGGCTGGCGGTCGCCTACTTGCTCGCGGCCTGGGATTGGCGCCCGGCAACGCTGGCCGTGGCCCTGGGATCGCTGTTGTTGCTCGCGGTTGCGGCCAGCGTCGTGCTGGGCGACAGCGATAGTGCCCTGCTGCGCGGCTGGCGCTTTACCCAAGGGGCGTTCTCCGCCGGTCCAGATCAGTATCACCGCGACTTTTCGTGGTTTGTCGGCCAGGCTGGTTTTGGCCTGTTCCCCTGGGGCGCCGCGGCGATCCTGGGCATCGGCAGGCTGCTGGCGGCCGAGGCCCCGCAGGTCGACGGCGCCGAAGGCGAAGGCGCTGCGCTTGCCGGTGCCGAGCGCTGGCGCCTGGGCGTAGCGGTGGCCTTGGGTGTCGTCGTTCCCTTTGTCGTGGTCTCTATGCTGGTGCGGCAGTACAACCACCTGGTGGTACCCGTGGCCGGCATTGCCGCGCTGGCGATTGCCGCGGCGCTGCGCGATGTCGTCGCCGGACAGCTCTCCGGGCGGCTGGTGGCGGCGTTTGTCGGCCTGTCGACCCTGCTATTGCACCGCGAGATCCGCAAAGGACCCGACGCGGTCACGCGGTTCTTTGCCTTTGATCCGCCGATGGCCACGGTAGGCGCCACGGGTGAGCTCGCTTGGCCGGCGGAGCTGCTGGTGCCGGGCCCGCTGCACATGCTCACCCTGGTGGCGGTCTTGGCGTTTGCCTTGGGTACGGCCAAGCCCGCAGAGACGGTGCGGGCCGTGGCGGCGCGGCTGCGCCAAAGCCTGACCGCGGGCTGGATGCTGGGCCTGCTGGGCATCCTTTGGGCCGCCGACGCCCTGGCTTCCCTGGGAAGCAAGCTCGATGTCTTGCTCAAAACCCAGGCGCAGACGATCAACTATCCATATGATCGCCTGTGGGTCACCATCCAGGACACCCGCCCGGAGGTGCTGTCTGCGTTGGCCGCCGTGCTGCTGTTGCTGGCGCTGGCGGGCGCCCAAACGCTGACCCACAAAGCCGACCAGCCGCAGCGCTGGACTCGTCCGCTGCTGGCCCTTTCTCGCTGGTTGGCGGCGCCGGCGGTGGCCTTACCCACGATAGCGATTGGCGCTGTGGCGGTGCTGGGCTCCGGAATCTCCAAGTTCTTGGAGCTGCGGCCTGACCAAGGTGCCGCTGGCGCCCTGCACGCGGGCCTGATGTCATCGGCCTTTGCTACCCCGCTGGCGCTGCTGGGGCTGGCGGTGGTGGCGCGGCTGTTGTCCCGCATGATCGCTGAGGATTCATTGATCGCCCCCCTGGCCCGCGGCGCAAAGAACCGCACGACCCTGGTGATCGGCGTGATCCTGTTGTGGGCGGCGGCCGGGATCGGCGTCGGCGCCTCGCAAGCCGCGGGAACGTGGAGCTTTCCCCTGTTCCTCATTGGCTGCTGGTGGCTGGCGATTAGCACGGCACTGGTCGTCACCGGCGTGGCCCAGCGCGACCCGGGCGGTTACGGCTGGCCGCTCGCCGGGCTGGGGCTCCACGCCACGCTGGTGCTGTTTGGTCCCCTGGCGGCGCGCTATGTGATCGAGGCACCGAGCCGCAGCGAAGGCCTCAAGTACATCGCCAAAGTGCTGATCGCCTCGCCCGACGCCGCCGCTTTGGTGCTGATCGCCCTGGTCGTCGCAGTCAACCGCTGGGCTGCGGGTCGCGAGCGCTGGCAAGGCTGGGTCGATGGCGCCCTGGAGTTTGCCCTGCGCTTGGAGAAACCGCGCTACGCCGCCATAGCGATGGTCCTGGGCGGCAGCTTCTTTGCCGTGGGTTACGCGTGGACCCTGCTCCCTGGCCTGTCCGTCCACTTTAGCCAAAAGCACCTGCTGCAGACCATCGCCGAGGCCGGTGGCGCAGGCAGCGACGCCAACGGGGTGCCGCACTCCTTTGCCCACGGCGCAGGCAAGTCCGGCAGCGACAACAATTTTTACACCCAGACCATGCCGACCATTGAGGACCGCCAAGCGGCTCTGGCGCTATTAGCCGGCGAGAATGCCGCCACCCGGGTGGTGGACAACGCCCAGGGCGGCGCGACCACGGTGCTCGCGGTGCCCGGTTGGAGCCCGCAGCTCGATGGCAATGGCGACGGCAACCGCGATCAGCCGGGTTGGTTTGGCCTGGCCTCGGCGGTTGAGGGTACGCAGGTCAAGGTCGCCGCGGCGCGTTGGCAGCCTGGGCAATGGAAGGGCGCTGCGGTGTGGGCGCCGGCGCAGCAGTCGGCCACGGTCGTGGACAATACCTCGGATTCACTGACTTTGAGCGAGCCCCTGGCCTTGGTTCCGGACGACGGCGCCAAGGGTTGGCTGGCGATCGACAAGGCTCAGGCGGGCGACAAGCTCCCAGAACCGTGGCGGTATTCTGCGGAGGCGGCGGTGCAACGCTTCTTGGTATTGCCCAAAGACCAGTTCTCCGAGCTCAATCACGCCTTCCGCCAGAACCACCAGGGCCGGCATATTGCGGTGCTGGATGCAGCGTCGTCGCGGCTCGTGCTGGCCGCGAACTTCCTCAGCGCCGCGCAGCCCGACCGCAACTGGGTCAAGCAGTCGCTGATTACGCCAGCCGATATGGCCGCTCAGAAGGGCCTGCGCAAGGTCAATGTCAACTTTGACAACACCATCCAGCTGGTGGGCTACAAGCTGGCGGACGCCGCGGTGTCTCGCTCGCAAAAGTACAAGATGACGCTGTATTGGAAAGTGCTCAAGGCTACGCCGACCTCGTGGAAGCTGTTCATGCACCCCCACCCGCTGCACCTGGACCGCTGGCCGCTGACCAATCCGGATCCCAGCGAAGACGAGAACAAGCCCTGCGGCGGCTGTTTCCAGACCAATCACTGGATGGCCGGCGATATCATTGCGGACTACTTTGAGCAGGAAGTGCCGCTGGGCACCAATGCCGGGCCGAGCGAGATCATCTTGGGCTGGTACAACCCCGGCAATGACACGCGCCTGCCGCTGCTCTCTGCCACCGGGCCCGGGGTGATCAAGCACGGCGACAACCGCGCCACGATTGGCCACCTGCAGATCCGCTAATCTAGCGACCTGCTGGTCCATTGAAATGTCCAGCGAACGCCAATGGATGCCGCAAATTGACGCGCCGCGCTGGTACGGCGTCACAGAGGATGCATGACCGCGAATCCGCAGTTTCAGCAGCAGTTTCAAGCAGTCACCTGGATCGCCGGGCCTGCTCCAGTGGTGCGGCTTATCGACCAGACCCGCCTGCCCAGCCAGACCGTCTTTCTCGACTGTGCAGCGCCCGAGCAATTGCGCCAGGCGATCTGCGACTTGGCAGTGCGCGGTGCTCCGGCAATTGGCGTCGCGGCGGCCTACGGCATTGCCCAGGAGATGACGCTGCTAGTCGCTGCGGACGCAGGTCTGGAGTTTGACAGCGCATTAGCCAAGAGCTGCGCGGCCTTTGCTGCGACACGGCCCACTGCGGTGAACCTATTCTGGGCGATTGAGCGCATGGCTGCGGTCGGCGAGCGGAGTCAGGGGCAGGCGCCCGAGCGCAGGCTGGCTGCGCTAGAGCGCGAGGCCGTGGCGATTCACCAGGACGATATCGCCTGCTGCCTGTCGATCGGCGCCCACGGGGCGGAGCTCATGCCGGACAGCGGCGGCGTGCTGACCCACTGCAATACCGGTGGGTTGGCGACGGGTGGCCACGGCACGGCGCTCGGGGTCATCCGCTCGGCACGGGCTCTGGGCAAGCAGCTGCACGTGTGGATCGACGAGACCCGGCCGCTGTTGCAGGGCGCGCGCCTGACGGCCTGGGAGTGTCTGCAGGACGGCATCCCCTCTACGCTGATCACCGACAACATGGCCGGGCATGTCATGAAGCTCGGCAAGGTTCAGGCGGCGATCGTCGGCGCGGATCGCATTGCGCTGAACGGCGACTCTGCCAATAAGATCGGTACGTACAGCGTGGCGGTGTTGTGCGCCTACCACGGGATCCCGTTCTATGTGGCGGCGCCGACCTCGACGATCGATCTGCAGTGCCCCAACGGCGCGGCGATTCCGATTGAGGAGCGCAAGCCCACGGAGGTCACCGAGCCGCAGGGCGTGCGCTTTGCCCCTGAGGGCATCGCGGTGTTCAACCCGGCCTTTGACGTGGCGCCGGCCGAGCTCATCGCCGGGATTATCACCGAAGAAGGCGTGGCGCGGCCGCCCTTTGCCGCAGATCTGATGGCGATGGTGGAGCGCGCGCGGCAGCGTCGCGACGGCGTGTCGCAAGGATAGCTGAACAGTCATCTGGGGTACGGCGGAGGCAAAGTGCAGGCACAGCGCGCGGCGGAAGAAGGGGCGGATCTGCGGATCGTCATCGAGTCGGTGCCCGGTGCGCCGGTGGTGGCCGTGCAGGCCTGGATCGGCTCAGGTGGCCTGGATGAAGGGCCAGAAGAGCGCGGCCTGGCGCACCTACACGAACACATGCTGTTCAAGGGCACGCCCAGCCGCGGAGTGGGCGAAATTGCCGCTGCGGTGGAGCGGGCCGGCGGGCAGATCAACGCCTGGACCAGCAATGACCAGACCTGCTACCACGTGGTGATGCCCAGCCACGCCTGGCGCCAGGGGCTGGACGTGCTGGCCGACGCGGTGTGCCACAGCAGCTTTGACTCAGAGGAATTGACCAAAGAAATCGAGGTGGTGGTCGAGGAGATCAAGCGCGCGGCGGACTCGCCGGGTCAGGTCGCATGGCGGCGCATGTTTGAGATGGCCTTTGCCGGCCACCCTTATGCCCTGGCGGTGTTGGGGACAGAAGACAGCGTCCGCTCGATGAACCGCGAGAAGATGCTGGATTTCTATCGCAAACACTACGTGCGGGGCAATACCACGGTGGTGGTGGCGGGCGATGTCGATGCCCAAGAGGCCCGCGAGGCGGTGATCCAGCGGTTTGCCCAGATCAATCCAGGGCCGGCCCCCAGCAAGCCGCTGCTGGACCGCGATCTGCCTCAAGCCCGGGCAATTGTAGAAAAGACCGGGTTTTCTGAGTCGCGTCTGCTGATGGCTTGGCCGGCGCCGACCATGGAGCACCCGGATGTCGCGGCCCTGGACGTGCTGGCGATTGTGCTGGGGCAGGGCGAGTCGTCGCGGCTGGTGCAGCGGGTACAGCGCGAGCTGGGGCTGGCCAATGACGCCGGCGCCTCGTGCTGGACCCCGCAGCACGCCGGGCTTTTTGCCGTGACCGTGCTGACTTCTGCGGAGCGCATCCCGGCGGCCCGTGCGGCGGCGCTAGACGTGCTGCAGACCATTCGCCGCGAGGGCATTGGCGAAGAAGAGCTGGCCAAGGCCCGGCGCAACGTCCTGGCGGAGTCGGTGTACAAGCGCGAAACCATGGAAGGTCTGGCTCACAGCCTGGGCTTTTACATGGCGGCGCTGGGCGATCCGCACTGGGACAAAGACTATGAGCGGCGCATTGCCGCGGTGACCTGCGCCGATGTGCTGCGGGTGGCTCGCCAGTGGCTCGGGCCGGCCCACCTGCAAATTGCCCAGCTGCTGGGCCAAGATGCGGAAGGCCTGGAGGAGCCAGAGGCGCTGCTGGCCGCGGTGCAGGGCGCGCTGCGCGACGAGCCGCCGGTGGGAGGCACGCCCGTGCGGAGCCGCGATCTCGCCCACGGCATAGAGCGCCTTGTTCTGCCCAGCGGCGACGTGCTGGTGGTTCAGGTCGACCGCTCCGTGCCGCTGTTTGGCCTGCGGGTGGCGACGATCGGCGGATTGCGCGCAGAAACCGCTGAAAACAATGGACGGTCGCGACTGTTGGGCGAGATGCTGACCCGCGGCACCGACCGCCGCGACGCCCACGAGCTGGCGAGCGAAATCGAGACCTTGGCCGCCGGACTCGCCGGGTCTGCCGGGCGAAATTCCATGGGTTTGCAGGCGGTTGGGCTGACATCGGCCTTGCCGCAGGTGCTCGATCTGTTCCTGGATTCGCTGTTCCACGCCAACCTGCCAGAGGGCGACCTGGATCAAGTGCGCGCCCTGCAACTGGAGGAATTGCGCCACCAAACCGACGCGCCGGCGCGCCAGGCGATGCGGGCGATGGCCCAGGCGGTGTACGGCGGCCATCCGTACGCCATGGACATGCTGGGGACGCCCGAGTCGGTCTCTGCATTGCAACGCGATGATCTGCTGGCCTATTTGCGCGCGCGCCTGGCCCCCGGCCACCTGGTCTATGCGGCGGCCGGCGATATCGACCCCGATGTGCTGGCCGAGGCCTTGATGGCGCGCACGCCTGTGGATCGCCAGGGGCTGACCGTCCAAGGTCTGCTGGCGGTGGAGCCTCCGCGGGAGCGCGTGCATATCCATAAAACCATTGAAAAACAGCAGGCACACCTGGCGATTGGCTTTGTGGGCGCGCGCCTCGATCAGCAGGATCGCTTTGCCCTCGATGTCCTCTCCACGGTGCTCTCTGGACAGTCCGGTAGACTATTCATGGAGTTGCGCGATCGCCAGGCCCTGGCCTATTCCGTCAGCGCCATGCACGTAGAAGGCCTGGATCAGGGCTGCTTCTCGCTGTATATGGGCACGAGTCCAGAGAAAATTGCCCAGGCGACCGCGGGTTTGTGGGCCGAAATTTCCAAGGTGCGAGAGAGCAGGGTCGACGCGGAAGAGCTCGATCGCGCCAAGCAGGCCCTGGCCGGCGAGTTTGCCATCGGCCTGCAGCGCCGGGCCTCGCGCGCCGCGACCCTGTGCCTGAACGAGCTATACGGGCTGGGTCGCGCGGCCTACCGCGGCCAAGTCGAGGCGCTGCTTTCCGTCACCGCAGAGCAACTGCAGGACGTGGCCCAGCGCTACTTGGACCCCGATCACTGCGTCGAAGTCGTACTCGCTCCCTGATTGTGCAGGGCGCTGTCGCGACTGGCCGGACTACTTGCCCAGGATTAGCGTCACAGGACCGCACAGCGGCGAGCGCGCGGCCGGCGTCAATTCGCCTTGCCACAGCTTCTTGCCCTTGCGCTTGAGCTCGCCCGTATAGGCCACCGCCGGCTTGCCTTTGCCGTTGCACAAGCGCTCGCCGGCAAAGGAGCCGCCCTCAAGGCTGGGGGTGATCACGCCGGTCAGAGACACTTGGCCGGGCCTTCCTGTGAGCAGGTAGGTTCCGATTCCGTCAGCGGTTTTGATGCCGCTCGCCTTGACCGCGCAGGTCCCCTTCAAGGGGATTTCGCCGGACTTGAGCGCGCACGGATGGTTGCCCAGCATGGCCTTGGTGTACTTGGCGATGCTCTCTGGCGAATCCGCGCCATCGCCCGCGAGCGCAGGGACCGCCGCGCCAGCAAAGGACGTGCAGAGCAGGGCGATCAAGAGCTTGCGCATGGCTTAGCACCAGTCCTGAAATGGGTCGATCGCTTCGCAGGATCACGGAGCGGCGAAAGGGCCCCACGATCCCGAAGGGCGCAAGCACTGCTTGCGAGTGGGACCGGTAGGCAGTGAGCTTGCGACCCACCTAGCAGCAGCAGTCTGTTCGAGTCATTCTCGGACAGCTCCCTAATCCGCAGTGAGCTGCTTGGCCCACAGATCGCCGTTGATGGCGCCTTCGCCTTCGTTCTTGCTGTTGGCTGAAGCCGTCGCGGCGATGCGCTTCTGCAGCACCTGGGCCTTGGGGGTGCCCTGGGCGATCGCCTCCTCAGACTTCTCCAATTCGCGTTGCACCATCGATTTCAGCGCCATGTACGAGCCCCAGCCGACCTGGCGCACGCCGTTGACAAAGAAGCCCGGGGTGCCCGTGGCGCCCATCGACTCGGCCCACTTTGCCTCTTGATCGACGCGCGCGGCCATCGCCGGGTCCGCCATATCGGCCTTGAACTTGGCGACATCCAGGCCCAAGTCCTTGGCAAACTGCTCAAAGCTGGCGTCGTCCAACTGGCCAGTTTCAAAGAGTTTGTCGTGGTACTGCCAGAACTTGCCCTGGTTCTTGGCCGCCATGGTCGCCAGGGCTGCCGGCTTGGAGCGGCCGTGCATCGCCAGGGCGTTGTGGCGGAAGTAGACCTTGACCTTGCCCGGGAAGTCGGCGGCCAGCTGCTTGATTGGATCGGCCGAGCGCTTGCAGACCGGGCACTGGAAGTCAGAGAACACGTTGACGACGACCAACGCCTCGCGCGGGCCGACGTACGGGCTCTCTGGACCCTTGGGCGACACGCCGAGCTTGGTCACGTCCACGCCCTTGCCCGCGCCTTCATCGGACTGCGAGTCGAGCAAGCTGGGCTTGGGCGCTTCTGCAGCCGCCGCAGGTGCGGACTCCGCTGGGCGCGCCGCCTCTGCCTGTCGCACAGGCTCTGCAGCTGCAGAGGGGGCCGCGGCGGCCGCGCTTGGGGCGGCGGAGCCCGTGGCGGTCGCAGGGGCGGCGATCGGCGCTACTGGGGCCGGGGCTCCTCCGCGCGAATTGCCATCGAGGCGGCCCACCACAAAGCCAGCTACGCCCGCCAGGGCCGCCAGCGCATACAGATTGCTCTTGTCCATCGGCAACGCTCCAAACAATCGAATTCAGTGGCGGAACGGCAGCTGCGGCGTCCGTCGCGGTCTAGGCCTTGCTCGGCCCTTTCTGGCAATGCACCGGAGGCCTACGGCTTGACGACGCCGCTCGGGTCCTTGCTGATCACCAAACGGTACGTGCCAAAGCTGTATTCCAGCACGCCGGTCACGGTGCCCAGCTTGGTGCCGGTGGGGTACTTGGGCGTAAACGTGGTGCCGTCTTTGTCCGACAGATACACGCCGTAGAACGCCGAACCCATGCGCAGCGCTTTGTCGTCCGCGGTCTTGCCGATGTAGTAGTCGCCGTGCGGCTTGCCGTCGCTGCCCAGGGCCTCGGGGCCGACCACTACGTCATTGAGCTGGACTAGCACGCCCTCGTAGGGTTCGGTCTTGGCCTTGCCAGCGATGTCGCCGATGTCGTCGGTGGTGACGGTCACGGCGGTGGGTTCGGCAGTGCCCGCTTCGATGGTCGCGAACTTGTTGCTGATCTGCGTTGCGCAGTAGTAGTCCTTGACGTCGCCGGTCACGGTGATGATGTCGCCCGGCTTGACCTGGCCGATCTCGCTGGTCTTGGAGGCGATCACGTAGATGCCCGAGTACTGGCCGCCGCCCTTCTGCTGCACGAACACGCCGATCAGGCCGCCGTCCGAAGTCTGCTTCTTGGTCGGGGTGGTGACCACGGCCTCGCGGATGGTGACGCCGAGGGCTTCGCCCCAGGTCTGCGGGTCTGGGTTCGGGCAGGCCTCAGAGGCCTTCTGCAGGTCGATGATCGACTTTTCCGTGCCGGCGGTGCTGGTGTCCGTGCCGGTGGTGGCGCCGTCGCCGCCCGTCGCCGTGTCCTTGGGGGTGACCGAGGTGTCCGTGCCGCCAGTGGCCGTATCCGCTGCGGATCCAGTGCCGCCGCTGCTGGTGTTGGCGCAGGCGGACAGCGCGAGGGCCGCGGCGCAGGTCAGCACGGCGGTGCGGTTGAAGAAACGGACGCGGGCGTTGGTCAGGTTGGTCATGATGGGACTCCCAGAGGCGATCTGTGCCGCCGACACGATGCGGCAGCAGGGGCCAACATGCTAGCAGACCCCCAACCCGCAGTCCATGGCTGAGACCGGCATTCAGCTGATCACGGGCAGGCAGAATACGCTTGCGCAGCCGCGGCTTCTACGACCCCAGCATCTCTTCTGCCGCCTGACGCAGCGCCGCCACGGCAAAGTCGACTTCGGCGCGGTCGATGATCAGCGGAGGGGTCAGGCGCAGCACGTCGCTGCCGGCCAGGCTCAGGAGCAGGCCCAGCTCGCGGGCCCGGTCGATCACCGCCTTGGGGTCGCCGGCGATCTGCACGCCGCACATCAGCCCGCGGCCCCGCACATCCTTGACGTAGGGCCGATCCGCAAAGGCGAGGCGCAATTGCTCCAGCATGTACTGGCCCACGCGCGCGCTGTTGCCGACCAGATCGTCGCGATCCATCACCGCCAGCACCACCCGGCCGACGTACATGGCCAGGGCGTTGGCGCCAAAAGTCGTCGCGTGGGTGCCCGGTTGCAGCGCCGCGGCCACGTGCTTCTTGCCCACCAAAGCGCCCACGGGAACGCCGCCGCCCAGGGCTTTGGCCAGCCAGATGAGGTCGGGGGCGATGCCCTCTTGCTCAAAGGCAAACATGGAGCCGGTGCGGCCCAGGCCGGTCTGCACTTCGTCCAAGCACAGCAGCAAGCCGTGCTGGTCGCAGAGTTCGCGCAACTGCTTGAAAAAACCTGGGGGAGCGATGCGCACGCCGCCTTCGCCCTGGACGATTTCGATCATCACGCTGCCGACGGTGTCGTCGATTTGCGCTGCGATGCTCGCGAGGTCGCCAAACTCGGCATAGCGAAAGCCGGGGACCAGCGGCTCAAAGCCGTCTTGGTACTTGGGCTGCGCCGTCGCAGTCATCGCGGCGTAGGTGCGGCCGTGGAAGCTGCCCTTGACGGTGATGATGCCTGGGCGGGCCTTGCCCAGCACGCGGGCGTGGTAGCGGCGGGCGCATTTGACGGTGGCTTCCGTGCCTTCTGCCCCGGAATTGCAGAAGAACACGCTGGCTTCGAATTGGTCGCCGGTGGTGCGCTGGACCGCTGCGGAGAATCGCTCGGCCAGCTCCATCGCCAAGGGCGCCGCGTGCTCGTTGTGCCAGTAGTTGGACTGGTGGATCAAGCGCGCCGACTGTTCGGCAATTGCCGCGGTCAGATCAGCGTGGCCGTGGCCCAGGCCGTTGACGGCGACGCCCGCCGACATGTCGAGGTAGCGGCGGCCATCCTGGGCGATGTTCCACGCGCCCTCACCGCGGCTGAAAACGATCGGCGCATTCTTATAGTTGGGCGTCAGATAGCGCCCCGCCTGAGCGAGGATTTCTTCTGTGGAGTAGGCCGGAAGCTGCAGCGGTCCTTGGCCCGTGCCCGCGGGGCTGGAGGCAACAGAAGCAAGGCGATCCAAGGAGTTGGCGGAGGAGCTGGCCATGGTAGTTCGATTCCGTGTGGCGCGGGAGGGGCGCCTGGCCAAGAGGATAGCGCCAAGGGGCTGGCGCTTCCAGGATCCTTTGGTTTTCTTGACGGGGTGGTTCGCGCCTTCTAGCCTTGCCGCGGTGGAGGTCTGCGCAATGCAGGCGCCGTAGCCCCCTCGCGGAGAGAGGGCCAGGGCAAACAGCCGATTGGGGCAGGGGCGGCGATGGCCAGCAAGCATGCAATCGGGCTCGACATCGGCACTTCGTCGATCAAGCTGGCCCACCTCAAAGAGACGTCCAAAGGTCTGCATTTGCAGGCGTTTGATACCGTCATGTTGCCCCCGGATACCATCAAGGATGGGGTGATTCTCAACGCCCCGTTGTTGGTGCAGCGGCTGACCGAGCTGATTTCCGCCAACAAGCTGCGCGAAAGAAAGGTCGCGGTGGCGCTCTCTGGCCATTCGGTGATCATCAAAAAGATCGCCTTGCCGGAAATGACCCGCGCGGAGCTGGACGACCAGATTCAGTGGGAAGCGGAGCAGTACATCCCCTTTGATATCAAAGATGTGAATGTTGACTACCAGGTGGTCCACGAGCACGCCGGTCAGGGACAGATGGACGTTCTGCTGGTCGCGGCCAAGAAAGCCGTGATCGCCGAGCTGCTGGAGGTGGTGCGGGCGGCCAAGCTCGACCCCTGCGTCGTCGACGTCGACTGCTTTGCCCTCTACAACGCCTTTGAAACCAACTTTCAAGTGCCGCGCGATGAGACGATCGCCCTGGTCAATGTCGGGGCGTCGACGATCAACATCAATGTGGTCAGCGGCGGCAGCACTTCCTTTACCCGCGATATTACCATCGGTGGCAATCTCCTGACTGATGAGATCGCTAAGCAATTTGCCGTGCCGTGGGAAGAAGCGGAGCACATGAAGACCACCTCGGAGACCACGCTGTCGATGTCCGGCGTGCTTCGCGAAGTGCAGCGGATTTCGCAGCGCGTCTCTGAAGTGCTGGTCAACGAAATTCAGCGCTCCCTGGACTTTTTTGCGGCGACGGCCATGCACGCGGAGATCAGCGCGATCTACCTGTGCGGCGGTGCGGCGCTGCAGGTGGGCCTGATTGAGGGCATTGAGCGGCGCCTGGGCACAACGGTGCGGGCGCTGAATCCGTTTAACAACATCGTGGTCGACCCCAAGAAGTTTGACGCCCAGCTGCTACAGCGAATGGCGCCAACCGCAGCGGTGGCCATGGGACTGGCGATGCGCCGGCCGGGAGATCGGTAGGTGCTTGCACTCATTCGCATCAACCTGATCGGCAGGCCCGGTGGGGCGGCCAAGCGCGGCAAGGGCGGCAAGCTCGCCTTGAACCTGCCGGACATTCCCAACGTGGGCATCTTGCTGTTTGCCCTGCTGTTGGTGATGGAAGGCGCGGCGTTTTTTCTATGGCAGACCAGCGCTTCTGACGAGGCCACCCGGGCGACCTCGCGCTTGGCCCTGCGCAAGAAGGAAATCTCCGAGCTGGAGACCACCAAGGCGGCGATTGTCGCGACCCAGGCCGAGGTGACCAAGCTCGAGTCGCAGAAGGTGGTTTTCGACGTGCTGCTGGCGGAAAAGGCCGGGCCGATCGGCGCGCTGCACTACCTGAGCTTTATGCTGCAGCCGCGCGCAGAGGCCGAGACCGCCGCAGAAGAGCTCAAGGCCATGGAAGCCGCGGGTTGGCGGGTGGCGTGGGACGCGCGCAAGGCCTGGATCACCAGTTTCCGCGAGGCCAATGGCGAAGTGACGCTGACCGGCGAGGCCCTGGGCCATGAGGATGTCGCCGAAGTGCAGCGGCGCATGGAGTCGAGCCCGTATTTCCGCACGCCCAAGTTGGTGTTTCAGGAAAAGAAGCGCGACGACAAGCTGGGGGTGAACTTTGTCGAGTTCAGCATCCGCGCGTCGATGGTCTATTTGATAGAGCCGATGCGGCCTGCGGAACCTGTGGCGGCGGAAGGGGCTGCAGAAGCCGTGCCTGCCGCCGGGGAAGCCAGCGCCGCCCAGGGCGCGGTGATTGGCGGCAAGTTGGCGGCCCCGCTGGCTGCAGAGGCGTCTCAGGCGGCGGGACCAGCTCCAGCACCTGCCGCGGATGCAGGGGCGAGTGCCTCGGACGCCTCGGATGCCGACGCCGGCCCCGCCAAAGACGCCAAGGGCGATAGCGAAGCTGGTGAAGACGCCGACGCCGCTGCGGAGCCCAAAGCCGGCCCCGACGCTGCCGCCGCTGCCCCCGCGCCAGAGGCCCCGCCTGCGGCCGCCAAGTCTGCCCCGCCGGTAGACAAAGCCCCGCTGCCCACAGCGCCGGCTTCTGCCCCACCCCCCGCCGAAGCGGCAGCCGACAAGCTGCCCGCCGCCGAATAACCCTCCGGAGGAGCCCATGGAACAATTCCTAAAGCTGCCGCCGGCTCAAAAGGCGGCCGTGCTCGCGGGCATCCTGGTGCTGCTGGCGCTGGGCATGTACTTCTTGCTCGTCGACCCCGAGCTGGGCCGGGCTGAGCAGGCGCGCAATCAACTCAAGAAAGTGGAGATGGACATTTTGGCGCTCAAAGAAGAGGCCAGCCCGGAGAAGTACGAGTCGCTGCGGCAGAAGAAGGATGAGCTTGTTGAAAAGGACAAGGAAAATCGCAAGATGCTGCCGGCGGCAGAGGAGATTCCCGACCTGATCGACGGCATGCAGCGGGACGCCGTCCAGGTAGGGCTGACGATCAAGCGCTTTGACCGGTTGCCGGAAGAGATCGAAGACCTGTACAACGCCGTGCCGATCCGCATGACGGTGGAAGGCAGCCACCTGCAGTTCCTGCAATTCTTGAGGATCTACGCGGGCAATGACCGCCGCGTGATCAATTTGCGCGACATGAGCATTGAGCGGGTGCCGCCGGACATGGGGCTGCTCAAGACCCAGCTGGAGGCCTCTAAGCCCCTGGACCAGCAGAAGAAAGGCGAGATTGCCGCCACGCCGGAGGCGCAGTTGCTCGAGTCGCTGGAGCTGGCGGAAGAGGGTCGCAAGAACACCATTGTGCGCGCGACGTTTGTCGCCTCGGCCTTTGTCTGGACCGGCAAGCCCGCCGAACTCATCGATGGGCAGGCGCGGCGAGACAAAGGCAGGAAGAAGAGGACCTGATGCGTACGCCCTTGGTCAATGCCGCAATTGCGCCCCAGAATTCCGCGGTTGTGCCGTCGCTGCGTGGGTTGATCGTCGCCTTGCTTGCGGCGCTGATGCTGGCGTGCGGCGGTGAGCCCGCGCAGAAACCGCAAATGGCGCCGCGGGGACCTGAGCCGGCTGCGGAAGCTGCGGCGCCGGCCGACGACCCCAACTTCATCATCCTGGGCGAAAACCCCAAGTGGAAGCCGATCCGCGAACTCTTTAAGAGCTACCAGGGCCGCGAGATCGACGGCGTCGCCAACATCACCCTGGCCAATGCTTCGCTGTTCATTGAGAAGCCGGTGATCCAGCAGGCCGGGCCAGAAGAAGCGGCGATGGCTACCGACGAAGAAGGCGCCCCAGACCTGCCGGATACCTGCGCGACCAAGGGCGAGATCGAAGCGTACAAGCTGATCATCTTGCTGACCGGGATCCCCGAGCCCAAGGCGGTGTTTATCGGCCCCGACGGCAACCGCTGCGAAGTGGTGCGCGGCGACGCCCTTGGCAACCGCGGCGCTCGCGTGGCGGCCATCACCCAGTACAAGGTGATTATCGACGTGCCCGGCGAAGAAAAGACCATTGAAAGATCCTTAGTTCCGCCGCTCAAGGGCTTTGGCGAGAGCGATGAGGAGAGCGATGTCCCGTAGCCATACGGCCTCGCACATTGGCGACCCGCCGGGCTGCGGCCTGTGCGGGTTTGTCGGTTTTTTGACAGGTATCCACCTGCCCCTATGCTCAGAAGTTGACGAAGGCGTTATCGCCTCCGGCATGCCGCGTGAGGAGATCAAGCGATGAGGACCACCCACACGATGGCCAAGCGGCTGTTCCGTACGTCGATGGCCGCGATCCTGTCGCTGACCACGGCGGTGCCTGCAGTTCCAGCTCTGGCGGCGGGCGGCAATCCGCAGCTGGCGGGCAATGCGCTCACCGCGATGGACGTGCAGGAAGCGGCGCAAACCACGGTGATTACCGTGCGCGGCCAGGCGGCGCCGACCTTTACAAGCTACCGGTTGGACAAGCCCTCGCGCCTGTTCATTGAGGTAGCGGGCGCCGACGTGCAGGGGCTCGATGCGCCGCGCTACGTGGGCAACGGCGTGATCCGCCAGGTTGAGGTGGCGGCGGTGCGCAAGGGCGGCGCGACGATCGCCCGGATCACCGTGACCTTTGAGAGCGATGCCCTGTACCACGTGCGCGCCGACGGCAACGCGGTGGTGGTGGTGGTCGACGGCACCGACCGCAAGCTGAGCCAGGCGCAGAGCGCCCAAGTGGCGGCGGCTGAGACGGCGATCAAGACCGCTGCGGCCCGCGAGCAACAGCTGGCCAGCGAACTGCGCGCCACCCGCGCCCGCGAAGAGCAGGCCGCCCAGGCCTCCAAAGCCGCCCAGGACGAGCGAGACCGCCTGCGCGCGGAGCTGGCCAGGGCCAAGACCGATTTGCAGGCCCAAGAGGCGGTGCGCGCGCGCCTGACCCAGGCCGAGACCGCGGCGGCTCAAGCGGCCCAGAGGCTCAAGGACGAGCAGCATACCGCTGACCGGCTGCGCGGCGAATTGAACAAGGAACGTGCGAGCTTGGCGGCGGTGGTCGCCCAGCGGCAGTCGGAAGAGGCCCGGGTTGAGCTGTTGCGCCAGCAGATCGCTGAACTGCAAAAGCAGCAGGCCGCCACGGGGGCCCAAGCGGACGCGCAGCGCGATGAGAAACTCAGCCTGCTGCAGAAGGAATTGGACAAGGCCCGCCTGCAGGCAGAGGCCTTGCGCGAAGAATCGCGGCGGGTCGCCGAGCAGCGCCGCCAAGCCCAAGCGGAAGAAGTGGCCCACCTCAAGAAGGTCCTGGCCGACAAGGATCGCGAAGTGCAGGCAGCGCGGGCGAGCTCGGACGCCGTGGCCCGCGAAAAACAGGCGCAGCTAGATGCTGAATTGACGAAAGCTCGTGCGCGGTTGGCCGAAACAGAGAGCGCCCAGGACCGCGCCAAGAAGGCCGACACCGAGCGCGAACTCGCCGAGCGCAAGTGGCAGCAGGCCGAGCAGCGCTGGGCGGAGGCGGAGCGCAAGTTGGCGGCGTCGCAGGCCCAAGTGGCCGGATTGCGCCAAGAAAAGGCCGGTCTGGAAGCTCAAAAGGCCGATCTGGAGCGCGAAAAGTCCGCAGCGGCGGCGCGGGCCGAGCAGGTGCAGCGGCTGCTGAGCGAGCGAGAGAAGGAACTGCAGAGCCTGCGCACGGCGCTTAAGGACCGCGAAACGTCTTTGGCTGGGGAGCTGTCTGCGGCCAAGCAGCGCGAAGAAGAGGCGCGGCGCGACGGCAAGCAGGCCGAAGTTGCGGCGGCGCAAAAGGCGCGCACGGAAATCGAGAAGCGTCAAACGGCCTTGCAGCAGGAAGTGGCGGCGCGCGATGCCCAGCTGGGGCAGGCTCGCGTCGAGGCGCAGAAGAACGCCGAAGGGCGGCGCCAAGCTGAGGCGGAGGCAGAAAAGCTCAAGGCGGAGCTGGGTCAGCGCGAGGCTGCCCTGGCGGCCCTGCAGCAGGGCAAAGACGCTTCGCAGCAGCAAATCGCCAAGGCCCAGGCGGAAGTGGCCGCAGCCCGTCAACAATTGCAGGCCCAGGCGCAGCAGCGCGACCAGCAGATGGCGGCGATGGAGCAGAAGCTCCAGGGACAGCTGGCCGATGTGCGCGGGGAGCTGAGTCGGGCGCAGGCCCAAGTTGCCGGTTTGCGAGAAGAAAAGGCTGGTCTGGAGCGCGAGAAGGCGGCGGCGTCGGCCCGGGCAGAGCAGGCCCAGCGCATGCTGACCGAGCGCGAAAGCGAGCTGCAGAGCCTGCGGGCCTCGCTCAAAGACCGCGAAGCGGCGCTCGCAGCGGACCTGGCGGCGGCTAAGCAGCGCGAAGAAGACGCCAAGCGCAGCGGCAAGCA
>CAXNCS010000028.1:0-33310 GCA_964201005.1 Myxococcota bacterium
GGCACCTGGTCGGCGCTCAAGTTCGCCATCACCGACTCGCACTACTTCCAGTACAGCTACAACAGCTCCGGCACCCTGGGCGCCGCGGCGTTCACCGCTGAAGCCAACGCCGACCTGGACTGCGACGGCACCCTGTCGACCTTCCAGCTGGTGGGCCGCGGCGATCCGAACGCCACCAACTCCGAGTGCGACATGCAGGGCTCCGCGGCCATCTTCCGCGAGAACGAGACCGAGTAGGGTTTCGCTCGTCAAGGGGCTTTCTGGGGGCTCGGCGCTGAAAAGTGTCGGGCCCCTGGGCTTTTTGGCGGGTCGAGGTCAGGCGCTCAGTCGCGCCACTCGGTCCAATCGGTGCGCGACAGCACCAGCGGCTGGACATCGCCCGCTGGCTGACCGCGCAACAGCGCTTCGCTGGCGTCGAGCACCTGGGTCAACACCGCGCCGTCCTTGACGTTGTACAGGCGCACACTGGCGTCGTCGTCTTCGATCATCGCGGTGAGGCCCACGGCGCAGCCAGACAGGCAGTTGACCTCTTCGATCTCCAGCTCTTGGCCGGTTCGCGCTGCCCAACCCTTGGCGACCTTGACCAACTCGCGCACGGGGACGAACGCTGCGGGGCGCAGGTCGGTGCGGCGGCAGGTGGTGCAGAGGTGAAGGCGCATCCGCGGTTACGCCGGGCGGGTGCCGAGCCAGGCCTTGGTGCGGGCGTGCTCGGGTTCGCGCTCGGTGCGCCGGCCCTTGTAGCCGCAGCCGCGCGAGATCAGCTGAACGGTGTGGCTGCGGCCCGGAAAGGCGGCCTTGAGCTCGTCGAGCACCGCGTCGGTGTCAAAGAATTTGCACGAGAAGATGTCGAAGTAGGCGCGTTCGCTGTCTTCTTCAATGTGCAGGGCGATGTGCGACTCGGCGATCATGGTGATGGCCGACAGCACCGGCCGGCCATCAGGCGTGGTCGAGCGCAGCACGTAAGGCCGCATGATCGGGGTCATATCGATGCGCGGCGGCAGGTTGTCAAACAGCTTGAACAGCCCGTCCATGTCGCGCGGGCCCGTGTAGCCGTCGATATTGAGCAGCAGGTGCGGGCCAAAATCCTCATCCGGGTGGACGGGAATCTCATCAAAAGCCTTGGGGCGCACCGCGGTGTGGACGTCGACCGTGCGCACCGGCAGAGCCGTTTGAATAAACGCCTGGGCCTCGGCCACATCAAAGTCCTGCGGCGCCACGAGGTCGACAAAGTAGCACTCGCGAAACGAGAACGTGTGCAGCGTCAGGTGCCCGCCAGCCAGGAACACGTAGCCAGAAATGCCGCAGTCATCCGGTTCCACGCCGTTGTAGTAGGGCAGGAGCATGGGCGGCATCGCGGGCGTCAGGCCCAGGCGCGCCGGCAGCTCTTCCAACAGCTCGTGGATCAGACGGATGTCGTCAAAGCGCGAGCGGTGGCCGCCAAATCCGTCCATGGTGAAGTGCAGCATCGGGACCTCTCAAAGCGGGGGGCGCTGACCCAGGTGCAGCGCGGGCCGCGTATTGTGCAGCAAAGTGGGCCGCAGCAAAAGCGTCCATTTGGGGCGGTCTGAAAATCAGTAGAAAATACATGGATCAGACAGTTGCCTGGCTACTGTCCGAGGGTCCGATGGGGCAGGTCGCCCGGACGTGATCGACTTTTTGCGCCAGCGGACCTAGACTTTCAGCCCCTCCGGGCCGCAGCCCGGCGCGAGGCTGCCCGTGAAAGACCTGCTGCTGACCGTGGATATCGGCAATACCAATACCGTTCTGGGCGTCTATCGCGGTGCGGAGCTGCTCGATCACTTTCGCCTGGAGAGCCGCCGCGGGGTCACGTCAGACGAAACCGCGGTGATGGTCGATTTGCTGTTGCAGCACAAAGGCTTTTTGGCCCGCGATCTGGGGGCGGCGGTGATCGGCTCGGTGGTGCCGCAGCTGACACCGGTGTTTGCCGAGGTGTGCCAGCGCGCCCTGGGCCACGCGGCGCTGGTGGTGGGGCCGGGCACGCGCACCGGGATGCCGATCCTGACCGACAACCCCAAAGAGGTGGGCGCGGACCGCATCGTCAACGCCATTGCCGCGTTTGAGCGCTATAAAAAGGCGTGTATTGTCGTGGATTTTGGCACGGCCACCACCTTTGACGTGGTCAACGCCAAGGGCCAATACCTGGGCGGCGTGATCGTCCCCGGCATTGGCATCAGCGCCGACGCCTTGTTCAGCCGCGCCGCCAAGTTGCCGCGGGTTGAGATTGTCCGGCCGGCGGCGGTGATTGGCAAGACCACGGTGCAGGCGATTCAATCGGGGCTGGTGTACGGCTATGTGAGCTTGGTCGATGGGCTTTGCCGGCGCCTGCGCGACACCCTGGGCGAAGAAGTGCCGGTGTGCGCCACGGGCGGGCTGGCGCCGCTCATCGCCCAAGAGAGCGACAGTATTGGCGAAGTTCTGGAGTTCTTGACACTTGACGGTCTGCGGATGGTCTGGGAGCGCAGCCGCGATGTCTAGCCCCCTGCCGCTGTTGCCCGCTGGCTTGGGGGTGACGGAAATCTACGCGTCGATCCAGGGCGAGTCGAGCCACGCCGGCCGCCCCTGCATCTTTGTGCGCTTGGCCGGCTGCCCCTTGCGCTGCCGCTGGTGCGACACGGAATACAGTTTTAGCGCCGGAGAAAAGCTCAGCGTTGACGAGGTGATCAGCCAGGTGCGCGCCCTGCAACTGCCGCTGGTGGAGGTCACGGGCGGCGAACCGCTGGCGCAACGAGCCTGCCCGGCGCTGCTGACGGCGCTGTGCGACGCCGGCTTTGAAGTGCTGCTGGAGACGAGCGGCGCCTATCCGCTGGCCCAGCTGGACCCGCGGGTCAAGGTCATCGCCGACCTCAAGTGCCCCGGATCGGGGGAAAGCGCCCGCAACCTGATGGCGGACCTGGCGAATCTTCGGCCGTGGGATGAGCTCAAGATCGTGTGCGCCGACCTGGACGACGCTCGCTGGGCCCTGCAACAGCTCCAGGGGCCGCTGGCGGCGACGCGCGGGCAGATCCTGTGGTCGGCGGTGTGGGCGAGCCTGCCCCCGGCGCAGCTAGCGGCTTGGATCCTGGCGGAAAAGCCCCCGGGGCGCATGCAGATTCAGCTGCACAAGGTCATCTGGCCTGACGTCGATCGCGGCGTGTAGGACCGGGCGAGCTCAGGCCAAACGCCCGGCGCGGCGGCGCATTTCATCGCGCTCGTCGGCCTCGAGTTCGTGGATCAGCCCGCGCAGATCGACGCGCGCTTCCGAGCCCTTGTGCTTGCCCGTCAGGTGCGAATCCGGGCGCAGCTCGCCGCGAGCGTACTTTTCCCACATCTCTGCGCCGTGCTTGAGCGGCTGGTCCGGCGCGCCGTGGCCCTGGAGAAAGCGATTGAGATTGGCCACATCGCGGATGAGGATCTCGCGGGCGTTCTGGTTGGCCGCGGCGTCCAGGGACTGGGGAAAATCGATGATCACCGGCCCGTCTTTGCCCAGCAGCACGTTGAAGTCCGACAGATCGCCGTGGACCACCCCCGCGCAGAGCATCTTGACCACTTCGCGGATCAGAAAATCAAAGACCTTCTGGGCTTGCGCGGCGTCCATCTCGACTTCGCCCAGGCGCGGCGCGGGGTTGCCCTCGGCGTCCTTGACCATCTCCATGACCAGCACGCCGTCCACGTAATAGAACGGCTCCGGCACGCGCACTCCGGCGTCGCGCAGGCGGTAGATCATGTCGACCTCAGCGCTGCGCCAGGCCTCTTCTTCCTGGGCCTTGCCGTGCTTGCTGCCCTTCTGGATGGCGCGCTGATCGCGGGAATTGCGCCCGCGTCGGCCTTCTGTGTAGTCGGCGCGGTGCTTGAAAGAGCGGTGTTCGGCGTCTTTGTAGACCTTGGCGACGCGTTCTTCGCCGTCCGAAATCACCAGATAGACTTGGGCTTCCTTGCCGCTCATCAGAGGGCGCAGGACCTGGTCGACCACGCCTTGATCGAGCAGCGAGACGAGGCCGCTGGGGGTGCGCATCGGGGTTGGCTTTCCTCTGAGAGGGTGTGAAAGAACGGCAGTTCAGAGCCCCTGTTGCTCGGAAATACCAGTGTTGTCGCGAGATGTTCTTTCACATCCAGAATTTCCTCGCAAGCGCCGTGATCGGCGATCAGTGCCGCGGGAGCCCCATCGTGCACTGTGCGGCTCGCGGGGGCAAATTAGAGGAGCATGCCCTTGCAGGCATCGCGGCCGGCGTCGGTCAGGGCAAAGCGCTCGCTTTCAAATTCGACCAGGCCGTCGGCCACCAGCCCCTCCATCAGCAGCGAAAACGCCTGGTGCCCGCGGCCAAAGCGCAAGGTGCTGAATTCGTGAAGTTCGCGGATGTGCTCGGCGCCGCCCTGGCGCTGCAGTTGCTTGAGAATGCCTTTGCGGGCGGTCTGTTCCTGGGCGTCGATAGCCATGGTTCCTCCGGGGGACGGGATAGGCGACCAATTTAGTCCGATATAGGGGCGGCTGCAAGAGGGTGGCGGAAATGTCCAGAAAGACCAGGGGCTTGCTATTTGCCGATGCAGAACTGGCTAAAGATGTAGCCCAGCACGTCGTCTGGGGTCATGGGGCCGGTGATCTCGTCCAGGGCATAGACTGCGTCGCGCAGATCGGCGGCCACCAGCTCTAACGGTTCGCCCGCGCTCAGGATTTCAATGGCCCTCTGCAGGGAGGCCGCTCCATCGCGCAGGGCGGCGGCGTGGCGTTCGCGGCTCACCACCACCTGCTCGCTGCGCGGTCCTTGAGCCAAAGCCGCGACTTTTTGCGCCAACAGCCGGCGCAGCTGATCGACATCGCTGGGCTGACTGGCGTGGATGTGCAGGGCTTCGACCAGGCGCGGCCAGGCGGCTACCTGGGGGTGCAAGGGCAGATCAGATTTGGTCACCAGCAGTTGCACCACCAGCGGCCAGGGCGACGGCAGATCGGCGGGATCGGCGACATCGCCCGGCAGTGGCTGGGAGCCATCGACGCACCACAGCACCACATCGGCGGCCTCGGCCTCGCGGCGGGCGCGCTCCGTACCCTGGCGCTCGACCGGATCCTCGGCCTCGCGCACCCCGGCGGTGTCGATGAGGGTCATCAGCAGGCCGTCCGGGGCCAGCGCCGCCTCCAGGGTGTCGCGGGTCGTGCCCGGCCGATGGTCCACCAGCGCGCGATCGACCCCCAGCAAGGCGTTGAGCAGCGTGGACTTGCCCGCGTTGGGCGCGCCGTACAGCACCACCCGCGCGCCGCGCAGGCGCAGCCGACCCTGTCGCGCCGTCTCCGCCAACTCAAGCATCCGCGAGCTCAGCTGGGCCCATTCCGCCAGCAGCGGCGCCGGGTCCAGGACCGCCAGATGGGGCTCGGCGGCAAAATCCAGGCGCGCCTCGATCTCCGCCAGCGCCGCCAGCAGAGGGTCGCGCAGATCCGCCAGATGCCTGGATAATTCGCCATCCAGGGCCTGTAGAGCCGTGCGGTGCTGGACCTCGCTGCGCGCCTGCAGCAGGTCGCCCAGGGCTTCTACCTGCAGCAGATCGAGCTTGCCCGCGTGCAGGGCCCGCCAGGTGAACTCGCCCGGCCGCGCCCGCCGCGCCCCAAGCCGCACGCACGCCTCGATCAGCCGCGCCACCCCGGCCGGCGAGCCGTGCACTTGCAGTTCCGCCACGTCTTCGCCGGTAAAGCTCCTAGGGCCATGAAATCCAACGACATAGCCGCGATCGAGCAATTCGCCGGACCGCGGGTCGCGCAGCGCGGAAAATACGACCCCCCCTTGCGTTAAGTCGCTGCGGCCGCTCAGGGTTTTGGCGATTTTGTGCGCGATAGGTCCCGAGAGCCGCACCACCGCCACCCCAGCGGGCCCGGGCGCCGAGGCGAGCGCCACCAGGGTCTCGCGGCCGGCGGGTTCGTCCGGCAAGGGCAGCAGCAAGGTCACGGCGGCTCCCAGAAAAAGGCTTAGTAAAATCAACGCTCAGACACTCCCCTGGGGAATGTCTGAGCGTTGCAGTCACGCGGAAACGGAATCGGCTTGCGCGGGGGTCTAGGAGCGGAGAGCCTTGATCTTGCTGACCAACTCCGGAACGGCGCTAAACGCATCGGCGACGAGGCCGTAGTCGGCGACCTTGAAGATCGGCTCGTCGGCGTTCTTGTTGATCGCCACGATGACTTTGCTGTTCTTCATGCCGGCGAGATGCTGGACCGCGCCGGAGATGGCGATGGCAAAGTACAGCTGCGGCGCGACCACCTTGCCGGTCTGGCCGACCTGGTAGTCGTTGGGGGCAAAACCGTCGTCGACCGCGGCGCGGGTGGCGCCGATCGCTCCGCCCAGAAGGTCGGCCAGGGGCTCGGTGATCTGGCCAAAGCGGTCCTTGAGCCCGCGGCCGCCCGCGACGACCACGCCGGCCTCGGTCAGGTCAGGGCGGCTCGACACGGTGCCTTCAAAGCGCACGAACTTGACCCGGGCGTCGCCAGCGGCGGGGTCGGCGGCAAAGGCCTGGACTGCGCTGCTGCCACCCGTTGCGGCGGCGGTGTCAAAGGCAGACGAGCGCACCGTGACGACCTTGATCGGCGTGTCGATGACCACGTCGCCCACCAGGTTGCCGGCCCACATCGGCCGACGGAAGCCCAGGCCTTCTGCGGTGTCGGCCAGGGCGATGACGTCGGAGGCCATGCCGGCGCCCAGGCGAACCGCGGCGCGCGGCAGGGCGTCCTTGGCCATGCTCGAGGTCGATCCGACCACGCCCGTGGCGCCGATCGCCTTGGCCAGATCGGCGATGACTTTGGCCAGCGGGCCCGCCAGGCCGTGGGCCAGATCGGCGTGATCGGCGGTGTGGATGGCCGCCGCGCCGTAGCCGGTCAGGGCCTGGGCCACGGCGCCCACGCCGGTGCCGAGAACCGCCACGTCAAAGGAGCCGCCGGTCTTGGCCGCCCACTGCTTGGCGAATTCAATGCTGTTGAGGGTGATTTTCTTTAGGGCGCCACCGTCGTGATCGGCTACCACCAGAATCTTGCTCATGGTTCCTCCGGATTTGGAACTTGCGAAAAGTCCGCTTGGCAGTCGATGAATTAGATGACCCGCGCTTCGCCGCGCAGCTTGGCCAGCAGCTCGTCCACGTCCTTGACCATCACGCCCGCCTTGCGCCCAGCGGGCAGGCCCATCTTGGCAATGCGCACTTTGGGGGTGGCGTCGCCCAGGTCCAGGTCGTCGAGCTCGTACTCGGCCAGCGGCTTCTTCTTGGCCTTCATGATGCCGGCCAGCGAGGCAAAACGCGGCTCATTGAGGCGAAGATCCGCCGTGATCACGCAGGGGGTGCTCATCGAGACGACTTCAAGGCCGCCGTCTACCTCGCGGGTGACCACGACTTCGCCGCCGTTCAGCTCGACCTTGGAGGCGAACGTCGCCTGCGGCCAGCCCAGGTACTCTGCCAGCAACTGGCCGACTTGGTTGGAGTCGCCGTCCACCGACTGCTTGCCCAGGATGATCAGGTCCGGGGTCTCTTTCTCAGCCACCTTGGCGTAAATGCGGGCGATCAGGTCGGAATCGATCAGCTGCTCGTCCGCCGTGACGCGAATGCCGCGATCGACACCGCGGGCCAGCGCGCCTTGGCGGATAAAGCGATCGGTCTCATCGGGATCGCCGACGCCTAGCGCCACGGTCTCGATGTCGCCGTGCTCCTCGGCCAGTTGCAACGCGCATTCGATGGCGTTTTCACAAAAGTAATTCATCACGTACTCGACGTCGCCTTCGACCCACTTGCCGTCGCCCGAAATGGCGAGCTTGGCGTTGGGGTCGCTGACGCGCTTGGCAGAGACGAGGATTTTCATCGGCATGGCTCCTTGGGTCGCGCGGGGCGGGGGGTAGGCGGGCCGGCTTTTGCCAGGGCCCGCCCCTGTCGGGCATGACGCACTGCGTCGAAGCCCGCGGGCGCGGTTACGCTAGCGAGCGCCGCGGCTGCTGTCAACGCAGACGTGTCACAGCTCCGCATAGCCAGGCCTTTGCCGCGGCCCTCAGCGGCCGGGAACCGCGGCAGGGACGGTTGGCGGCGACGGAAGGGCGGACGGAAGGGCCGGTGGAGTCGGCGCCGCCGGCAGCTGCGCAGGGCGCGGCGGATGGCGCCGACCGGCAAAGCTCAGCGGGGTCTGCAATTCGCGCACCCGCTCCAGCAGCTGCCGCGCCGCAGGGTCGCTCGGCCGGGTGATCACGAGCTGCTCGGCCAGCTCGGCCAGCTCGCCAAATAGTGAGGAGTGCTCGAGGCAATTTGCGAGAATATAAGGCGAATCTGTGTTCTTGGGGTTGAGGTTGTACGCCATGCGCGCGGCGTCCAGCGCCTCATCCCAGCGCTCCAACTGCATCTGCGCCCGCGCCACCCAGGTATAATACACCGCGGCTGCCGGGGGATGACTGCGCAAGGACTGCCAGCGGCTGCGGATGAATTCCAGAGCCATGGCCGGGCGTTGCGCGGTCAGGATCGCCTCGACCGCCAGGGTGCAGGCTTCCGTCGTGCCGCCGCCGTCGCAAACGGTCTTGAAAAGGTGAAAAGCCTCCAGATGGCGGGCGGCGCGCACTCGCAACATCCCTTCTACGTAGTAGCCATCCAGCACCGTATCGGGATCAGCCATCAATTCTGCAGCAATTCTCTTGGCGGGTTCCAGGGCGCCGCGTTCGATGTACAGCAGGGCGCGCTGGGCCTCGATGCCAAAACGCCGGTTTGGATAGCGCTTGCGCAGAGCCACCGCCACCCGCTCGACCAGATCGGGCCGGCTCTTGGAGAAATACGCCCCCAGCTCCGAGCTGAGCTTGGGCACGCGATGCATCACTTCGACGAGCAATTCCTCTGCGCGTTTAGAGCGTTGGCACACCCCAAGCGCCTGGTTGCGCGTCTCCTGGCTGGCTTCCATCAGCCACTGGAGGTCGTCGGCCGCCCCGGTCACATTGCCGAGCTCCAGGCGGCTGGCAAAGCGGAACAGCCGGGCGTGCTTGCTGGCGGGGCGCAGGGCGATCGCCCGGTCCAGCGCAGCGCTCGCTTCGGCCAAGCGGTTCTCTGCGACGAGGGCCCGGCCGGCCAGGTAGAACGCGTAGGGGTGATATACGAGGCGATCGGCGACGACGTCTTTGATCTCATTGGCCTTCTTGCCGGTGAGCAGCCGATCCGTCTCGCGGGTCAGATGGCCCGGAATGCTGCTAAAGCCCAGGGCCGCCGCCAAAGCCAGCGCTGTGCCCGTGCCGATCATGAGCCGGCGGTGGGCAGCGGTGCGGCGGTGCTGCAGACTCTCATGGGCCTTGGCCGAGCGCACGTAGTTCTGCTCGACCAGGGCACAGATCATGGCAAAAGGCAGGATGCCGCCGGCAATTTCCATAGAGAAATCAACGAGATTGGCTGCAAGCAACACCGCCGGCGCCAGCACAAAGGGCTTGAGGGCGTAGACCCGCGGGGTGAGCCGGTGGTAGCGCAAGGCGAGCCAGCCCAGCGCCAGCAAGAACAGCGTTCCGCCGATCAGGCCCTGGTCCAACAGCCTCTCGATCACCAGGTTTTCTGCAAAGTCCTGGCGCGCGTCGCTGAGCCCGCGCATCCACAGCACGACCGGCAGGCTCCCAGGGCCCCAGCCGATGAGCGGCGCTTGCAGCATCAGCTTGGGCGTTTCTGTGAACAGCTGCACTTTGCCGTCGGTGGCCAGGTCGGTGCCGTGAAATTCGGCTTCGATAATCGGCAGGGCGGCGATGGCAGCCAGCAGCGCCAACACCACGGCGAGCAGCGTGGCGCGCCAGCGGGCCTGGTTCTGCAGCTCGCGGCGATCCGTGCGCATATACTTGGGGGGCCGAGGTGTCGACACCAGCACGCCCAGGACCGCGATGGCTACCGCCAGCATGCCGCCGCGCGAGGTCGTGAGCAGCACCATCGTCCCGGTCAGCAGCGCTGCGGCGCCGTAGCCCGTTTGCATGATCGTGATCGGCGCGTGGACCGCCAGACCCAGCGCCAGGGCAAAAGCAAAGGCCAAGATGCCGGCCATGTGGTTGGCGTTGACGATGGCGACGTGCTTGAGGAGAGGCCCCAGCGCGCCGGGCAGGCCGCCGGACGGAATCAACTCCGCATCGGCGTAGCGCAAAGCTGATGCGGCCAGCGCGGCGCCAACCACTGTGGTCGCGGCCAACTGCAAGAAGCGCCGGCTGTGGGCGCCGTGGCAGGCATTGGACGTCAGCGTGCCCACCACGCCGGCCAGCGCGTAAATCACCGCCTGCAGGGCCGCGTCGCCGGGCGCCAGGGCAATGGGCAGCCAGCCGCGCGGGGCCGCGCCCATCGCCACCCGTCCCGCGTCGCTGATCGTCACGGCCAGAGGGTGGACCAGCTGCACAATCGCCCTGGGCAGCGGCAAAATCAGCAGCGCCGTCCAGGCCGCGAGGCCAAACCACAACCACGGCGCTTCGATCGCCGACTTGCGCCGCGGACTGGCCCGCCAGCTAAAGGCCCAGGCGCCGCCGACAAGCAGGGCGACGACCGCGACAGCCTGCGGCGAGGTGCCGCCTTGCCAGAGGATCGCCACCGCCACGGCCGCCAGCAGCAGCGACCGCACGGTGCCTCGCGCCGCCCGCCGGCTTTGGCCCGCATCCTGGTCTGGCGCGACCGCCGTGGACCCTGAGCGGCGCGACGAACCACGCGCTGGCGCGGCAGCAGGCTCGACGTTGCTTTCAGGCGCAGAATTGGCCATGCCGTGGGCTCACTTAGGGGCTAAGGGCTGAGAGGGGAACGGCTCGGCGCAACCTCGCGCGGCGGCAGCGGTGACCTGAACAGGGGCGCGCGGCCGCGAGATCCCTTGCCGAGTTCGTGTACCGCAGAGCGTCTGTCAGAATTCTGCGGCGCCCGAGTCGGCGACTCAGCTCTGGCCCGGTACCTTGGCCCAATCCTTGAGGAATTGTTCATTGCCCAGGTCGGTCAGCGGGTGGTTGAACAGCTGGTCCAGCACCTTGTACGGCACTGTGCAGACGTGGGCGCCCAGCTTGGCGGCCTGCAGGATGTGCACCGGATTGCGCACGCTGGCCACGAGCACCTGGGTGGCAAAGCCGTAGTTCTTGTAAATCTGAACGATATCAGCGATCAGTGCCATGCCGTCTTGCGAGATATCGTCCAACCGGCCCACAAAGGGCGAGATGTAGGTCGCCCCGGCTTTGGCCGCCAGCAGCGCTTGGTTGGCAGAAAAGCAGAGGGTGACGTTGGTGCGAATCCCCTCATCCGTCAAGGCCTTGCACGCGGCGATGCCCTCGCGGGTCAGCGGCAGCTTGACCACCACCTGCGGGCCCAGCTTGGCCAGCTCGCGGCCCTGGGTCAGCATGCCTTCAATCGTCATATCGGTGACTTCTAGCGACACCGGCCCCTGCACCAGCTGCAGGATCTCCGCGCGCACGTCTTCAAAGCGCCGGCCGGTCTTGGCCACCAGCGAGGGGTTGGTGGTCACGCCGTCCAGAATGCCCCAGGCCAGGGCCCGGCGAATCTCAGCGACGTCGGCGGTATCAACAAAGAATTTCACAATTTCCTCCAGGGTCTGCGGAGCGACGGGGCTGGGGCGAGATCTGTCAATAACGGCGGGGAATTAGCTCTTGCCCATCGCCATGAACACCACGGCGAGGATCACTGCTACAGCGACGCCAGCGATGATCAGCAGATTCTTGTTGCTTTTGGGCTTCTTGATCCGCGCTGCGGCCTGGCTGTGCGAGCCTTCTGGCTCCAGCAGGTTGGCCATGCCGCCGCCCTCGCTTTGATCGACCAGCTCGTCCAGCGCGTTGCCGTCCAGGCGATCGAGCAGCTTGCCCACGCCAAAGCGCGACACGGATTTTGACTTGAGATCCGAGGGTTTGAGCGGCACCTGACCCACCGTCAGATCCAGCTGCCCCACCAGGCCCAGCTCATCCATTTCATGGCGCAGCAGCTTGCCGACGTCCAGCGCCTCTTGCGACTGGGCATCGTCGAGCAATTCGCGAACAAACAGCGCTAGATCTGCCGCAGTGGCCCGCAGACCGCGCTTGGCCAGATAGCCCGCCAGATCCTGCTCCACCTCGCGGCACGACTGAAAGCGCCGCTTGATGTTCTTGGCCAGGGCGCGCTGCAGCAGCTTGTCCAGATCTTCGTCGATCTCTGGGCGCAGCCCGCCGGCCTTGGGCACATCGCCTTTGCGCACCAGCTCGACCGTCTCCATGTCATTCTTGGCGACAAAAAGCCGGCGGCCGCACAGCATTTCCCAAAGGATAATGCCAACAGCGTAGATATCGGCGCGGGCGTCTGGCTCTTTGCCGTCGACCACTTCTGGGCTCAGGTAGGCGAACTTGCCCTTGACCACGTCCTGGTCCGACACGGAGACGTTGCTTTTGGCCTTGGCCAAGCCAAAATCGGTGATCTTGACCTCGCCCTGGCGTGAAATCAGCACGTTGGGCGGCGAGACGTCGCGGTGGACGATGCCGAGGGACTGGCCCTGGGCGTCCGATTTTTCATGGGCGTAGGCCAGGCCCTTGGCCATCTCCATGGCGATAAAGCAGGCGACGTTGATCGGAAACGGCCGGCTCAGGTCGATCGACCGCTGGATCAGCTTGCGCAGGTTGGCGCCGTCGATCAGCTCCATGGACATAAAGTAGGTCTCGCCGACCTTGCCCAAGTCCAGGATTTGCACGATGTTGGCGTGGTTCAGCTGCATGGACAGCCGAGCCTCGTCCAAGAACATCGCCACGAACTTGGCGTCCTGGGTCAGCGACGGCAGAATTCTCTTGATGGCCACGGACTTTTCAAAGCCATCCATCGAAACGGCAGCGCCGCGATAGATCTCCGCCATGCCGCCGGCGTCGATCTTCTCGATAATTCGGTAGCGCTGGTGGACGGATGCCATGGGCGAGATTGCCTGACCTTACAGTAATTTGCGCGATGGCTGCGGCGGCCGAACGGCCTAGGCGAGCCACATCAACCCGGGAGTATGCGGCAGGCTGCCGACTTTGCAAAGACCGGCTCTCCTGGGATGATCGGCCGCCGCGGGGCCCATCGCCCTCTGCCCCAAGGACCGCGCCATGGCCGCCCCCTTCTCGATCGCCAGCTGGAACGTCAACGGCGTGCGCGCAAGTGCCGACAAGGGCCTGCGCGACTGGCTCAGCCGCACCGCCGCGGACGTGGTGTGCCTGCAGGAAGTGCGCGCCATGCCAGAGCAAATTCCGCTTGACCTGCGCGAGCCTGCGGGGTGGCAGGTGGCGTATGCCCCGGCGGAGAGGCCCGGCTACAGCGGCGTGGCGACCTGGGCGAGGCGGCCGTGGGACGAGCTGCGCACCGGCCTGGGCGAGCCGCGCTTTGACGCCGAGGGGCGGCTGCAGGGGGCGCGCTTTGGCCAGCTGTGGGTGCTGGGCGGCTACTTTCCCAACGGCAACGGCAAGGACCGCGATCTGTCGCGCATTCCGTATAAGCTTGATTTCTATGAGACCTTGCGCCGGCAGGTGCAGCCGCTGCTGGACGCGGGCGCGCCGGTGGTGGTGCTGGGCGACTGGAACACCGCGCCGCAAGCCATAGACCTCGCCCGGCCCAAGGACAATGAAAAGACCAGTGGTTTTAGGCCAGAAGAGCGGCAGGCCCTGCAGCTTTGGATCGATGCGGGCTGGACCGACGCCTTTCGCCACCTGCATCCGCAGCGCGCGGGGGCCTACACCTGGTGGTCGCAGCGCCCGGGCGTGCGGGCCAAGAACATCGGCTGGCGCATCGACTTGGCGCTGATTTCTCCAGCGGCTCTGGCGTTCTTGCGCGGCGCGGAGGTGCACCCAGAGGTGCAGGGCTCCGATCACTGCCCGATCTCTGTGGAATTTGACGCGGCGATCCTGGGAGGCTGAGGACCGCGGCTACTGCCAGCCGACGCCGACGTGCAGGCGCCACAGCGGCTCGGCCGTGGGCGATCCAGCGCCGGGGCCGTAAAAAGTCGTGCCGAATTCGCCCCCTGCCAGCGCCGACCAGTGGCGATCCACCGCTTTGGCGACTTGCACGCGGGCGATCACCTGCCAGGCCACGGTGATCTCTGGGGCAAAGTGGAGCTGGACGGGCGCAGAAAGGCCAAGCGCTACGCTGAGTTCACCGGGCAGCCGCGTCGATGCCACCACCGCCGGCACGCCCAGATCCACGCCCATCAGCGCCGAGGTCGAGCCCTTCTGGCCGGCCTTGGCCAGCGGCGCCCAGTCCTCCACGCCGGCGTGGACAAACACCCCGGGCTCGGCGGTCACCGCGATGTCCCAGCTGCCCAGGCTGGCGACGCGCAGGCGGGCCAAGGCCGCGGCACTGCTGCCAAAACCGCCGATGTGGCTGCCCGTGCCATAGGACAGCCGCAGCCGCGCCCCCAGGTCAAAGGCCGAGCTGAGGCCCCAGCGCGCGCCGAGCTCTACGTCGGGCACCCCGGCGGTGGCCCATAGGCCCATGGCGCCGCGGTCAAAAGGGCGGGCGCCGATGACGCTGGGGGCCGCGGGCACCGCCCAGGCGAGGTTCGCCGCTAGGGTCCCAAGGGCGGCTAGCAGAATCGTCAGGCAACGCAAGGGTTTTGCGGAGGGGGTGCGGGCAGCCATCGCGGTGTTCGCCTGGGCGCCGGGCAATGGCGCAGACCCGGCAATTGGCGCCGGATCGCGCGCCTGTCAAGAAATTGCCGAGCGTCTGCCGCCCAAGGGCTCAGAGAAGGCGTCCTCTCTCGTCACGCGCACTGAGTCTCCGCTCGCACACTGCGGAGCAGCCGGTAGAAGGCCGCCCGCGACATGCCGCTGTGGCGCCACGCCTGCTGGGGCTTGAGCCCCTGGGCCAGCAGCTCGCGCACCGCCTGAGTGCGCACCGCAACTGGCGAATTGCCCGCGTGGCTGCCGGGGATCAGCTCGGCCAAGGCGCTGTCTACCTCCCTCTCGCTCGGCGTGCCGCAGCGCGAGGTCAGCTGCAGGCGCCGCGCCAGGTTGCGCAGCTCGCGCAGGTTGCCGGGCCAAGGGTGCCGGCGCAGGCGCTCGCCCACCGCACTGCTCAGGTGATCGACCTCGAGCCAATCGGCCATCAGCGGCGTCAGGTCCTCTGGGCGATCGCGCAGCGCCGGCAGCCGCAGGGTGCCCACAGCGACGCGGTGCAGCAGATCCAAGCGGAATTGGCCGCGGGCCACCAGGCTCTGCAGGTCGCGGTGGGTGGCGCAGACCAGCCGCACGTCGACCTTGCGCGTGGCCCCGCCCAGCACCTGCACCTCGCCGACCTCCAGCACCCGCAGCAGCGCCGCTTGGGCCTGGGGCGACAGCTCGCCCAGCTCGTCGAGCAGCAGCGTGCCGCCGTCGGCGCGTTCAAAGGCCCCGCGGCGCCTCTCTGTGCAGCCGGTATAGGCGCCCTTTTCTGCGCCAAACAGCTCCGCCAGCAGCAGATCGCCGTGCAGGGCGCCGCAGTTGACCGACACCCACGGGCCGTGGCGCCGCGGCGAGGCTTGGTGCAGGGCCCGCGCCGCTAGCTCCTTGCCGGTGCCCGACTCGCCCAGCAGCAGCGCCGGCCAAGCCGACCCCGCCACCAAGGCCAATTCCGCCAGCAACGGCCACAGCGCCGGCGACCAGGAGCCCAAGGCGCCCAGGCCAAACCAGTCGCCGTGGGCATCGCGGCGGTGCTCGACCACCACCAGCGGCACCCGCGCCAGCCGCAGCACATCGCCGGCGCGCAGCGGACGGAAGGGCTCTGGGTTGGCCGAGCGCGCTGTGGGAGGGGGGAGCGCGGTGTTGGCGGAGCGCATGGGGCCCGCGCTGCGCCCTGAACCGGACAACGGCACGGGGTCTGCGGGGCGGGTCAGCGGGCCGCGCTCGGCGATCACCAGCAGGCCCTGGGCGGCGGGCAGGACGGCGCAGTGGTGCGGCAGGACCCCGGGGCCGATGACCATGCCCTCGCCTTCGTCACTGCCCAGGTTCAGCCGGCGCTCTACTGCCACGGCCCGCCAGCCCGTCAAGGTCGGCAGCAATAGTCCAAGGTTTGCCGGGGATTGTTCGAGGTTCAGCCGGGCGTTCATCGCTCACCTCCTGCCGCGCTGCGCTGGATAGGGGAGTCGGCAAAGTTGGGGGCCAGCTCCTCGGCCTCCGCCAGCAGCGACTCCAGCAGCTCGCGCCGGCCCTGGGCGCCGCCGGCCACGCCGGGCAGAACATCCAGCATCGCCAGCGAGGCCTCTGGCAGTCCCATGCCGGCCACCCCAAGGGCCACGCCAAAAAGCCACAGGCCCAGGGGATCGGTGCTGTTGGCGATGCAGTGCTGCCACTGCGTAGGCCACAGGTGGGCCAATTGCTGCAGGCGCTCCAGGCGGTGCAGTTCATCGCCCAGGCGCTGGCGCTGGCAAAAACTGTGCGGCAGAGAGCACGCTTCATCGAGCTCGCGGTCCAAGCGCAGCCGCGCCTCGCCGGCATTGGCCGCCAGGCCTTTGATCTGCTGCCGTTGCCACCCTTTGTGCTGAACATTCATCGCCGGCTCCCCGGGGCGCCTTCTGCCCCTTCTGATCCTAGTTATCGGCGGCAGCCCAGCTAAACCGCGGCGGTTTGTGTGACAGGTCTGCAACAGTCCACAAATGGATTGGATTGGTTTATGCTGCCGCCCCTTGCGCGCGGGGTAGCCCGTCCGCCGGCCCGTGGAGGCAGCGTTGTCCAGCAAAAAAGCTACAAAAATCGAAGTGGTGACCGCCAAGTCTGAGCCGGCCAAGCCCGCCGTCGCAGAGCCGCGCTCGCCAGGGTCCAAGCCCGGCGCCGCCGCGGACGACAGCCTGAGCTTTGTCGACGATGTGTTGGCCTTGGGCCTGGGCGTGCTGGCCATGGTGCTGGCGCGCGCCGTAGAGCCCGGAATCCGCGACCTTTTTCAGCTACCCAAGCAGCTCTATCTGGCCCAGGGCGCGGCGATCCTGGTGGCCCTGGTGGGGGCGCTGGCGTGGATGGGGCGGCCGCTGCGCGCGCGTCCATCGGCGATTGTCTATTCCTTTGGCGCGTTTATTGCGGCGATGCTGATGTCGCTGCTGATCGCCCCGCACCACACGGGCGGCGTGCTGAGCCTGTTTGCCCAGTACGACGCCCACCGCTGGCTGGCGGCGGCGGCGGTGTTTGGCGTGACCCTGGTGGCGGTGAGAAAGCCGCGGCACATCTGGTACTTGGTCGGCGGTCTGGTGCTGGGCGGCCTTATCGTCTCGCTCATCGGCATCGGCGAACAGCACAACATCTTGGGCCTCTTGCCGGAGCCGCGCTGGACGGTGATCTCTAAGCCCGGATCGACCTTTGGCAATCGCAACATGGCCGCCCAGGTGGTGGTGACGATGCTGCCGGCCTGCTACGTGGCCCTGGCCATTGGCGTGCGCTGGTGGGTCCACGGCAAGAAGCTGCTGGCGCTGGCGGTGCTGGTCGCGGCGTCGCTGAGCCTGGATATCTTCTTGTATTATCTGATGTTGACCGTGACCCGCTCGGCCTGGCTGGGCGCGCTGCTGGGCGGAGGTGGCGCCGCGGCGTCCTGGACCGTGGGCCTGCTGCTCGCCCGCCGCGATCAAAATCGTCAGGCAAATCAAGAGGAAACGCCTAGTTCCGGTCTGTTTGGCGCCGCGCGCAACCACGTGCTGGTGCCGCTGCTGACCGTGCTCGCCCTGCACGCCGTCATCGGCATGGCCGCCGATCGCATGAGGCCAGCCGCTGCGGCGGTTGAGGTGGGCGACCAGAAGCGCGCCCAGACCGTCCCAGAATTGATTAGCTCTTTCACTGAGTTTGGCGCCAATCACTACCGCTGGCGCTTTGGCATGCTGGCGTCGAGCTGGGCGGCGATGAAGGCCGAGCCCCTGGGCGGCGGCGCTGGCAACTGGCGGGTGATCTATCCCAAGTATCTGACCGAGCGCGAGAAGAACGAGATGTTCACCATCGCCAAGCAGCCGATCCGCGCCCACAACGACTTCTTGCAGATCGGCAGCGAATACGGCGTGCACGGCCTGCTAGCGTTCCTGGCGCTGCTGGCGTCGGCGGGATTTGTGACGATTCGCGTGGTGCGGCGCGCGGCAAACCTGGGGCAGGACAAGCAGTTGGGCGAGGGCGGCGCGGCGACCTTGGCTTTTGCCGCCCTGGGGTCGCTGATTGGCATCCTGGCGATCTGCGGCGACGGCATGGCGAGCTTTCCGCTGCAACTGCCTGTTCCTACGTTCTTGTTCGCCCTGCACCTGGGCATTATCGCTGCGGCGGACGACCTGCTGCGCCCCCAGGGCGAGGACGACAAGCCCAAGCGCTGGCCCCAGGGCGCGGCGATCGGCGTGTTTGTCGCCGGGTTGTTCACACTGATCTACCTGGAGGGCATGGGCACCAGCCCGGGCCTGCACGGCCGCTGGATGATCGCCGAGCGCGGCTTTACCCGGGCGCGCAACCTGCAAAAGAGCGGGCAGGCCGGCCAGGGCCTGATCGAGATCCGCAAGGCCATCGCGGTCAACCCCCACGACTTCCAGAACCACTTTATCGAGGCGCTGTGCCTCAATTCGCTGGGCAAGACCAGTGAGGCGATCGACAGCCTGCACCGCTCCCTGGCCCTGTATCCCAACCTGCTCAACGCCTGGGTGAATGTGGCGATGTTCTCTGCGCGCATCGGCGACACGGCGCGGATGAATGAGGCGATCGACCGGGCGCTGGAGCTCAAGCCCGACGAGCTGATCGCGCTGAACGTGCGCCTGAACAAGCTCAACGAGGCCGGCGACAGCCAAAAGCTCATCGCCCTGGTGGCCAAGCAGGTGCCGGGCTACCAGGGCTACCGCAAGTCGGGCAATTGGCCGGTGGACGACGGCGGTCAGCTGCTGGGGGCCTACAAACAGTCGCTGAACCACGCCCTCAAGGCGGCGCGCAAGATCAACGACTACAAGACGATTGCCGCTTGGTCGGAGATTTTGGACGAGCTGGGCATCCCCAACGACGGTCGCTCGCAGGACGCCAAGGACAAAGAGTGGCGCGAGCGCGCGGTGGAGATCGCCGAGGCCTACCGCAAGCTCGATCAGGCCGACAAGGCCCTGCCGTGGGCCAAGAAGGCCGCCGAGCTGTCGCGCAACGGTTTCCCAGAGAACAAGCGGCTTTACGCCATCGTGCTCGCCGAGAAGGGCAACTTCACCGATGCCCTGCACGAAGCCCAGGTGGCGGTGGCCCTGGACCGCGGCGGCCGCGAGACGCTGGTGCAGGAGCTCAAGGCCAGCCGGGCCAAGGCCAAGGATGGCGCGGCGATGGACCAGCTGATCGCCTCCGTCAGCGCGCTGTAGGCCGCGGCGATGAGCGAAAAACCCCAGGCAGAGCCGCTGCTACTGGATGTAGAGCCCCACGAGGGCGGCGCGCGCCTGGACGCCTGGCTGTGTACGCGCATCCAGGACATGAGCCGCACCCGCGCGACCGAGCACATCAGCTCCGGCCACGTCCGGCTGCGGCGCGGCCCGGGCAACGCCAAGATCAAGCCGAGCCTGCTGGTGCACCGCAGCATGAGCTTTGAGGTGTTGCTACAGCCGCGGCCGCAGATGTCCGCAGAGGCCCAAGAGATTCCGCTGAATATCGTCTATGAGGATGACGACGTTCTGGTCATCGACAAGCCGCCCGGCCTGGTGGTGCACCCCGCCGCGGGGCATGAAGACGGCACCCTGGTCAACGCCCTGCTGCACCACGCCCCAGAGGTGGAGGGGCTGGGCGATGAGGTGCGGCCGGGGCTGGTGCACCGCATCGACAAAGACACCTCTGGGCTGATGGTGGTGACCAAGAACGACCGCTCGATGCGCCGGCTGGCCGCGGATTTTGCCGCCCACCGCATTGAGCGCCGCTATGCCGCCATTGCCCTGGGGCAGCTGCGCGACGACACGCTGACGGTGAGCACGCTGCACGGTCGGCATCCCACCGATCGCAAACGCTTTTCTGGGCGGGTGCGCGAGGGCAAGGCCGCAGTGACCCACCTGACGGTGCTGGCGCGCTCGCCGCTGACGACCCTGGTGGTGGCGACGCTGGAGACCGGTCGGACCCATCAAATCCGGATGCATTTGGCCGAGCTGGGGCACCCGCTGGCCGGCGATGCCCTGTACGGCGGGGTGCGGCCCCACGCCAAGACCGAGAAGACCGTCCGCGACCTGCCGTGGCTCAAGCAGATCCACCGCCAGGCCCTGCACGCGTATGCGCTGGGGTTTGTGCACCCGCGCACGGGCCTGCTGATGCGCTTTGAGCTGGGGTGGCCGGAGGATCTCCAGGCGGTGGTCCAGGGGCTGTACGGCGAGGCGAGTCAGCTGCCGGGGTTGAGCCAAGCGGTCCATGGCCAGCCGGCGCCGCTGGTGCGCTAATCTTCGTCACCGCGGGGGAATATGCGTCTACAGTTATTCTGTCTAGTCGCCGCGATCTTGCTGGCCAACCTGCCCGCCTGTGGCGATCCGGCGGCGACCAAGCCGGCAGTTGCGGACGCCCAGACCAGCGAGGTCGATGCCAGCGCGGATGCGCCGATGGCCGACGCGACGGGTCCCGACACAGCCAACGCCGACACCACCGGCCCCGATTGGGCGGCGCTGGGCCCCCACGCCGCCAGCGTCGACCCGCTGATCGGCACGGCGCTCACCGTCGCCAATGTGGGCAACGCCATCCCCGGGGCGAGCGTGCCGTTTGGCCTGGTCAAGTGCAGCCCGGACACCAGCGGCAGTGACGGCGGCCAGCTCGGCGCGCTGCACTGCGCCGGTTACCAGCGCTTGGACCCGTACCTCCACGCCTTTTCGCACAACCACCTGCAGGGCACCGGCGCCCCGGACTACGGCAATGTGGCGGTGCTGCCCTTTGCCCAGGCCGGCGACCAATTGACCAGCCGCAAGGGCCGGCGCAGCGCCTACAGCCATGCCACGGAAGTCGCCCAGGCGGGGTACTACGCCGTCGACCTGGCCGGTCCCAACGCGCGCCACGAGCTGACCGCCAGCGCCCACTGCGGCGTGCACCGCACGGTGTTTGCCAAGGGCCAGGCCAGCGGCGGGCTGCTCATCGACCTCGCGGAGACCATCGCCGGCGGCAAGGTCACCTCGGCGGAGGTACAGCTGGACGCCGCCAGCCACACGGCCCGCGGTCGGCTGCGCAATGTGGGCAATTTCTCTGGGCGCTACGGCGGTTTTGAGGTGTTCTTTGTCGCGCGCTTCTCGCGGCCGTGGCAGCAGGCGGGCACCTGGAACGGCACTGCGCTGGCCCCCGGGGTGCTCCAGGCCCAGCAGCTGCAGCCGCCCGAGGGCAAAGACCGCGTCAACCTGGGGATGTACGCCGAGTTTGCCGCGGCCGACCAGGCGCCTGTGGAGCTGCAGGTGTGCCTGTCCTACGTAGACGCCAAAGGGGCGGATCAGAACTTTGCCGCCGAGGTCGCCGGAAAATCCTTTGACGACGTGCGCAAATCCGCGTGGTTGACCTGGGAAAACCAGCTGGCCCGTGTGGACATTGAAGGCGCCACCGCCGCCGAGCGCACGGTGTTCTACAGCGCCCTGTACCGCGCCATGAGCATGCCGACGCTGTGGAGCGACACGGACGGCCGCTACCGCGGTTTTGACGGGCAAGTTCATGAGGCCAAGGGCTGGAACTACTACACCGACCTGTCTCTGTGGGACACCTTTCGCACCGCCCACCCGCTGTTTGCCCTGCTGTGGCCCGAGTTTGCCCGCGACGTGATGCGCTCGATCGCCGCGATGACCGCGCAGAAGGGCTGCCTGCCGCAGTGGTCCATGGGCGCCGGCGACACGGGCAGCATGATTGGCCAGCACGCCCTGTCTGCCGCTGCCGACGCCGTGGCCAAGGGCATAACGGACTTTGATGTCCAGAATCTCTACGCGGTGGGCAAGCAGCAGCTGACCGCGCCGGCGTCGCTAGCCAGTTGCGGCGGCACCGAGGGCGTGCAGGGCCTGAACCAGCGCGGCTGGACGGCGGTTGAAGACGGCGAAGGCTCGGTGTCGCTGACCCTGGAATACGCCTACAACTACGCGTGTTTGGCTGGTCTGGCCCAGCATCTGGGCCTGGCAGAAGACGTGTCTTTGCTGCAGGCCCGCGCCAAGAGCTACCAGAACCTGTGGGATCCGGCCACGCGCTTCTTTCGCCCGCGCCACGCCGACGGCAGCTGGCAGGCCCCTTTTGACACCCTCTCCTGGGATTTCAACAACGATTACTATGTAGAAGGCACAGCCTGGCAGTGGAATTGGTTTGCGCCGCTGGACCCCCAGGGGCTGGTGGCCCTGTACCCGAGTGCCCAGGATTTTGTCGACAAGCTCCAGGAGTTCTTTGCCAAAAGCGCGGAAGACTTCAACTTTGGCCTGCCCGGCTCGTACTACTACCACGGCAACGAGCCCGACATGCTGGCCTCCGGTCTGTTCCTGGCTGCCCAGCGCGCCGACCTGGCGGATCAATGGACCCGCTGGGTGTATGACCAGAGCTACACCACCGCGCCCGACGGCCTGGTGGGCAATGACGACGCCGGGACCCTGTCTGCCTGGGCGGTGCTGGCGGGCATAGGCCTGTATCCGCGCCCCGGTGCGCCGGGCTGGGACCTGGTGGCGCCGCGGTTTGACCGGGTGACCCTGCAGCTCGGCGGCAAGAGCGTGGTTATTGAAGCCCCGGGGGTTCATGCCGGGCAGCCGCGCCAGGCCACCGCGACGTGGCAAGGGCAACCGCTGACGTCGCCGCCGCCGCAGGGCGGGCAGCTGGGGCGCTGGCTGCCGCATACCCTGGTGACCCAGGGCGGGGTGTTGAGGTTTTTGGCGAAATAATCAGGGGTTCAGCTCGCGCTGGGCAGAGTATCGGGCATGGGGTTTTCCGGCCTCCGGCCGAGGGGGCGAATTGCTAATCATAATAGAGTTTTGCAAAGGTGGAACCAGAGGACCCGGGGGGCTGCCGCCCCCTTCGGTCCTACAGGTTCCCCTCTGCACTCCTCCTCCTTTACCTTCCATCCCCTGCTGCGTTTTCGGTTGGAATTGATGATTCTCGGTGTGGGGTCCATCAAGAAAGAGTTAGGGTGACCTGCCCCCAAAGCACGTGTAGATACAGGGCAATTTCCTGTATCGTGCACGCGCGCGCGCACCGTCCAGAGTCCAAAGCGCGAAGGACAAGACGACTGGGGTGACCTACCCCCAAAGCACTTGTGGATACAGGGCAATTGCCCTGTTCCGTGCACTCGCGGGCGCACCGCCCACAGCCCAAAGCGCGAAGGATCGAGACCGCGGAGCGGCGGCATCCGATGCCGTCTTTTGGCCAGGTCTGCCGGCGCCCCAGCGGGGCGGTGAGGACGGCCAAAAGATCCGAGCCTGGTCGCCGCAGGCGACGCGCCCAAAACCTGCATTGGCGCTGGAGAATCCAAGCCGCGTCGACCGAAGGCGAGGTGCGGCGAGTCGTCCTTCGATAACATGTGGTTACGGCGCAGGCTCCGGAGAAACTGGGACTGTTGGGCTCTCCAACAGTGGCGATTTCGCCCTCGCGGCGGCTTCTGGACGAGCGGCGGGCTGAACCGCAGCGAATTGCCGCGGACCGCGTTGACCGGGCGGGGGCGATTGGGCAGAGTGTAGCCGTCGCGCCGACTCGGCCACAGCCGATCGCGCCAAGAGAGGCCGCATGACCACGCTCGAAATCGCCATGCCCGACAGCGTCTTTGCCGCGCTACGCCGCGCCCCGCGCGAGGTCGCCCGCGAGATGCGGATTGCCGCGGCGATCCACTGGTACCAGCAAGCCGCCATCTCGATGGAGCGAGCGGCTGAGGTCGCCGACATGGGGCGGGCCGAGTTCCTGGCCGAGCTGGCCCGGCGTCGCGTCGACGTGTTCGTGGTCGATTTTGACGACCTGGAGCAGGAGTTGCGCAATGCTTGAAGCAGGGGATGGCGACCTCGTGGTCAATGCATCCCCGCTGATCTTCCTGGATGCGTGCGACCGAATGGAGCTGCTCCGGCGAGAGAACATGCGCGTGGTGGTCCCCGCTGCCGTGGTTCGCGAAGTGACCCGCGCGCCCCGGAGTCGCGGTGACCGCGGGCCGGTGACGCTGCCGGGTTAAACGACTGGGGTGACCCCCAAAGCACTTGTGGATACAGGGCAATTGCCCTGTTCCCTGCATCACCAGGCGCACCGCCCACAGCCCAAAGCGCGAAGGATCGAGACCGCGGAGCGGCGGCATCCGATGCCGTCTTTTGGCCAGGTCTGCCGGCGCCCCATCGGGGCGGCGAGGACGGCCAAAAGATCCGAGCCTGGTCGCCGCAGGCGACGCGCCCAAAACCTGCATCGGCGCTGGAGAATCCATGACCGCGCCGAACTGGCGGATCAATGGACCCGCTGGGTGGTTGACCGCCGCCACACCCCCGCACCCGACGGCTTGATGGGCAATAGCGACGCTTGAACCCTGCCTTGCCACAGGCGCCACCGCCCGGGGCGAGCGCTTCGCACAAGGGCGGACGGACGCAAAGGCTTGCCTCTGCTCCCAAGCCAACGTGTTCCCTATGCTCTAGCTCAGAGATGCACGGCCCATGCGTTCTTAGCGTCCGCCCTCGACCGTCGGCCCTTCAGCGAGGCCATAGCTGGCGTAGACCTCAGAGGTCGCTACGGATTGCCGCTGGTAAACGGCCTGGCCCTTGGACTCGGCAGACTGTTTGACCCAGCGGCCGGATTCCTTGGTCAGCGGGTGGTGGCAGACGGCCACCCAATGAACGCCGCCAGCGCCGCGGTCGAGCGGATGGGTCAGCGAGCGGTACAAGCTGCAGGTGCCGGGTGGGCGCAGGACGTCTTGCACGGCGCCTTGAGGCAGACCGCAGGCGCCGTAGAGTTCCTCTGTTGACCAGCCGAGTTGGACTTGACAGACGCGCAGCCCCTGGGCCGTATCGCCGGCAAACTCATAGCGGCTGATGATGGCGTCGGGCAGCAGGAGTCGCTGGGCACAGCCGCTCAGTGCGGTGGCCAGGAGCAAGAGACCGGCCCCAGCGGTTCGCCAATCGCCAGGCGGTCGGCGTGGTTCAGTGGCTGTTGCGCAGCGACGTCGTACCGGCTGACCGAGCTGCCAATCCAGATCACGCATTGCAGCACCTCCTTAAATCGTCGCCGGACTAGGTGCCCTGGGCGGCCCGGACGCGGGCGGGCATGGCGGGCTTGAGTCTGGAGCGCCAGCAACGCTTCTGCAAGAGTCGCAGCCGCCGCGGCGCCCCCTGGGCTGTGCGGGTGGTGAGAGGTGCGGCCGACCAGCGCCTAAGCCGCGCTTGCGATCCAAGCCTTGACCTACCCCAGCCCAACTTGGCCCAGATCCAGGACATGGGGGCCTCCTGGTCCGCCGCCGCTGCGCGGCTGCGTCGCAGGACCGCGCTCTATCGTCCAGCTTGCCAGCTGGCCGACCGAGCCCTCGGGCGCGCTGCGGCTGGGGGGCTCTGGTGGCGTGAAAGGCTGGGTGGCCGCGCGCCGCCCGGGGCTCGGCCCTGCGGGTTGCGATCGCTGGCCCGGTGGACAGTTCCCCTGGTAATTCAATGATCAGACAATCGCCATGTACCTGTCCGGAGCCCCGTCCAGGGCCCGAAGCGCGAAGGATCGAGACCGCGGAGCGGCGGCATCCGATGCCGTCTTTTGGCCAGGTCTGCTGGCGCCCCAGCGGGGCGGCGAGGACGGCCAAAAGATCCGAGCCTGGTCGCCGGAGGCGACGCGCCCAAAACCCGCATTCGCGTCTTCGATCTAGCATCGCAGCGCAGCGGGGTCGCGTGGCGAGACTATGCCGGGCCATGATCACCGCCGCTGGTCGCGTCGGGCGTTGCCGAGCCACCTGCATGCGAGCTAGGAAACTCAGCCCAATCCTCCTGGAGGATCGGCGACGAGACGGCGCCAACGGTCTGGCCGTCGCCGTCAAGGCAGCGACCGGCCGGCCGAGAGGTGCCTCCCGGCCAAGCGCGGGCTTCGCGGGGAACGGCGCTGGGGCCTGCTCGTCGCCGCTGGCCAGAGTACCTGGAGGCTTTGGGCTGACTGGGCGGAAAAGCTTGAACGGACACCAAAACTTGCGGTTGACGCCGCTGCTTGGCGAGCGTAGCCTCGATGCTTTCACGGGACCCCGCCCAAGGAATGGCCGCCCAAGCCTTGGACAACAGCAAACCCGCGACTCGTTCAGGGAGGCCATCCATGAATGCGGATGCAGACAGGCGAATCGAATGGAAGGCGTGGCCCGTGCTCTTGGCCCTGGCGCTCGCCGCCTGTTCGCCCAATCTGAGCGGCAGTCCGGCGGGGCTGGATACAGCCAACTCTGCCCTTTTGGACGCCAGCCAGCCCGACATGGCAGCCTCAACCGACGCCGCGCCGAGCGAAACGGTTGCGAATGTAGCTCTCGGGCAGTTTAGCCCGGCGTTGCTGGAATTCGCGCCCGTCGACTTTGGCAAGTGCGCGGTCAAGACGGTGGCGCTGAGCAACTGGGGCACCGCGCCGCTGACGGTGCAGGGGCTCGACCTGACGGGGCTGGATGGGCAGTTTACGGTCGAGTGGCTGTCTCCTGCGGCTGTGGTGGGCCAGGCCAAGAAGGGGGGAGGGCAGTGGCTGCTGCCGGCGCCATTGGTCCTGCAGAGCTACCAAAGTGCCAGTTTGAGCTTGGCGTTTTGCCCCACCAAGGCCGGGCCTGTCGCCGCCAAAGTGCCGCTGCTGAGCGATGGCTCGCCGCTGGCGCTCGAGGTCAAGGCGACGGGGGTCAAGGCCAATGTGCCGTGCTACTCGTTGACAGGGCTGGGGGACGTGAAGTTTGGCCATGTGGCGGTGGGGAAATCGGCCACGAGCTCGGTGGTCCTGTCGAATTGCGGAACCGTGGACGTTGTGCTCACCAAGCTGCAGCTGGTCAAGGAGGGGGCGGACCCAGCGGCGGAGTTTGCGGTCAGTTGGAGCAGCGCCCACGACTCTGGGATGGTGGGGCCGGGGCCGATCAGTGCGGCCAATCCGTTGACGGTGGGCGTTGGTACTTCGGCGGTGTTTGAGCTGTCGTATAGCCCCGCCGACATCACGCCCTACGGCCAAGTGGACACGGCCACGCTGACGTTTGGCTTCGGCCATGGCGCGCAAGTGGTGAAGACCTTGAGCGGACGCGGCTTCGATCCAAAGCAGACGTGCCCCGTTGCGGTCATCAAATCCGGCAATGGCGGGACAGTGGTGCCGCAATCTGTGATTCATCTGGACGGCACCGCGTCTTATTCGCCGGCAGGCGCCGCCATCAAGCAGTACAAGTGGACCATCAAGCAGCCGCTCGGTTCCAACCAACCCCTCATACCAAGCGCTACCTTTCCCAGCCCAACGCTGACGGCCGACGCCGCCGGCGAGTATAAGATCTGTTTGGATGTCTGGGACGAATTCGGCGAGAAGTCCTGCAAGCCTGCGTGCGCCGAGGCCCTGGTCCTACCCAATAATGCCATCCATATCGAGCTGTTGTGGGACACGCCCAGCGACCCCGACCAAACCGACTCCGGACCAGTTGCCGGCGCCGACCTCGACTTGCACTTTGCCCACCCGCTTGCGGCGGGGCTGGACTTGGACTGCGACGGCGTCGGCGACCCGTGGTTCTCCAACCCTTGGGATGCCTTCTGGTTCAATCCAAGTCCAGCGTGGGGCGACCCCACCTCTGCCGACGACCCTAGCTTGGACCTGGACGACACCGACGGCGCAGGCCCCGAAAACCTCAACGTCGAGATCCCGGAAGGCACCGAAGCCGAACCGGTCACCTACGCCGTTGGCGTACACTACTGGAATGACCACGGCTACGGGGCTTCCTACGCCAGGGTGCGCATCTACCTGCTTGGCAAGCTGTTCGCCGAGTTCAAGCAGGAGCTCAAGCCGCTCGACATGTGGTACGTCGGCAAGCTTCACTGGCCCAATGCGCTCAGCGGCGGCTCAAAGCTACCGTTTGAGACGTGCTACCAGTCGGGTTTCTCCTGCCCGGCAGGCAAGAGCCTCATGTGGCAGCCCAAGGGCGACTCCTGCATCACGCCCTGCTATGAAGACAAGGCCTTTACGGCCATGGTCGGCGGCGCGGCCTCGTACGACTGCAAGAAATCCGCTTTGCCGTAGCGGGGATCGGTTGAGGGCCTGGCAATTGTCCCGTCCCGTGCGCTGGGGATTGGCTCAAACGGCGGTGGCTCCGCTGTCTGCGCGCCACGCTGCGCCAACGCCAACGCTTCCCGGCGCCACGCCAATCCAGCCGTCACGGCTGCGCCCCGCCCTGCGGAGCAACAACGGCGAGTTCCAGGTCGTCGACAAACCAGCCGGGCCCGTCGTTCAGCACGCCATCCCGAGAATTAAAGCGAAAGCGAATCTGCACGGTTTTACCGGCGAGGCCGGTGAGCGGCACGACCACCTGGGACCACTGCAGCGGCGCGGCCTTGTTGTGCAGCACGTAGGTGATGACCGCTGGTGTGGCAAATCCGTTGGTGGAGAGCTCGATCCAGCGAAGGTCGTACTGCAGCAGCGTTTCGACACCATGCCAGGACCAGAACCGCAATACGGCCTGGCCCTTGGGCACGGGCACGGGTGGGCTCACGATCGCGCCGGCAGTGGCGGTCTCCTTGCTCCATTGAAACAATTGATAATTCTTGCCATTGTTGAAATTGAGGCTGAACGGCGGCGAGTGAAAGCCAGGCAGGGCCGGCGTTGCGTCGATGGCCCATCCGGCACTATCGCTCGCAGGGGCGGGCAGTTGCATCCAGGCGGCAGCGCTCTGCGTGTCAAAGGTCTCGGTCCACACCGTCGCGCACAAATCCGGGCCAGCGACGCAGACTCCCTTGCTGCAGGTGCCAGTAGCGCAAGGGTTTTCGCCAGCACACCCTTGGGCGGCAGAGGTGGCGATGTGCGTGCAAGTGGTCTCGCCAGCCAGCAGCGCCGGGCCACAGGAATCCGCGGTGCATGGATTGGCGTCGTTGCAGGATTCGCCCGCTGGGCCCGGTGCGGCCTTGCATAGACCTTGCTGGCAAGTAAACAACTGGTCGCACCCGTAGTCCAAATCGCACACCCGTCCGGCCATTTCCGGATCGGCGTTTCCGGCGCAATGGCCGCCCCGGCACTGGTCTCCGGCAGAGCAAGGTCCGCCATCATCGCATAAGTAGCCATCTGGCAATGAGATGTCGCCCACACAGCCGCCGGCAACGCAGTGGTCGTTCGTCGTACAGGGCTCGCCGTCGGAGCAAGGGTCGTCTGGGGCAGAGGCGATTTTGACGCAGCTGTTGGCGTCCTTGTCGCACTCATAGCGATACTGGCAGGCCACATCGGCGGGGCAGAGGATGCCAGAGCCCTTGCACGAGCCGTCGGGCTGGCAATTGCCGTTGATCATGCAGATATCGTTGAAGGTGTCGGGCGGTTTACACGCGGCGCCGACCAAAGCAGTCTTGCCGTCACTGCAGTAGCCGCCTTGGCAGGATGCGCCCGTCAAGCACGGATTGGCCGACTCGCAGGTGGCGCCGTCTGGCAATTTCACGGCCGCGCAGGTGCCGGCCAGGCAGCTTCCTGGGCCTCTGCAGTCCGTGGCGTCTGCGCAAGCAGTGCCGTCCCCAGCGAGTGCGACATGGCACTCGCCCCACTTTGGGTCGCAAGATTCGATGGTGCAGGGATTTCCATCGTTGGCACACTTGAGCGAATGGTTGCACTTGGCTTCCCGGCACCACCCCTGTTCCGTACACGGATCGCCGTCGCGGCATGGCGCATTGATCGCTAAGGGTATTGCGGTATTCTGGCAGGATCCGCCGCTGCAGGTCGCCACAAAGCAGGTCCCTCCATCGCACCAGCTGCCGTCTGGCACAGCTAGGCCGACGCAGCCCGCGCCAATTTTGCCGTCCGAGGCGCTAGGGTCGCAGGCAAGAGCGATACATGCTGAATCGGCATGGCAATTGTTGATTCCATGGTAGCAGTATCCATCGGGCGTGCACGTCACCGCAGAGCAGGCCACAGGGGCAGGTTGGCAGTCGGCGAGGCTCCTGCATCGACATTGTTCAGCAAAATCAGTGCAGCAGTCGCCGCGATGGCCGCAGTCGAGGTCGCACTGGCAAGGCGTGCCAAGCTGGTAGCTCAAGCAGCGGCCAAAGCAGCTGTCGAGCCCGGCCTTGGCGGCTTTGGGCTGGTCCTGGCCGGCGCCATCCGTTTGCACCGTGGCGTCAGCGGTTTCCGCAGCAACGTCGGCCAGGTCGGCGTCACCCGCGTCGGGCAATTCGCCGGGTGTTCCGTCGACCTGGGCCAATGGCGCCCTTGGGGGGTCGGATCCGCAGGCCGTACAGGCAATGGCCAGCAGGCAGGCGCAAAACGCCAGCAGGCCATTTGGCGGCCGATTGGACCAGCCTGCGAGTCCCATATCGCCCCCAACTGAAGTGGTCCTAGTCGCCTCAGGCGAGCCTACGCTCGGGGACGAGGGCCGTCAACCGAAGAATCCATCGGCAGGTCAAGGTGGTCTGCTTGACTCACGCCCCAGGCCAGCCCTTGGGCAACGGCCCAAACAGGTCAGCGATTCTCAGCACCGCGTCGTCAAACGGCGGCAAGGCAAGCACGTCGCCATCGCTGAACGAATCGCGGTACCGCCAGTTTTCTCCTGTCAGTTCAAAAACTTCAAGCGTGCGCTCTTGAGGATCCGCTAGCCAGTACCAGGGCACGCCCGCCTCGCGGTAAACCTTGGACTTGATGCCGCGGTCGTAGTGGGCGTTGCTGGGCGAGGCGATCTCGCAGACCCAGTCGGGGCGAAGGTCGATGGGCCAGTCGTCGGTCAACTCGGGCATTCGCTCCTTGCGCCAACCGGCCAAGTCGGGCCGAAGGATGCGGTGCTGGGTCAAGCGCACGTCGGGTTCAACGATGATCCACCACCCAAGCGCGATCTTTGGGTCTCCCAGCCGCAGCCCAATCGGCAGCTCGCCCTGCAGGTAGCCGTGGCGGCCGCGCGGTGCTGCGCGCATGTAGGGCCTTCCGTCAATCAGCTCTGGCATTTCATTTTCCGGCAGGTGCACGATGTCCTCCCAAGTCCATCGCCGCTCATCGCTCATGCTGCACCTCCGCGGGCAGTGTAGCGCTTGCGGTTCGTTGCGGGAACTGCACAAGGTGTGCCAAGGGCAGTATGCGTACGATCAATAGGTTATGTTGCGCGACATCGGCATCGCCGTCTCAGCGCCTGAGACCGGATACCGGGATGGAGACGGAAGGCGGGCGCCGAGCTCCGCTCAGATGCCTAGGACACCACTGTGGAAATCTGCGTTGTCGTCGCGCATCAACCGAGCTAGTACATCGAACCTCAAGTTCGCGGCGGGTTGTCAGGGATTTCGAGTTCGATGTACGAAAAAACACCCAGCAGTAGTACCCCAAACCCATCCGCTGGCTTTCGGCGAACCCGCTGCGAATTTCGGGTTTGGGGTACTAAAGCCGCAGCGCCTCTTCAACCACCGCTGCCACCTGCGCGGGAATCAGCCGCGACGCCGAACCATCGGGATTGCGCGGCGATCCGCCAATCGTACTGCCGCCGCCCCAGTTGCAGTCGGCGCGTTGGTCCCGATGGCTCGCCAATTCGGCCGCGGCAAGGGCGGTCAGAACCGTCGGAACGTCAAAATGGCGCACAAATTCGCTAGCCTTGCCAATGGTGTACTCGATCGAGCCATCGGCCAGGGGCCTAGCCACCACGGCTGCGAACACCCCGCGCCTGTAGGCCGCCGCAAAGGCGCCCACTCCGCCGTCGCTCTTCAGCAGCTGCCACACCTCGCCGTCATACAGGACCTCAAAGGTCGGCTCCGGCGCCTCGGCCACCCGCATGGACTCGGCCTGCAGCGGCGCTCCGGCGTCGAGCCAATGGTTCAAGCGTTCGATGCACTGATCCAGCACGCCGCGCCACTCGGCCTCGCTTTGCAGCCTCAGTTCGTCGGGCTGGGTCAACGGCGCGAGCGCCCAGCGCAGGGCGGCTTCTCGCTCTGTATTGCCGGCAGCGGGACCCAACGCGTCGATGCGGCCTACCGCGCGGACCGCGACCGCCACGCGCTCGACTCTTGCCGCCGCAGGGGTCTGGAGCAGCCACACGGCAAGCACGGTATCCGCGTCCAGATCATTGATGTAGATGGATAATCCTGCCGCAGAGAAGCCGACTCGCAAGGCGTCGAGGGTCATCTCGCAGGTCGACAGCGTCGCGTGGCGCACACAGCCGCCGTGGTGGTCAAAGCTATAGCGGTTCAGCGGCAGGTCGACAAAGGGTCCTTGCACGTACCCGTCTAAAGCCACTGAATTCCGTGGCAGTTCGTCGAAGGGGATCGTCACGCCCTTGAGGATCGCGACTTGGCTGAGACCGCTGGGGCCAGTCATGCCGGCACCCCCAACCACAGCTGCAGGCGTCGCTGGGCGTGGCGCGATTCGCCAGGTCTGCGCAGGGCTTGCAGCTGATCCGCGAGGAATGGCTCGGCCTCCAGGCCCGGCGGCAGCTGAAGGTTCACCTCTTCGCCAGCCTGCCAGCGCACCAGCCAATTGGGAATCGGCAGCGCCCAATCCGCGGGAGCCAAGGTCGCCGGCCACAGCCGCACCAGCGCAGTCAACGTCGGCTCGGCGTGCAAAGAGGCCAGCCTGCCGGCAAAAGTGCGGGCCCGGTCCGCCGCGCCAACCTCGACGGTCGCGGCCAACAGCGTCTGCAGCACGCTGAAATCGCAGGGAAGCGCGGGGTGCTGTGGGTCCAAGAGGGCGGCCATGCGCTGGGTCTTGGCCGCGTCCATTCCAGGCAGCGTGTAGTCGACGAGGGCCGCACGGTCCCACTGGGCCAACACCCCCGCCCAATCGCCCTCCAGCAGGTGCCGCTGCAGCACGGCATCCAGCATCCAGCCGGGGGCCTGGGTCGGCTGTGCTTGGTTGCTGGCATCCAGGATTTGCCCAAGCACCAGATGGGCTTGCTGGTCAAACTCAGCCTGCTCCTTGGGTAGCCACTGCCGCAAGCAGCGCAGCGCAAGCAGGGCCTGACAGACGTAGACCCGCACCCGCGCTGCATCGTTGGTCTCGCTGGTCCCGGGCCCTTTGGGGGCGTGATCCAGGGCCTCCCTGGCATCGGCCACAGCGCCCATCAGCCAATAGTCGGCGTCGCGGTTCAAGCCCACCGCCAGCGACCGCAACCCTTGGCGACAGCGGAATTGCGCGCGCGTCCCCTGGAGCTTGCGGCGCTCGCTGTGTTGGCCTTGCACGAGCTTGGGCAGGCTCAGCGCCTGGTCGGCCAGGTGGATGGAACCGAGGAAGTCCAAGGTCTGAAAGCCGCGGACCGCATGAAAATTGGCGTGTTCCGCGCGCAGTTCTGCGGGCAGCCAGGCTTGGTGGCGCTCAAAAGTCTCCTCGGCCTTGGCTGCCAACTTGCGCTGCAGGTCCAGGTTGGAGTCGGCGGCGGT
>CAXNCS010000029.1:0-33095 GCA_964201005.1 Myxococcota bacterium
CGGACGCGGCTTCTGGCGAGGGTTCGGGCTCCGGCAGAAGCTCGGCGGGAGGCTGATCATGCGTGGGAAAGGTCTGCTGATCATCAGTAATTTCATGCGCCAGACAGTTGCCATGGTACTGCGGAGCACCATCCGGCACCGGCTCGGACGTCGCCTCGGCGAGCTCGTGGGCCTGCGTCGGCTCCGGCTCCGGTCCCGCCACTTGCTCCGGCTTGCGCGACTTCCGTTTCGACGCCCGCTTCGACACCCGCTCCGCCACCTGCCCCGCGTCCGGCTGGGCCAGCTCCGCGGCAAAGCCCTGGTAAAGCTTGCGCAACTCTTCCGCCGTCAGGCCAGCCCAGCAGTGCGGCACGGTCAGCGGCACCTCGACCATGGTTTCGTATTCAGAATCATCCTTTGCGCCTTCCACCAACCGCTTGGAGTCGCGACAGCGCTGCGTCTGGTCCACCTTGCGGCCGATGAGCTTGGTGCCGTACAGCAGCGCATCCACCGCGGAAGCGCCGGGGAACTCGCCGGGATGATGGCAGATATCCGCCTTGATCGCCTGGCCCATGATGTACTTGAAGCGCGTCGCGACCGTCGCTGCATCGCGCGTGACCATGCAGACCTTGGCCCGGCGCCAGAAGGGTCCTGAGCGACCCTCGGTCTCATTGGCCAGGCGCGCCAAATTGCCGTGCAAATACGAGGTGAAAGCCGTCATCTGCCCCGGCGTCTCAAAGCCGTAGAGGCCGTGGTAGTGGTTGCTCATGAAATGAAAGATGAAGATCTCCACGCGGGTCTTGTCGACGGCTTCCGCAAAGAGGCCGTAGATGCGTTCGCGGAGCTCGATGTTGTTGGGATTAAACGCAAAGTCGCCATCTTGGGCGCGGATGGTCACTTCGCAGTAGTACGCGGGATTGTACATGCGCAGTTTTCGCACGGCCGACCTCAGCCGGGGCGGATTTTGCCCCTTGAATCGTAATCGGCAACTGGCGACTTTTTCCTCGGCGACGGGCGAAAATAGTTTTGCGTGGCGGACGAGGTGGGCCGGCGGCGGCGGGAGGACTGCGAATGCGACTGGGAAATGCCTATTGATATCATGGATCAGACAATAGCCATGCTACTGTCTGACGCAGCCCGGGCGGGGCGAGGAGTGCGCGGGATTTGCTGGATCGCCTTGATCAGCGCTGATCTCCGCCCGAGACCGCCCCCGTAGGGAAACGCTACATGCGCAGCGACTGGCCGACAACTGCGCGACTGTCTCCCATTCACTAGACCGCTGACCCTGCCCAATCTCGCCCGTGGGGTGGCGTAGAGTGGCTCGGATGGCAGGGTTATGATTATCCAATTCCGGATACCGTCCCCCAAACCCAAAGGCCGCAGCGGGGCGAGCCGCACGGACGCGAACTTACAGACGGCCTCATTCGACTGCTTCGTCCTCTACTTCCTGGCGCGGCTTTCCCGCCCGCGGCGGTGGCGCTTCCTGTGGGGCGTTGGGCGGCAGATCCGGCGCAAGCTCCTTGTCTTCCAGGTCGCTCGCTCCCGCCTCCACGTCACCCAGCGGCGCCGGCAAGTTGGCCACCGGTCCGGCCAATACGTGCGGCAAACGCGGCAGCGGAGTGACCGGCACCATCGCCAGCCCTTGCTTAAAGAACTGGGTAAAGATCGGCACCGCCAGCGCGCCGCCTGTGCCCTTGGGCATCTCCTTGCGGTCGTCGTAGCCGACCCAGATCCCTGCCGCCAAGTCAGCTGAGAATCCCACAAACCACGCGTCGCGCCCGCCATTGCTTGTGCCAGTCTTGCCCGCCACCGGTCGGCCGGCCTGCTGCGCCTCCTTGCCGGAGCCCTTGCGCACTACTTCACCCAGCATATCCACAATCTGCCGCGCAACCCCTTCCGCGAGCACGCTCCGCCCTTCGCCCCGCGGCGCCAAAAACAGGTCCTTGCCGCTGCGGTCGACGATCCGCGTGACAATAATCGGCTCCGCCACCCGACCGCCCGCCGCTAAAGTCGCGTAAGCATTGGTAAGTTCCATGGGCGTCACCGAGCTCGCCCCCAACGCCAGCGGCAGTCCGGCCTTGAGCGGACTCTTGATGCCCACCCGCCCCGCGAGCTCGGCGATCTTCTCTGGCCCCACCCGCGAGCCGATCTCCACGGCGATAGAATTGATCGAAAACGCCAGCGCATCTCGAAGGCTATACGAGCGCCCGTCGTAGGTGCCGGAGAAATTCCGCGGTGTCCAGCCCCGCCCGGCGACGTTGAACGTGCGCTTCTCGTCCAGCAGTTCCGTGTCTGCGGTCACCAGCTCCGCCTCAATCGCCGCGCCGTAGGCAAAAGTCTTAAAGGTTGAGCCTGGTTGGCGCAGTGCCCGCGTGCGATCGTAGGGGTGCAGGTCAAAGTCGTCGCCGCCCACCAGAGCCCGCACCAGCCTCGTCTTGGGCTCCAGGGCCACCAACGCAGCCTGCGGGCCAAATTCTGCCGACAGAAGAAGGCCTTTCTCGTCGTGATCCCGCACAGACACCCGCAGCAAGTCGCCGCGCCGATACACCAGCGGACCCTGCGGTACCGGCACTTCCTCCTTTTTTGCCTTGGCATCGGTCGGCTTTGCATCGGGCAGCTTGCGCGCCCCCTCGTAGCGCTGCAGTGCCGCTTTGGGCAGCCGCCCCTCCACGGAGCCCAGGCTCAAGCGGTAGGCCTTGCCGTCCGGCTCTTCGCCCACCACCACACCCAGCAGAACCTTGCCGCTAGCCGGCATTTCTCCTTGCTGCGCAGCGAGTTTCTGTAGCCCCACCTGGATAGAAGCCTCGTCATCGTAGTGTTTGAGCGGCTGGTCGACCCGGTACAGCCGGTCGATCTTCTGCAGCCCACGGCGCACAGCCTCCTCAGCCGCCCGCTGCAGGCCCACGTCCATGGCCACTTCTATGCGCAGTCCGCCGCCGTACAGCGCCTCCCGGTCGACTTTGTCCAGCGCCAGTCGCCTCACCGCCTCGACATACCAGCTGCCGACCTCGCCCGCCGCGTCAAGCCCTTCCTTATCCTGGGCTTTCTGGGGCAAGGCCTGCTGGCTGGCCCGGTCGTGGTCCGCCTGCGAGATATAGCCGTGGCGCAGCATTTGCCCGAGCACGTAGGCCCGCCTCTGCTTGGCGCGATCCGGATAGCGAAATGGCGAAAACCGCGCGGGACTATTGACCATTCCTGCTAGGAGTGCCGCCTGAGCTACGTCCAGTTCGCCGGTCGAGCGTCCGCAGAAATAGCGCGCCGCCTCCTCAATCCCATAGCGACCGTGGCCAAAATACACTTCGTTGAGGTACAGCGTCAGAATTTCGTCTTTGCTCAGCTTGCTCTCGAGCTTGCGCGCTAGGACTAACTCTTTGAACTTGCGCGTAAACGTCTTCTCTCGCCCCAGAAACCGCGTCTTGGCAAACTGCTGGGTCAGCGTCGACGCGCCTTGCGCATAGCGGCCCTTGGTCACATCCACCCACAGCGCCCGGGCGATGCCGGCCAGATCCAGCCCCGGGTGGTCAAAAAACGCCGCGTCTTCAGCGCAGACCATGGCGTAGCGCATCGCCGGCGGGATCCTCTCGCTGGGGATCACCGTGCGGATCTCCTCGCCAAAGCGCGCCACCACCTCGCCGCCCGCCGCATAAACCCTAGAGGATTCCTTGGCAATTTGCCGATACGCCTCAAAGCTGAACACGTCAGGCAGCGTAGCATCCAGCCAATACCAGCCGACGGCCGCAGCTCCGCCACCCAGCAAGCCGCTCAGCGCCACCAATAGCGCAAGCTGCGCCAGGCACCCGCGACTCTTGCCCGGCGGCGATTTCTGACCCTCGCGCTTGCCCGCGTCTTTTTGTGGCGGCAGGGGCAATCTGCTGTTCTGCGCCACCGGTTTCTGCGTCGCCATTGCCCCAAGCCTGTGCTATCGCTAAAGAAAATTCACTGCGAAGCGCCGCGCTCCCCAGAGCTCCTTCGCCCCCAAGCTGCGGCTTTGAAGCTGGCGCCACCGGTCTCTGCGCCGCTACATCTCGTCAATGTCCACGCGGAACAGCATACTGCCCACTAGGATCTCATCGCCGCGGTGCAGCCGAGTCGGCAAGCGCGTCACCCGCACAAACGTGCCGTTCAGGCTCCCCACGTCGATCACCTGGATATGGCCGCTCGCCGCCACTTCAAAACGCAGGTGCTTGCCGCTCATGAAGCGGTCTTGCGGAAAGGCCAGGTCGGCGTTGTCGCGGCCCACGGTCAGCATCTCGCGATCGGTCGACACCACCCGACCCGGCAGCCCGCCGTACAGCAGCTGGGTCACGTGCAGGCGCGGCGGCGGCAGAGGCGTGCCAAAATTCTCCACCGGCAGTTGCCCCGTCGGCAGGGGATCCGTCGGCGCCTGATCGCCCGCGCGCACCAGCAGATATTGCTCGCCGGCAAACACCACGTCGCCGGAGCGAATCAGGGTTGGCTCGCGCAGACGCCGGAACACGCCAGCCGCCCCCGGAATGCCGGTAATGTCGACCGTTTCCGGGCTCCGGTCAAAAATCACATGCGGCGAAGCGAGTTGGGGGTCATCAGCGAAGGCCAGATCGCCCTGACGCCCCAGCGAACTGACTCCCGCCGGCAGGGCAAACGCCGTCCCCTCAGACACCGGACCGCGCAACACCACCAGCTGGCTGCGGCGCAGGGCCAGGGGCTCTATCGGCGCAGGACCACTCGGCGGCGGCGGAATAAACGCGGGGGCTAGCGTCGCCGGCGCGCTCTCCGAGTGCAAAGGTCCACCGCACCGGCCGCAGAACTGATAGGCCTGGGGCCAGGCGGTGGCGCAGCGGGGGCACGTGATGTTGGCCATCCAGGACCTCGGGGCGGCACGCGGCTCTCGCCAGCTGCGGTGGGTGGGCTACTTGCCGGCCTTCTTGGCCTTGTCGCGCTCGATTTTGTCGGTCGCCATCTCCTCCGCAAACTTGGCGAGCTCTTTGCCCTTGCGGTAGAAGCTGTACAGCGCGTAGTTCTTGCGGAACTTGGCGGTGTCGGCGTCGATCTTGCCCTCGGCGGCTAGCTTGTCTACCGTCGCGCAATAGTCGATGGTGTCCACCGAGGCCTGGACGATATCACCTACAGAAATCGGCATGTCCGTGACGATGACCGGCTGGACGTTCTTGACGCCAATCGGGTCCTTCTTGTCAAAGGCCTTGAGCACAGCGAGCGACGCCGGATCGCCAAACACCGCCAGGCAGCGCGCCGCCACCACCCGCGAGACGGCGTGCGGGTTGCTCTTGAGCGTCGCTTCCAGCACCGGTCGCGCAGTGTCTGCGCCCAGCGTCTTGATTTCATTGAGGCAAAGGTCGACGATCATCTTCTTGGCGTCGTTGGCCGCAAACTCCTCTTGGCCGTAGTTGGTGTCGTCCGGGAGCTTGCCCAGCGCCGTCTCCAAGCCCTTGGCCCCTTGGGTGGCCACCAACATCTGCGTGGCGTACCAGCGGTCGTCGCAGTTGCGCCCGGTCAGCAGCTGGTCCATCAGCGGCCCGACTTGGTCCCACGCGCCCTTGATCAGCTCCAGCCGATCCTTCTTGAGTTTCTCCAGCTCTTCCGGCTTCTTCTTCTCGTCGTCCGGATCGGTCCACTGCAGGGCCACGCGGATCGCCAGATCGGCCGCGCGCTTGTCATCCGGGTGCGGCTTGGCGACATCGGCAAAGCGCCGGTACAGCTCCAGGAAATACACATAGCCCTGGAGCGTGTCGGTCGCCTGGATCGCCCCCAGGTCATCTTCACTAATCTTGACATTCTTGGTGCTGTGGTAGCGCTTGAGGCCGGCCACCAGGGCCTTCTTGGCCTCCGGGGTGTTCTGGCTCTTGAGGAACGCCACCAGCTCGCCCTTAGAAATACCTTTGCCCAGCATGACTTCCACGCCCGGCACCGCAGTCGGCCCCAACACTTCAATGTCGTCCGGGGTCACCCGCTCCTTCAGCGCGGCCTTGAGCGACTCGGTGTCCATCTCGTGCTTGAAGTCGGCAAAGGCCCAATCGGCGAGCTTGGCCTTGAGCTCTGTGGCCTTCGCCTCGGGCAGCTTGCCTTCTTTGAGCATGGCGAACAGCACGATCTTGGCGTGGCCCTTCTGCTTGACGCTGCCGTTCTGCAACAGCTTGATCATCGACGGTTCCAGCCCCACCAACAGGTCCACGCGGTCCGGGGCCTTCTCCGTGACCGACAGCACCTGCGACGGCTGGCCGCCCTCAGCCACCAGAATCTCCAAGCAGCGCCCGCGGAGCTTGGCGTCGTTGGCCTTGTCCGCGACAAACAGCGACATTTCGGCCCAGCCGGCGTCGTTGTTCATCCACAGCCGGCAATTCTCTTCCGGATCGGCCTTGCTGCAGCCGGCCATGGCCAAGAGGCCGAAGCCGGCCAGAGCTGCGGCCGCGATGACCGGGGCGCGGCGTGGGAGTTGCTGATTCATTTGGCGGTCCTCCAGGCGTTGGCCTCGACCAGTTGGGGCGCGGCGCCTCCCTGGCCGTTGCATCTTGCTGGCCTGCGATGGTAGTACGAACAACAGGGCAGGGCAAACGACGCCGCCACGCCGCCCCGCGAGGAATCATGGCCATCAAGGGACCCGTTGGCTCTGAAAAAGCCCAACAGCAACTGCAGCAGCTCGAAGTCAAGTTGGAGCAGCTGCGTCGAAAATTCCAGAACTATTTCAACGGTTTTGAAAAGACGCCGCCGACTTTTGAATTCGACGCCCTCAAGCGCGAGTTCCGCGACTTTGGCATGCAGCAGTATTCGACGGCCCAGGCCCGCTTCAAGGCGCAGAACCTGCTCGCCCGCTGGAACCTGCTGCGAGCCCTGTTTGAGCGCGATCTCGCGCGGATGGAGGAAGGCAAGTTCAAGCCCAACGCCCATCACGCCTCCCACGCCAAGGATCTCAAGGCGACGGACGAGAACTGAGCCCTGGCTCCGGGGCTACGGCACCCAAGGACCGCGCTGGTCCAGGGCGATTTTCTCGTCGCGCTCCAGCTCGGCCAGCTCTTTGGCCTGGGCGCGCGCCACTAGCAATTCGCGTTCCAGCGACTCCATCAGATCGCCCATGCCCTCGCGGGTCAAGGCAGAGACCGGCGCCGCTCCCCAAGCCGCCATCAGCTCGCGCACGGCCGGCAAGTCGCGCAAGGCGTCGCTCTTGTTGATGATCACTTTGCGCGGCGCTTCGCCCAGGTCGTGGTCGCCCAGAATCCGCACCACCGACTCCAGCTGCGCCTCCATCTGCGCGTGGCTGCCGTCCACCACCAGCAGCAGCAGGTCCGCGGCCCGGCCTTCTTCCAGCGTCGCCTCAAAGGCCCCAAGCAATTCCTTAGGCAAATCGCGGATAAATCCCACCGTATCCGTCACCACCACCTGGGTACCGCCGGGCAAGCGGATGCGCCGCGTGGTCGGGTCCAGGGTGGCAAAGAGCAGATTCTCCGTATAGGCGTCCGACTTTGCCAAGGCATTGAGCAGGCTCGATTTTCCCACGTTAGTATAGCCCACAAGGGCCACAGATGGCACCTCCGCAGAGCTCCGCCCAGCCCGCCGAACCCCGCGGCCGCGCTTGAGCCTCTCCAAGTCCTGCTCAATCCGGTGGATGCGGTCGCGGGCCCGCCGCCGGTCGATCTCCAGCTTGGTCTCGCCCGGACCCACGCCGCCAATGCCGCCCGTCAGCCGCGAAAGGGCGTTGTCGCGATCACCCAACCGCGGCAAAGAATAACGCAATTGCGCCAGTTCAACCTGAAGCTTGCCGTCCTGCGAGCGGGCGCGGTGGGCAAAGATGTCCAGAATCAGCTGGGTGCGGTCCAACACTTTGATATCGGCAAGCATTTGAATGGACTTGGACTGGCTGGGCGTCAGCTCGCGGGCAAACAGCAGCATGGTCGCGTCCGTCTGCATGGCCTTGAGCGTCAGTTCCGCCAGCTTGCCCGAGCCGATCAGGGTGCGCGCATCGATGTCGCGGCGGCGCTGCAGGACCCGGCCCACCACTTCAACCCGGGCGGTGCGTGCCAATTCCTCCATCTCATCCAGGCGATCTTCGGCCTGAGCCACGCTGTCGCTGCCCACGTAAATCAGCAGCGCCCGCTCGCGCGCGTCGATCATCCTCGCCGCGGGTCGCACTTGCGCAAGCCGCGACTGCAGCTCAGCAATCCAGGCCCCGCAGTCAAACGCCAGGCTGCTCCACAGCTGCGGCGGCAACACCTCTGCGGTCGGATGGCTGCGGTTGCCCACGCCCTCGCCGTCCGTGGCAATGTGGGCGATCGACACCGCCTGCGGCACCCCCTGGGCATGGCTCAGCGCCGCCACCAGGTCCAGGCCCAGCCGCGTCAAGTCGTTCAAGTCGTCGTCGTCGACCGGCTCGCCGCGCAGGTGGACATGCACCAGCCTCAAGCCGCGCAACCGCCCGGATTCTTTGCCCCATCGCCCCAAATCGGGCAGCTCGATCTGGTGGTCATCGCCCACGATCGCGTGCGTTACCCGGCCACCGCGGTCGATCAGCACGCCGATCTGCCGCCCCAGCCGCGCCGCCAGGCCGCACATGCGCACCGCCAGGGCCTCCGAAACGACTTCGCGCGGCTCGCAAAGGTGGTGCCCCAGCCTCTCTAGCCCACTGCGCTCGGTGACCGACAGTCCCTGCAAATTTCCGTGGATCTTCAAATCGCTATGCTGCCCCTGCGCGGTAAGCCGCCACCTTCGGGGCCCAGAGTCTGGCCTCGCCCGGTGCGATCGCTTGGCCGCGTGTGTCGCGCCTGTGCCCCAAAGCCAGAGCCGCTAGTTGATATTGACGGTCGCACCCTTGATCGTCATGGTCGCCGACGCCTTGACATCCATCGTCGAGCCGGCCTTGGTCTCCGTAGACGAGCCGGACTCCTGCTTGATGGTCGCGTCCGCCTTGATGACCAAGTCCTTGCATTCCATGGTGATCGTGTTCTTGGCCTTGAGCAGCATGTCGCCGGTCTTGGTCTCGATGGTGATCTTCTTGTTCTTGGTGTCGATCAGGATGTAGTTGTTGTTCTCGTGGTCGTAAATCTCGATCTGATCGGCCTTGCTCGACTGGTCCAGCACGATGCGGTGGCCATTGCGCCCCGTCGGCTCGTCTTCTTCGGCCTTGGCCTTGACCAGATTCTGCAAAATGATCCGCTCAGTGCCCTCTTTGTTGTCGACAAACTGCAGCATGTGGCCGCTGCGCGAGCGGATCGAGCGGAAATAGTTCTTGCCGCCCTGTTCCTGGTTGGCGTGGATGGGCGTGTCGATGCCGTTCCACAAGCTGCCGATCACAAACGGCCGGCGCACATCGGCGTGCTCAAAGGCCACCAGCACTTCGTCGTCCACTTCTGGCAACCAGAAGGAGCCGCGGTCTTTGCCGGCCATGAACGTGGCGATGCGGCACCAGGTGGTGCGAAAATCCTCGTCGTCTTTGGCGTCGGTGTACTTGGCGTCCGACTCAGAGACCCACGGAAATTTCACCTTGACGCGGTAGTGCCCGTCCGGGTCCTTGTTGTCGACCACGATGCCGACCACCACGCCTTGGATCTTGAAGGGTTCGCGCTTGCGCTCCGACAACATGGTGACCTCGCGTTTCTTTCGACTGGCCCAGTCAGGTGATCTGGGGGGCAGGTTCTCCGCCAAGGTACCGCCGCCGCGCGCTTCCTGCAACGCCCGCCGCCTCTCGCCGCCGCGCCCCTGGGGTGTCGCCGCCCCGCCTTGCCGATCGCACCCCTTCGCCGCCCGGACAATCGACGGACGATCGACGGACAATTGACGGACACCCCTCGAATGGAGTATCTCGCCGTCGCGCTGCCGAGTCTCCCTCGGCGGATAGCGGTCTTTGCCCGACTGCGAGCGCGGAGCCTGACATGCTGCAGAGCCAGCTCGGATACATCTCTCTTATCACGATGTTCGTCGTCGTGGTTGGCATCGGCGCGGCCATCGGCGTCATCAACTACGTGCTCGGCCCGCGGCGCTCCAGCCCGGTCAAGCAGGCCACGTTTGAGTGCGGCAGCGACCCGGTCGGCTCGGCCCGCGCGCGGTTCTCCGTGAAATTCTATCTGATCGCCATCTTCTTTATCGTGTTCGATATTGAATCGGTGTTCATGTACCCGTGGGCGGCGCTCTTCCGCGAGTTGATCGTCGAGCCCGGCTTGGGCCTGGCGACCTTGGGCGAAATGTTTGTGTTTGTCGGGATCCTGGGCGCCGGCTTGGCGTACGTGTGGAAGCGCGGCGCTTTGGACTGGGACTAGTTCGCGGCGCTCGGCCTGCCCCCTACACGGTGGTCTGGCCAGGTCCAATTGAGGGCCCCTGCGTCGGGCCCGTTGGGCGAGCGTCACTGGCGGAAGCGCCCATAGCTTTGCAGAAACGCGCGAGTTTCTGATTCGGGAGTCCGCCAGATGGCCACCGTACCTGCCGCGAGCCAACCGCATCTGAGCTGACCTAGCCCCCTTCGCGCTGCTGGAGAAACCATGTCGCAGAAGCTCATCGATATCGTCCGCGCCAAGTTTGGCGACGCCGTGCTCGGCAGCCACAGCACCGGCGGCGACGCGACTGTGCTGGTGGTCAGAGAGAAACTCGTCGAGATCATGACATTTCTCCGCGACGATCCCCGCAGCGCCATGCAGCAGCTCATCGACGTCACCGGGGTAGACTACTCCGAGTTTCCGATTGAGTTTCGCGCGCGTACCAGCCCTGTCGACGCGGGCCACAAGTCGGGGTTGACCTCGGCGACCCTGCCGCGCTTTGAGGTGGTCTACCACCTGCTGTCGCTGTCGCTCAAGCACCGGTTGCGGGTCAAGGTCGCGATTTCGCTTGAAGATTCCATCGTCCCGAGCCTCAGCGGCGTGTGGCTCGCAGCCGGGTTTGGCGAGCGTGAGACCTGGGACATGTACGGCGTGCGCTTTGAGGGCCTCGCCGATCACCGGCGCATCCTGTTGTATGAAGAGTTTGAAGGTCACCCGCTGCGAAAAGACTATCCGCTGCGCGGTTATCAGCCGCTGGTGTCCCTGCCGACCCTGAGCGACTACACCGATCAGGAAACCTACCGTTAGGCGTCGCCTTTGCTCGTGAACCCGCCGTCTTGGCCCTAGTCCCTTGATTTCACGGAGGCTCGCCCATGAGCACCACCACCGCCCCCTCTGCCAGTGGCCTCAGCGCCGCCCAATCGGTCAAGGCCACCGCCGATCGTTCGGGCGACCTGATGACGATCAACATGGGCCCGTCGCACCCCGCGACCCACGGCACCGTGAAATTCGTCCTGACGCTGGACGGAGAGATGGTCCAGGATGTGGACATCCACATCGGCTATCTGCATCGCGGCTTTGAGAAAATGGCCGAGCAGGGCACCTGGCAGCAGGTCCTGCCGTACACAGACCGGCTCAATTACGTCTCGCCGATGGTCAACAACGTCGGCTACGTGATGGCGGTTGAGAAGCTGATGGGCATTACCGCTACGCCGCGGGCCCAGTACATCCGCATGCTGATCTCAGAGATCTCGCGGATCACCGACCACTTCACCGGTCTGGCGGCGGGTGCGCTGGAACTCGGCGGGTTTACGCCCTTTCTCTACGGCGTTCAGGCCCGCGAAGGCCTGTATCCCATCGTCGAAGAGCTGACGGGCGCTCGCCTGACGACCTCGTACACCCGCATCGGCGGCATGAAGGCCGACCTGCCGGAAGACTACGAAGCGCACGTCATGAAGGCGCTCGACGAAGCGATTGACCTGCTGTCCAAGATGGACAAGCTTCTGACAAAGAACCGGATTTTCTACGATCGCATGATCGCCACAGGCCAGCTGAGCCAGCAGGACGCGATCGACTCCGGCTGTACCGGCATCATGCTGCGCTGCACGGGCGTCGACTGGGACCTGCGCAAGCACCAGCCGTACCTCAAGTACGACGAGATGGACTTTGAGGTCGTCATCGGCCACCAGGGCGACAACTACGATCGCTATCTCTGCCGCGTTGAAGAGATCAAGCAGAGCTACAAGATTATCCAGCAGATTTTCCAGAAGATGCCCAAGGGGCCGATCAACGTCGACGACTGGAAGGTCTGTCTGCCGCCCAAAGACGCAGTCTACAACTCGATCGAAGGCATGATCGCCCACTTCAAGCTGGTTATCGACGGCCATCAGGTGCCGCCCGGCGAGATTTATGCCGCGGTCGAAGGCGGCAACGGCGAAGTCGGCTTCTACGCCGTGTCCCAGGGCAATGGCCGGCCGTACCGCATCCACGTGCGCCCGCCGTGCTTCTACGCGATGGGCATTCTCAAGAAGATGATCGTCGGGCACTTTTTGTCTGACATCGTTCCGACCTTTGACACGCTCAACATGATCGGCGGCGAAGTCGACCGCTAGCCGTCTGGCCGGCGCCGTCAGCCATTTTCTCCTTTCGAGTCCCGACCCTAGTCTCCTTCAAGCCCTAGACCAGCGTCTTGCCCCGCGATGGATGGACGCCCAAGCAAGCGACTCGAGCCCAAGCACTGAGGCCCCCTATGCCCAAGGTCACCATCGACGGCCGCGAAATCGAAGTCCCCGCAGGGACGACGGTGCTGCGCGCGGCCAAGCAACTCGGCATCGACATCCCGGTGTTCTGCTATCACCCCGGGCTCTCCATCGCCGCTAACTGCCGCATGTGCTTGGTTGAAGTCGAGAAATCACCCAAGCCTCTGCCCGGCTGCTACACAGAAGTGGCCGACGGCATGGTGGTGCGCACCCAGACGGAAAAGGTCCAGGCCACCCAGAAGGCGGTGCTGGAGTTCATCCTGCTCAACCACCCGGTCGATTGCCCCATCTGCGACCAGGCCGGCGAGTGCGTGCTGCAAGAGCATTTTGTGACCTACAGCGCCAAGGCGTCGCGGGTCATCAGCGAGAAGATCGGCAAGCCCAAGGCCAAAGTGCTGGGCCCCAGCGTGGTCTTGGACGCGGAGCGCTGCGTCGTCTGCACCCGCTGCGTGCGCTTCTGCGAGGAAGTCACCAAGACCAACGAGTTGACCGTGGAAGCCCGCGGCGAGCACTCGGAGATCACCACGCCGGACGGCGTCGAGCTGAACAATCCGTATTCGCTCAATGTCGTCGATATTTGCCCGGTCGGCGCCCTGACCAGCCGCGAATTCCGCTTTCAGCGCCGGGTGTGGTTCCTCGACCGCCGCGACTCGGTGTGCACAGGTTGCGCCCGCGGTTGCTCGGTGCGCGTGGACAGCCACACCAACAAGGTCGAGCGCTTGGTTCCGCGCTACAACCCCGACGTCAACAGCTACTGGATGTGCGATGAAGGCCGCCATAGCCTGAGCGGCAATGAGCGCGCCCTGAGCCTAGGAGTGGTCCCAGGCCCCGACGGCCCGCGTCAAGCCCCCGCCGTGGATGGCATTCGCGCCCTGGGCACTTGGCTGCACGACGCCATCGCCGCGGGCAGCCAGATCGGCGTGGCCCTGTCCGCCTCGCTGACCAATGAGGACTATTACGCCTGGGGTCAGCTGGTCAAGGGCTTGAGTGCCAAGGCTTATCTGCTCAACCGCAGCGGCCAGAAGGGCGACACCTTGCTCCGCACCGACGACCGCGACTGCAACCGCAGCGGCGCTCAGGAGATCCTGGGCCAGTTGCTGGGCCCGCTCGGCACAGAAACGTCGCTCATCGGCGACAGCGGCGCCCTGGATTTGGTGGTGATCGTCGACAACGGCAGCTCCAGCAGCGACGAGTTGCTAGAAGCCGTGGCTCGCGTACCCAAGGCCGCTGTGATCACCGATGTCGCCAGCGCCTTGAGCGAGGCCGCGGAAGTGGTGATCCCGGCAACGCCGCTGCACCGCCGCGAAGGCAGCGTGACCAACGCCGCCGGCTGGGTGCAACGCCTGCAGCAGCCGCTCAAGCCCGCCGTGACCACCGTGACCCCCCACGCCGCCGCGGCCCAGCTGGCCCAGAGCGTGCTGGACGCGCCCCTGGACTTCAGCGAAAAGAGCCGCCCGACTGAGCTTTTTGACAAGCTGGCCGCGGTTGTGCCCGCCTTCAAGTTCCTGAACTACGGCGAACTGGGCGACTTGGGCCGGGCCCTGGGCCGTGGCGAGCCGCTGGCCGAGCGCCGTCCGCGGATCGAAGGCACGCCTCAGTGGGAGCCGGATCCGGTAGCCCCGACCTACAACCGGCCTTTCCAACTGCGCCGCGGCGCCTGATCGGCCGCAGTCCCTCGTTCGACACCGAGTCCCGCTCACGACTGAGCTCCGTTCATCGCCTAGGCCCGTAAATCGCTCCGCCCAGCAGTTCACTCAGCCCAGCAGTTCGCTCAGCCCAGTAGTACGCTCAGCCCAGTCCGTGACCGAGTTAGGAGACCGCCATGCAGCTGTTCACCGACCCCATCCTCAACACCATCGCCTGGACGCTCATCAAGTTCGCCGGCTTTGCCCTGGTGTTCGTCATGGGGCTGGCCACTGTGCTGACCTGGGTCGAGCGCAAGTATTCCGCGCTGATCCAGAATCGCCCCGGCCCCAACCGCGCCAATGTGGGCAAATTCCGCCTGGGCGGTCTGTTTCACATGCTCGCCGACCCGATCAAGATGTTGACCAAAGAGGATTTCACCCCCGACACGCCCAACCCGATCATGTTCCGCATGGCGCCGATCATCGCCTTTATCCCGGCGCTGATGGTGTTTGCGGTGATTCCGTTTGGCCCGGGCGACAACGCGGTGATCGCCAACACGGAGTTGGGGATCCTGTTCATCTTTGCCATCTCGTCGCTCAACGTCTACGGCGCGGTCATGGGCTCCTGGGCCTCCAACAACAAGTGGTCGCTCATGGGCGGCCTGCGCATCACCGCGCAAATGATCAGCTACGAAGTGGCGATCGGTCTCGTGCTCTGCGGCGTGTTCATGATCTCGGGGTCCGTCGACCTGCAGGAGATCGTCGTTCAGCAGACCCAGACGCTGTTTGGTTTCTTGCCGGCCTGGGGCATCTTTACGCAACCCGCGGCGTTTATTCTGTATCTCGCCTGCGCCATCGCCGAAAACAAGCGCGCGCCGTTTGACACCGCTGAGGCCGAGTCCGAGCTGACTGCCGGCTGGTGGACCGAGTATTCCTCGATGAATTTCGCGGTTCTGGCCCTGTCCGAGTTCATTGAGATCGTGCTCATCGGCTGCCTGGGTGCTACGCTGTTCCTGGGCGGCTGGCACATCCCCGGCGTGTCGGGCGACACTCCGCTGCTGATCGCCCTGCAAATCGGCGCGTTCCTGCTCAAGGCCGTGTTCCTGGTGTGGCTGCAGATGACCATCCGCTGGACCCTGCCGCGCTTCCGCTACGATCAGGTCATGCGCTTGGGCTGGCGCATCATGCTGCCGGCCGCGCTGGTGAACCTGGTGCTGACCGGTATCGCCCTGACCCTGCTGGATCGCCGCTAGATCCGGCCGTTGGATCTCTCCACCGGAACCTTCGACCGCTTTCTTCTCCTGGACGACTGGCCCGCGCGGCCCTAGAGGAATGACACCATGGCCAAACTGGTCAACCGCATTCAACCCGACCTGGTGCAGCAGTCCTACGTCGTCGAAATTGCCAGGGGTCTGGTCATCACCAGCCGGGCGTTCGTGCGCAATCTGTTTGGCAAAAAGGACATCGTCACCGTCCAATACCCAGAGGATCGGCGCCCTTACACGCCGCGCTTTCGCGGCAAGCACCTGCTGACCAAGCGCGACGACGGCCAAGTGCGCTGCGTGGCCTGCATGCTCTGCGCCACCGCTTGCCCGGCCAACTGCATCACCATCGTCGCCTCCGAGCATGAGGATCGGGACATCGAGAAATTCCCGACCCAGTTTGAGATCGACCTGCTCAAGTGCATCTACTGCGGCTTTTGCGAAGAGGCGTGCCCGTGCGACGCCATCCGCATGGACAGCGGCGTGCACACCCTGCCCAGCTACACCCGCCGCGATCAGAAGACGGGCAAGGTCGATCTGCTCAGCTTGGCCAAGCTCAGCACCGCCAGCCAGGGCGGCGAGTTCCGCGCGACCGACCACGAGGGCACGGCCCACGGGCGCAGCTCGCACCACTGATTCCGGGTTGCGAGCAGCCGGCCCATAGAGAGGAACCGTGGAAATAGCGGACTCACCTCCGCCGCTGCGGTGAGTCGGCCCCCAAAGGCCGCGAACTTGCAGCCCGCCCAGCAAGCAAAGCGATCAGCGGAAATCTATTGCCGCTGATCGCCAGAATCCTTTGGGAATCAAGGAGGCTGGTGATGGTGTTCGACAAGAAAGACCGCGATGGCGACGAGGGCGGCTTCATCCCAGACATGGTGCGGCGCGCGGTGGATCGCAGCCTGCAGGCCCTCAACACCACGGACGACGAGCGCAAGAAGTTGATGAGCGCGCTGCTGCCCAAGGACTTGGTGCAGTCGGTGATGCAGTCTGCGCTGCAAGCCGTCGATACCACCAAGCGCGAGGCGGTGGAGATCGTCGGCCGCGAGATGCAGCAGTTCCTCTCCAGCCTCAACTTGGCGGAAGAGCTGCGCAAAGTCCTGACCAGCGTGTCCTTTCAGATCAGCACCGAGGTGCGCTTTGTGCCCAATGAGGACGGCACGCTCCGCTCTGAGGTCAAGGCGCGGGCGACCCCCAAGCGGGTGACCTCCGAGGGACGCAAGCGCACAGTCTCCAAGGGCAAAGCCGCTGCCCAGCCCAAGAACCGCCCGGCGCGCAAGACGCCGGCCAAGTCCGCCGTCAAATCCGCGGCTAAAGTCCAGGGGCCGTCCGTGGTCGACGCGACGTTTTCGTCGGCCCGCGGGGCTATGCACGACGCGATGCAAGGCGCGGTGGCCGGAACTCGATCGCGGGTGCGCCAAGTGGTGGATCGCATCGCCGAGCGCACCGCCGATTTGACCGAAGACCTGGCCGGCGGCGAAGAGGACTGAGCCCAGGGCCAGCGAGGGCCTCCGTCGCGCTCTCTGTCTGTGAAGAAATGTGAGACTTTGGCGGCCGCCCGGCAATCCGCTGTGCGCGCAGCGCGGGGAATTCGACCCGGCCCTGGGGAGGGCGTAGAATCACCGCTGCGCTGTGGAGAATACACCGGTGCCGCCCGAACGCTGCAGGAGGAGATCATGAACAAGCCTGTGAATCCATTGAAGACTGTCCGGAGGCCGTGGCTGGCGTTGCTGGCGTCCACCCTTCTGACGCTGGGATCTATCGCTTGCGGCGGCGATGACGCGGTGGTGGCGGGCAGCGGCACAACCGCTGGGACCGACGCCGGCAGTGACGTGGCGCAAATCGACGCCGGCGACACCGCATCGGACGCCGGCAGCGACGTTCAGGGCGGCGACGTGCAGGGCACCGACGTCCAAGGCAGCGACGTGCAAGGCGATGTGCAACCAGACGGCACCGATCAACCGGACGTCGCCCCTGACGGCACTGACCAGCCCGATGTGGCGCCTGATGGCACCGATCAACCAGATGTGACGCCAGACGGCACCGATCAACCAGATGTGACGCCAGACGGCACGGACCAGCCCGACGTGGCGCCTGACGGCACCGATCAACCGGACGCGACAGATCCGCCCGACACCGTCGCACCGGAGTGCGTGACCGACGTCGAGTGCGCGATGAAGGTCAAGATCGGCGAGTGCAAGGTCGCGCTGTGCCAGGAAGGCAAGTGCGTGATCGACAACAAGATCGACGGCACGGTGTGCTCGGTCAGCGACCTGTGCTCCACGGGCGCCTGTGGCGCGGGCGAGTGCAAGGCCCAGGCCAAGGTCTGCAATGACGCGGACGACTGCACGCTGGACAGCTGCGACGCGACCAGCGGCACCTGCGCGTTTTTGCCCAAGCCGGGCTGCAAAGCCTGCGCCAGCGCCGCGGACTGCGACGACGGCAACGCCTGCACCAGCGACAGCTGCGACGCCGTGACCGGCGCGTGCCTCTCGGCGCCCAAGGCTGAAGGTTCCTCCTGCGATGACGGCAACTTGTGCACCGCGGCCGACGCCTGCATCAAGGGCGCTTGCCTGGGCAGCGCGGTCACCTGCGATGACAAGAACGGCTGCACCGCCGACAAATGCGACGCCACCAGCGGCAAGTGCCTGAGCGAAGCGCTTGCGGACGGCTCGGCGTGCGACGACGGCGATCTGTGCAGCGAAAAAGACCAGTGCACGGCTGGCAAATGCGCGGGCAGCGCGGTCAATTGCGACGACAAGAACGCCTGTACGGCCGACGCGTGCGACACCGCCACCGGAAAGTGCGGCTCGACAGCGATCCCCGGCTGCGGCGACCAGTGCAAAGCCAACGCCGACTGCGATGACAAAAACCCCTGCACCGCGGACACCTGCAGCGGCGGCAAGTGCGCATCGACCAACAGCGACGGCGGCACCTGCGACGATGGCAACGCCTGTACGCAGAATGACAAATGCACCGCTGGCGCGTGTGGTGGCGAAGAAGTGCCCTGCAGCGACAACAATCCGTGCACTGCGGACGCGTGCAAAGACGGCGGCTGTACCTTTGCCCCCGCGCCGGGCAGCTGCGACGACGGCAACCTGTGTACCAATGGCGACAGCTGCGACGCCGGAAAATGCGTTGGTACGCCGCTGACTTGCGACGACGGCAACCCCTGTACCAATGACGCCTGCCAGGACGGCAAGTGCCTGACGACCAACATCTCTCAGGCCTGCGATGACGCCGACGCGTGTACCAGCGGCGATGCCTGCGTGGGCGGCAAGTGCCTGGGCGCCATCAAGAATTGCGACGACGGCAAGCCCTGCACCCTGGATGCCTGCAAGGGCGGGGCGTGCGTCAACAGCGCCGGTGCGGATGGTCAGGGCTGCGACGACGGCAGCGCCTGCTCCAGCGGCGACAAATGCAGCGGCGGTGCGTGCCAAGGCACCCCTGTGGTCTGCGACGACAAGAACGCCTGCACCAAGGACGCCTGCGACCCCAAGGCGGGCTGCAGCGCCACCCCGGACGACACGGGCGTGTGCAGCGATGGCCAGGGCTGCACGGCGGATGTCTGCAAGGGCGGCAATTGCGTCGGCACGCCGATCGTCTGCGATGACAAAGATCCGTGCACCAATGACGCGTGCGACCAAGCGACCGGCAAGTGCTTCGCCAAGCCGATCGTCGGCTGCGGCGGCAACTGCACGGCCGACAAGGACTGCGACGACAACAACATGTGCACCACCCAGCAGTGCACCGGCGGCAAGTGCGCGTATGGCCCGTCCAACGGCACGCCGTGCAGCGACGCGAATGCCTGCACCGCGGGCGACGTCTGCCAGGACAGCAAGTGCGTCCCCGGCCTGCTGACCAACTGCAACGACAACAACGCCTGCACCACGGACAGCTGCGACAAGACCACGGGCAATTGCGCCAACGTCGCCGTGGCGGACAAGACCGCCTGCGATGACGGCAATCTGTGCACCATCGCCGACGACTGCCAGGCCGGCAAGTGCGTGCCCGGCGCCAAGGCCGTCTGCGACGACAGCAACCCGTGCACCACCGACGCATGCGACATGGCCACCGGCAAGTGCGCCTCGGTCAACGCCGCCGACAAGACCCCGTGCGACGATGCAAATCTGTGCACGACTGGCGATTTGTGCGTGGCGGGCAAGTGCGGCGGCAGCGCTGTACCCTGTGATGACAAAGACATTTGCACCACCGACAGCTGCGACAGCAAGAGCGGCAACTGCGTGTTCGCGCCGATCGCCAACTGCACCAAGCCGTGCAGCATCGACTCGGACTGCCCCAGCGACAACAACGGCTGCACCATTGAGAAGTGCGACGCGGCCAGCGGCAAGTGCAGCGCTGTCAACGCCGATGGCGCGCCGTGCAGCGACAACGACCCCTGCACCACCGATGCCTGTGCGGGCGGCAAGTGCGCCGGCAAGCCCGTGGTCTGCGATGACAAGAACCCCTGCACCAAGGACGCTTGCGACCCCGCCACGGGCAAGTGCATCAGCGCGCCGGGCGCCGACAACACCCCGTGCGACGACGCGAATCTGTGCACCACGGTCGATGGCTGCGTGGGCGGCAAGTGCAGCGGCGGCAGCCCGATCGTCTGCAATGACAAAGACGACTGCACCACCGACGCGTGCGACCCCAAGACCGGCAAGTGCAGCTTTACCTCGATTCCGGGCTGCGGCGTGCAGTGCATCGTCGACAAGGACTGCGACGACGGCAACGTGTGCACGGTCGAGGCCTGTCAGGTCGGCAAGTGCGTGTCCAAGGTCAATGACGGCGCTGCGTGCGACGACGGCAACCTGTGCACCGCCACCGACTTGTGCAGCGCTGGCGTCTGCAAGGCCGGCACCGGCAAGGACTGCAACGACAACAACGTGTGCACCGTGGACGGCTGCGACGCCAAGACCGGCCTGTGCGGCTGGACGGCGGCAACCAACGGCAGCAAGTGCAATGACGGCGCTCTGTGTACGCTCAATGACGCCTGCAGCACGGGCAAGTGCGTGGGCGCCGCGGTGACGTGCACGGACAATAACGCCTGCACTATCGATAACTGCAATCCCAACACCGGCACATGCGTGTTCACTCCGACGTACCCCTGCGGCAACAACTGCAACAGCGCCACGCAGTGCAACGACAACAATCCGTGCACCCTGGACGCCTGCACCAACAACCAGTGCGTGCACAGCGGCCAGACCGGCGGCGTCTGCAACGACAACAACCTGTGCACCAGCAATGACGCGTGCTTGAACGGCAGCTGCTTTGGCGCGGCCAAGGTCTGCGATGACAAGAACCCGTGCACCGCGGACACCTGCCAGGCCAACACCGGCAACTGCGTGGCGGCTGCTGGACAAAACGGCCTGCCGTGCACGGACGGCAATTCATGCACGCTGAGCGATGCCTGTGCAGCCGGCCTGTGCGTGGGCAGCAATCCGGTGCTGTGCGACGACAAGAACCCTTGCACCATCGATGTTTGCGACAAGGCCAGCGGCAAGTGCCTGAGCGCGCCGATCCCCGGCTGTGGCGGCAACTGCACCCAGGCGAGCGAGTGCGATGACAAGAACGCCTGCACCAGCGACGCCTGCACGGCCGGCAAGTGCGCCAACACCCTGGTGGTCAACAGCCCGTGCAACGACGCCAACTTCTGCACCGTCAGCGACGTGTGCGGCTCGGACGGCAAGTGCGCGGGCGGCGCCAAAGTGTGCAGCGACGGCAACCCGTGCACCTCGGATAACTGCAATGCCACCAACGGCAACTGCACCTATCCCCCAGTGACCAACGGCACTCAGTGCAGCGATGGCAACGCCTGCACCGGGACCAACGGCGTGGACGCCTGCACCAATGGCGTTTGCGTGGCCGGCGCGGCCAAGAGCTGCAACGACAACAACGCCTGTACCCTGGATTCGTGCAACGCAGCGACCGCGGCCTGCACCAACGCGCCGATTCCAAACTGCGGCAACAACTGCAACAACAACAATCAGTGCCAGGATAACAACGCGTGTACCACCAATACTTGCACGGGCGGCAAGTGTGTGGCGACCTTGGTCAACGGCGGCCAGTGCGGCGACAACAACGTGTGCACCAACAATGACACCTGTGTCGCGGGCGTCTGCAAGGGCACAGCGGTGGTGTGCAACGACAATAACCCCTGCACCACCGATGCGTGCACGCAGAATCAGGGTTGCACGTATACGGCGGCGAGCGGGGCAGTCTGCACGGACAACAACGCATGCACGGGCGGCGACATTTGCAAAGCCGGCGTTTGCTCGGGCACCGCGGTCAATTGCGACGACGGCAACCCGTGCACGGCGGACTCGTGCTCGCAAGGCCAGTGCGCCCACGCTCCGATTAGCGGCTGTGGCGGCAACTGCGCGCAAAACAGCGACTGCGATGACAAGAACAGCTGCACCAGCGACACCTGCAACGCCGGCAAGTGCGTGATCGGCCAGCTCTCAGGCACGGCGTGCGACGACGGCAACCTGTGCACGACGGGCGAAAAATGCGCGATTGGTGTCTGCCAGCCTGGCGTGCCCGTGGGCTGTAACGACAACAACCCGTGCACCAGCACCGCTTGCGACGCCAAGACGGGCCTCTGCGTCGCCACGCCGGTCACCGCCCAATGCAGCGATGGCAACGCCTGCACGACCCAGGACGCTTGCAGCAACGGCAGCTGCTTGGGCAAAGCGGTCAGCTGCAACGACAACAACCCGTGCACCAACGACTTGTGCTTTAACGGGCAGTGCTACTTCCAGGCGATTCAGGGATGTGGCGCCAATTGCACGCTCAACAGCCAGTGCAACGACAACAACAGCTGCACCAAGGACGCGTGCGTGGCGGGCAAGTGCAGCCAGACGTCGCTAGAAGGCGCAGCGTGCACGGACAACAACAACTGCACCAGCGCCGACACGTGCACTGCGGGCAAATGCGTAGGCAAGGCCGTCACTTGTGCGTCAGACAATAACCCGTGCACCACGGATGCGTGCAGCGCACAATACGGCGTTTGCCAGTACCAGACGATTGCCGGCTGCGGCCAGTGGTGCGCCGCCAACAGCGCCTGCGATGACAAGAACAGCTGCACGCTGGACGCCTGCAACACCGCCAATGGCCAGTGCATCTACCAGAACTTGGCGGGCTGTGTGCCGACGCCGAGCTGCAAGGCCAACACGGACTGCAACGACAACAACAGCTGCACGACCGACCTGTGCGATACGGCGACTGGGAAGTGCTTCAATATCCAGACGCCGGGCTGCAACCCCGCGGCGACGTGCAAGGCCGATACCGACTGCGACGACAAGAACAAGTGCACGGTCGATGCGTGCAACACGTTCAATAGCTCGTGCGTGCACGTCACGCTGCCCGGTTGCACGCCTTAGGCGGAGGGCTGACCTCCCTAGCATAGAGACTGGCTGACCGCCGCCGCCGCGCCGCTTCGCTGGCGGCTCGGTGCAGGCTTGCCCAGCATAGAGTTTGGCTGATCGCGTCGCCGCGCCGCTTCGCTGGCGGCTCGGTGCAGGCTTGGACTGGCGGAGAGGTGGGCTGAACGCGCCGCTTCGCCGGCGGCGGTCGGCTGGCCTTTGGCGCGGGGCCAATTTCGCCCGGCGTGCCGAAAACCCTGCGGCGGTCAGGCTATTCTACGGTCACGCTCTTGGCGAGATTGCGCGGCTGGTCCACATCCGTGCCCTTGAGGTCGGCGATGTGGTAGGCCAGCAGCTGCAGCGGCACCACGGCGACGATCGGTGCCGCCCAGGCGTGGGTCGCCGGCAAAGCTAGGTAGTCGTGGACGGCGGCGCGCATTTCTTCGTCGTCCGCGTCGCCCACGCCAATCACCTTGCCGCGGCGGGCCAAGATTTCCTGAAGGTTGGAGAGGGTTTTTTCGTAGTTCGGTCCGCGCGGGGCGATGATTACGCTCGGCGTATGCTCGTCGATGAGGGCGATGGGGCCGTGCTTCATCTCACCTGCCGCATAGCCCTCTGCATGGATGTAGCTGATCTCTTTGAGCTTCAGTGCGCCTTCCAGGGCAATGGGGTGGAGCATGCCTCGGCCCAGGTACAGGGCGCTCTGGGCGTCCATGTAGCGGCGGGCGACATCGCGGACGTGCCAGTTGAGGGTGATGGCCTTGTCGACTTCGCTGGGAACCTGCAGGAGCACATTGAGCAGCTCGCGGCCTTGGTCCTCGTCGAGCCGGCCAAGTCGCCGACCGAGGTACACAGCGAGCAAGTACAGCGCCACCATCTGGGTGGTGAAGGCCTTGGTCGAGGCGACGCCGATCTCAGGGCCAGCGTGGGTGTAGATGACCTCACCGGCCGCCCTGGCGATGTTGGAGCCGATGACGTTGCAAATGGCCGCCGTGCGGGCGCCTTGGGCCTTGGCTTCTTGGAGGGCCGCCAAGGTATCGGCGGTCTCACCGGATTGGCTGATGGCGACCACGAGGGTGTGGCGGTCGATCACCGGGTTGCGGTAGCGGAATTCGCTGGCGAGATCGACCTCGCAGGGCAAGCGCGTGGCCTGCTCCAGATAGTGCTTGCCCACGAGCCCGGCGTGCCAGCTGGTGCCGCAAGCGACGATGACGATGCGCCGCAGATCCTGAAGAGTCGCGGCGTCGAGCCTCAATTCCTCAAAGAAGACATCGCCTTGCTCAACCGAGGCCCGGCCGCGAAGGGTGTCGGTGATAGCGCGGGCCTGCTCATGGATCTCCTTGAGCATAAAGTGCTTGAATCCGCCCTTTTCTGCGGCGACGGCCGACCAGGCAATGTGCGAGCGCGGCCGGCTGATGGCTTCGCCGGTTTGGATGCGGCGGATGGCCACTTCGCTGGCGCGGATCACCGCCATGTCGCCGTCTTCCAGGTAAACGACGTCGCGCGTATGGCTGATGACCGCAGGGATGTCGGAGGCGGCAAAGTTCTCGCCGTCGCCGATGCCCAGCACCAGGGGCGACTGCTGCTTGGCGACGATCAAGCGGTCCGGCGAGTCCGCGTGGACCACGGCGATGGCATAGGCGCCGCGCACCTGCAGGGCTGCCTGACGCACCGCCTCTTCTAGCTCGTCGCCCAGGCCCAGCCGCTCGTCGATGAGGTGCGAAAACACCTCGGTATCGGTCTCACTGGCGAACTTGCGGCCTGTAGAGGTCAGCCGCGCCTTGAGTTCCAGGTGATTCTCAATGATGCCGTTGTGAACGACCGCCACCTTGCCGACGACGTGGGGGTGGGCATTCTCTTCGCTCGGCCGGCCGTGGGTGGCCCAGCGCGTGTGGCCGATGCCCAGGTTGCCCTGGACCGGGTTGGTCAACAGCAGCTGGTCGAGATTGCGAAGTTTTCCCACGGCACGCCGCAGGTGGATGGTGTCCTGGACCAGCGCGAGGCCCGCGGAGTCGTAACCGCGGTACTCCAGGCGACGCAGGCCTTCCACAAGAATTTCAGCGGCCTGCTGGGGGCCGACATAACCGATAATGCCGCACATGCGAGTCTCCTGGGGCTCTTGAGCGGATCCTTGGATCCTGGGCTCAATCCTCTGCCTGCAAAACGGGGGGTGGTTGGGCGGCGCGCAGGGGGCCAAAGGCGCGTATCGCCGGCCTCAGGGCATGGGCTGGGCGCGGCCTAGAAGTAGAGCTCTAGGTACAGGGTCGCGGGCACGGCCACGGGGCGGGTAAAGCTCAGCGAACCATTGGTGATATCCACTTGGCCCAGGTCGCGGTAGAGGTGGTCGGTCCAAGTGGCTTCGGTGCCATCGACCCACGCAAACTTGTAGCCGGCGACCTTGGCGTCCGCGGGCAGGCCGTCGACCTGAATGCGCAGATCGTGCATCAGCGTTTGCCGCCCCGCCGTCACCTTGATCTCGTTGTCCGCCACCATGATGCGCATCATGCGCTTGCGGTCCTTGGTGACGTAGCCAAAGATGTCGTTCTTGTCCGGCGTGGTGCACTCTGTCGGCTCGTTGAGCACATTGACGCAGCTCGTGCGCGTCGCCAAGGCGATAATGCCGACATCCGGGTTGCTGGCCTGATTGCCGGACATGTTGACCGCGTCCGGGCCGTGCTGCACCGCCACCATCTGCTTGCGGCCCATGTGGTCGCCGTGGAACCAGAACGTGTCCCAGCCGGTGGGCTTGAGCGCGCCGTTGGCGATCTTCTGTTGGCTGAACCACAGAAAATCGCTTTCTTTGGCCGTCGTCGCCAGCTGCACCTTGTCGACCGCCGGATCTTCGGGATTCAAGGTCGGGATGCGCACCAGCTGGCCGATCGTCGCTTCCGTAACTAGGCCTTGCCACAGCATCTTGGTCGAGGCGAAAAAGCCGCCGCGCCAAGCCGCATAGCGCCACGTGTCGTACATCGTCGACTTGCTGTCGTTGAGGGCGGCGACATCGGTGGGCGCCTTGGTGATGCGCAGGTCGGTGACCCAGATCGGAATCGGCTCGGTCCCCTTTGCGCCGTCCGCGCCCTTCTCGGCCTTGAGCCCCTTGGCCGCGGCGTAGTCGGCGATGCGCTTGATGATCTGCTTGGCCTCGCCGGGCGAGCCGGCCTCGATCTCGACCGAGAGGTGGGTCAGGGACAGCCGCTCGCCCTTGGCCGGCTTGTTCTTGGGGTCGACGACAAAGTCAATGAAATCATAGATAGGTGAGCGATTGCTGCTGCCGGTGTCCTGGACTTCCAGATCGCCGCGAATCACCACAGAGGGGCCGACAATCTTGACGATGTTGGCCACCTCGATGGCAAATTCATCGCGCAGCTCATTGGCAAAATACTTGTACGCTTCCAGCCACTTGGCCCGATCGGCCGGGGTGTTCTGGTAGCCACCGGCGCCAAACGGGTCGCGGAGGAACTCAAAGGCCACGAGCGGCTGGCCGCAATACCAGGGCTTGACCGTCGTCGCGTCCGTGGAGCGGCACAGCGGATCGACCTCGCAGTACCACGGCTTGGCGGCCTGGCCCTTGAACTTGGCGCACATCGGGCCTTCGTCCACAGTGCCCTGGCTCGCGGCGTTCTTTACGTCCTTGAGGTCAAAATCGTAGAAATGGGCGAGGCGGCGCACAGCTTTGGCCCACTTGGCCGGGTCTTGGATCGGCTTGCCGACGACCTGACCGTCCTTGTACACGCAGGTATCGCCCACCGTGCCAAGATCGTACGACGCCGTCCACAGCGGAAACGCCCCCATGGCGCGCGTGGCGCCAAGCAGCTGATTGAACAGGTGATTGGGATCTTTGATCCCGTAGCTTTCCATGTCGGCGGTGTCTTTGGTGCGATCGGGAAAAAGGCCTTGCATCAGGGGCTTGCAGCCATAGCCGCTGGGGATTCGCGCCCAGAAGGTCGTCAGACTGCGGGCGCTCTTGTTGAAGAGCGGCGACTTGTCTTCGTCGTCGGCGATGGTCTTGAGCGTGTTGTTGATTCCCTGCATCGACTTGACCTTGAGGCCGTCGGTGTCGGGCTGCTTGTACTCGCCGCAGTTGGCGCCAATGCACACCGCGGTGTAGTCCTGGGTCTTGGCGGTGCCGATCTTGCTGGCGTCTGCAGCAGTAAAGGTATTGGTGATCAGGGAGTTGGCGTCGACGCGAATCGAGCGCTTGCGCACAGCAGCGCTGACCTCTGGCTGCACCACCGTCTCTTCTTCAATGCAGCCGCCAAGCACAGCGGCCAGCAGCACCGCAGCGACGGTCACCGCTTGCAGGCGGGCGCGGGGTGCAGACTGCGGCTGGGCAAAGCCTTGGGAGGCAACGGTGATTTGGCGGCGCATGGGGACCTCGCGGCGATGGGTAATCGCCCGTGGCAGTATCGTGGAGAGGGCAGGTCAGGTCAAGCCACTGGTGCGGCGGCGCTGGGGCAGAGGTATCGACAAAAATAGTGGGCGATCATGTGGTTGGCCAGTGAAGCTCGGCGAGGAGGCCCGCGTCCTTGCGCTTGGAGAGGAGCAAGGTGCCGCCGAGGCGCTGCAGGTGGCTGGCGACCACCGCGAGACCCAGGCCCAAGTGGCCGTCGCCCTGGCGGGGCGTGCCGTGCGCCGCGGCCTGCAGATCGGCGCAGCCGGGGCCGTTGTCCGCCACCTGCCAGCGCCCGGGCCCAACGCGCCGCACCGCTACCCAGGCGGGTTCGGGGCCCTGCCGGCCCAGACGCCGGGCCAGGGCGTGGGCCTGCAGGGCATTGACTACCAAATTGTCCAAGCACTGCAGCCATTCGTCCTCAGCCATGGCCGCAGGACCCGTGAGGTCGAGCGGCAATTCCAGGCGCACACCTGTCGCCGTCGCTTCGGCGCCGATCAGCTCTGGCCACGCCTCAAGGCGCCGCGGTCGAACAGCCGCCCGGGTAGGCAGCGCGCGCAGGGCGGGGCTGAGCAAATGCTTAGGTTTTTCCGCATACGGCCGCAGCGGAGTCAGCCACGCCTCGGCCTCCGGGTGATCCATGGCGGCCATTTCTAGCAGAGACGTGGTGGACAGCACGGCATTGTTCATGTCGTGGGCGAGCTTGCGGAGCACCAGCAACAGCAGCGCCAGGGTGGCGCGCGGAAGGGGAGTGACGGGAATCGGTCCGGAGAGGTCGCTCATGGTCCCGCCTCGCGCGGCTGAGAAGCTGTGATCAATTCAAGGTGGCGTGGGGGCTGAGCGCCAAGGCGACCTACGGCCCGTTGCAGCTCTGACCGATGCGCCACACCGTGACCGACAGGGCCCCGCTGGGCTCTGCACCGCCGACCAGCCAACCCTGGCGCTTGGCGTCCACATAGACCGTGCGTGCATCAAAAAGCGCAGGCGGCAGCGGATCAACCGGCGCCTTGACCACGCTGACCGCGCTCAAGCCGCCACACAGGCCAAACTGCACTTGCAGCTGGTGTTTGAGCTCCAGCGGACTGCTGAAGGCCGGCCCCAGGTCCAGGCTGGCGCAGAGGGCTGCGTCGGCATTGGCTTTTGCCTGCGGAGTTGTCGGCCGCGGCAGTGCCCACCACGCGTTCATGCCCGCAGCGTCATACAGCGACGGCGCAAACAGCGGACCCGGGCTCCAGTGCCAAAAGAGGGCGGTGTCGGCAGTCGGGTTCTTGACGTTCTCAAAGGCCGGGATCGGCGTGCGGGTAAAATCGGCGGTCACGAGCGTGGGCGCGGTGTTGAACGGCGTGTAGGGAATCGCCAGACACTGGTGGGCGTCGGCGATGCTCGGCAGGCCCGGAATGCCATCTGGCCCGCAGATGTCGATGCCCAGCGTGGGTTTTTGCGTGGACGGGTCGATAAAGCGCACCGCCCCACCCACCACGGCAAACAGGTCTTTCTTGGCGTCGTAGAACGCCGTTGCCCCAAGCCGCGGTTGAGGAATTTGCGCTTGGGGCTTGGCGGCGAGGATCTTGGCGCGCAGGTCGGACCACTGCAGCTTCTCCAGGTCCAGGGCGGCATACGTCGCCGTCTCCATGGTCTGGTCATAGCCGCCAAAGATAATCAGGCGGTTGCGCACGGTGTCCAGAGCCACCGCTGGCGCCGCGACCTGCGGGGTATTGGCCGCGGTGAGGGACACGACGGCCCCAGTGCCGGGCAGGGCATTGGGCAAAGGAATCCCCAGCACAGCGTTGGTGGGGAGCAACTGGGGCTCCACCTGGAACTGACCGTTGAGCAATTGGCCTGTCCAAAGCTTGGGGAGGGTCGAAATCTCTTTGCCAGCGAGCAGCTTAATGCCGCCCGCCAGTACCCAGCGACTGCCCTTGACGTCGATCGAGCCGGCACCAAAGGCGTAGAGCACGCCGCTGGAGGTGATGCGGTGCCAGACTTGGCCGTCGTCGAGGCACCAGGCGTCGGCGGCGGGCACAAGGCGCGGGACCCCTGGCGTGGTTGGGAGCTCTGCGGTCAAGCCGCCGGCCAAACACAGCGCCTGCTTCTGCGGCCACCACGCCATCGCGTGGCCTACGCGGGCGCGCGGCACCGGTTGGTCCAAGCGGGCGACCTTGCCGGTAGTCGGATTCCAGCTCCACAATTCCGGGCTGTGCAGGGCTTTGCCGCCCACCAGCTTGTAGCCGCCGCCCATCACCACGGCATTGAGCGACGCCGACCAAGCCGCCAAGCCTCCGGCGCGACCCAAGGCCTCTGGCGAGGGGGTGTAGGCGCTGACATCGGCGAAAACCAACTCGTTTTGGTCGCCCTTCAGCCCCACTTGTGCGGACTTGAGCAGCGGGGCCGTGGCGCCGTCGACCTGGCCACCCGCAACGTACAGCTTGCCGTCGGGGGCCCAGACGCACTGTGCGCCGCTGCGGGGCGGCAGGGCAGCCGTTGCGTTGAGCTCGGTCGCCTGCACAATCGCGCCATCCCACGACCAACGCAGCCATTTTCCGTCCGTTTGGGCCAAAATCACATTGCGGCTGTCCGGGCTCTGCGCGGCGCACCACACGTCCGTGGTGATGTCTGCGCCGCCCTGAATATCCATCCAGCTGGAAGCAGAATCGCCCATGTGCGCCCATTTGGGTTTCTTGAAGTGGCCGTCGATCAGCGCAAGGGCGCGATTGCCGCTGTCATTCATCAAGAAGCCCTTGGCGGACTGGGGATTCGCCGGGGATTGCTCGGTCGGCGGCAAGAGGGCGAGGCCATTGGATCCGGAGGTCTCCGCTTCTACCCAGTCGTTGGGCCCGGCGGAGAACCAGACCTGCTGCGCCAGCTGGTCTTGGGCCGAGCCGCCGACCAGCCAAGCGCCGTCCAGCTGAGGGTCGTCGACAAACGCCGCGCCAGTGCGCGCGCCAGGGGCGACATTAGCGTCGCGGTACCAAAAGGAAGCTTCGGCCGGCTCTGGCACTTCGATGTACCACTCCTCACTCAGGTCCGCGGATCCCGTCAGTGTCGCCACTTCGCCGCCATACAGGCGGAATTTGCGGTGCGCCTCCCACCAGGTCAACGACCAATTGTATCGCGGCTCCGGGGCGCCCTGGCGCATTTCCGTGAAACCGGGGTCAAAGGGCAGCGCGCTGCATTCCGCGCCGTCGCCGGCGACATTGCAGGTCACCGTGGGGGTCGCCAGGACATCGCCGTTGGGGCACAGGGCCTTGGCGCCGCCGCAGTCGGGGCAAGCCGCGCCGACCGCCAGGGACTGGCTGCCGCTCGCAAAGGTGAAGCCCTCATCGGCAGTGCCGTCGCAGTCGTCGTCGATTCCGTTGCAGGTCTCCGCTGCGGTGCTGGTATCGGCGGAACAGGCCACCGCCTTGTCACTGCCGCAAATCACCTTGCCGGTCTTGCCGCTGAACGCGCACGCGCCCTTGCTGGCGATGCAAGAGCCGCCCAGGGGTTGGCCCGCGAGGCTCAGGCCCTCGTCGGTCTGGCCGTCGCAGTCGTTGTCGGTACTGTCGCACCAGCTCTCGACTTTTTGCCAGTCTGGCACCGCGCCCGGCTGCTTGGGCTGGCAGACGCAGCCGTTGCACGGGCCGGTGGGCTTGGCGATGGCGGTGGCGGGCTCGCAGATCACGCTCAGCTGATCGGCCTTGCCTTTGCAGGCGCCTTGATCGCAGAGCCCTGCGGCGTCGGGGAGGGGATCGGCGCCTTTGACCTTGTCGGCCGCGTCGACCATGCAGTCGGCATCGCTGTCTGCCGTATTGGACTGGGCCGCATCGGGGATGCCGTCACCGTTCTGATCCTTGGGGTTTTTGAGATCTGGGCCGATCTCCGTGGGGTCATCGACGCCGTCGCCATCGCTGTCGGTATTGTCGGCCTTCATCGCGTACTTGAGCTCGTAGGCGTTGGTCAGGCCGTCGCTGTCAAAGTCCAACTCCGGGGCCTGGCAATGCTTTTCAATGCACACGCCGCCGCCGCATTCATCGCTGCTGCTGCAGGAAGAGGAGCAGAATCCGCCGTAGCAGACGCCGCTTTCGCACTCTTGGTCCTGGCCGCAGCTCGCGCCAAAGCGCCTGGGCTTGCGGGTCAAGCGGTCGCAGGAAAGCGAGCCGACGGCCAGCAGAATCAGCACCAAAATGCCCAGCCATTGGCGCAGGCGCGGTGAGATGAGGGGCTGGTGCACGGCGGGCTCCTTGCAGATGGGGGTCTAGAGGGTAGCAAAGCCCGGCTTGTTCGGCCAATGCGGCGGCCCTGGGGTATTGAATTTGCTACGCGGGATCCCGCGCACCAGCAGGTGATACCGAATTGTCTCGCACAACTATGCAAAAAGTTTGGGCTGAAGTGTTGGCACGCCGCCTGCACAAGCCAGAGTCGCCCCAACGAGGCAACGAGGCAAACCATGCTGGCCAAGGTCTGGACCGCAGCGCTGATCGGCGTCGACGCGCGCCCGGTAGAAGTCGAGTGCGACGTTGGAGGTGGGGTCCCGGATTTCGCAACGGTGGGCCTCGCGGAGCTCGCGGTCAAGGAAGCGCGGGTGCGGGTGCGCAGTGCGATTCGCCACAGCAAGCTGCCGTTCCCTCAAGGGCGCGTCACGGTCAACCTGGCGCCGGCGGATTTGCGCAAGGATGGCACGAGCTTTGACCTGCCGGTGGCCCTAGCCGTGCTGACCGGCGACGGCCGCATCCCCGCGCTGGCCCTGCGCGATTGGGTCGTCGTGGGCGAGCTCAGTCTGGACGGTGCCCTGCGCCCGGTGTGCGGGGTGTTGGCCGTCGCAGAAATGGCCGCGCACCTGGGCCTTGCGGGCGTTATTTGCCCGACCGACAACGCCTCAGAGGCTCTGGCCGTGCGCGGAATTGGCGTGCGCTGGGCCGATCACTTGGGCGACCTGGTGGCCCAGTTGCGCGAAGAACAGCCGTGGCCAGAGGGGATCGCCGCGTTGGGGAGCCTGCCGGGTCGACACCCGTTGTGCTGGTCCGATGTGCGCGGCCACGATCAAGCCAAGCGGGCCCTGGAGGTTGCCGCGGCGGGCGGGCACAACGCCGTGTTGTGTGGCACGCCGGGCACGGGCAAGACCATGCTGGCGCGGCGCCTGCCGTCGATTCTGCCGCCCTTGGTGGCCGCAGAGGCCATTGAGGTCACCAAAATCCACTCGGTCGCTGGGCTTTTGCCGTCGCGCACGGGGCTGCTGGCTGAGCGGCCGTTCCGCGCGCCGCACCACACCGCCTCGGCGGCTTCGCTGGTTGGGGGCGGGAGCATCCCCAAACCCGGCGAGGTGTCGCTGGCCCACCGCGGCGTGCTGTTTCTGGATGAGCTGGCCGAGTTTCCCCGCCACGTGCTGGAGACCCTTCGCCAGCCGCTGGAAGACGGCTACGTGACGGTGACCCGTGCGCGCCAAGCCGTGCGCTTTCCCGCCCAGGCGATCGTGCTGGCGGCGCTCAACCCGTGCCCGTGTGGTCACCATGGCGGCGCCCAGGGCCGCTGTGTGTGTTCGCCGCTGACGTTGGAGCGATACATGGGGCGATTGAGTGGCCCGCTGCTCGACCGCCTGGACATTCAGTTGCGGCTTCCAACGCTGTCTGGCGAGTTGCTCCGCGGCGGGCCCACGGGCGAGACCTCAGAGCAGGTGCGCCAGCGGGTGATCCGCGCCCGCGAAACCCAGACCGGCCGCTACGCCGAGCTGGCGGCCTACGGGCGCATCCCCAGCAACGCGGAAGTGCCGATAGCGACCCTGCGGCGGCTGAGTCCGCTCGCCCCCACGGTCCACGACATGCTGCTCAAGGCGCTAGACGTCTACGGATTGTCGCCCCGGGCTCACGACCGCGTGTGGCGGGTGGCGCGCACCTTGGCGGACCTGGACGGTTGCGCCGACATCGAGGCGGGCCACATCGGTGAAGCCCTGCAATACCGCTGGTTTGACCGCAAGGTTCGCGCGCTCTAAGCGGCGGCGCAGTTCAA
>CAXNCS010000030.1:0-31536 GCA_964201005.1 Myxococcota bacterium
AACTACGGCGGCTCCAGCACGGACGCCTTGTATGGCATCGCCCCGGCCGGCGACGGTTGGATGGCCGCGGGCAGCAACCGCTCGATCGGCGGCGGCCAGGAGGACGGCTGGCTGGTGCGCGCCGGCGCCGACGGCCAGATGCTGTGGGAGCAGAAGTACGGCGGCTCTTCGATCGACAACTTGACGGCGATCACCGCGCTGCCCGGGGGCAATTTCGCTGCGGTGGGCGACAACCGCTCGGACGCCCAAGGCGGCAGCGACGCGTGGCTGATCATCGTCGATCCCAAGGGCAAGGTCTTGCACAGTAAGACTTTTCACTCCGGCGAATACGATGAAGCCAAGGCCGTGGCGGTGCTGCCCAGCGGCGGCTTGGTGATCGCCGGCAAGGGCAGCGTGAACGGCAACCCAGAGGTGTGGATCATCGGCACGGACGCCGAGGGCAACCAGCTGTGGCAGGAATTCCGCGGCGGCAATCAGGACGAAACTGGCCGAAGCATCGCGGTGTTGCCGGACGGCGGCTTTGCAGTCGTGGCCGACACCTCGTCGAGCAACCCAGGCGCGCTGGGGGGCATTGACGCCTGGCTGATGCGCTACGACGCCTGGGGAAACCGCTTGTGGGACAAGCACATCGGCGGCAGCGGCAACGAGTGGTTCACGGGCGCGGCGGCGGCGGGCGAACAGGGCCTGTGGCTCGCGGGCCGGCGCTGGGCCAACGGCGGGCTGGACGGCTGGTACCTGCGCACGGGGCCGTGGGGCCATGCCAGCTGCGCGGCTGCCGGCTTGTGCAAAGACAAATTCTCTAGCGATTGTAAGGACAATTCCGTATGCACGGCCGACCTCTGCGACAGCGCGAGCGGCTGCAGCAACCCGGCGCTCCCCAGCGGCGCCCCGTGCGGGAGCGGCAACCTCTGCGCCGCAGGAGCATGCCAATGAGGCCAGATCGGCTCGCAAGTACGGCGATCGCCGCAGTTTTGGCCCTCACCTGCTCGCTGCCGGCGGCTGTGGCCCTGGGGCAAACCGCGGAGGCGGAAGAGCCGCGCATGGCCGCGCTGGCCCTGTCCAAGCAGGGGCTCGACGCCTATCTGGCCGGGCGCTATCAGGAAGCAGAGCAGCGCTATGCCGACGCCTGGCGGCTGTGGCCCGGCGAGCCGCTGTACCTGTACAACGCCGCCCGCGCCGCCGAACGCGCCGGACGCCTAGAGGCCGCGGAGCGCATGTACTCGCTCTACCTGGACAAAGCCCCGGCGGGCCAGGCAGAGATCGCCAAAGCGCGCTTTCACCTGGCGGAGATCAAGGCCAACCGCAAGCACGCGGGCGCCCCCACAGGCCCCGGCCACGGCTCGGCGGGCTCGGGTCGCGGCACCGCTGGCCTGGCCATGCTCATCACCGGCGGGGTGATCGCCGCGGGCGGCGGCCTGCTCCTGGGCAGCGCGGCCTCGGACCAGACCGAGCTCGACACCCGCCTGAGCCAGCGCAACGCCCAGGGGGCGATCGTCGGCATCAGCCACAGCGACGCCCTGGCCAAGCAAAATGCTATCAATACAAGCAAGTACGTCGGATGGGGCATGGTCGGCGGCGGCGCCCTGGCCGGGGTGACCGGGGCGATCCTCATGGCTACCGCGCCCAGCAGCCGGGTGGCGATCGCCCCAGCGCTGGACGGGCGGGGCGTGCAATTGGCTTGGCGGTTCTAAGGGTTTATCGACATCCGGCCAAGAGGCGCGCGTTTGAGCGCTGACTCCCTTTAGTCGAGCGCGGTCGGTTTCTCGATCGGCTTGGCGGTCTTGGCGGCGGCGGCTTTCTCGGCAGCGGCTTTTTCTGCGGCAGCCTTGTCGGCAGCAGCTTTGTCCGCCGCCTTTTCTGCAGCGGCTTTCTCAGCCTGGGCCTTCTCTGCCGCCTTCTCTGCTGCTTTCTCAGCCGACTTGTCGGGCTGACTGTCCGGCTGCTTCTCCGCCCCTGGGCGCTCATCGCCAAGGCGAAAGCCGTTGTCCGGGGTTTGGGCGGCGGGCTTGTCTGCCCTGGGCCCGGCTGAAGGCCCTTTGATCGCTTCGGCAGGAGCAGGTGTCGCGCCAGCGGGACGTTCGCCGCGCCGATCCGCAGTCGGTGGGACAGGGGCAGCGGCTGGGGCCGGAGCGGGGCCAGCCAACGGCTCCGCGGCCGGGGCAGGCACCTCGGCAGGCACCGCAGCCGGTACCGCGACCGGTGGCTGGGCGGGCGGCGTGTTCCCCGGCTCCGCTTGCAGCACAGGGCCGGCGATCGGCTGGGTGGGCGGCGCTTCTTCTTGGCCCATCAGCGCCAGCACGACCGCGGCCGCGGCAAATCCCGCTAGGGCCAGGGCCATCAGCTTCCAGCCCCAGGCGCTGCCCATGGCCGCTTGCAGGGCCGCTGCGGGCTCTTCCGGGGCCGGGGACGCCGCGGCGGGGACCTTGGCCGGGGCCAGCGACGTTTGCGCCCGCTGGGCAGCCAGGGCCGCCGACCCGGCGGATTGCGGGGCTGCCGCTGCAGATTTGGCCGGCGCATCGCCCAGGGGCGCGGCGATGGGCGCAGACGGCCGCGCCGCAACGGGTGCCAAGGAGGGCGGCTGCGGCTGCGGCGCCTCCAACAGCATCGTCGCGGCGCGATAACCGCTCAGGTCGCTCACCGCCGCCCCGGCGAGCGCTGGGGTCGCCAAAAGCACGGTCTGCAGGGCCTGCTGCATCTCGCGGGCGTCGGCATAGCGCTCGTCCGGGCGCTTGCTCAGTACTTTGATCAGCCCCTCTGCCAGCGCGGCGCTCACCGGCTGGGACGAAACGGTCCGCGGGTCAGGGGCCGGCGTGTCGGCGTGGTGGAACAGGATCGCCAGGGGATTCTCATCGACAAACGGCAAGCGCCCGGTCACACAGCGAAACAGCACCACACCCAGGGCATACAGGTCGCTGCGCGGCCCCACGTCCAGGCCTCTGCATTGCTCTGGACTCATAAACGCCGGGGTGCCCAGCGCCGCGCCTTGGCCCGTCAGCGATGAATCCGCGGTGCGGGCGATGCCAAAGTCCAGCACTTTGACCTGCCAGCGCCCGGCCACGGCGGCCTCATCGCTGCGCTCCCCCGTCTCGCAGAGCATCACATTGGCGGGCTTGAGGTCGCGGTGCACCAGGCCGGCGCGGTGGGCCTCTTGCAGGCTTTTGCAGATCTCAATGCCGATGGCCGCCGTCTCGGCCTCGCTGAGCACGCTGCCCGGCCGCTGGTCCAGCTCATCCGCCAGGGTGCGGCCGTGCAGGTGCTCCATGGCCAGGTAGAAGGCGCCCTCTTCGGTCTGGCCGACATCAAACACCCGCACGGTATTGGCGTGTCGCAAGCGCGAAGTAATCTGCGCTTCTTGCCAAAACCGGCGGATCATCTGCTGATTGTCCGCCCCCGTGTCGACATGCAGCACCTTGAGCGCCACCTGCTGGCCCGTGCCCGTGTGGGTAGCGGCGTACACCGCGCCAAAGCCGCCGCGGCCGATCGAGCCGAGGATGCGGTAGCGGTGGTCGATGATATGCCCAGGGGTGTAGTTGAGCGCCGCGGGATCAGGGCGCTGGCGCCGCACCATCAACGTGCCGTCCACTGGGCAGAAGCGCTCGCCCGCCTCGCTGCCGCACATGGGGCAGAAGCGCACCCCCGCAAATTCGCCGACTGACTCGCTCACGCTATTGCCCCGGGCCCAAATACAGGCGGAATCCATAAGTAGAGGGCGACGGATTGGGCTGCACCGGCCCCTGCTCCGGCTGCGGGCCGCCCAAGGTGCCGCTGCCCAGCTCATTGTCGTTTTTCTGCCATGGCCGATAAGACATGCCGTGGCCCCACGCGTGCCAAACCCCGGCAAAGGCCGTCGATTCCACCTCGGTGTGCTCGGCAAACCCCGGGGTCACGTTGTTGCCAAACTCGTAGAGCTGGCCAGAAGTCCGCGGAATATCGTAGCCCACATGGGCAAACTGGGCGATCTGATAGGAATCGACGCTGCCCGGCATCCCGGCGAGGCGGGCAAAACTGTAGGCCAGCTTGTCTGCCTTGTAGAGCGTGGCCTTGGGGTTGCCCATCGGGTAGGCCATCAGGGTCAGCGATCCCTCCGCGCTGTCGCGGCACACACTGTCGCTGCCGTCCTGGTGGACAAAGCAAAACCGCAGGTGCGGTTGCCCGGCCGCCGCCAAGGCCTGCACATAGGCGACGCTGACCGCCGCGCTGGAGAGCGCCCCCCCTTTGTGCTCGATTTTGTTGAACTTGTTGGACCACACGCCCGAGCCCTGCTGCTGCCAGCCGCTCGTCACCCAGCTGGGGCTGTTGGGCATGTCGTCTTCGGCGCTGTCATAGAAGTTGCCCACTTGGGTCCAGCCGCCCTGGCCCATGTCGCAAAACAGCTGGGCGGTGGGCAGGCTGGCCACGCCGTCTGGGTCGATTGTGTAGAGACCGTCCAGGGTTGTGGGCACAGCGGTCAGAGCGAGGCTGCAGGTACGCCAGCTGCACTGCGGCGCAGAGGCGGTCCAGTGGGCGCCGGTGCCGCTGAGCTTGGCGGTCCAGCCCTTGCCCGTGGCTTCCGCGGCGTTGCTGCCGGTCTTCTCCTGCAGCGGCCAGTAGGCAGCCAGCGCAGAAGAAGGTCCAGAGAACCAGGGGTTGAGCGCCATGGCCTCCAGGTCCGCCGGGCTGAGCGCCGCGCTGTGCAGGCGGACGTGCACCAGATCGGCGCGGGCGAACCCCGCTTTGCCGTTGTAGGATCCCAAGGTCAACGACCTGGCCGATGGCGTGAACTTACCTAGGTTATCTGTCGCCACCACCGCCACGTCTTTGCCGTCGATCCACAGGTGCAGCCCCGCGGCCTTGCCCGATCCGTCATACGTCGCGGCCACGTGAAACCACTGGTCTTGCGGCGGCACCTCGCTGGACACCACGCGCAAGCCGTTGTTGGCCCAAGGGTTGCCGATCTGAAACAGCAGCTTGCCCGCGGCAAAAGCGCCCTCTGCGGAGTCATCGCCCTCGCGGTAGAGCCCCCAGTCGTCGCGCGGCACCGACTCCGCCATCTTGCCCATCAGCCCGACCGACGGCAGCGGCGCCCCGGCCTTGTCCCGCAGCCGCACCCAAGTGGAGACAGAAAACGCCTTGGTTCCGTCATACGCAAAGGCCGTCTGGGCCGCTACCTGCACTGAACCCGCGGCCTCGATGCCCACGCCGATGCACTCGCGCGCCACGCACTTGCTGGCCTGGCACCAGTGGTTGGGATCGCCGCCCTGGCAAGGGCTGCCGTTGGCAAAAGCGCTGATGGTACAGCCTTTTTGCTTGTCGCATGCGTCCTGGGTGCAGGTGTTGCCGTCATTGCACACCACCGCCGCGCCGCTGCACTGGCCGCCGCTGCAGGTGTCCTGGCTGGTGCACGCGTCGCCGTCGCTGCAGGCCAAGGTGTTGTTGGTGCTCACGCAGCCGAGCTTGGGGCTGCAAATCTCATTGGTGCACGGGTTTTTGTCGTCGCACTGCAGCGCCGCGCCGGCCTTGCACACGCCGGTCTTGCAGGCATCGCCCTGGGTGCACAGCGAACTGTCCGCATCGCAGCCCTGGCCATCTGGCTGGGCCGCCAGCGCGCACTTGCCGCTCGACGGGTTGCACACCGCCACGCTGCAAGCCGTATCCGCCTCGCTGTTGCAGACCACCACGCTGGACGGCTTGATTTTGCAGAGGTATGGCGCGAATTGCTTGTCACAGTACAGGGTGCCGTTGCACGGATCGCCGTCCTCTTGCGCCGCGCAGTCGCCGTCTTGCAGGCACGCGCAGGCGTTGGGACCCGGCACGCACTGCAGGTTGCTGCAGGTATCGCCCGCGGTACACGGGTTGCCGTCGTCGCATTTGGCCTGGTTGGGCACGTGCAGGCAGTCGAGCACCGGATCGCACGCGTCATTGGTGCACGGATTGCCGTCGCTGCAGTCGCTGGAGACCTGCTTGGCGAGCCCTACGCAGCTGCCGCCTTCGCAGTGATCGCCGGTGGTGCACGCGTTCTTGTCGTCGCAGCCGATGCTGTTGGCGGCAAAGACACAGCCGGATTTGCTGTCGCAGCTGTCGTCCGTGCACGCGTTGCCGTCGACGCAGGTCTTGGGGGACCCTTTGCAAATCCCGCTCAAACACTGATCTTTTTCGCTACACGCCTGCTTGTCATCGCAGGGCAGGCCCTCCACCGCCGCGGTCAGCTTGCACTTGCCGCTGATCTGGTCGCAGCTGGCGAGCTCGCAAGCGCTGGTCGTCTCGCAGATTTTGGGCTTGCCGGGCTCGCAACTGCCTGTTTTACAAGTGTCTCCCACGGTACACGGGTTGTCGTCCTGGCACGGCGCGCCGTCATCCAGGGCCTGCACGCAGCCTTTTTTGGGGTCGCACGAGTCGACGGTACAGTCGTTCTGGTCGTCGCACTTCTTGCCCGGACCGGCGCTGCACACGCCCTTGACGCACTGGTCGTTGTCGCTGCACACGCTGCCATCGGCGTCACAGGGCACAGCGTCCAAGTCAATGACCAGGCAGCCGTCTTTGCCCTTACAGCTCTCTTGGGTGCAGGGGTTCTTGTCGTCGCAGGTGGCCTCGTCGATCTGGCCGTCGCAGTCGTTGTCCTCGCCGTCGCAGATCTCTGGGATCGCCGGCGGTGCGCTGCATTCGCCCAGCCCGGCCGCGCCGCAGCTGCGGGTGCCGTTGCATTTGCCCAGGATTTGGCCCTTCTCGTCCTTTGAGGTGATCCAGCACGCGGTGGTGAGCTTTTGGGTGATCGCCGCCGGCCGGCATTCGCAGGTGCCAAAAAGCGCGGTGGAGCCGGGATCGGCGCTGCGGACGCACTGCTGGACTTCGGCTCCCTCCGCGGTCTTGGCGAGCTTGCAGCTGTAGCCGTCCGGGCACTGGCCTTCGCCGCTGCAGGCCACGCCGCAGAACCGCCCGTACTCGCCCTGATCGATGCACGCAGGGTCCTTGAGGCCAATCGACTGGCAGTCGCTGCTGGCGCTGCACGGGTCGCACAGCCGGCCGCGCTGCCACACGCAAATCTGCACTACGTCCGCGGCCACGGGCACGTTGGCGCAGGTGTAGCCGCTGGGGCAGGTGTCGGTGCATTTGCGCGCGCACGTCAGGCCGCTGGGGGCCGACGGGTCGTCGATACACAGGCCGGAGTCGCACTCGGTGTTGGCGAGGCAGCCGCAGCCCGGGCCGCCTGGGCACTGCGCCGCGGTGTCAAAGCTGGTGTCGAGCAGGCGCGGGCCGCTGTCGTCGCCGCTTGCGCCGTCGCCCTCTGCGATTTCTGCGGCGGCGCCGCTGTCCACCTTGGATGCGGAGGGATCATCTGCGCAGCCGCCGATGAAAGCGGCGACGAGGCCCGCTAGGACCGCGCACCATGCCTGCCAAACCTGCTGGTTCCCTGCGGATCTGCCCGTCATCCCTGCCCCTAAGTGCCTGTGTAAAGATAACTCGACAAGACCTCTCGCGGAGCGGTGCGACGAACCCGACAGGGGGCGCGCACTTGCGACCCACCCAGCAGGCAAATGGGCCCTTGGAAAATCGACTAGATTTTTCACGGGCCCTAAGGCGAGCGGGCGGGCCTGGGGGACGCCGCGCCACTGCTTGAACATGCTAGCGACATGGCGAGGGGTTGTCATCTTGAACAGCGGCGCTATCGTCGCGGAGTTCAGCGCGGCGGGCCAGACGCCGCCGGGAGCAGCTGCCGTGCCTCCGCCGATCCCCGCCTTCAAGCCTGCCGCCGCGGTGCTGCTGCTGATCGCCGCAATTCTAGGGGCATGCGGAGCGGCACCCGCGCAATCACCGCCGCCTGCCCAGGCCGGCCCAGAGCTGGATCCGGAGATTCTGCGCGAGAGTGCCTCGGTCAACGCTTGGCAGCGCCTGAGCTTTCCCAGCATGTCCACCCCCTATGAGCTGATCTTGCCCGCCTCGGCCACCGCGGAATCCGCCGCCACCGCGGCCATCCAGAGCGCATTGGCCGCCATCGCCGAGGTCGAGCGCCAAGCCAATGAGTGGCGCGCAGACTCCCCGCTGGCCCAGCTCAACCGCGCAGCGGGCGGCGAGTTTCTGCAGATTCCCCAGGATCTGTGGGCACTATTGCAGCTGTCGCGCTCGCTCGCCGCTCAGACCCAGGGCGCCTTTGACCCCACCTGGGCGGCGCTGTGGGGCCTGTGGGATTTTCGCCCTGACGCGGCGCCGCGCTTGCCCCGCCCAGCAGAGATTCAGGAGCGGCTGAGCAAGATCTCCTGGCGCGATCTACAGTTGCGCGAGTCCGACTACAGCGCCCGCCTGGCCAAACCGGGCATGGTGCTGGGCCTGGGGGCCATCGCCAAGGGCTGGGCCCTGGACCGCGCCGCTGCCGAGCTGCGCAAGGCCGGGATCGCCAATTTCTTGCTCTCCGCCGGCGGTCAGGTGCTCGCCGCCGGGACCCAGGACGGCAAAGCCTGGACGGTCGGCCTGCGCCATCCGCGCCTGGGCCCAGAGGCGGTGTGGGCACATTTTCCGCTTCAAGACGGAGAATCCCTGTCGACCTCTGGAGATTACGAGCGTTTTTGGGTCCTGGACGGCGTGCGCTACCACCACATCCTGGACCCGCGCACGGGCTACCCCGCCGGGCACGGCCAAAAGCACTGGCCCTATGCCGTGGCCGTGCTAGCCCGCGGCGCCGCGCTGGCCGACGCGCTCTCGACCGCCGCCCTGGTGCTTGGCCCGCAAGCGGAGGCGACGATAGGCCCGCACTGCCTGGGGATTTTTGCCTATGGCCCAGCAGGTCCGCGCCTCTGGGGCCCGCGCGCTGGGGCGCTGCGAAACACGACCCCCCCTTACGTTAAATCCGCGCAGGAACAGGCAAATTGACCGTTTTCGTGCACTTTGAGATCGCGGAGCAAAACACCACCCCCCCTTACGTCAAGTCTGCTCCGGGCATAGGGAATTGCCCACTTTCGTGCACTTTGCACTTCGCATTTGGCTTCGGACTGGTGTGAACGGGACAAGACCGGTCTGGACAGGCCCGAACTGGCCCGAAGTGCTCGCGACCGGTCTCGGCCAGTCTGGACCGACCTGGACTGCTCTGGCTGCTTCGGTGGGCTAGGGCTGCACCGGGCGGTGGTCGATCGCCGCGACCAGCCACTCCTCGCCGCGCCGCTTGAGCTCCAGCCGCCATAGCGGCGCCGTCTCGTCTTGGCGCAGGGGTGGGTGGCGCAGCCAGACCTCGGCCGTCCCCTCGTCGATCTGCCGCAGGCGGATGCCGTTTTTGCGCATGGCCGCCCAGCCTTGGGGGTCGCTCAGCCGCTCGACCCAGCTGCTCCAGCGGCCCAGCCACTCGTCGATCTGCTGTTGCCGCGCGGCGTGCTGGCCGGGATCGCCCCACAGGCTCGCCCAGCGCGCCCCTAGCTCCTCGCCGTCCACGCGCAACAGCGACCACTCAAACAGCGGCTGGAGCGCGGTCTGCCGGTCCTGGCTCTGCAATTGCGCCAGCAGCAAGCTCAGCGCCGCCTCTGGGGTGCTGCACCCCACGCCACAGCCGCCGATCACCGCCTTGGGGCGTACGCGGCGCTCGCGCGGATCGCCCAGGCCATCGCTGGGCGTCGCAGCCGCTGCCGGCGGGGCCGCAAGCCCGGTCACCGCTGCCGCACGACCCGCAGGGACAGGTACATGGCGATTGTCTGATTCATGTTTTTGCTCAGGTTTTCCTGAGTCGCCCAGCGCCGAGCCGCCGCGCCCGCACCCGCTCGCCAGAGCCAGCAGCGCCGCCCAAAGCACCAGGTTGCCGGCTGCCGACCTACCCGCTGCCAGCTTGCACCGCTGGGTCGCCGAAGACGCCCGGGCGCATTCAGCCATGGACGGGCTCCAAGAACCGCTCGCGCACCGCCAGAAGGGCATCCAGACATTTCTCAAATGCTTCAACGACTTTAGGATCAAAGTGCCCACCCGACTCGCGGCGAATGTGCGCCACCGCCTCTTCAACCCCCCAGGCGTCTTTGTACACGCGCGGGGTCGTCAGGGCGTCAAACACATCGGCCAAGGCGACGATCCGCCCGGTCAGGGGAATATCTTCGCCTTTCAGACCGCCTGGATAGCCGCTGCCGTCCCACTTTTCGTGGTGCGACAAGGCGATCTCTTCCGCCATCTGCAGCAGTTTGGAGCGCGAACCGCCCAGAATCTGCGCGCCGATGGTCGGGTGCTGGCGCATCACCAGCCATTCGTCAGGCGTCAAGCGGCCTTGCTTGAGCAGGATCGAGTCGCGAATGCCGATCTTGCCCACGTCGTGCATCGGCGCCGCCAGCTTGAGCAGCGCTTGCTCTTCTGGGGCCAAGCCCATTTGCCTCGCGATGTGCTGGGCGTAACTGCTCATGCGCTCTACGTGTTCGCCGGTATCGCCGTCGCGGTATTCCGCCGCGCGCGCCAGCCTCATCACCGTGTCGCGGCTACCCTCCAGCAACTGCGCATTGACACTGCGCAAACGATCCAGCGCCGCGGTCAGATCGGCCGTGCGCGACTCGACCATCTCTTCTAGCCGCCGCTTGGACTGGTGCAGCAAAATCTCTGTGGCGATGCGCTCGGCCGCCACCTGCAACACCCGCAGCCGCGATCCCGCCGGCAGCTGGCCGCCGCCCCAGGCGTGGAGAGCGCCCAGGGTCTCGCCGCCGGTGGCGATCAACGGCACGCCGATATAGGGCAGCGACGCCGGACTCTCCCCCGCAAGCACGCCTTCTGCCTCGTCAATTTGCCAGATTTCGCCGCGGGCCATCAGCTCGGCGTGGCGCCGCTCAATCAGGGCGTTGGCCCGGCTGCCCGGCTGCTGGTGGATTTCTGCCACCGTCACGGGCTGGCTCGCCGGCCCGCGGGTAATGACCACGTGACCCAAGCCGGTCCACTCGGCGACGCGCCGGCCCAGCGCCTGCAACACTTCATCGCTGCTGCCGTAGCTGCCGCTGGAATTCGCCAGCTCAAACAGGGCGTTCAGCACATCGCGATCGCGGGTCACCTGGGCAGTCAGGCGCTGCACCCGCACCAGCGATCGCACGCGCACATGTAAATCCAGATTGTCCAACGGTTTGTCGATCAGGTCATCGGACTGCGCCAGCTGCCACAGCTGCTCGCGCAAGCTGTCGTCGGTGCGCAAAAGCAGCAGGGTCTGGGGCCGCAGCGGCTGGGCGCGAATGGCCTCCACCAGCTCTTCGAGCACCGCCCTTTCGCGGCACAACGCAGAATCCCCGTCCAGAATCACCAGTTCTGGCCGCAAGTCCCGCAAGCGCCGCCGCAGCTCATCGGCGCCGACGACGTGCATACACAGATAGCCCAGAGGTTTGGTGACCTGGCCGATCTGCTGAAGAATTTCGGGATCGTTGCCGATCACCAGGATGCGCGCTTGGCTGACCACAGGACCTCCCGCCCGTAGCATATACGGCGGATCGGTGGGCGCAACCTCACCCCGCGCAATCGACTGGCGATCTATAGACAAGGGCCCCAAAGCTGGGCCAAAGTGCGCGCGCCCAGCAGCCGTTGCCGCCGCGCCGAGCCCCCATGTTGCACCTGCCCTTAGAGCCCGCGCCCGCCTCGCCGATTGCCCCAGCGCCCCGCGGTCTGGTGGCGCGGTTGTGGTATCAACTGCTTGTAGAGCCTTGGGATCGCATTGACGCCCGAGACAAAGGCCAGCCCCGGGTGGGCCGGTTGTCTGCGCGCGCCGCGGCGGTGTGGACAGTGGTTGTGGCGTCGCTGATGCTCACGACCCTTCGCTTTGTGGTGATGGATCACGAGGTGCAGCAGGTTTTTGCCCGCGGCTGCGTGGGCTTGGCTCAGGCGCTGTCGCCGGCTCTGGGCAAGGCGCTGCTGCCGTATGAGCCGCTGCTGGTCAATTTGTCTTGGGTTGCAGGGTGTTTGACCTGCTATGTGGCGATTCCGGCGCTGGTGGTGCAGCGGGTGTTTGGCCTGACCCTGAGCGAGTCCTATCTTGCGCCTCGCGAGTACCTCAAGCATCTGCCGATCTACGCTCTGCTTTTTGCGCCAGTGGGCCTGCTGGTGCTGCTGGTGGCAAGGGCGCCGGAGTTTCAACAGCAGTATCCCTTCTTTACCTCACATGTGGGACCGGGCGCCCAGATCGCCTGGGAAATTGGCTACGGCCTGCAGTTTTTTGCCCTGGAGTTCTTCTTTCGCGGCTTCTTGCTGCGCGGGCTGGCCGCTGAAATGGGCGCGACCGCGGTACTGGCGATGGCCATCCCGTACTGCATGATTCACTTTGGCAAACCGCTGCCGGAGTGCCTGGGCTCGATCATCGCCGGCATCGTGCTGGGCACCCTGGCCATGGATACCCGCAGCATCTGGGGCGGCGTGACCATCCACGTGGCGGTCGCTTGGCTGATGGATGGCGCCGCGCTGGTGCAAAAAGGCGCCGCCCTGCACGCCGGACCTTGAAGCCGCGCCGCGCCTGCGCTAAACACTTGCGCCCGCGAGCACCGCCGAGGAACCGGCCCAGCCAACAGGCCCGCAAAACCGCTCTAACCTTGAGGATTGCCCCATGCCCAGCCGCCGCCAAAAGGTGCTCGACCGCCTCGCCGACCTCAACCAGCTGGCCCTAGAAGGCGGCGGCAAAGCGCGCATCGAAAAGCAGCACAAGCAGGGCAAATTCACCGCCCGCGAGCGCATCGACATGCTGCTCGACGCCGGCAGCTTTGTGGAGATGGACCGGCTGGTCACCCACCGCTGCACCGATTTTGGCATGGAAGACAAGAAGATCCCCGGCGACGGCGTGGTGACCGGCTACGGCCTGGTCCACGGCCGCACGGTGTTCGTGTTTGCCCAGGATTTTACCGTGTTTGGCGGCTCGCTCTCCGGGGCATTTGCAGAAAAGATTTGCAAAGTCATGGATCTGGCCATGAAGGTCGGCGCGCCGGTGATCGGCCTCAATGACTCCGGCGGCGCGCGCATCCAAGAGGGCGTGGTGTCGCTGGCCGGCTACGCAGAGATCTTTACGCGCAACACCTTGGCCTCAGGGGTCGTGCCGCAAATCTCTTTGATTCTGGGCCCCTGTGCGGGTGGCGCGGTCTACAGTCCGGCGATCACCGACTTTATCGTGATGGCCCAGGACACTTCGTACATGTTCATCACCGGCCCGGACGTGATCAAGACGGTGACCCATGAAGAGGTGACGCAAGAGGACCTGGGCGGTGCAATGCGCCACGCCTCGACCTCCGGCGTCGCCCACTGGGCCTGCGATGACGAGAAGCAAGCCATTGCAACGGTTAGAGAATTGCTCACCTATCTGCCGCAGAACAACCTGGAGAAGGCGCCGCTCAAGCCGACCCAGGACCCGGTGAACCGCCGCGACACCAAGCTGGCCGACGTGGTGCCGGACGACCCGACCAAGCCGTACGACATCAAGGACGTGATCCGCGCGGTGGTCGATGATGGCGAACTGCTTGAGGTGCATGAGCATTACGCCATGAACATGGTGGTCGGCTTTGCCCGCTTGGGCGGCCAGTCGGTGGGCATCGTCGCCAATCAGCCGGCGGTGCTTGCGGGTTGCCTGGACATCGACGCGAGCCTCAAAGGCGGCCGCTTTGTGCGGTTCTGCGACGCGTTCAATATCCCGATCATCACCTTGGTCGACGTGCCCGGTTTCTTGCCCGGCACTCGCCAGGAACACGGCGGAATCATCAAGCACGGCGCCAAGTTGCTCTATGCCTATGCGGAAGCGACCGTGCCAAAGATCACCTTGATCACCCGCAAGGCCTACGGCGGCGCCTATGACGTGATGGGCAGCAAGCACGTGCGCGCCGACCTCAATTTCGCTTGGCCAACCGCAGAGATCGCCGTGATGGGTCCGGAAGGCGCGGTCAATATCGTCTACCGCGGCGAGCTGGCCCAGGCCGCCGACCCGGTGCAGGCGACCCGCGACTACGTGGAGAAATACCGCGATACCTTTGCCAATCCGTTCAAGGCGGCCGAGCTGGGCTACATCGATGAAGTGCTAGAGCCGCAGGACACTCGCACCCGCCTCATCCAGGGCCTCAAGATGCTCGCCGGCAAGCGCGAGACCAATCCGCCCAAGAAGCACGGCAATATTCCGCTGTAGCGGCCTGGTTTTGAGGGGGTGTTGCCCGTTGAAGCCGCTCGGCTCGCGGCGCGCCGCACCGGTCAAAACACCGCAGGGCCGTCGCGCTTGGGCTCGGTTTTGGGTCCGTCCGGGGTAGGCTTGGGGCGGACCTTGGGGCGGACCTTTGCCGGCTCGGCGGCCTGAGGAACTTCAATATCCTCAGCCACTTCGGCTTCAGCGTCGGCATCCGCATCGTCGGCATCGCTGGCATCGCTGTCCGCCGTGTCGCTGTCTGCCGCGTCCACCACATCGGCCGGTACTGCGGGGGCGACATCGGCGACCTCTGGGGTCGGCACCGCCGCCGCCGGGGCCGGCTCCTGATCGCCACCCAACATGTAGTACAGCAGGCCAGCGCCGAGCCCCAAAATCGCGATCAGCGCCGCTACCAGAATTGCGTTGGAGGCGCGGCTCGCAGGGGGAGGCACCGCAGCGGCGGCTGGCGTAGGCTGGCGCGCGGGCTCAGCGGCAGCGCCGCCCACTAGCGAAGGCCCAGGGGTCGGCCGCGACGGGGTGGGCTCTGCACGGCCGCCGAGCATCTCCTGCAGGGCCTGGGTGTGCGAGGCGTTCAAAGCGATGGTGCTGCGGTCGTCTTCGCGGTTGGACGCGCGGATCGCCATGGCAAAGGCCGTCGCCGAGGCGTGGCGATCGCCGGGGCGCTTCTTGAGCGCGCGCTGAATCTCCAGCTCCAGGCTGGGGGGCAGCGCGCACTCGCGGCGGACCATGCGCACGGCCGGTGCCGCTGCCGTTCCGTGTTTCTTGACCAATTCTGAAAGGTTCACCGCTTGAAAGGGCGCGCGACCGGCGATCGCCTCAAACAAGATGCAGCCCAGGGCATAAACTTCCACGCTGGGCGAATTCGCCGCGGGATCGTCAGCGAATTCCAGCTCCGGGGCGCGGTACAGGCCGGCGTACAGCGGGTCGACGCTCAGCTCGCGCCCGCCGATGCGCGGCCGTCCCGAGCCATCCGCGGAATCAAATTGCACATGCCACGGCGTCAGTTGGCCGTGATTGCCCAGGCGCTGGGCGGCGATCGCTTCGGCGATGAGGCCGATGCGCGCGACCGCTTGGTCCACCGCCATGGGCCCGCGGCGCAGCACGTCCGCCAAGGTAGAACCGGCCCCCGGCGGCGGCGGGAGCACCACGGGCACAGGGGTGAGCTCAGACGGGGCGCGGCCCACCATCACCGGCCCCGTGTGGCGCCGCTGCGGGCCCGTTTGGCGGGTCGTAGGCACGGAAGGCACAGCAGTGCCAGCACTTTCAGGCAACTGCGGGATCGATCCGGCGGCCAGAAGGGTCGGGCGATGGCTGCCGCTGGGCGGCGGAGGCGCTGGCTGGGGAGGAGGAGGCGGTGGCGCTACCGGAGATGGAGACCCCGGCTGAGGCGCAGGCGCTCGCCCCGGCGGCGGGCGGCGCAGCCGCGAACCCGGGGCCTCCGGCGGCGGCGGTGCGGACGGCAGAATCGGCTCGGTGCCGTGGGTGATTTGCCCAAGCCCCTCAGGATGATGCGAATCCTCGGCCGGCTGGTGAGGGCGCAATTCCGCGCTGCCTTCAGAGGCCTGTGCGACGTGCTGACCGCTGACCCTGGCCCCCGCCGGGGCCGGCGACAAGTGGCCACCGTCGAGCGGACAGAATTCCAGCTCGTCGGGCTGCACGGAATTGCACTTGGGGCAGACCTTGGCCACCGCAACCTTCTTGGGGGCAGCCGCAGGCGAATTGCGCTGGCTGCTCAGCCTGGAAGTATCGCCCGTCGCTTAGCTGCTGGCAACGGCGCCCAACGCGAGCGTCAAAAGCTGTTGTTCTTGAACTAGAAGTTTGGATTCGGCGAGCTGCCCTGTTCCGGCACCGGCACCAGCGGGCGCGGCGGACGGGGACGCGAAATCGCCGGCGCCCGACCGGGCCCAGCAGGAGCCGAGCCGTCGTCCAGCACCGGCACACACTTGCCGACGACAAAATACGCGGAATCGTTGGACAGATTGTCGCAATTCCAGTCGCGAATCGCCGAAAACCCGCCGCGGCCTTCGTCGCGCAGCTTCTTGGACTCGCCTTTGAGCTTGGACTCAAACGACTGGATGCGGCCGCGCTCGCTCAGCACGTAAAAGGTCTTGCCGCGGTTCATCTCAGACAGATAGGGCCCGAGCTGGTTGGCCTTGTTGAGCGGGCGGATCTCATTGTTAGAATAGTAGGTTTCGCCGCGCCAAGTGATCAGCCAGCTGACGATGTCCTCTTTGCAGACGCGCTTGGGCTGGGCCTCAAAGAACGCGGGGATGAAGCCAAGACCGGCGCGGCTGAGCAGGGGCGTAAAAGCCTCTTGGATCGCCGGGGGATTGGGGTGGATCTGGCAATCCTCGTAGTACTTCTCAAACAGGTACTTCTGCGACCAGTGCGGCGCGAGGCTGGGCATGTAGTAGTTCAGCGCCCAAAAGGCGGCGAGGCCGGCGGTCAGGGTGAGCAGCCCCAAGCCCCAGCGGCGCAGGCGCACCCCCATCATCAGCACCAGAGACAACCCCGCGAGACTTCCGGCGATCTTCCAGAAAATCTCAAAGCGCAGCCAGCCGAGGCCCAGCAATTGCGCGACCATCGGCCCGACCATGCGGCCAAACGGCTGGTCGGCCCAGCCCTGCAGCGGCGCAGTGTCCGACGGCCAGACGGGCTGGGTATCCCAGTCGGTGGGCATGGCTTCCGGCATCGGCCGGTCGTACTTGTAGGTGAACAGGCTGCGCAAGTTCTGGTAATCACTCATCACGCCCACGGTCGCCACCAGCAGCAGCGCCAGCGCCAGCACCACTTGGGCGCGGGCCTGAGGCCGACGGTCGCGCAGCAGGTCCAGCAAGTACCAGCCGGTGATCATCGCCAGCGGCGGCACACCGGGCAGGATGTAGTGGTGAAAGCGCGTGGACGACAGGGTAAACAGGATGAACGACAGCAGGAACCACAGGAAAGCGAACACCCGCACCTGGGCAAAAGTGTCGCGGCCCCAGGTGAATTCATCGACCGCGGCGGTCGGAGGCGGCAACTGCGGCTCTGCACCCGCATCGGCCACCGCGTCTGCGTCCAGCTCCGCCTCGGGAGCGGGTTCCGCGGTCACCGCTGGCAGCGCGGGCGCCGGCTTCTCTGCGCGCACCGCAGCCACCAGGGCGATCAAGGCGAGCGGCGCAAATGCGGACCAGGGCCACAGACCGTAACCCAGCCATTCAACAAAGTATTCAAAGGTGCCGGTGTCGATCTGGTGCACGCCGGCGCCGACGCGATTAAAGTGGTCGTGGATAAAGAAGCGCTGGTAGTACGGCATGCCGTGGCGACAGAACATCGCGACATACCAGGGCAAAACTGTGATAAAGAACAGCGGCACGCCGCGGCCCAGGTCCATGGCCTGCAGCAACCGCCACTGCCGCGACACGGCGAGGTACAGCACCAAGATCGCCCCGGGCAGCAAGAAGCCCAGCAGGCCCTTGGCGTAGGTCGACTGGGCAAACAGCATATACGCGGACATCAGCAAGTAGCGGCGCCACCAGCGGTCTTGAAAGGCGGGATCGGCCAAGCCGCCGGCGAGCTTGCGCTGGCGCAGCACGGGCACCAGCATCGAGGCGATCAGCGCCAGGGTCACCGGGCCGTAGAAAAGCGCCACGTGCCAAATGCCGTTCTGCTGGATGGTGTTGGCCAGACCTTGGGTGTTGGCGTCAAAGAGATCGGTGGAGATGATGGTGAACTGCGGCAAGAGGTTGCCGAGCATGAAGGCGACGAACCCCGCCGTGGCCCAGACAAATCCGCGGGCGCTGAACACCTGGCGCCGGCCGAGCACCGCGGTCAGCAGCAGCATGAGGCCGATGGTCAGGGTGGCGACAAACGGCATGTCGGTCTGGGCTTGGCGCGCCACCATGTAGAAAAACGGAGACAGGGCCACGACTAAGGCGGACAACACCGCCGCGGGCCGCGAGACAATGCGCTCGACCCCCAAGTACACCGAGGCAGCCGCAGAAGCGCCCAAAATGGCCTGGGGCAAGCGGAAAGCCCAGTCCGTCAGGCCAATGAGCTTGATAAAGGTCGCTTCCGCCCAGAAGATGTACACCGGCTTGGAGTAGAACCACTCGCCGGCGATGCCCTCGCTGCCGATTTTGGTCTTGTAGCCCCACCACGGGTTGACCCAGTCCCAGGTCTCCACCATGTAGCGGGTGACCTCGCCGTAGTGGGTCTCCCACGGGTCCCACAGGCCAAAGCTGCCGGCGTTGAGCAAGTACAGGAAGAACACCGCGGCGATCACGCCCCAGCGCCACACGCGGTCCGCAGGGCCCGGCGCAAAGACTGGTACCTGAAGGGGATTTTGCAGGATCGCCAGCGGCGAAGCCACGGCCAAGGCGGGGGCCTCAGGCACGGTGACCTCGGGGGCGGGCGCGGTCGGGGGCGGGCTGGCGAGCTCTGACATGGTGGGGCGGCCCCTGGGCAAAATTGGGGGCCGAGGTTCTACCACCGCGGCCGACAAAAGGGAATCCGCTTTCGCCGTGCGGGGCGCCTGTTGCTGGAAAGGGTCCGCGTCGCTACCCTATTTGGCCCAGCCGATTGCGCCTCTGCCTCCCCAGTCCAAGGCCCCGCGAAATGACGATTGATCCCAAAGATTTTAAGACTCTCCTGGTGCGCTTGGCCCTGGTGACCTTGGTGCTGCGCGCCGCGCCCATGTTCACGGCCGATCTGGCCCCTGGTGAAGCGGCGGCGGTGTTGGGGCTAACGGGCAGCGGTCAGAGCGGCGAGCCGTGGCTGCTGGCAGCGCGCGCCTGGGCGCTGGTGGGCGGTGGCGTGGCTGGAGCGGCGCGGCTCCCGGCGCTGGTCTTTGAATTGTCTTTGCCTATTCTGGCTTTGGGCTATGCCCGCGTCGCCGGCTGGGGGTCGCTGGCGGGGCTGGTGGTGGGGCTGAGCCTGGTCCTCTCGCCCCTGGCGATGCAGGCGGGGCACCGCTTGGGCGGCGGCGCGGCGGTGGCAGCGCTGGTGCTGCTCGTGCTGACCTTGCTGCGCAGTAGTCTGAAAGAAGGCGAGAAAAAGCCGCTGCTCTTGTCAGCCTTGGGCTTGGTGGTGCTGGCGCTGCTGGCGAGCCCGGCGCTGGTGGTGGTGCCCGCCGGCTTGTGGCTGGCTTGGCGAGCGGTGGCGGACGACCAGCTAAAACGCCTGGCGCTGTGGACTTGGAGCGCGGCTCCGCTGCTGGGGCTGCTGGCGCGGTGGGCCTGGCTGGGCTACCTGGTGCCAGAGACGGACGCGGCGACGGCGCAATTTGCCCTGGCCGACTCCGCAGAATCCTCAGGCTGGGGTGCGATTTCGCCGGTGCTGGCCGCTCTGCAGGGCCTGGCAGCGGTCAGTCCGCTGGGGCCGATGGGCGAGCTAGGGCGGTTGCTGGACCTCATGGCGACGCCGTGGTGGTCCACGCTGGGTGGCGCGGCGCTGTTGCTCGCGGCGCTGTACGGCTTGGCCCGGGGGCTGGTGCAGCAGGATCCGCAGGCCCCCCTGGCGGCCCCCGAGCTGACGCCGATCCGCGCCCTTGGGTCGACCTCGGCCGCCCGGCAAAGCGCAGACGCAACGGCCGCGGAGGAAGGCGAAGACAGCGACGAAACCGGCGGCGCCGCAGCCCGCCACGGCTGGCGCACCTTGGGGGTAGCCATACCCAACACCCCGCGAACCCTGGGCGATCGCGACTGGGGCCCGCCGCTGCTGATCGCCCTGGGCGCGGCGCTCTTCCTGGCCCAGGCCAGCTCCCGCGGGGCGGCGGACGGCGTGGTGGAGGCCCTGGCGGCGGCGCGCGTCGGTGTGGCGCTGACCGTGGGCGTCGGCTTGGCGGCGCTGGCGACCCCGCGCACGGCCAGTCAGAGCGAGGAACGCAGCCGCCGCCGCACCTATTGGACCTTGGGGGCGGTGGCGCTGAGCCTGTTTGGCCTGGGTGCGTGGCACTTGCTGGAGCAAACCCGCTCGGTCGAGAGGATGAGCGCGCGCAAGGTCGGGCGTTTTGCCAAGGATTCTGCCGAGGATCCCGAGGTCGTTGGCCGGCGCAAAGGGGCGATTCTGGCGGTGGGTCCGCGCGGCTGGGCGGTGGCGGTGCAGCTGGATCCCCACGGGCAAAGCGGGCAAATTCGCCTGGCTACAGCAGAATCAGGCGATGTGACCGCTCACGCCCTAGAGCTGCTCAAAGCCGATCCCGGCGGCGTGGTGGTGGTGGGCGACAAAGCGGCCCTGGGCACCGAGGCGAGTGCGGCCCCCCATCTGCTCGGGGTGATGCGCTCCATCGATCGGACGCTGCGCATGCACGGCCTTGTAGAAGTCTCTGATTCCCATCGGCTCCTTGGCCAGACCGCGGTGATCGTCTACAGCCGCAACAGCCGCAATGACCCGGGGACGGTCCAGCCGCAGCTGGCGCCGGGCGTCGCACCGTGAGCGCAGAAGCCAGCCTGGCCAACCTCGCAAGCGCGCTAGAGGGCTTTGAGGCCCGGCCCGGCCAGCGGCGCATGGCCCAGGCGGTGGAGCAAGCGGTGTTGGCCGGCCGCGACTTGGTCGTGGAAGCTGGCACCGGCACCGGCAAAACCTTGGCTTATCTGACCCCGCTGCTGGCCCTGAACAAACGCGTGCTGGTGTCGACCGCGACCAAGCAATTGCAGAGCCAAATCCTGGGCCATGACCTGCCCGTGGCCCAAGCGGCGGCGGGTCGCCATTGCACTGTGGCGGTGCTCAAGGGCCGGGCCAACTACATCTGCCTGCACCGGCTGCAGGGGTTGGTGCAGGGCCGGGCCCACGCCGGCCGCGGACTTTCTGGCGAATTGTTTGCGATTGAGGCGACCAGCCGCGGCAGCCCCACGGGCGAGCGAGCCGATGTGCCCGGCGTCTCTGAAGACCACCCGGTGTGGACTGAAGTCACCGCCACCGCAGATAATTGCCTGGGCAGCGCCTGCCCGCGCTTTGAAGAGTGCTACGTGGTCAAGGCCCGCCGCCGCGCCGCCAATGCCCAACTACTTATCATCAACCATCACCTACTGTTAGCCGACTACGCCGTGCGCGAGCGCTGGGACGGCGCCTCTTTGCTCCCCAGCGTTGACGCGATCGTGATCGACGAAGCCCACGCGTTAGCCGAGACCGCCACGGCGTTTTTTGGCGCGGCCATCACTGAGCGGCGGCTGCAGAGCTTGACCCGCGACCTGGGCGGCGCAGTGGCCGCGACGACGGACCAGCGCACCCGCCAGGCCCTGCTCCAGGCGATCGACGAGCTGGACATGGCCGGCACCCGCCTAGTCGCACGTATTCGCGAAGAAAAGCACCAAGGAGCGGTCCAGGGGGCGGCCCTGCGGCGCCTCCAGCCGGCGGCCGAACAGTTGGATGAGGCCCTGGACGTTCTGGCTGGATGGCTCGGGAATATTGAGTTTGCCAAGGATGCGGGCCTGCAGAAGACCGCGGAATTGCTGCGCACCGTTCAGGCCGACCTGGCGCAGTGCATCCCGGACCAGGATCCACACCAAAGCGGCGAGCCGGTGGCCACCGTGCGCTGGATCGAGCACCGCGCCCGCGACTGTGCGGTTGTGGCCCGGCCGGTGGACGTAGGCCCCATCCTGCAGCGGACCCTGCTGGCAGAAAAGGCCGTGCGCATCTTTACCTCCGCAACGCTGGCCAATGCCGGCTCCTTTGCCTTGACCCTGCGCCAGCTGGGTTTAACCAGCGACACCGATACCTTAACCGTTGAAAGTCCATTCGATTTCAATAGACAAGCCCTGCTCTACCTGCCGCGCGCCATGCCCGAGCCCAACGCCCCCGGCCGCGACATCGCCGTCGCCAAGACCATTGCCGACCTGGCGCTGGCGGCCGGCGGGGCGACCATGGCGCTGTTTTCGAGCCACGCGGCCCTGCGCTCGGCTGCGGCCCAGGTGCCCGCGCTGCTGCCGATGCCGGTGCTGGTGCAGGGTCAAGAGAGCAAAGAGGCCTTGCTCTTGCGTTTTGAGCAGCTGCAGCCCGCCGTGCTCCTGGCAACCCTGGGCTTTTGGCAGGGTGTGGACCTGCCCGCCCACGCCTTGCGCGTGGTGGTGCTGGAGAAAGTGCCGTTTCCTCCGCCCGATGAGCCGCTGTTCGCCGCCCGCGCCGCGCTGTTGGAAAGCCAGGGGCGCTCCTCATTTGGCGAGCTCAGCCTGCCCAGCGCCAGCCTGATTCTGCGCCAGGGTTTTGGCCGTCTGGTGCGCAGTGCCCGCCATGTCGGGGTGGTGGCGCTGCTGGACCCGCGGGTGCTGACCAAACGCTACGGCGCCCAGCTGCTCAGCGCCCTGCCGCCGGCTCGCCGGGCCCTGCGCTTTGAAGAGGTCACAGCTTTTCTCAGCGAAAACAATGACTAGACAATAGCCTGGCACCTGTCGGATCTTCGCCGAGGCGACCGTCTGGGCGGTCCCGCGGCTCTTGCGAAGGCCGTGGTCCACAGGCCCGCTCGCTGGGCCCAGGTGTTGACCCGCAATTCGCTTTTCCTTTGTCAAAACAATGATCAGACAATCGCCATGTACCTGCAGAGCAGCGCAGCCGCTTGCGCGCGATCGCCACAATTGCGATGCTACGGGCTGCGGCCCAGCCGCCCCTTTGCCACGACCCTCTCCCCTGAATCGGAGCAGCAATGAGACATCCCCCCTCCGGGTGGCGCTGGCGCGGTTGGTCCGCCCTCGCCGCCCTTGCCATGCTGAGCAGTTGCGCAGATAGCTCAGGCTCTGCCGCGGCTAAGGGCAGTGCCGATGCGCAGATCGACGGCTCGATCGCCCAGGATGCGAGCGCGGCTGCAGACACGGCGGCCAACCAAGACGCGGCGAGCGGCCAGGATGCGAGCGCCGTTCAGGACCTCGCTAGCGCTCAAGACGCGATCGCACCTCAAGATAGTCTTGCCGATGCAGGATCTTACGCCGATAGCGACGTAGCGGACGACGCAGTCATCGACATCCTGCCGGACACAGACGCAGTCGCCGACGCCGTAGCGGACGCCGAGTCCGACGCGGCAGCGGTCGCCGACAGCTCTGCGGGGCCAGACGGCCTGGACGCTGGGCCAAATCCGTGTTGCGAAGGGGACATCGCCGCAGACTCGATAGCGAATGCGGATGCGGATGCGGTGGCGGACTCGGTCGCGGATGCGGTGGACGATTCCGCAGGCGATTCACAGGTCGACACCGCCGGGGACGTTGGCCCAGAGGTTGGCGCGGACGCCCTGGCCGATGGAGGCGACGCGGCGGCGGCGTGCCCGAATTGTGTAGGCGCGGACTACCCCGGGTACACGACCGAGGATGTCAACCTCAAGAGCGCAAAATTTAAGCAGGTCTACGGCCTCGCCGCCTTCAAAGGCAAGGCGACGATGGTCGCACTCCTCTCAGCCGGTTGAGGCTTCTGCGTTTCCCAGGCTGGGAAACTCCAACTGATGAAAGACGAATTCAAGAAGAACGGCCTCGATCTCAACTTGGTGGTCGTCAACATGATCGGCATGGTCGACCAGCTGCCCAACCTGATTGCCCAAGGCGATTTTCCGATTTTTCAGGACTCCGACACCTTGGGCGCTTGGAAGGCCCACAATGCCGCCAAAGACGACCTGATCATCTATGACAAGTACGGAAAGCTGTTTCAGTTTCTTCCCTACGCCGGCACAGTGGATACCTCATTATCGGCCGAAGAGGGCTGGAACAACGTCAAGAAGGCCTGGAGCGCTGCGGCCGCGGTGCCGTGAGTTCGCCGATGGAGAGTCCTTATCCCGTTGCCCCGCCTCAGCCGCTGCCCAGCGCCTTTCCCTATCAGGGCAGCAAACGCCGGCTGGCGGCGCAGATCGCCGCGCTCTTCCCCCAGCCAATTGCGGTGTTGTACGAGCCCTTTGGCGGATCCGCGGCCATGTCGCTGTTCGCCCTGGAGCGCGGTCTCTGCCAGCGCGTGGTGATCGGCGAGAGTCTGGCGGAACTGGCGCAGCTCTGGCAGCGGATCCTGGCCGACCCTGAGGAACTGGCTGATCATTATCAAGCTCTGTGGCCCGATCCCGCGGCCTACAACCGGGTGCGGGCCCGCTTTAACGCCCAGCGCGACCCGGCAGACCTGCTCTATCTGCTGATGCGCTGTGTCAAGGCCGCTGTGCGCTTTGACCGATCAGGAAACTTCAACCAATCCGCGGATGTGAGAAGGGTCGGCCGCAAGCCCCAAGCGCTTCGCCGCGATCTGCAGCGCGTCGCCGCCCTCCTGCGCGGCCGGGCAGAAGTGCGCCACGGCGACTGGCGCGAGACGCTCAACCAAGCTAACTCCACTGATTTTGTATACTTGGACCCTCCTTGGCATGGCACGAGCAGCGGCGAGGACCCGCGCTACCATCAGGGGCTCCACCCACAGGCGCTGACCGACGGTTTGGCCGACCTGCGCCACCGCGGCATTCGCTTTGCCCTCTCTTACGACGGTACCCGCGGAGATCACTCCTTTACGCAGTCTTTTCCCGACTCTTTGCGCCTGCAGCACCACCTGATCGACGCCGGCCTCTCGAGCCAAGCGACCCTGCTCGGCCGCCGCGAGGTCACCCTGGAGTCGCTGTACTTGGCGCTCTAGAGATCGCCGCCCGCAGCAAAACCCGCTACGCTGCCCACCCTGCGGCCACCGCCGCCTTAGGTCGCCATGCCCGCTGAGCTGCCCCCCGTCCGCCACCGTCCAGAGTTGCTGGCCCCCGCGGGCGATGCGGATTCCCTAGCTGCGGCCCTGCAAGCTGGCGCCGATGCGGTGTATTTTGGCTTGGATGAAGGCCTGAACGCCCGTGCCCGCGCCCGCAACTTTGCCCTGGCCCAGCTGCCGGCCACCTGCGAGTACATCCACCGCGCCGGCGCCCTAGCGTACCTCACGATGAATACGCTGGTTTTTGAGGAAGAACTGCCGTTTATCGAGCAAGTGCTGCGCGCTGCAGCGGCGGCCGGGATTGACGCGCTGATCGTTCAGGACCCCGCGGTGGCGTTGTTGGCGCGGCAGTTGGCACCGACCCTGCACGTGCATGCCTCGACACAGATGACGATTTCTAGCGCTGAAGCGAGCAAATTCGCCGCGCAATTGGGGGTCACTCGGGTGGTGGTGCCGCGCGAGCTGTCGGTGGCCGAGATCCGCCGGTTTTCCCAAGAAACCCCTTTGGAGCTGGAGGTTTTTATCCACGGCGCCTTGTGCGTGTCGTGGTCCGGCCAATGTCTGACCAGCGAGGCGTGGGGAGGTCGCAGCGCCAACCGCGGCCAGTGCGCCCAGTCCTGCCGCATGCCCTACGACCTGGTGGTCGACGGGGAGCGCCGCGAGCTGGGGCAGGTGGAATACCTGCTGAGCCCCCAGGACCTCGCCGGAATCCGCGCAGTTCCTGAGCTTATGGCCCTGGGCATCGCCGGCCTCAAGATCGAGGGGCGGCAAAAAGGCCCGCAATACGTGCAAACCGCCGTGCAGGGCTACCGCCACTGGATCGACAGCTTGGCGCAGAGCGGGCCGCGCCAGCCGGCCAACACCGTCGCCACCCAGCGGCTGCAAAGCGACCTGCAGGCGATGGGCATGTCCTATACCCGCGGATTTTCCGACGGTTTTCTGGGCGGCGTCGATCACCAGGATCTGGTCGACGGGCGCTTTCCAAAGCACCGCGGTCTGCTGCTGGGCCAGGTGAGCAAGGTCGGCCCGCGCGGCCTGCTGGTGGTGCCCTCGGTTCAGCAGGGGACGGGCGGTGCGGCTGTGCCCGCCGATACCCCCGAACTGCCCGATACGCCCAACCGAATTTCCGAATTGTCCCCGGCCGTAGCTCAGCGCGAGCCCGGCTCAGCGGCCCTCCAGGTCGATCCGCCGCAGCCGCAAGTCGGCATGGGTGTGGGCATCGACACAGGTCATCCCGAGGCCGAGGAGCCCGGCGGCACGCTGACCTTTGTGCAGGCGGACAGCGACTCGCCCAACGGCTGGTGGCTGCAGTTTGGCCGCAGTCCTGAAGAGTTCCGCCTCATGGCCCGGCAAATTCGCCCTGGCCACCGCGTGTGGCTGAGCGGCGATCAGCGCCTGGCCCTGGCCGCCCAGAAGGCCGTTCAGGCCGCTGAGCCGAGCGGTCGCATCCCCGTGCGCCTTGAGGTGTCCGGGGCGCTTGGCCAGCCGCTGCACAGCGTGTGGACCGCTGTGGGTCCCGTGGGGCGCGGGGTGCAGATTTCAGTGCACAGTGAAATTGCCCTGCTTTCAGCCGCGGGCCAAGGGCTCGATGAAGCGCTGCTGCGCGACAAACTCGCGGCCTTGGGCGGCACGCCCCTGCGCTGCGAACAGCTGGACTGCAGCGGTCTGCCTGGGCAATTGCACTTGCCCGTGTCGGCCCTCAAGGCCCTGCGCCGCCACGCGGTCGATCAGCTGCTGCCGCTCATCCACGCCGCCCACCGCCACGCCACCGATCCCGAGCCGGTCGCCGCAAAGGTCGTGGCCCAGGCCGCCGCTCTCCATGCCCGCCGTCTTTGGCAGCCGCCTGAGCTGCCGCAGCTGGTGCCGCTCGTTCGCGAAGATGATCAGCTGGACGCGGTGATCGCCGCCGGGCTGCCAGAAGTGGTCTTGGATTGGATGGATTTGGTGGGCCTGACCCGGGCGGTTGCCAAGGCCCGCGCCGCCGGAGTGCGCGTCACCATTGCCACCGTGCGCGTGCAGAAGCCCGGCGAAGACGGCTTTGACCGGCGCATTGCCCGGCTGGAGCCCGACGCCGTGTTGGTGCGCCATTGGGGCGGGCTGATGCACTTTGCCGGTCTGCCCGACGACCAGCGCCCGATGATCCATGGCGATTTTTCGCTCAACGTGACGAATTCGGTGACGGCCCACCACCTGATCGCCCTGGGTGCCGACACCTTGACCGCGGCCCACGACCTGGACACCGTGCAGCTCGGCCAATTGCTCAACGGCGCGCCGGCCGAGCGCATGGAAGTGATCGTTCACCACCACTTGTCGACCTTTCACACTGAACACTGTATCTATGCTCATCTATTGGGCAAAGGCCGCGACTTCCACAACTGCGGTCGGCCGTGCGAGCAGCACCTGGTGGCCCTGGGCGACCGCATGGGCTACCAGCACCCCGTGATCGTCGACGTGGGCTGCCGCAACACCGTCTTCAACGCCCAGGCCCAGAGCGCGGCGCAGGTCGTGCCAGAGCTTTTGCGCCGTGGAGTCAAGCGGTTGCGCGTGGAACTCCTGCGAGAAAGCGCAGCCGAGACCAGCTTGGTCCTGGGCGCGTGGCAAGATCTGCTTCGCGGTCGCATCGATGTAGCCGAACTGTCCAAGCGCATCGGCGCGCACGAGCAGTTTGGCGTTACCACCGGCACGCTGCGGAGCCTGGCCACCGCGCCGCGAACCGCGGACCAAAACTGACCGATGCCCGCCCACGAGGATGCCATGAGCGACCGCCGCCTGGAAGAATTGCGCCGCGAAATTGACGCTGTGGACGATCAGCTCGTCGCCGTTCTGGCCGACCGCGCCGCCCTGGTCCGCGAAGTCTGGGCCCTCAAGCGCGCCAAGGGCCTGGCAATGCGCGACGCCGACCGCGAAGCCGCCATCCGCGAGCGCGCCCTGAGCCGTGCCCGCGCCCGCGAACTGCACCCTGAGGTGCTGGAGGCGGTGCTGCGGCTGGTGGTGGGCCGGGACCTGACCCAGCCGCTAGCCCATGGCGACATACCCGAGTAATTTCATGGATCAGACAGTTGCCTGGCACCTGTCCGACGCCTGGCGGACGGCGATTCTGCCGGGTGTAGATCGCCGCCGGCCCATGAGCGTCCAAACCCTCGCTCGCCCATCTGCTGAGCCGCCGCCCGCCGGGAGTTGCCGGTTTTGCAGCGAAGCCTTACCCTGCGCGACACCCGAATCGTCCAGGTCTTGCCGCGGTTCCGCCGCGCCCTCAGGAGCTCTATGAACGCCATCGCCTCTCGTCTCGGCCGCTGGACTCTGCGCCCGCTCGCCGCCGTCTCGCTGATGTTGGCCGGCCCAGCTTTGGCCCAGAGCCCCGGTCTGTCGCCAGAGGCCCTGGCCCGCGAGCTGGGCAAGAAGGGCGGCAAGGACGCCAAGCCCGTCAAGCTGTCGCCCGCTGCTGCCAAGGCCGCCGCCAATGCGGAAAAGGCCGCCGGCGCGGTGCGCACTGCCCAGCTGCTGCTCGAGGCCAAAGAGAACAAGCTCGCCGCCGCCCAAGCTCAAGAAGCGCTGAAGATCGATGGCAAAAACCTTGAGGCGCGGCGGATTTTGGCGGTGGCGCTGGTCCGCGACGGCAAGGCCAAAGAAGCGCTCGCGGTGCTCGAAAGCATGGCCAAAGACCTGCCGGGCGACGGCTGGGTCCTGCAAACCCGCGCGGCCATCCAACTGGAGACCGGCGACAAGGCCGGGGCCCTGCAGACCCTAGAGGCGCTCCTCGCCAAGCCTGGTGCGCCAGTGCTGTCCTACTACTTTGCCGCCAAGCTGCTGGACGAACAGCGCAAAGCCGGCAATGCTGGGGTCACGGCCAAGCAGCGCAAGTACGTTGCGGCTTTCTTGGACGACAAGGCCTCGTGGGGCTCGGAACAGCAGGGCGACGCCGAGCGGATGGCCCTGGAAATCGACCACGGGCAGGTGGGCGGAACCTACTGGCAGGCCAAGCAGGCGTACAATCAGGCTTTTGCCGAGGGCGGCGACGTTTCGGCCAAGGCGATTCAGCGGGCAGAACAGCTGCTGCAGCAGGTCATCCGGGCCAAGGGCGATTTTGAGCCGGCCCACGCGCTGTTGGGCATGTGCTACGCCAGTGTCAAGTCGCGCAACTACAACCTGGACAACGCGATTGCCGAGCTCAAGCGCGCCCCCAAGATCGCCGACGCCTGGTTTGCCATGGGCCGCATCTACCGCGAGTCCGACAAAGTCGATGACGCCGCCAAGGCCTTTGAGCAGGCGCTCAAGCTCGAGCCGCGCTTTGTCGAGGCCGGTTACCAGCTCGGCGTGGCCCTCAAGCTCCAGAAGAAGCGCGATGAAGCGGTGCGGGTGTTTGAAGGCGTGATCCGCAATTCCCCGGATTCTGCAGCGGCTGCGCGGTCTTTGGCAGAGCTGCAGGTCCTGGCTCCGCAGTCGCAGTTTGTCGCCGCCGCCTCGCAGCGCATCGACTCGCCGGGAGAAGACAAGGTGTTCAACACCGAGCGCTACCGCTCCAGCGTGGTGGCCCTTGAGAAAACCTGGATGGGCGGCATTGAGGAAGGCGTCGACGTCGTGTGGCTAGAGAAGATCATGCGCCGCATCATCGCCGCCAACGGCCTGTCGGAGCGGGTGCCGTTCCGGGTCAAAGTCGGCAAGACCATGATGCTCAACTGCTTTGCCGCACCGCACGGCGACATCTACGTCACCCGCGGCTTTCTGGCCCACCTCAAGAAGACCTGGCCCGGCGCGGCCCTGGATGAGAACAACAGCTACATGGCCGGGGTGATGGCCCACGAGATGGTCCACGTCATCCGCAACCATGTGGTTAACCGCGACAGCTTTCGCAAGGCCATTCAGCAGACTGGAGGCGATCTGAGCCCGGAAATGTTCCGCCTGACCACGCGCATGAGCGAGATCGAGGCCGACCGCGAAGGCCTGCTCTACATGCTCGCCGCGGGCTACAACCCCAACGCCATGGTCGAGTGGATGGAGCGCGCGGCCGCGGACATCGGCGACCCGCCGCCGGCCGAAGATCACCCGACGTTTGACGAGCGCGTGTCGTTCCTCCTGGATTTCTGGACCAATGAAGTTCGCTTTGCCTGGCAGGCATTTGAGACGGGCACGGAGGCCCTGGAGCAGGCCGGCAAGCTGGAGCAGAAGGACTTGAACGCCGCGCGCCGCTCCTATGACGTGGCCATCGTCGAGCTCGACCGCTACACCCGCTACTTCCGCCAGTCCAAGGAGGCGTGGAACAACCTAGCGATCGCCCAGGCAAAAATCGGCGTCCTGGAGCAGTCCGACAAGAGCCCGCTCGCCCGCTGGTACACCCCCCTGTCTGTTGAAAAAGCCGTGGCGCAGCAGCTGCCTAAGGTCGAACGCAAGAAGCGCGGAGACAAGACCGATGTCGTCTTCCTAGAGCGCGCCCGCGACAGCCTGCAGAAGGCCCTGGAGCTCGACCCCAAGTATAACCGCGGCCTCATCAATCTAGCGACGGTTCAAACGGGCCTGCGCGAGTTCGACGAGGCCCAGAAAACCCTCGCGCGGGCTCAAGAAGCGGGAGCCGACAAGGTGCTCGTGGCGACCCTCTCTGGCATCCTTGCCGCCGAGCAAGGCAAGTGGGATATCGCGGTGCTGGCCTTCCAGCAGGCCGCCAAAGACTCCGGCGAGCATCCGCGGGCCCTGTACTGCCTGGCCCTCGCGCTGCAAGGCAAGGGCGATAAAGAAGGCGCCAAGAAGGCCTATACCGCCTTTATGGAAAAGGAAACCAAGGGCTCGCCTTGGGCCATGGTGGCGCAGGCCAACCTCAGCGGCCTGACCGCGTCACCGTAGGCGCAAAACTCGACCAGTTGGACGGAGGCGCGCCTCGTCGGCACTCAGCTGGCGGGGCGTTCTTCGTTTCTGAGCGGTGGGCCAGCCGAGTGGTCGCACGCTCGGGTGGTAGCCAGGGTACTGTCTGATCTATGATTTTGTAGATGATTCTCGATAGTGCCTTCTCGGTGGCAGCGGAAGCGGCAGGGGCACAGCCTGTCCAAGAGCCGCGGTTGAGGAGCTGCGGGGGCGCTCCGGGCATGGGGCGTGGCAGGGATACCGTGATCAGCAGCGATCAGCCGTGATCAAGGCGCTCCCCCGAATCCCGCGCACTCCTCGCCCCGCCCGGGCTGCGTCAGACAGTAGCATGGCTATTGTCTGATCCATGATATCAATAGGCATTTTCTAGTCGCGTTCTCAGTCCTGCCGCCGCCGCAAGCCCGCCCCGCCCGCCAGCCAAAACTTTTTTCGCTCGCGGCCGAGGGAAAAGTCGCCAGCTGCCGATAACGATTCAAGGGGCAAAATCCGCCCCGGCTGAGGTCGGCCGTGCGAAAACTGCGCATGTACAATCCCGCGTACTACTGCGAAGTGACCATCCGCGCCCAAGATGGAGACTTTGCGTTTAATCCCAACAACATCGAGCTCCGCGAGCGCATCTACGGCCTCTTTGCTGAAGCCGTCGACAAGACCCGCGTAGTGATTTTCATCTTTCATTTCATGAGTAATCACTACCACGGTCTCTACGGCTTTGAGACGCCAGAGCAGATGACGTCCTTCACCTCGTATTTGCACGGCAATTTGGCGCGCTTGGCCAATGAGACCGAGGGCCGCTCCGGAACCTTTTGGCGCAGGGCCAAGGTCTGCATGGTCACGCGGGATGCAGCGACGGTCGCGACGCGCTTCAAGTACATCATGGGCCAGGCGATCAAGGCGGATATCTGCCATCATCCTGGGGAGTTCCCCGGCGCCTCGGCGGTGGATGCGCTGCTGTACGGCACCAAACTCGTTGGCCGCAAGGTGGATCAGAC
>CAXNCS010000031.1:0-31467 GCA_964201005.1 Myxococcota bacterium
TATGTGCCGCGCTACCAGACCGGGGTGTGGGCTTCTAGCGGCGACGCGCGCCTGTATCCCGCGGGATCTTTGGGCGGTCCCGATCGTTCTGGCGGCGGGGCCCTGGCAGGCGAGGCGCTCAAGGGCGCCGGCAAGGCCGCCGATCGCGAAAACCTGGCCGCTACCCTCGCGGCCGTGCTGGTCACCGCCATCGTCATCGGCGCCGTGCTCGCGGGCACAGAAGGCGCGCGCTATGACGGCTGGGTCGCCGTCCACCCCCATCACCCGCTGCACGTCCTGAGCCCCCGCGGCCACCGGCTGATCGCGCTCGACGAGCTGCGCAAGGGCGACGTGGCCGAGGACGAGACCGCGGTGCTGGTGGGCCATGAAGGCGCCGGCCTGTGGTTGCGCGGGCGGGCCCCGTTGGACCGCCAAGGCCTGACCTACCACGTCGGCGGCGGCATGTCGGGCGTGCAGCTCGCCGGGGTCCGCGAAGGCACAGGCGGCTCGGGCGAGATCGGCCTTGGCCTGTTTCCGTCGCAGCTGATCGGTTTTGCCGGGCGCTTTCAGTTCAACCGCGGCTTTGCCCACGGCGGCGACTTCTTGGTGATGCGCGCAGGCGGCGAAGCCCAGGCGTTGCCTCTGGATCTCGGCTGGCTGCACTTGGGCGGCTACGGCGGCGCGGGCTATGAGTGGGTCAAGGCCGGCATGGGCGATCTGCCAGAGGTCGACGAAAATCGCATGTACTTTCAGGCCGGTGCCTTGGCCGAGCTCGAATGGACCACCCGCCTCGCCCTCTACCTGCGCTACGGCATCTCCAGCGCGGTCTTGGGGGCAAGCGGCGCCCAGTGGACCCCTGACTTCTCCATCGGTCTGACGATCTACTAGAGAATGCCTTAAAGCTTCAGAACTTCTGCGCAGACTGCGCCGGCGGTGTCGCGAGTTCAATGCGCTCCGGCACCCGCGCTACGTCGCCCAGGCCCTTGCTCGCGTGGATGCGCCCGTTGGAGTCGACAACCACGCCTTCCACGCCATTTTCCTTGGCGATAAGCGCCATCCCCGCCTTGGGACCCAGGGCAAAGACCGCGTTGGCGTATGCGTCGGCCAGCACGGCATCGGGTGCAATAATTGTTACTTGGACTACACCCTGCGCCGGCGAGCCGCTGCGGGGGTCGATCACATCGTGGTAGCGCTGACCCTGCTTGATGACATAGCGGTCGCTGTCGCTGCGCGTCACGGCGGCGTGGCTGCTCAGGTACAATTGCCCAAGCGCATCGCCCGGTTGCCGCGAGTTGGGCAGGCCGGCGTACCAATGGCGCGTGCCCATGCGCCCCTGAACGTAGAAGTCGTCGCCCAGGCGAATCCGGAAGTTCTGCACCCCCGCCTCGCGCAGCACCTGGGCGGCCTTCTCCAGCGCCACCCCCGTGGCTACGCCGGTCAGGGTCACGCGCAGACCGGGCTCCAGCAGCCGCACCGCCCCCGTGGGCTTGACCACGATGTTCTTGCACATGGCCGCCGCGCGCTTCGCCGCCAATTCCTGAGGCAGCGGGCGGACAAAGGGCTTGTGCTTGAAGTCCCACAGATAGTCATAGCTGCCAATGGACGGATCGTACGCGCCGCCGGAGCGCCGACACAGATCCAAGGCCCGCTGCAGCAGCGCATGGGCCTCTGGGCCGACCATCACCTCATCGGCCCCGGCGTTGACATTGATGCTGTGGACCTCGGCCGTGCGGCCATTGTGGCCAAACTGATTGAGCAGCCGGGCGATTTCTGCCAGGGCCCGCGGGATCGCCGCTTTGGCCACGGCGGCATCGGGGTGATGAACGCGGACACTGCAGTTGGTGCCTTGGACCTGGCGCTCCTCCTCAAACTGCCCGCTCTCCATGGCGATATCCACGGGGGCGGCCTTCTGCACCGGCGCCTGGCCCGGACTGGGCGGTGGCGTCTCCGCGGTCTCTTGGGCCATCGCCAGCCCAGAAGGCAGCGCCGCCGCCAAGCACAGCTGAAAGGCCAATCGCTTTGTCTTGAGCACCTTGTTCATGGTCACCAGTCAAAGTCGGGGTCGCGGGCTTCTGGCCAGGGCGAGCGTCTCTCTTGCTTCTGCCGCCGATCGCCGCGTCCCATCAACGCGCCGACCGCCTGGACCATTCCCTCCACGGTCAGGGGAAACATCGGCACCTGCTCGGCAATGGCGGTGATCGTCGCTTCGCCCCAATAGTTCTCAGGAATTGGATTCAGCCACACGCGCTTCTCAAAGGCCGCGGCGATTTGCTCAATGCGCTCGATGCCCGGGACGCCGTCGGCCATGCCGTACTCAATCGCCCCATAGGCAGAGAACAGCTCGCGCGGGCCCATCCAGCCGTCGCCGACCATCACCAGGTAGGTGTGAGGCGGCACGCTCCTCAAGACGTCTTCCAGGGCCTTTTTCTGGAACATCGCCATGTCCGTATACAGGTCGCCGTACGGACAATTGTGGAAGTAGTAGACCTCGACTTCGCGCAGCCCGCCGCCTTGCTTCATCGCCGAAAAAAACGCTTCCACCGTGCGGGCATGGGGATCCATCGACCCGCCCGAGTCGAGCATCAGCACCACCCGCGCTTGGTTGCGCCTCTCCGGCTTCTCCACGATCTCGATGTCCCCGCCGTTGCGCGCGGTCGCGGCGATGGTCTGCTCCAGGTCCAGCTCAAAGCGCCGCGATTTGCGCTCCAGCCGCCTCAGCCGCCGCACCGCCACGGCGATCTGCCGGGTATCCAGCACCACGTCGCTGCGGTAGTTTCTAAAACGCCTGGCTTTTGCCGTAGCAATCGCCTGACCTCGCCCCGCGGCCCCTTCGCCCACGCGCATCCCGGTCGGGTGGCTGCCGCCTTGGCCAAACGGACTCGTGCCGCCGGTGCCGATCCAGCGCGAGCCGCCGTCGTGCCGCTCGGTCTGCTCCCGGAGCCTTTCTTCATACAGCTTGCGGAGTTGTTCCAGGTCCAGGTGCTCGAGCGCCGCCAGCTCCTCCGGGCTCAGGGCAGGGCGCTGCAGCGGCTTCTCGAGCCAGTCCTGCGCGGCCTGCTGCACCGGCAGTGGCAGGGCGACCCCTTGAAAATACGCGGCAAATGCCTGATCGTAGCGGTCGTAATCGCCTTCATCGCGGCACACCAGCGCCCGGGCCACGGCGTAGAACTCCGGCAGCGACGGCCCGACCGCGCCTTTATCCAAAGCGTCGACCAGCGTCAGCCACTCGCCGACCCCGACCTGCAGCCCCGCGGCGCGCAACATCCCGTGGAATCCCGTAAACATCCGCTCAGCCTATCGCCGCGTCACGGCAGAACGCGACCAGTCGCCGCGCCCCAGCCGCTGGGTGTCCTTCTCCTGCTTGAGCAGCACCCCCACAAAGGGCAGGGTGCTCTCCAGCTTCTCCGCGTCGATGCCCGCCAAGCGCAGCCCCGAAACCCAGTCGATCAGCTCAGAAGTCGAAGGCTTTTTGCGCAGATCCGGCACGCCGCGCAGGCGCAGAAACTGCCGCAGGGCGATGGCCAGCAGCTTGTCGTCCACGTCGGGGTGGTGCACCCGGCAGATCTGAGTCAGCATAGTTTCATCAGGAAATTCAATGTAGTGAAACACGCAGCGCCGCAGAAACGCGTCCGGCAACTCCTTCTCCGCGTTGGACGTGATGACGACGATGGGCCTCAGCCCCGCCACCACCTCGCGGCCGGTCTCGGCGATGCGAAAGCGCATAGCGTCGAGTTCATGCAGCAAATCGTTGGGGAATTCCAGGTCCGCTTTGTCGACCTCGTCGATCAGCAGCACCACCCGCTCGCCGTTGGCCGCCCGCTCAAAAGCCTGACCCAAGGGGCCGAGCTTGATATACTGTGCAATATCGCGGACATCCCGGTCGCCAAACCGCGAGTCGTTCAGCCGCGCCACCGTGTCGTACAGGTACAGGCCGTCCTGGGCGCGGGTCGTCGACTTGACATGCCAGGTCAGCAGGTCCAGGCCCAGACCTTCGGCAATTGCTTGAGCCAGCAGGGTTTTTCCCGTCCCCGGCTCGCCCTTGACCAGCAGCGGCCGGCCCAGGGCCACGGCGACATTGACGGTCGAGCGCAGCGATTCATCAGCGATATAGCGGGCCGTCCCTGTCCAGCGCGGCAGAGGCGGGAGTTTCTGACCCGGGAGGGTGGCATCGGCGGTCATCGCACTCCGGCGCAGGCAGAGGCCTGGGGGCTGACAGCCTACACGACCCCGTCGCGGATGCGCAAAGCCCCCTCCGCAGGGCAGGCGCCGCTACGGGGCGTAGCCATTCTCCAATTCCGCATCCAGTTGCCAGCGGCCCATTGGCCCCGGCAGCGCCACGGCCTCGGCCACCATCTGGCCAAACTGCCGGCGCGGCACAAAGCGGCAGCCCAGGGTCTCAAACAGATCCGTATGAACCTGCGCGTCCACAAAGCGGAATTCCCAGCGCTTGAGCTGAGCGACCAGGGTAGCCAGGGCAATCTTGGAGGCGTTGTCGGCGCGGGCAAACATCGACTCGCCAAAGAACGCCCGGCCCAGCGCCACGCCATAGAGCCCGCCGACGAGCTCGCTGCCGCTCTCGCCTTCGCGCCAAGCCTCCACGCTGTGGGCAAAGCCCAGCTGGTGCAAGCGGTGATAGGCCTCTTCGATGTCCGCGGTGATCCAGGTTCCATCTTGGCCAGGGCGGGGCGCCTCGGCACAAGCGCGGATCACGCCAAGGAAATCCCGGTCCACGCTCAGGCGGTACGGGTGCTTGCGCATCGCCTTGGCCAGGCTGCGGTTGATCTGCAGGTCTTCCAGCTGCAGGACAAATCGCTTGGGCGGAGCGTGCCACAGCAGCGGATAACCCTCTGTGGGCCAAGGAAAAATCCCCTGGCTGTAAGCCGCAAGCAGCCGCTCCACACTCAGATCGCCGCCCAAGGCCAGCACGCCAGAGCGATCGGCGCGCTCCGGATCTGGAAAAATCGGCTTGGCGCCCAGCTGAAACACCGGCATCGGTCGTGGCCCCTACTTTGGCGCGTCGCTCCAGCCCCAGCCGCTCAGCTGCTTGGCCAAGGCCTTCTGCGCCACTTGGACCTTCTTGAGGTTGGGGTCGCGCACAGACCGCTCTTCCTTGGGCTTTTTCTCGTAGTAGTCGTAGCCCGTGGCGACTTGCTTGGCCGCCGCCTCCACGCCATCCAGGAACGTCTTGAATTCCGCTTGGATTTTTTCGTCACCCAGCTTGGCCAGCCGCGGCCGGTCCTGCTGCACGCGCTTCTCCAGGATCGCCATCATCGCCCGCAGCGTCTCGAGCTTGGGCATGTTGTAGTCCTGCCAGGACTTGTCTGCCAACCGCTCGTAACCGCTAGCCAAATCGCCCACCAACGCGCCGTAGTGGCCCACCATGTCGCGCTTGAAGCCCGCGGCGTCGACAGCGGCCCCGGTCACCGCGACATCGTCATCCGCCACCAGATCGTCAGGCCATTTGCCCACTTCCGCCGCAGCTCGGTCCAGCTGGCCGCCCGCCTCCAGAATGCGCTGCTGGGCCTTGTGGGCAATGTCGACCACCACCTCAATGTCCGGCGCGCCGACCTTCTTGGTCATGTAGGACAGCACGTAGTACGTCTCCACCTGCTCCAGGCCCAACGCGATAAAGCGGTCTAGTTGCGGGTGCTTGCCGCTGTGCTCCTTGGCCAACTGCCGCAGGATCTTGCGCGGACCGCGGGTCTTTTGTTCCTTGCTGCCGGTGTCGCAGGTCTCGTCCATCTCGGTGATGTTGACGAACATGACGTCGCGGCGCTTCATGGAATTGAACTGGAAAGGAATCAGGAATTCGTTGCGGCAGCGCTGCAGGTCCGCCTCCGCCGTCGCCACCAGCTCCTTGACCTTGCCCGACCAGGTGTCCGCGACCTTGGCCGCCGCCGCTTCTGGTTCGGGCTGCAGAATGTCGCTCAGGTCCAGCTTGGGCGGCTCGGGGTCCGGGGCAAAAAAGTTAGGGGCCGGCTTCTTTTCGGCGTTCTCGCCCTTGCCGCATCCCACCGCCAGGGTCGCCAGGACCGCCGCCGCTACCACCGTTGCCGTCCGCCCGGCCCGCCGCTTTTGCATAAAAACCTCTTGCTTGAACTGGAGTTGCTGGGCCCTGCGCTCTACAGGGCGTTGACGATGTAGGTGATCAGGTAGTCCCACACAAAGATGCCGATGGCGCTGGTGACGACGCAATTGTTGACCGCCCGCCCGACGCCCGCCGCGCCGCCCGACACGCCGAGCCCATAATAACACGAGACGACGCTGATCGATGCGCCGAACACCACGCCCTTGGTCAGCCCGGTCAGGTATTCGTCGAGCAGGCTGGAGCCGATCACGCCCTGAAAGAACACCCGCCAGTCGACCTCCAGGATGAACTGGCTGGTCAGCGCCCCGCCCACCAGGGCAAACAGGTCGCCCAGGGCCGTCAGGAGCAGAAGCATAGACACCATCGAGACAAATCGCGGGACCACCAGGTGCAGCATCGGGTCGATCGCCAGGGCCCGCAGCGCATCGATCTGCTCGGTCACGCGCATGGTCCCGAGCTCAGCGGTGTTGTTGGCGCCCACCCGGCCAGAAAACATCAAGCCAATCAGCACCGGGCCGATCTCCGCCAGCACTGCGTAGCCCGCGCCCCAGCCCAGCAGCCCGGTCGCCCCGGTCGCCTTCACGTACTGGCCGGACTGGATCACCATGATAGCGCCGGTAAAAACCGAGGTCATGATGACGATGGGATAGGACTTGACGCCAACTCTGTAGAGATTGAGCCAAGTTTCGTCGCGGTCAAAGCGCGGCGGCAGCATCGCCTTCAGGATCTGCCACATCACCAACGTGATACCGCCGACCGTCTCAGAGGCCTCCAGGAACACCCGGCCCACGCTGCGCAGAGGATTCATCCGATGATCCCCGCTTCTTTGCCAAAGAAATCGCGCACTACTGTGTCGGCGGAGGCCATGGCGTCCTTGGCAGTTCCGGCAAAGTGGATGCGACCCTGGTACAGCAGCACGTAGCGGTCGCACGCCGGCAGCATGCGGTCGATGTCGTGCGAGACCACCAGGCAACTGGAGCTGCGCTGGGCTTGGGTCTTGCGAATCAGGTTGAAAATCTTGGACGACGTCACGGGATCCAGGCCGGCGGTGGGGTCGTCAAAGAAGATCAGCTCGGGGTCGTTGATGTTGGCCCGCGCCAGGCCGACGCGCTTCTTCATCCCGCCCGACAATTCGCCCGGCATCAGGTGGCGCACCCTGGGCAGATCGACTTCGCTCAGCCGCTCCTGGACCTTGGCGGCGATCTGCTCTTCGCTAAAGCCGCCGCGTTGGCGCATGGGGAACGCCACGTTGTCGCCCACCGTCATAAAGTCGAACAGCGCATAGTTCTGAAACACAAGGCCAATTCTCTCTCGCAGCCCTTGGCGCTCTTTGGCGCTGATCGTCCCCAGGTCTTTGCCCAGCACTTCCACGCTGCCCTGATCGGGCTCCATCAAGCCGCAGCAGATCTTGCAGAACACCGTCTTTCCGGCGCCGCCTGGGCCGATGAGCCCCACCACTTCGCCCGCGCGCATCTCAAAATCAATGCCGTCCAGCACGCACACTTCGCCAAACCACTTGCCCAGGTTGCGGATTTGCAGCACGACCTCGCCCGCCGCCGCGCTCATCGCCCACCTCCCGCCGCCGCTGCTTTGGGCAAATCGCCAGCTTTGATCGCTGCTTGCAGTCGGGCGATCTGATCGCGGGCCTGCTGGGCTTCGCGCGGCTCCACATCGGTCGAGGTCGCCTTCAGCTCGGCGTGGCAGGCCTGGCGCTCCGTGTCGCTGGGCAGCTCATCGCAGATCCGCAGGTCATTCTTGCGGAAATCGGCATTGCGCTCGGCGATGAACCTCAGCAATTCGCGATAGCTGCCCAAGGCTCTGAGGCGATGACCGCGCTGCTCCTGAATTTCCGCAAGCAGCATCAGGTATTTGGCCATGTGCAGCGGTTTGCGGAGCATCGCCGGCAGGTTGGCCGCGTGAAACTCGGCGCGCTCGAGGTCGTTCAGCGGTCCGCGGTACAGCTCCACCAGCCGCGCCGCCGCCGGTTTGTGGTCGTCATAGGCATAGGAGGCGAACACGTAGCTCGTCTCATAAGTATTGATCATCCTTTCAAGATCCCGGGCCTCAAGCCGCGGATCCCCCAGCAGCCGATACAGCCGCGCCCGTGTCATCAGGCAGTCGACCAGCGTCGGGTCCTCGCGGTGGTCGCGCTCATGCCGCTCCAGCAGGGCAATCCCCAGGCGAAGCATGTCGGGCCGGCCGTCCTGCTCCAGCAGCATCGCCGCGCGCAACAGCAGGTTGTCGGCAATTTCCGATTGCGGATCCTGGGCTTCAATCGCCAGCCATGTGCGGACCGCGGCGTCGCGCTTGCCGGCGTCCTGCTCCGCGTGCAGGTAGAGGTGGTCCAGGGCGCGCTGGGTGGCCGGCTGGTCCGGCGCGCGAATCAGCAGCCATGTCCAGAGCTTAAGCGCGGCCTCCGTCAAATTGAGCTGGTAGTAGCGCAGCTCGCCGGCGTGAAGGAGGGCGCGGATGCGCATCGGCCGGTCCGCGGCGCTCTGACCCAGCTGGTCGTAACACGCCGCCGCCGCAGCAAATTGCCCGCCGCGCGACTGGCTCTCGCACTCCAGAAGCGCCGCCTCGTCGGCATCGCGCGGATCGGCCGTCGCCTGGCGCAGCACGGCAAAACGCTTGGCCGCCAGGTCGTTCTGGCCATCCATGTACAGGCGCTCGGTCCAGTAGAAATCGCGTTCCCACTGCGCGGTCTTGGGGTCCGCAGCGCAAGAGCTCAGCGCCAGGGCAGCAACAAGCGCGGACCACACCGGGGGATTCCACCGGGCCTTGATCGGTCGCCAAGCTGTAGAGGGGCGCCAAAGCATCACAGGGGCAGCGTAACTGAGGCGCTCGCCGGTGTCATCCGCGCGGCAAATACGCCCGTCGCTTAAGGCGAAATCTGCACGTTGTCCAAGGTCACGGCCACGCCATTGACGCTCGTCTTGGCAAAATTCACCAGGAAGCCGACATACACTTTGCCGCCCGCCGGCAGCGGCCCCACCAGCAGAGAGACGTTCTGCGCGCCGCCAGTCAGCTGCACGCTCTGGTACGTCGTCCACTTCTTGCCGTCCACCGACACTTGCACGGCCAGCGTCGCCGACGGCCCGGGGAACACCGGCGGCATGATCGGCGGCAGCACCAGGCTGGCTTGCGCCGTCAGCTTGAGCACTTGCGTCGCCCCAACCTCCAGCTGCGGGGTCGCCAGCCGGCCGCTGGTCAGCACGCCAGTGCTCGAAGGCGCCATGGTCAACTGCGCATACTTATTGCCATCGGCGCTCGTCTGCAGGCTCCACGCCGCCATCCCGGCATCGGTCGACGAGCTCCAGCCGCCTTCGCCAAAGCTAGACTTGTAGGGGTCAAACTTCTCGCCAAACGGGATCTTCTTAGGTCCACCGTTAGGTGTGGGATCGCAAACGTCGCCCAAGCCGTCAAAATCCGTGTCCTTCTGGTCCTTGTTGGCATTGGCCGGGCAGTTGTCCTTGAGGTCGACAATGGTGTCGTCGTCGTCGTCCGGATCGCAGCTATTGCCCAGACCGTCGCCATCGCTGTCCGCACTCAGCGCGCCGCCGTCCTTGATGAGCGAGCAATTGTCTTTGACATCCGGAATGTTGTCGCCGTCATCGTCCGCGTCACAGGCATCGCCCTGGCCGTCGCCGTCGCTGTCCGGCACCTTGGTCGCGGTCGAACCGATAGCCACGTTGTCGATCCACACGCCGCTGGTGTCGTTGGACACGCCGTCGACCGAATCAAACACCCAGCGCAGGCGAATCCGCTGGCCTTGGTAGGTCGAGAGGTCAACCAGCAGCTGATTCCACTGGCCCATCGGCGTGGTGTCGTCCTTGGCCTTGAGCAGCGTCCAGTTGCTAAACGCGCCGCTCTCCGTGGCGACTTCCAGGCTCAGCTTGTCAAAGCCGCTGCCGCCCTCAATGTTCAGCAACTGCCAAGCCGTCAAGGTGATTTTGCCCGTGGGCAGGGCAATGACCGGCGAGCGCGCGCTGCCCTTGACCGCCTGGTTGCCGCCGTTGAAGTTGCCGGTCTTGGGATTGCCAAACCACAGCGCGCCCTTGGGGGTCTTGGACTCGCCACCCTGCCACACCTGCCAGCCGACGCCATTGACGCCTGGGTCAAAGCTCCAGCCGCTGTTGTTGCCTTCGTCAAATTGCCAAACCGCCACGCCGCCTTCGTCGATGCTGCCGTTGCAGTTCTCATCCGCGCCGTTGCAGGGCGTGTCGATGAGCGCGGGCACCGCCGGGTCTTTGGGCGCGCAGTCCTGCTCGTTGGCAAAGCCGTCGCCGTCGATGTCCGGGTCACAGGCGTCGCCCTGGCTGTCGCCGTCCAGATTCTCCTGGCCTTTGTTCTGCAGCAGCGGGCAGTTGTCGCAGCTGTCGCCCAAGCCGTCTTTGTCCTGGTCGGCGTTGCCTTGGCTGGGCACCGCGGGGCACAGGTCGCAGGCGTCGCCGCTGCCGTCCCCATCGCTGTCCTGCTGGTCCGGGTTGGCGACATCGGCGCAGTTGTCCTTGCCGGTGCACGCGCCGTCGCCGTCGGGATCCTTGCAGCACGCCGGCGATTGCGACGGGTCGTGGCCGCACACGCCCTTGAGGCAGTAGTCCAAGGTGCAGGCATCGGCGTCGGCGCACTCCGCGTCGGTCAAGCACTTTTGCGGGTTGACGCACTGGCTGCCCACGCACATGGTTCCGGTGCCGCAGTTGCCGCACTGGCCGCCGCAGCCGTCGGGGCCGCACTGTTTGCCGGCGCACTGGGGCGCGCACTGGCAGCTGCCCTGGGTGCTGCAGAACTGCCCGGTCTTACAGGTGCCGCACTGGCCGCTGCAGCCGTCCGAGCCGCACTGCTTGCCCTCGCATTTGGGCACGCACGGGCAGGCGCCGCAGTCCACCGCACAGGTATTGCAGCTTTCGCCCAAGGTGGGCTGGCAGATCAAGTCGCCGCACTTGGCCGGCGGGCAGCAGTCCTTGGCGCAGGTCGAGCAGGACTCGCCCGGTTCGCAGCTGCCGTTGCCGCAGGTGGTCGGGCAGACGCCGCAGTCTTTGGGGCACTGCGAGCAGGTTTCGCCCGCCACGCACACGCCGTCGCCGCAAACCGCTGGGCACGCGCCGCAGTCCTGCGGGCAGACCTTGCAGGATTCGCCGTCGCTGGGCTTGCAGATGCCGTCGCCGCAAGTCTTGGGCTGGACTGCGCAAACGCCGGTAAACGTGCACACCGATCCGGGGCCGCACAGGCCACAGCTCCCGCCGCAGCCGTTGTCGCCGCACTGCTTGCCCGCGCACTGGGGCACGCAGGTCGATCCGCAGCCGCCACAGCCGCCCTTGCACAGGTCCACGCACTCCGGCCCCCACGCCACTTGGCAGCAGAACGGGTCTTTTTCGCAGACGCACTTCTCGCACGAGCAGCCGTTGCAGGTGGGCAGCTGCCAGGCGCTGCAGCCGTCGTTGTTGGGGCAAGCGCCGCAGTCCTTGGCGCACAGCAGGCACGTCTCGCCGGGTTCGCACTTGCCATTGCCGCACTGCGCGGGGCATGAGCCGCAGTCATTGGGGCAGCTGCTGCAGGATTCGCCCTGGGCCTTGTCGCACAGCTTGTCTCCGCAGACGGGCTTGCACGGTCCGCAGTCCTTGGGGCAACTGCTGCAGGACTCGCCCGGGCTAAACGGGGTCGGCGGCTCGCATTTGCCGTTGCCGCAAGCGGTCGGGCAGGGGCCGCAGTCACTGGGGCACGAGCTGCATGTCTCCAGCATGCCGTTTTCCGACGGGCCGCAGATGCCGTCGCCACAGCCGAACTTGCACGGCCCGCAGTCGGTGCTGCAGCTGCTGCAGGTCTCGCCCGCCGCCGCGTCGCACTTGGCATCGCCGCACACCGGGCCGCAGCTGCCGCAGTCGCCGGGGCAGGAGTTGCAGGATTCACCGGGGTTGCACACGCCGTTGCCGCACAGGCTCACGCCGGGGCAGCTCTGGCCGCACTCGACGCACTGATTGACGCACAGCTGATCCCAAGCCGACTGGCAGCAGAACTGGTCCTTGGAACACACGCACTCCTGGCACGCGCAGCCGTCGCAGCCCGCGGGGCCCGTCTTGCAGCCATCGCCGCACGCGCCGCAGTCCAAGCTGCAGGTCTTGCACGTCTCGCCCTTGGCCGCGTCGCAGGTCTTGTCGCCACAAACGGAGCAATTGCCGCAATCTTTGGGGCAGTTGCTGCAGGTCTCGCCAGCGCCGCATTGGCCATTGCCGCAGGTCGGCGCGCACTTGCCACAGTCGTTGGGGCAGGTCTCGCACGATTCGCCCGCCGCACAGAAGAAGTCGCCGCAGCTGGGGCACGCGCCGCAGTCCTTGGCGCAGACTTTGCACGACTCGCCCACCTCACAGTTGTTGTTGCCGCACACCGCCGGGCAGCTGCCACAGTCGCTGCTGCAGCTCTTGCAGTCCTCTTTGAGGTTGGGGTCGCACTTGCCGTCGCCGCACAGCGAGCACTGGCCGCAGTCCTTGGGGCAGGCCTTGCAGTCTTCCCCTGGCTCGCACGCGCCGTTGCCGCACAGGTTGGGGCAGCCGCCGCAGTCGTTGGGGCAGGTCTGGCAGCTCTCGCCCTGGTTGGGGTTGCACACGCCGTCGCCGCACACGCTCACATTGGGGCACACCGCGTCAAAATCGGCGCAGCAATCGCCGGCCTGTTTGCACGCCTGGTCACAGAAGCAACCCTCCGATGCGCCGCCACAATTGCCCACGCACGAGCCGGGTTTGCACGGGCCGCAGTCGTTGGGGCAGGTCTGGCAGGTCTCCGGCACGCCGTCTGGGCCGATGGCGCAATTGCCGTCTCCGCAGCCAAACGGCGGGCATTTTCCGCAGTCGCTGGGGCAGGTGGAGCAGCTCTCGCCCGCCTCGCAATTCTTGTTGCCGCAGACCGGCTTGCACGGGCCGCAGTCGCCGGGGCAGCTGGAGCAGCTCTCTCCGGGTTCGCAGATCTTGTTGCCACAGCCTGGCTTGCACGGTCCGCAGTCCGCCGAGCAGCTGCTGCAGCTCTCATTGGCTTCACAGATGCCGTTGCCGCAGGGTTTGGGGCAGGCGCCGCAGTCGGCCGCACAGGTCAGGCACGATTCGCCTTCGCTCGCCGAGCACACCTTGTTGCCGCAGCCCTGTTGGCACGGGCAGTCGCTGGGGCAGGTCTCGCAGCTCTCGCCGGCCTGGAAGGCGCAGATGGCGTCGCCGCACTTGACCACACATTCTCCGCAGTCGAGCGGACAACTCGAGCAGGACTCTTTGGCCTCGCACTTCTGATTCCCGCAGGTTTCCGTGCACTTGCCGCAGTCCTGGCTGCAGCCAAAGCAGTCTTCGCCCTGGTTGGGGTCGCACTTGCCGTCGCCGCAGCCGCTGCCGCACTTGCCGCAGTCCGCCGGGCAGCCCACGCAGCTCTCATTGGCCTCGCAGGCGCCGTTGCCGCAGTCGGTCTTGAGGCAGTCGCTGGGGCAGGTGGCCGGGCCTTCGCCCTCTTCGCAGACCAGATTGCCGCATTTTGCCGGGCACTTGCCGCAGTCGCTGGCGCAGGTGCTGCAGGTCTCTTGGGCGTCGCCGTCGCAGCTGCCGTTGCCGCACAACCCGGGGCACAGGCCGCAGTCGCTGGCGCAGGTCTTGCAGCTCTCGCCGCTGGCCAGTTGGCAGATGCCGTCGCCGCACTTGGCCTGGCAGGTGCCGCAGTCGATCTCGCAGGTGTTGCAATTCTCGCCCGCCTTCGCGTCGCAGATGCCGTCGGAACACACCGCCGCGCCGCAATTACTCCCGCATTTGCTGCACAATTCCACGCAGTGGTTGTCCCACTGGTTGGTGCAGCACGCCGGGTCGATTTTGCACACGCAGCTCTCGCAGCCGCAGCCGCCACACCCGCCAAAGTCGCTGACCTTGCAGCCCTGGTCCCCGCCGCAGGGGCCGCAATCTCCCTGGCAAGATTGGCAGTTTTCGCCACCGCCGCAGATGCCGTCGCCGCAGACGCTGGTGCACGACCCGCAGTCCTTGGGGCAGCTGTTGCAGCTCTCCTTGTTGGGGTCGCAGACGCCGTCTCCGCAGGTGCTTCCCGTGCACGCGCCGTTCTGGCAGCTGCCTTGCTTGGGGCACGGCTGCAATTTGTCAGCGGTTTTGCCGTCCGGCCCACACACCGCGGCGTAGGGCCCCACGCAGATCGGCGTCCCGGCTTCGCACGGCGCGGCAAAGCAGTACTTGGCCGTCGGCTCGCACTTGAGGCCCTTGGGGCAGTCGTCGTCGGCCAGGCACGTCGTCACTTGGCTAGGGCCCGTGTCATTCAGCCCGTTGTCCAGGGAGCCGTCACCCACGCCCAGATCGGCGTTTTGCGCATCCGTGAGCGGGTTTGAATACCCCACCACCGGCTGGTCGTCCGGGGTGCAAGCCGCCGCCGCCACGCCCAGCGCCAAGGCCGCCAGCCAATTCCGCCAGCGTCGGCTCGGGAGCTCAGAAGAGCGGTCCAGGTCAGCGGATTCGATTGAGCGTGCCATTGTCGCCTCCCACAGCGCGGCGCGGCAAAGGGCATGCCGCACACAGCTGGAGGCAAGATAGCAAATCCCGGCGCGCAAAGCATCCCGGCAAAGGGCTGTCAATAATTTCGCAGTTTGCGGCCAAGTGGCCAATCTGGAGGCAAAAATCGGACCCAGACTGGCCTGAGCTCAGCTAGAGGGCAAAATCGGCGGCGTAGTTCACATTGATCTTGTCGTTCTGCTGCGGAGTCACCACAAAGTAGATGGCTTCGCCGTAGACCTTGCACAGGCCGTCCTGGCAGGCGAGACCCGCGGGGCAGTCGATGGTCTTCTTGCACGTCTGACCCTGCTGGGCGGCCAGATCGGACTTGCCCACCAGACAGTCGGCGGTCGCCTTGATATAGAAGGACTTTTCGTTGGCCGTCGGCAGCTTGGGATCCGCGACGTACTGCATGTCTTCTTTGACCGTGCCGCGCTGGCGGGTCACCTTGAGCAGCGGCGAGCCGGTCTTGGGGTCGATGTGCGGCGGGTGCGGCAGGCACACCTTGACCACGCGGCTGAGGATGGTGTCGGCGATGTTGCCCAGCGCGTCGGAGAAGTCCGAGCCCTTGCAGATGTTGGACACAAGGCCGTTGTCGCCAAAGGCGTTGGCCACCTGGATGTAGCGCGACCCGTAACCCGCCTCGCCGCGGCCACCGGCGCAAATGTACGGCGCCTGACCGGGAGCCTGGTTGCGGAGCAGCGATCGGTAATAGCTGCCGCGATCCGTCTCGGCCTGCTTGCCGCCGTCGGCGGTGCTCGCCAGGGTGTCGCCGGTGATGGAGGCAAAGATCACGCGCGCCGGGTCGCTCTTGAGGCTGCGGAAGCGGTTGACAAAGTCCGGCACCGAGGCAAAGCGCCAGTTCTGCAAGAATTCCTGGGGATTGTCCTTGAGCAGCTGGGCGAGATTGGCCTCTGCTTCGGTCTTGCACGCGGTGTACTCGCCCGACTTGGGGTCGAGGTCTACGCAGTCGCTCATGCACTTGCGCGGCGGCTTGCTGGCTTGCTTGTCCTTGTACTTCATGTACTCGCAGTAGCCGTTGACCAAGTCGCGGTTGCCGGCGGCGCGATCGCCATACTGCTGGCAATAGGTGCGAATTTCGTCGGGCAGCACCTGCTTGAGCGTCGCCTTGGCCGCGGCTGAAGTGCCGTCACCCACATACGGGTCGAGCTCAAAGGTGTAAGAGCAGTCGTCGTCGTCCGACACCGCGACCAGCACCAAGTAGGCATCCGGGCGAACCAATTGCTTGTACTGGCACGCAGCCGTCGGCAAGCCATTGGTACCCTTGGGGCAGTTGATGCCGTTGGGGTCCAGCGCAGTCCACATCGAGCGCAGACCGCCTTCAAAAGAGGCTTCTTTCTGCTGGTTGGCGCCCACAGAAGCGGCGCAGCGGAAGTAGTCGAGCTGGGTCTTCTTGACCTTGCCCGCGGAATCGTAGCAGCTGCCTTCCTTGTCCGTGGCCTTGGCGTAGACGCACTGTCCGCCGCCGCACGCCGTAGCCGCATTGGCCTTGGTGCACTTGATGGGGGAACCCTGCTTGAGCACGCCGGGCAGAGTCTCCGCCGTCGGGCAGCCTTCAGTCTCCGGCGGGAACATGCAACCCGGCACCGCTACGCTCTTATTGCAGTACACACGGTGCTTGCCGGTCGGCGGAATGTTGGGCTCAAACGCCGCGTAGCAGTCCGAGTCGGTGTTGCAGCGCAGCTGGCACTGGGTGTTGACCGAGCAGTTGTCGTTGTTGCCAAACTGCGGGTTGTCGGCCTTGCACCAGTACTGGCCGCTGGTCATCGCCGGCGGGGTGATGCACGTGTCGCCTTCGGCCGGGCACATGCTCGAATTGCCGTCGTAGTTGTACATCTTGAAGCACTTGGGCGTGCCGCAGTCTTTGTCTTCTAGGCAGGGCTGCTTGGTGCGCTCGATGCAGGAGGGCGGCAAAACCGTCGCGGGCTTGTGTACAAACTCGCCGATTTTCTTGATTTCTGTCGTGTCCGGTATCTGCTGAACCGTCACGATCGCCATCTGCGCGTCGATGAACGGCGGATCGTCGGGGCTGGTGCGGCCGTAGTTCTGCAGCTTCTCAATGAACGACGCAAAGCCGTTGGCGAGGGCGCGCTGTTCCTGGCACATCGAGGAAGAGTGGTCGATCATCCACAGGAAATCGACCTTGACCGCTTGGTCGCGGGCGAGCGAGCGCGTGACGCGCACCTCAAAGCTGTCCAGCAGGCTGTGCACCGGGTAATCGTTGCAGCCAGAGGCCAGGACCGCCATGCTCGACAGCGCCCAGAGGGCCACCGGAACGCGGAAGCGCGAAGACCGACCGAAGTACTTGATCATACCCACCCCCCGCGAATCAGCGCGGAAGTTCTCGCGTTTCTTGGCCTGCGTGCTGGCTTTCTGCCTGAGGTCGGAAGGGCCCGACCTTGTATTACACGCCGCCGATCGAAGCAGCGTAGCATAGCTGCGAAGGCTTTGCATCCCTGGACTCCTGCGGCGGTTGGGGGGAGCGCAAGAAGAGCAAAACAGGCGGCCAAGCGCGGTCGCCTGCCGATCAATCGCCTTGAGGCGACACCCGCGAATCCCCAAGCAGATCACGGCCTAACCACTGCCTTGCCGCGGCATTGACGTGCGGATCCGCCGGAGGTCCTGCGGCAACCACCGCGCCATCAGCCAAAACAATCACCAGATCAGCTAGTTCTGCGGCAAGGGGCAAGTCGTGCAGGGTTGCGATGGCCAGGATGCCGTCGCGGTGGCAAATCTGCCGCAGCTGCGCCAGCAGCCCTCGGGCTTGCCCCCAGTCCAGCGACGCAGTGGGCTCATCGAGGAGCAGCAACGGCGCCTGGCCGACCAGGGCCATCGCCACCAAAGCGCGCTGACGCTCGCCGCCGCTGAGCGAGCCCAGGTCGCGGTCGCGGTAGGGCTCCAGACTCAGCGCGGTAAGGGCTGTGTCGACGAGGCGTTGCTCCGCCTGGGGCAGAGTGCCGCGAATTCGCCAAGACCAGCTGGATTTTAGGCGGGCGTGCAGCCCCAGGGAAATCAGGCGATCGACGCTGAGACCACTTTGCATATCCAAATGTTGCGGCAGGTAGGAGAGAGGCGAAGGGATGGTCAGCTGGTCGGCAGAGGCCGGCAGTGTTCCCGCAAGGCTGCGCAGCAACGTCGTCTTGCCCGCGCCGTTGGGGCCGATGACCGCGACCAGCGCCGGCCCGCGCAGATCCAGGCTGATGCTGCGGAGTAGGTCGCGGGACCCGATAGAAACCCTCAGGTTTGTGCACGCCAGCTGACCTCCGCTGCTCGGCGTCCGCGCGGCCGCAGGCGTACTTACCTGGGGCTTAGCCAGCCCAAGAAGGCCAATCAGCACCGGCACACCCAGCAGTGCGGTCAGGATCCCCAAGGGCAATTCCGCCGGTGCCACGACCACGCGGCAGGCGCCATCCAGCAGGGCCAGGGCCCCACCGCCCACGCCCACGGCCGCCGGCAAGAGCGCCCGCAGATCGCGGCCCAGCCAGATCCGCAGGGCATGCGGCACCATAAGACCAACAAAGCCTACAATTCCGGCGATCGCCACCGCCACGGCAGAGAGGGCGCTGGCCCACCACACGGCGCGCCGAGACAGGCCCTGGGCGTCGATGCCAAGGCCGTGGGCAGCCTCCGTACCCAGCTGAAGTGCTTGAAGATCGCTCGCTCGCAGTACGACCCAGACCAGGGCCGCGGCCACCACCAGAAGGCCCGGCAGCGCCGATGGCAAGTCGGGCAGGGCGACACCGCCCATCATCCACTGGGTCGCGGCGCGCAGGCGCATGTCAGAGAGGCGGGTGAGCACAAAGGAAGTCGCCGCACCGGCAAAGGCCGTGACCACCAGTCCGGCGACCAGAATTCGCTCGGTTGAACGGGCGCCGCTGCCGCGGGCCAGGGCAAAAGCCAGCGACACTGCGGCCAAAGCCCCGCCAAAGGCCGCCGCGGGCTGCACCCAAGCCAGGGCGCCCGCCAGCGGCACTCCCAGGGCCTCGCCCAGCCCCAACAGCGCCGGGACAGCCAGTACGGCGGCCAAGGTTGCGCCAGCGCTGGTGCCCACAAGGTAAGGATCAGCAACAGGATTATGCGTCGCTGTCTGCAAGAGGGCCCCGGCCAGAGACAGGCTCGCGCCCACCAGCCAGGCGCCCACACTGCGCGGCGCGCGCACATCCAACAGAATCGCCCGCGCGGGACCTTCGCCGCTCCACGCGTCGGCCAGCAGCTGGGCAAAGGAGGTCGGCAGGGGCCCCATCGCCAGGCCCGCAACTAGGCCGCCTACCGTGGCGATGGCGCCGCCCAACCACGCGCGAACGACCCGGCTGATCACCGCGATTCTCCAGGCGCCACCGCGGTTTTGGCGGCCATGGCGATGGCAGAATGGCGCTCGGGATGAATGGCCAGGGCCAATTCAACCAGCCCTTGCAGCAGCCGCGGGCCCGGCCGAGCCAACAGGGTATTGGCCACACTGGCGATGCGGCCGTCGCGGATCGCCCGCACCTGGGCAAAACCCGGACGCGCCCTGAGCAATTCCGCCGACTGAGGGTGATCGGCGGAGTCGGCATCGGCCAGCAGCCAGACCTGCGGGTCCGCGGCGAGAATCGACTCCAGGCCCACTTGCAGCCACGGTTCCGTGCGATCGCCAAAGGCGTTCTGGCCGCCCGCCGCCTCCAGCAGGGCGTGGCCAAAGCTGCCGCGGCCCACAGTGAACGGCCGGTTGCCGTCGCCTGCGTCCATTTCGTAAAAAACCCTGGGCCGCTGCGCATCTGCGACCGCCGCCTGGATGGCGAGCTGGCCCGTCCGCAGGCGATTTGCCTCTCTCTGGCCCGCCGCAGGCTGACCGCAAGCTAGGCCGAGCAGCTCCATGGACCCGGCCACATCCCCTAAGGTCGCGGGTGCCATAGCGATCCACGCGATGCCGCTGCCGTGCAGGGCCGCTTGCAGCGCGGGCGTCGGGTAGTGGACCACCACGAGGTCCGGGCGGGCAGCGACGATCAGCTCGGCCGACGGGCTCATGCCGTTGATGCTGGGAATGTCTTTTACTGGCGCAGGGTAATCACTCCAATGGTCACGTAACACAATTCGATTTCCGCAGCCGACGGCAAAAAGACTCTCGGTCGCCGCGGGGGACAGGGAGGCAATTCGCTTTGCTGCTTGCGTCAGGCCTACCGTACGACCTAGTTGGTCGCGCAATTTGATCGACGAGATAGGCGGTTCACTGACCTTTGAGCAAGCAAAGAATTGCGAGACCGCAATTAATAGCGCGATAAGGATAGGGAATAGCATGGAGTGTCGCGGAAATTTCACAGGCCCCCCAGCTCAAGGGCGCCCAGACTGCCCGGGTTGGAGGCGAGGCGCGATCCGGCAAGGACGGCCCCGGCCTGATCGACGCCAAAGCGCAGCAAGTCAGCGCCGGCTTTGGGTTCGCCCAACCAGATCTGCCGCCGCGATGGGTCCGCCCATAAGCCGCTGTAGCCAAAGGGCTCTGCGGCCGTGCTGATCGCCACCCTTTCTCCGGTGGTCAGATCGGCCAGCCACAAGCGGTCGGGGCGCTGCAAGGCGAATTCGCCCAGCGTCACCGCGGCGATCCAGCGCGCGTCCACGGCGGCGACATCGCGGCTCCACGGACCGTCTTCCGGTCGAGCTGGCAACTCCTGAACAACTTTGCCACTTTGTGGGTCAATCACCACCAGCGCCGACTCTGCGACCTGGGCCGATGGAGAGGCGTAAGATCCCTGGCACGCCACGACAATTCGGCCATCGGCCAGGGCCTGCGGCGCGATGCAGTTCTTCTGCGCGGGCAGGTCGATTTGGCGCTGCAACTGAAGGGTCTGGGCATCGACCGCCAGGATTCGCGCCGGGCCTTGGGCCTTGAAATCTGAGGCAAAAGAGCCCAGGGCAAACCAGATGTGCGGCCCCAGTGCGGCCAGCCTTTGCGGAGCCGCTACACCGCCGGGCAGGGTCGATCGGTCGCTAAGGGTCAGAGACTGAAGCACTTTTCCAGTCTGAGGGTTGAGTGCCAGCAGGTCATCGCCGCTGTCAAAATCGCCGGGATCCGCGCTCGGCTTGGGATTGCGCCCCATCCGCGGCACGATCCAGCGATCCGCAGCGATCGCCAGTGCGTCCTGCGGGTTGGCAAAAAATCCAGAAGCCACAGGGATTTGGCGGATCACTGCGCCGCTGAACCCGTCCACCTGGGTGATGACGCCTGTGCCGCGGTCCACCAGCAGCAATTGGCGCTCCAGGCCGGCGCCGTGACCCAACACGACATCGCCGGAAAGTGCCATGGCCGTCGCGCCAATGTGCGAACCGGAGTGCAGCAGGGCCGACCAGCGCGGCGGAGAGCTCTGGAGGTCGCCGGGCTGGAGGGGCCCCAGGTCGAGCAAACTCAGCGCCGAACTCTTGTAGTCACCGCCCACGACAGCGAGAAAACGCGGCTGCGCCAGGGCAATTGGCTGCGGCAGGCCAAAGCCGGGGCTCTTGCCCTGCGCGCTGCTCCCCTGCGTGTCGTCGGCACAGGAGCCCAGCGCGGCCGCCAGGATCAAGGCGATGCCCGTCGCGCTCGGGAAGCGGCGGTTGCAGGACCAGGACCCAATCCGGAAATCCCAAGCGATCACATCGACTCCTCGCGGCCAGACCAGCCGACCTGCAGCCAAGCGGTGCGGCCCGGCAGGGGGTAGCCCACCAGGTCGTACCACGGCACATCGGCGGCGTTGTCGACGCGCAGGTCGATGTGGAGCCCCCAGCGCGGAAGATCGGTGCGCACGCCGGCCGACACCAGGGTCCGGCTGGGCAGAGCCACCAGGTTGGCGGCGTCGAGGTAGTAGCCCGCTTGCCACTGCGCCGCCGTCCACACAGACGCGCGGAGATCGTCTTCCGCCATCGGGATTTGCCAGGCGACCCGCCCGCTCCAGCGGCTCCGCGGCCATAGCGGCAGGGCATTGCCGCGGTAGGCTACTTGGGCGCTGTCGTCGATGGTCACCAGGGTCGTATGGCCCAATTGGCCGCGCCACGGTCCTGCGCGTCCGTCCAATTGCACTTCAGCCCCCAAGACCTTGGCCCGGCCGATGTTCTGATAGATGGCCTGGCGCGAACCAAGGCCCACCAGCTGGATCAGGTCCTCGGCCCAGGTGGCATGGCCGCGCACGTCGACACCGGTCGCCCAGCCGTGGCCGCGCTTCTGCCAGTTCACACCGCTGTCGATCGCCACGGAAGACTCGGGCAACAGCCGAGCGTTGCCGCGCACCACCGCAGAATCGCCAAATAGTTCTTGGAGGTTGGGCAAGCGCACGGCCCGGCGGACAGAGGAGTGCACTACCCAATCGGCGTGGGCCTGCCACTGGGCGCCAAGCGCGGCATGCCAAGGCGTCGCCTGCACTTCCGCCACGTCAGCCCAGGCAAAAGGGTACTGGCGGGCATCTAGCAGGCGCTGGCTGACCCACTCTGCGCCGCCGCTGGGCGTGAACGTCACCGGACCCCAGCGAAGGGGCAGGGCTGCAGTCAAAGCCGCGTGATTGCGCCAGGATCGCGGCCTCTCTGTGTCGCGAAGCAGGTCGGTCCCGTCCACTGCAGCGCCCTGAGCCGCCGCGCGCAGCTGCCCGCCCACGTCGAACGGCCCAGCCCGCCCGAGCCTGCCTTCCCACGCCGCCATCGCACCTAGGCCCGCGACCCGCTGTTTGGAGTGCCAGGCCAGGCCAAGTTCACCAATGCGATCATCGGTTTGGGTCCATAGGCCGCTCGCGTGAATCGAAAGCAGCAAGCGCTCGCCTTCGCGATCGCCGTTGCGCGTCGCCTGCAGAGCCAGCAACTGACGCCGCTGTTCAAAGCGCGCCCGCTGCGCCGGAAACAGCGCCGCGCCGGGCACGCCCATTTCAGCTCCCGCGCCCAGCCAGCGCAGGTAGCCGGTCCACCGCTGGCCCAAGCGGGTTTCGGCGGCGAGGATCCCGCCCAACCGCGAAAGATCGTTGTTGTTTCTCGTCAGCACCTTGTCATCGCCGGCCACAAACGCGGTCCCCGGATCCTGGCGATAGGCAAAATCGCCCTGGGTCCCCAACCAGCGCAGGCCCAGCAGCGCCGCCTGACGCTCGCCGCGCCATGAAAGCCCCAGTTCGCCCTGCCGAGTGCCGTAACTTGCCATGGATCCTGAAACTTCCGCCTTGGTCTCCTGGGCCTGCCGCAGCAGCACCCGCAGCGCACCGCCCATCGCCTGCGGCCCCAGCCAGGCCGGCGTCGCCCCTCGATACACCTCCAGCCTCTCCACGGCCGAAAGGGGCAGGTCGGACAGGTCAAACGGCGCGCCATCCGCGTAGTTCAGCGGCACATCGTCAATCGCCACAGCGACTTGGTCGGCCGTCGATCCCCGCACCATCAGGTGGGCAGGACTGCCTACACCGCCCGTGCGCATCACCGCGAGGCCCGGCTGTTCTGCCAGCGCTTCAGCCGCAGAGACATACCGCCTGCGCAGATCAGCGCCGCCGATGACTGTGACCGGCCCGGCGCTGTCCAGCTGTCCGGCGTGCTGCAAGGCCCTCGGCGCGCGCACCCACAGCTCGCGCGTGGGCGGTTTGGGCCGGGTCGTTGGCTGCGGTGCGGCCGGAGGAGCTACGGATTCCGTTGGCGCAGCAGGCAGTTCAGTGGCCCCGCCCCGAGCCGGACTCAGCAGTGCAGTGCAGATCGCCGCCAACCACGCCGTCGGCACAACTGCGCGCTGCCGCAAAATCGGCAACATGCGCTTGCGCGACGGCAATTGGGTGGCAGGCAGCAACACGCGCAGCTCCGGTGCCCCAGTCCACGGGGGCCCAGAAAAACTGCTCGCGGTCGGTCTCCTGGCTTGCAGCGGTCTCCACGGCCTTCCCGGGTGTCCCCAGTGGCCAAAAACGTGGAGCCTTGTAGCGGATCTTTCAAACCGTACAGCTGCTTACAGTGGCGGGTCCGCGCCGGAATCGCACCGGCTTCCCTAGCCTTCCCCTCGGAAGGTCCCGCGAGCCGCGCGATCTGACCAGGGATAGCCCCAAGCGTCAAGGGCAATCCGCAAGTTCGGCGCTACGGCTGGACGCAGGGATTGGCGCCGGAGCAAGGAGAAAGCACCACGGGCGAAATCACCGCGATGTGGCTGCCCGCTTCAAACCCGGTGATGTTCATGCTGCCGCCGAGCTTGGCAAAAGTGCTGCTCGCGGGCGTGGCGGTCAGGAACACCCCCAGGCCGCCCGCCGGAGCGTTGCACAGCACCAGGCCTTTGGCATTGGGCGGAATCGCGCACTGCGGTTGGGCGTACCCCACGTCGATGACCCTTGCGTCATACGAATCGGCGCTGGTCAGGCTGCACGGCTTGGCCGCCCACGGGTCGCTCATCGGCACGATCAGCTTGTTGTTCGCGTCGCGGACCTCGACATAGACCGTGCCCACGCCGTTGCCCGCGCAGCTGCCGCCGTTGGCCATGGCCCAGTCCAAGCTGATCACGCTGCGCTTGGCGATGTCGATGGCCTTGGCGGCGCTGGTGACCTTGCCGTTCTCGATCACCATCGGTCCATCCAGGTTGACGTTGCCCCAGGCCTCGGGGGCGCTCGGGCCCACAGCGTCGAGCTGCACAAAGCGTTTGCCGGCGGCGATGTTCGCGACCGTGGCATTGCCGGCCGAGCAGGGCACTTGCAGCTGGGCGATCTCTTTGCGCTGCTCGTCCAGGATTCGCACGTTGACGGCGCTGATCGACCGCTTGGCGCAGCCCGCAGCCGGCGCTTCTCCGCCCACAGTCCAGGTGACATAGGCGTTGCCGCTGCCCGACGGCGGCGTGATGCTGCTGAGCTTGACGAGATTAACGGGCGCGGCGATCTGCACCTCTTTGTTGGCGGTGATCGTGTGCGGGCCGGTGAGCGGCGAGTTGCCCCAGCTGGGGCTGCCGGCCGGGTCGTTGGGGCGGTAGCCGTCGACCTGAACCCAAACGCCGCTTGCGGGCGGAGTAATCACGCTGGCCCGGCCTCCCGCGCAACTCGCTGACGTCTTGCCAAGAATCTTGCTCTTGGTGGCGTCCAAGACCAGCACGTCGACCTTGGTCAGACCCGCAGTCGCACAGCCGCTTTGGGCCGCTTGGCCGTCGACGGTCCATTCCAGGGTGAGCGTTCCGCTCAGCGGAGCGGCGGTGAGCGTGGTGGGCTCGCGATCGACGATACAGCCGCTGAGGCCCGCGCTGGCGAGCAAGAAGGCGGCAATGGGGAGCTTGAGTTGCATCTTCATGGGGCGACCTCGTGGGCAATTGCGGCCGGTGCAGGTGGTCGGCTCGGCTTGCAGACGCGGCAACCCCCTTGGCGATTCAGTCTGACCTCGCGCAGCCCGGCAAAGAGGCCAGCGTAGCATGGCGAAGGCGGTGAATTGGCCCGCGGCTGTGGTTTTCTTGACGCAAACGCGGCAACGCCGATCCTGTTGCTGGCTGGCGCCAAATTTGGCGCGCCCTGAGGAGCGCAATTGGTGGGTGAAGAAGCGAGGTTGGCTGCAGAGATGCCCGCTCAGGAGCCAATGCGGCCTTCGGCTGGCGGCGTTGCAGTGCTCGCTGCACTGGCCCTGAGCGCTTGTGCGGCGCCGACTGCGCAAAACCGCGATTACGCCTGGGAAAACTCCGTCCTCAACCTCATGGACCAGCCCGAGGACCGCCAGTTTGCCGGCGCCCAGGAGGTGGATCGGCCTCAGCGGGTCAGCCAACGCGAACGCCAAGTTCCGATGCGCGTGCGCCCCGCCAGAGTTGCGCCGATGGTGGAGCCCAGCCGGATCGCGGCAGAAGAGCAGACGCCTCCGGCGCAGAGCCCGCAGGCGCGTCAAGAGCCGCAGAGCCCGCCCAAAGCGGATCAGGGGCCCGATGGCGGAGAGAATCGCGAACCGCCGCAGTCGCTGCCAGCGCAGATGCCAGCCGCTCCTTCCACTGCCCCGGCGCCTCAGGGTGACCAGAGCCTGCGCGCAGTCCAGCGGGTTGAGGCGGCCCAGACCTTGCTCGGCACCCCGGGGCTGCAAGAGCGCGCTTTTGTGGCGCATGTGCTGCGGGCCGCAGGGCAGGACATCGCGGTGGACGCCAAGCAGCCCTACGCGGCGTCGCTGTGGCGCAAGCTGGAGGTCGCGGGGGCTAAGGTGGCGATCGCCGATGCCAAGCCGGGCGACCTGATTTTCTTTCGCGATACCGCGGACCTCAACGGCAATGGCCGGCCGGACGACGGTGTCACGCTCGTGGGCGTGGTCGAGCGAGTGCGCGGCAACCACGCGGTATTTATCGCCCAGCGCGCAGGTAAAGTGCGGCGCATGGCCGTGGATGGAACTCGGCCCCTGGTGATTCGCGACGGCGCAGGCGAGGTGATCAACACCCGGTTGGTGCGTTGGCCGGGCAGCGATACGCCGTGGACCACGGGCCAGTGTCTCTACGGATTTGGCCGGCCCCAGTAGAAAATCCCTAGGCGCTGTCTGGTTTTTCGGCGCCGACTATTGCCGCAACCACACCAGCGTCGCGCCCTCTCCACCTTCGCTGCGGTCGCCGGTGCGCCAGCGATCGACGTGCGGGTGGCGGGTCAGGTGGCTGCGCACGGCGTCGCGAAGGGCCCCCGTGCCAAGACCGTGGACGATGCAAACGCCGACCATGCCAGAGAGGATCGCCCGGTCGATGTGCTGATCCACACCCGCTAGCGCCTCTTCTACGCGCATCCCGCGCACGTCTGTCGTCGCCGCTGCCGTGCGCAGGGCTAGCCCACCTTCTTCAAGCGATTGAGGCCCTTGGGTGGCATCGGCCTGCTGACGAGCTTGGACGGTGTCGCGCTTCTCGGGCTTGCGATGGGGCTCGCCCGCTTTGGCCTCGGCCGGGCTGGTCGACTGTAGATCGCCCAGGGGACACCACATTTCCAGCGCGCCGGCGTTGACCTTAACCCGCTCGCCTTTGCGCTCGATGATCCGCACCACCCGGTCCAGGCCGCGGTGAAAAGCGTTGGTCCCGGGCACAAGGGCGTCGCTGCTCAGCGTTTGCCGCTGCGGTTTGCCCTGCAAGCGCTCTTGGGCGCCGCGCTGGATGGTCTCCACTTGCACCTGCCGCGCGGACACGACCTTGGCCGCTTCCTCTAGCTTCTTGCGGTCAGCCTGCTGCAGTTGCTCTTTCATCCGGCTCACTTCAAGACCGATCTGCCGCAGCTCTTCCATCGCCTCAGCGGTAGCGCGCTCGATCCGCCGGTCTGCGGCCTTTTGCTCATTGCGCCGCTGATCCTCGAGCAAGGTGCGGCTGTGGACCAGCTGATTCTTTTCGTGCTCCACGCCGGCCGTGGCTTTTTCAAGGGCCTGGCGCTGTTGCCGCAGGCTGTCGAGCATTTCAGCGACTTGGCTGCCACCCGTGCCCAGAAGATGTCCGGCGCGGTCCAACAGCACCTGGGGCAAGCCGATGCGCGCAGCCAAAGCCAGGGGGTTGGACGTGCCGATCTGCCCCAAGGTCAAGCGGTAGGTCGGGGTCAGGGTGTGCGCGTCCAGCTCCAGGGCGGCGTTTGAGAACCGAGGATCGCGCAACGGCAGGAGCTTGAGCGCTTCAAAGTGGGTGCTGACCGCGCCCCAAGCCGTGGGGCCGACCGAAGCGGCGTGTTCCAGCACCGCGGTAGCCAAGGCGGCGGCGGCGATCGGCTCGGTGCCCGTCGCTAGCTCGTCCAGCAACAGCAGCGTGCGCCGATCCACCTTGGCCGCAGCGCTCAAGGCCCTGGCCACCAACCTCAGGTGACCTTCAAAGGTCGAGAGGCCCCGCTCGATGTCCTGGGCATCGCCCATCACCACTTCGACGTCGTCAAACCAGGGCACCACCGTATCGGCGCTGGCGCAGACAAACAGGCCGCGGCGGCTCATCTCTATCAGCAGGCCCAAGCTGCTGAGAACAACCGTCTTGCCGCCGCCATTGGGGCCGGACACCACCATCCACCGCGCCGGCGGCACCAGCTGCAGGTGGCAGGGCACCACGCGCACGCCGTCCAAGACCAGGAGCGGGTGGCGCAGCGCGGGGGCATCCAGGCGATCGCCGCGGCTGATCTGCGGGCGATGCGCGCCGAGCCTCTCCGCCAGTCGCGCGGATGCAAACCGGAGATCCAGTGCGCCCAAAATTGCCGACGCCGCAGTCAGTTCCGGGGCGTGCTCGGCGCACATCGCGCTCAGCTCGGCCAGAATCCGGCGCTCCTCGCGGCGAACCGCTTCCATGGCCAAGGCGAGCTGATTGTTGGCCTCCACCAGCTCCTGCGGCTCGACATAGACCGTATGGCCCGTCTGCGAAGCGCCGTGGATGATCCCGCCGAGCGTGCGCTTTTCTGAGGCGCGCACCGGCAGCACGTAGCGATCATCGCGCAGAGTGAAGTACTCATCCTGCAAAAGGCCAGCGTCATCGGTCTCTTTGACCAGCGCTTCAATTCGCCGGCGGAGCCGCGTCGCAATCGCCATCACCTCTTGACGCAGCTGGCCCAGCTCAGCGCTGGCGGTGTCCAGAATGCGCCCTTCGTCGTCTAGCGCGTCGCCCAGCAGCGAGGCCAGCAGGTCCAGATCCGGCAGTTGCTGAGCGTGGCCGCGCAGAAGTGGGGTCGCTTCACCCCACCCGGCAGCTTGACGGCGCAATTGCCGGCTCACCCGCGCCAGCCGGGCGAAATGCACCAGGTCCACGCCGTCGAGGATGGCCCCGAGGGTTGCAGGTCCCAGCAGATTCTCCAGGATCAGCCGCGGGGGCAACGCCGAAATCGTGTTGTTGCGCAAGAGAATTTCCGCCTCGGCGACCTCTTGCAGCCGGCGGTCGGCCTCCGCGGGATCGGCGGCAGGAGCCAGTCCTGTGGCCAGCTGGGCGCCGCGATCGGTGCTCGCCAATTGGGCCAGGGCGTCGAGGATACGGTGCAGGCGCAGGCCTTCAGACATGGGCAGAATTCTCCAGGGATGATCGCGGTTCAGCGGGGTCGGCGGCAGGTGGGCGGTTGGATTGGGCCGGGAAGCGGCGCTGTTGGACGGGCTCCGTCGGTGCGCCAAGGCCGCAGGGGGCTTACAGACTCGCCGCGGCGGGTCGACGCTCGCGGCGTTCCTGTATATCATCGCCGCAGCCCTGGGGCCATGCCAGGCAGCGCGGGCCATGACCAACAAGCCTTCAGAACTGCCGCCAGAACTGCCGCCTCAACGGCCAACCGGACCGGTCGGTGCCGCGAGCCGGGCCGCCGTCAGCCGGGCCACGGCGCCGCTGCCCAACTACGCGGAGCCTTGGCCTGGAGGCGCGGAGATCGCCATGGCGTCAGAAACGGAGTTCCCCCCGGCGCGCACTGTCCCGCACCCCGCGATGACCAGCGTGTTTGGCAGCGAAGTGCCGTTTGTCGGCCGGCGATCGGAGACGGAAGTCGTCTACAACGCCTTGCGCGTTTCATTGAATTCTAAGCAGTTGTGCATGGTGTGGCTGCACGGTCCGCAGGGCTTGGGCAAGACCCGGTTGCTCTTGGAGCTCAAGCGGGTGGTCGCGAGCGGTGGTCGTCGGGTCAGTTGGCTGCAGGTGGCGGGGCAAGATAGCGCCGCGCCGCTGTCCCTCGCCGGCCGGGTGTTGCTGGAAATGCTCGGCGGCGATGCAGCGATGCGCCAGCCCGATGCGCAACAACAAGCTGAAAGGCTCTTTGGGGAGTGGCTGGGCGTCGAGCGAGCGGCTGAGACCTACTCCGTAGCCGCGCGCTTGCTCGGTCTTGCGCGCACCGATCGCGAGGACTTGGCCGTTGAGCCCCAGCCGCCGCTGCAAGTGGCCTGCCAATGGGTCGCGGCGTTGCTGCGCCAGCGCGCCAGGGTAACGCCGACAATTCTGCAGATTGACGCCGCCTGCGTCAGTGATGAGAGCCTGCACGCCACCCTCGCCGCGCTCCAAGGCCACGGCGCGGTGCCGCTGGCTGTCCTGGTCGAGTCGCTTGAGCCGCCGCCCCGCGATCTGGAATTGCAGGACGTGTCGCTTCAGCCCCTGGACATCGCCTCGCTCACGGCGTTGGCCCGCAAGCTGCTGCGGAGGGTTGAGGGGGCACCTCAAGAGATCGCTGAAGAATTGGCTGTGCGCGCCCAGGGTTCGCCGGAAGACCTGTTGGACGCGCTGGCCGGCATGGTCTCCGGTGGCGAAATCGTCGTGCGCGATGGCGACTGGCGTTGGCACCACCGCACGGAGCGCGGCCTGTCGGCGTCGTGGCAGAATAGCCTGACCGCCAATGGCTCCAACCGCGCCAATCTGCCGGATCGCATCGCCCGCCTGCCCGCGGAGCTGCGGTTGGTGGTGGACGCGGCGGCGGTTTTTGGCCCGTCTTGCTGGTTTGGCGGGGTGCTGTCCGTGCTTCGCGGCGCCCGCAGCGATCCCAGTGAGAGCCTGACGGAGCGCGACCGCGGCAGCCTAAAAGCCACGATGCTGCAGCTTCAAGCTGTTGATGTTATTGTATTTGTTGAGGAGTCCAAGCTCAGCCGCGAGCTGGAATTCACCTTTGTCCACCCGACGGACCCGGCCGCCGTCGTCTCGGCGATGGATGAGGAAAAGCGCGGTCTTTTCAGTCGATTGGCTGCGCAGTGGCTGTCCAGCCGGCCGCGGCAAGACCCGGTGGCCGACAATATCCGCATCGCAGAGCTCTATGAGGCCGGCCAGAGGCACCACCATGCTGCGCTGGCCTACCTGGAAGCGGGCCATGCGGCGCGCACGGTGGGCCAAGTGCAGAGGGCGATGGCGCTTTATGAGGCCGGCGCGCGCAACACCGGGCCAGACGATGCGGCGCTGGGCTGCGATCTGCGCGTGGCCCACGGCGGCGCCCTGCTGCGACTCTCGCAACACGATGAGGCGGAACGGGTTCTGCTCGACGCGATGCACATGGCCCGCTGCCTCGATGACGATCAGCGCTGCGGCATCGTGCAACTGCGCATCGCCCAAGTCGCGCGGGTCTCGGGGCGCTATGAGCAGGCGCTGTCGTACCTCGGTTCGGCCGAGAAGCACCTCAAAGTCGCCGGAGCCCACCGCTGGATCGCCGATGTAAGCGATGAAATCGGCATGATCTATCTGGTGTTGGGCGACACGGACGCGTACAAAGCCGCGCTGCAGCACTTCCTCAAGGCCTTGGCGCTGCGCCGCCGTTCCCAGGATCGCCGGGTGGTGGCACGCTCGCTCTGCAACATTGCCCGGGTTCACTTGGGCCGCGGTCACACCTCGGACGCCCTGGAAGCTGTGACGGAAGCCGTGCAGATCTGCGACCAGATTCAGGAGCGCTGGGGGGCCGCTGAAGCCCGCGCCGTGCTTGGCGAAGTTCATGCCGCCCAGGGCAAATACCGCCTCGCCTTTGTCGCGTGGGACCAGGCCGCTCAGCTCGCTCAGCAGGTCGGCGATCGCCGGCGCCGGCTGGAGGTCATGCTGCTCCGCGCGGAAACGTTTATCGCCCTGGGCGAGTGGCAGGACGCCGTGGCCGGTACCGCCCAGCTGGTGGAGCTGGCGCGAGAAGTCAATGATCCTGAGCTGTTGAGTGCGCTTTACCGCGTGCAAGCGTCTGTGTCGCTCGAGCGCAATGCCCTGGAAACAGCCGACCTCGACAGCGAGAAAGCCGTCGACGTCGCTCGCTCGTCGGGAGCCCGTCTGGCTGTGGCGCGGGCCCTGGTGGTGCGGGCGTGTGTGCTGGGGACCCGGGCATTGTCCGACAACAGCGCGCGCGCAACGGCGATCGACCGCAAGTGCACGGAGGCATTTGAAGAAGGCCTGACCATGCTCCGCGACATGGGCGACCTCGTGCGGCTGGCTTCGGGCTTGCGCTCTTATGTCGCGTACTTAGGCCAGCGAGGTGGCGGGCCGCGCCTGACCGCTGTGCAGCAGCGCCTCACGGAAGTGGAGCAGGAACTCAACCAGGTGGCTGGGACCTAGTA
>CAXNCS010000032.1:0-29454 GCA_964201005.1 Myxococcota bacterium
AGACAGCCGGGGTCGCCACTCCGAAGTCTAACGCCGCGGTTTCTTGCCGAACATCGCCCGCCTGCAACAAGCTGCGCCCCGCCGGTGCCGACTGGCGTGCATTGGCGTAGCCTTGGCTGCAGGTTAGGGCTGCGGCGGCGAGTTTGAAAAATCTCGCTACTGATGGGGCGCCGGGGATTTTTCTTGTCGTGGCCGATCGGGCCTGCCCCAACCCCCAACTCCACCATAGACCAGCGCCGCGATTGTGCTACGCTCCCCCGCCACCGCCCCGTCAGCGGTGGCTTTTTTCTGAGGTCGAGATGACCCGATGCTCGCTCCCGTCCTGGAACCGCCGCGCTTGGCCGGCAGCCGTTGCGCCGTGGCTGGCCCTCCTGTTCGCAGAGGTGGCCGCAGCCCAGCCCGCGCCGCCGCCGCCGCCGGCCGCAGAGCCTCCTGCTGAAGCCGCGGCGCCGACTCCCGCCGCCCCGGCGCCCCTGCCGCAGGCGGCGACCCCGGCCGGTGCCGTCAGCGTCGAAGAGCCGCCCCCCGTCGACCGGCCGGCCGAGCGCGAGCGCCGCCATCGCCGCGATCCCCATGCGGATCTGCACGGCGAAGCCCGCGGCCCCCGCGCCCACCGCGACCCTGCCGACGCCCCGCCGCCGCTCGGCTGGCACGCCAAGGCCTGGCTCAACCAGCGCTTTGTCGCCGACCAGCACAGCCTGGTCGAGGCCACGGGGCCCCTGCCCACGGAGTCACTGCGCCTGCAGAGCCCGCTCGAGGTGGAGGCGCGCACCCGCGTCGGCGGCGAAATGGCCTGGCGCGACCGCAACCCCTGGCTGCCCCAGGTCAAAGCCGACATCGAACTGGAGATCCGCAGCTGGGATCGCCCTGAACCGGCCCTGCGCGATGGCCCGACCCTGCTGCGCCGCGCGAGCGTCGAGGCCACCACCCGCTTTGGCCAGTTCACTTTGGGCCGCACCCAGTCGACCTGGGGCTTGGGGCTGCTGGCCCACGACGGCACCGAAGACGCCATGCAATTTGGCGCGCGCCGCGGCAGCAACACCGTGACCCGCTTGGGCTATGCCGTGCTTCCGGCGGCGGTTTGGCAGGGCGGCGATCCGAGCCAAGCCTTCCCGCTGGCCCTGGCCGTGGCGTATGACTGGGTCGGGCGCGACGACCTCGCCGCCTATCCGGGCGACAAAGCCACCAACGCCATCGCGGCAATTCTCTATCGCGGCAAAGTGTTGCAGGCCGGCGTCTACGGCGTGCTGCGCAACCAAGAGGACATCCACGGCCTCAAGCTCGAGGCGCAGATCGCCGACGCCTTCTTTCGCTGGCGGCGGACCTTTGGCGCGACCGGCAGTTACCTGGAGTTTGCCGGCGAAGGCGTGCTGATCACCGGCCACACCGGCTGGCTGGCCACGCCGTCGCAGCCCGGCGGCATGGATCTCTCGCAGCTCGGCGGCGTGGGCCGCTTTGAGATGGGCAATCCCTGGGGTTCGGTGTTTCGCGTAGAGACGGGCCTCGCCAGCGCCGACAGCCGGCCCAGCAATGACACCCTGCGATCTCTGCGGTTTTCTACCGATTACCGCGTCGGCCTGGTGATGTTCCCGGTGGCCCAGCGCCTGTTGAGCCAGCAAGCGGCTGACAATTTGGCCGATCCGCGCTACTCCGCCCAGCCGCCCGCGGGGATTGAGCGGGTGCAGTCGGACGGCGCGGTCAGCCAGGCGCGCTATGTCAATCCGGTCTTGCGCATGCAGGCTTCGCCGCGGACGTCAGTGCTGCTCGGCGCCCTGTGGGCCATGGCTCCCTCTGACGTGGCTGACCCGTATCGCTCCTGGCTGTCCGCCGGCAAGGCCGTGGGGCCGCGCGGTGCCGTGGCCAAGCGCGACCTGGGGCTTGAACTCGACGCGGCGCTCGAGACCAAGACGTCTCTGGGCGACCACCTCGACCTGGTGCTGCGCGCCGACGCCGGCGTGTGGTTCCCGGGCGAGGCTTTTGACGACGCCAGCGGTCAGCCGATGGCCGCGGTCGGCGCTTGGCAGGGCACTTTGCTGCTGCGCACCGCGCTCTGATCCTGAGGGGAGACGACTATGCTGCTGCGAAATTTCCCGGTTCTCCCTGGTGTTTTTGCCCTGATCCTGGCCAGCGCCTGTGGGCCGCTTGAGGATCCCGACCTCGACAAACCGCTGGGCCTCGCCGTGGCCGACCGCAGCGCGCCGGGGCCGACCGTGCGCTTTGAGCCGCTGGCCACGCCCCAGGCGGAGATCCCGTTTCCCAACGATCTCGCGCTGCGCCGCCGCGCCGATGGGGCGACTTTTGTCAACGTCTCGACCATCGCCGGCACCAAGCTCGACTCGCGCAACCGCGAACACCTGGGCCAGATCGAAGGCTTTTCTGGCCTCACCCCCATCCAGATCGCCTTTGACGGGCCGATTGACCTGACCACCGTGACCGACCAGACCGTCCAGGTCATCAACATCGAGCACGGCAGTCCGCGCTTTGGCGAGCGCCTGCCCCTGGACCTGGGCCGCGGCTGGTTCCCCCATGACGCCCAGCCCCACGCCTACTTTCCCCTGGACCCGTACGCGAGTTTTGACAGCTTTATCCTGCCGCCCAACAACAAGGTCGACAGCGACGGCGACGGCAAGCCAGACAAGTGGGTCTACTACTATGAGACTTTGACCCACACCTTGGACATTCGCCCGCTGATGCCCCTGCAGTCCGGCGCGCAGTACGCCGTGGTGCTGACCCGCGGCATCAAGGGCTGGGACAAAGACGGTCACTACGGGCCGATCCGCTCGCCGCTGCCCGCCGTCAACCACGACACCCAGACCGCCGATCTGCAGCGGGCCCTGCCTGCCCTGGCCAAAGTCGGCATCGCCTCTACGGATATCGGTTTTGCCTGGACCCTGACCACCGGCGATCTGGCGCGCACCTTCCGGGCCCTGCGCGACGGCCTGTACGGCAAGGGCCAGTTCGCCTGGCTCGACAAGGAATTCGCCCCCAAGATCAACGATGTCTACGATATGGAGATCAGCTTTGACGGCGACGGCACTTATGGCCCGCTGGAAGGGGCGCCATTCCCGGTGGTCGGCTGGGATCACACGTTTGCCTTGCAGGGCGCGTACATGCAGAAGCTGTTTGGCCTGATCAACCAGTTTGTTCCCGCGGGCGGATTTGAGCACGTCAGCCACGTCGTCTTTGGCGACTTTGAGACGGTAAATCTCCGCGCCACGCCGGACAATGTCTGGCGCCTGGACGTCAAGAACGGCACGGTGGACGTAGACAAGACCAAGTTCCATGAAAAAGTGCCGTTTCTGCTGGTGGTGCCCAAGGCGACCGCCCAGCACAAGCCGCCGTTTCCCGTGGTGGTGTATGCCCACGCCACCGGCACTTCGCGCATCGAGTGCCTGCTGATGGCAGACAAGCTGGCCCAGGCCGGCATCGCCACCTTCTCGATCGACGCGGTTGGGCACGGGCCAGTGCTCGCCGATCCGTTGAAGTACCTTGCAGATTCTCTGGGTGGCGACGGCGGCGGTTATGCCGGTCTGCTCAAGGCCCTGCTCGTGCCGATGCTCTTCCCGGACCACGAGACCCACTTTGCCAAGAAAGACGCCGCGGGCCAGCCGATCAAAGACGCCGGCGGCGACATCGTGCAGATGACCGACGAAGAGGTGCTGCCGATCCTGCTCCAGCACGGCTTTGTTCAGCAGCTGGCGGTCAAGGGCCGCGCCACGGATGACAACGGCGACTGCTGGATCAAGGGCGGCGAGGCCTACTACGCGCCCAACGCCTTCCGCCTGCGCGACGCCATGCGCCAGACCACCTTTGACTACATCGTCGCCGTGCGCATGTTGCGGGCCCTGGGGATGCAGAAAATCCCGGCGCCGCCTGCCGATCCGCGCAAGGCCACCAAGGCCCAGCTGATGCCCAATCTGCTCGCCGGCGACTTTGACATGGACGGCGTGCTCGACGCTGGCGGCCCCAACGTGCCGTATTTCATGATGGGTATCTCGCTCGGCGGCATTCACACCGCCCTGACCTCGCCGCTGGAGCCCTACATCGTCGCCGCCGCGCCCGTGGTGCCGGGGGCAGGCCTCGCCGACATCTTTATGCGCACCCGCCTGCAGCAGCACGTCACGGGCCTGATGCACTCGATCAGTGGCCCGCAAGTCAGCGCCTGCCCGGTCAAAGACGCCGAGGGCAAGCCGACCGGCAAGGTGCGCCTGAGCTGGAACGACGACTCCGACGGCTGCAGCAAGGCCACGCGCAAGAGCTATCGCGATCCCGCCACTGGCCAGTGTCTGGCTCAAGCGATGCAAGTGCCCACCTGGTTTGCAGAAATCGCCGTGCCGCCGGGCGCCGATGTCGAGCTGGAGAATCTGGACAACGGCAACCGCGCGGTGGGCAAGGCCGCGGGCGACAGCAGCTTTGCCCTGGCCGTGGCCTCGGACCAGCACGATCGGCTGCGGGTGCGCGTCCGCGATGGCTCGGGCAAGCTGCTGGCCGAGGCCGGTGCCAAGACCCCGTATGAAGGCCTGGCGACCCAGCGCAACACCCCGGATTTCCGCAAGTTTGTTCAGCTCGCCGCCAACGTGCTAGAGGGGGCCGACGCCATCACCGTGGCCGATCGCGCTATTCTGGACCCGCTGCCCGGCTACGGCGCCACCAACGTGCTGATGATGCTGTCCGTGATCGACCAGACCGTGCCCTTTACCACCGGCGTGACCCTGGCGCGCGGCATGGGCCTGTTTGGCCGCGGCGATCTCTACGGGCCCACTGCGCCGTACCGCCCCTGGTTTGACAAAGCCATCCCCCTCGGTCTGCTGCAGGGCAAGGACGCTCCGCCGCCGCCTCTGTCACCCAACGCCGCCAAGCCTTTGCAGAAACTGTGCAATTTGGTGGAGACGGTGCCGGGTCAGCCGGCAAAATCCGGGCTGTGCCTGGCCGATGTCCACGGCCACCACGAGTACATCGCCCAGCCCAAGAACAGCGACAGCTTTCCGCCCGTGCCCGACAAAACCGCAGACGGCAAGGCCTATAAGGGCACGTTCACCGAATTCCACCGCAACTTGATCGTCAGCTACTTCCACTCCCTGGGCAAACGCGTGCTGGATGACGAGTGCTGGGGCGACGTCAAGTGCGTCAAAGACAAGGGCCTGGACAGCGTGTGGGACAAGCCGGTCGGCGCCGACTAGAAAAACCTAGCGATTTCAACGATCAGACAATCGCATGGCTCCTGTCCGACACCGGCACAGAGCTTCGGCCGCCAGCGCTTTTTGCTTTCGCCCGGCGTGCGATAGGCGTACAATCTCGGCCCTGTCTGCCGCTGTTGCCCCTGGAGGTCCTGATGTCCCGCCCCAACCGCTTCGATTCGCTGACTCGCCGCGTGGCCGCCGCCGCACTGGCGCTTTCCCTGCCGTCGCTCGCTTTGACCAGCTGCGCGGTGGACGACAATGTGGGCGTGGCCGAAGAGGACCTGACCAACGTCGCCAACACCGCGGTCAAGAACCAGTCGATCGGCAACTGCTGGGTCTACGCCAGCGTTGGCTGGGTGGAGTCGCTGGTGCTCAGCAACACGACCAACGCCTTGAATCTCAGCGAGTCCTACATCAGCTACTGGCACTGGTATGAAGAGATCGCCGGCGGCACGGGCGGCGCGCAGATCGCTGCGCTCGACAACGGCCAGATCAACGCCGGCGGATTTTGGGGCGTGGCCGGCGAGCTGATGCTGCGCTATGGCCTGATGGACGAAGGCGCTTTCATCCCAGAAGAGGCCGAGGCCGCGCGCAGCAGCCGCCAGTCCACCGCGCTTGCGGCGATCAACGCCTCGCTCAAGACCGGCGCACTGGCGACCCCCGCGGCCCGCAAGGATCGCGCCCTGGTCCGCGCCGAGATGGACAAGGCCTGGCAGCTCACCCCAGAAGTCGTCGGCAAGCTCGACCTCATCTTTGGCAAGTCCGTCAGCATGAACCTCTACAAGTCCAAGAAGTTGCCCGCCGGCATGCGCCACCCGCGCGAGCTGCCCGTGGGCTACGTGGTCGAGGCCGGCAAGCAGCGCACCGTTTGGCTGGATGAGGCGATCGGCAAGCCGGTCAGCAGCTACAGCTTTATCAACCGCACCGGCCCGTACGCCTGGCGCGAGCAGAGCTACCCGACCACCGCCTCGGCGCGCCGCACCTTCCAGATCACCGCGCAGAAGGCCCTGCACAACAAGCTGCCGGTCATCATGTTCTGGTTTGTCGACTTTGCCGCCATGGGCTCGGACAAGGCCTTCAAAGCCCCGCCGGCCACGCCGGGCAGCCAGGGCGGCCACATGACCGTGCTAGAGGATTACGAGGTCAAGCTGGCCAACGGCAGCGTGCTCAAGGCCGGCGTCGACGTCACCGATCCCAAGCTGCTCCAGGCCGCGCTCGACCCCAAGGCGGCGATCCAGTTCTTCCGCATCAAGAATTCCTGGGGCTCGGCGCTGGCTCCCCAGGGCGCGGCCGACGACTACAAGGGCTTCCACGACCTGTTCATGCCCTACCTGGACGGCCCGCTCAAGGAGTGCACGGGGACGGCGCCCAACAAGTGCGCGACCACCAAGAGCACCGCCGGCCTGCGCTCGCTGATTCTGCCGCCCGCCAATTTCCGCGTCGGTAAGTAGCTGAGCTTGTTGCATAAGTCTCAGTTCAGCCCGCAGTCCGCTGGTCTAGAGCCGGCGCCGATCGCTGGGGCTCTGGGGCTGCACCCCCCGCAGTCTAGCTTGGCGCCAGCACAATTTGCTTCGCCTGCCAACGGCGTGCCCGCCAAGACGCCTGTGCGGCGGCCCAGTTGACAGATAACCCTGCATTGGGCTTGTCGTCTGGCCCCCTTAGCTGTTACCTTGCCGCGTTCGGTGCCTCCCTCTGCGCTGTGCGGTGGGGTCGTGTCTGCACCGCCGCGGGTCACAGAGCCCTGGGGTCCGGGTGAGCTGGTTCCAGTCGCTGTTCTCGAACGACATCGCCATCGACCTCGGCACGGCCACGACCCTGATCTACATCAAGGGCCGCGGCATCGTCAGCCGGGAGCCGTCTGTGGTGGCGGTGCAGGTGGATGCCCGCGGACTGCGCCGGGTATTGGCCGTCGGCAAAGACGCCAAGGAGATGATCGGCCGCACCCCCATGGGCATCGAGGCCATTCGCCCCATGCGAGACGGGGTCATCGCCGACTTTGAGATCACCGAGGCGATGCTCCGCTACTTCATCAACCGCGCGCACTCCAAGCGCACGTTGGTGCGGCCGCGGGTGATCATCTGCGTGCCCTGCGGCATTACCGATGTGGAAAAGCGCGCCGTTCGCGAGTCCGCCGAGTCCACCAGCGCCCGCGAAGTGTTCCTGATCGAAGAGCCGATGGCCGCAGCGATCGGCGCCGGCCTGCCGATTACCGAGCCCGCCGGCAACATGATCGTCGATATCGGCGGCGGAACCACGGAAATCGCGGTGATCTCGCTGGCGGGCATTGTCCACAGCCAGTCGCTCAAAGTCGGCGGCGATCGCATGGACCAGGCCATCGTCGACCACCTGCGCCGCAAGTACAACCTGTTGATTGGCGAGCGCACCGCCGAGCAGATCAAAGTCCGCATCGGCAACGCCTGGCCGCAACCCACTGCCGGGACGATGGAAGTCAAAGGACGCGATGTCGCCGCCGGCGTGCCGCGCACCGTGGTGGTGGGCGCTGACGAGATCCGCGAAGCCCTGGCCGACCCGCTGAGCGAAATCGTCAAAGGCGTGCGCACGGCGCTGGAGCGCACCCCGCCAGAGCTGAGCGCGGACATCGTCGACAAAGGCGTGGTGCTGGCCGGCGGCGGCGCGCTGCTGCAGGGCATCGAGCAGCTGTTGCGAGAAGAGACGGGTCTGCCGGTGCTGATCGCCGACGACCCGGTGAGCGCCGTGGTCAAGGGCGCCGGCATGGCCCTGGACGACGACAACCTGCTGCGCCACGTCACGATTCGTTAAGCGCTCGCCGCTGTTGCGCCACCGAGGCATCTCAAGGCCTGCCGAAAGGCGCCACCAGAGTCATCGCAAAAACACCAAAAGGGCCACCGCTGGTGCGGCAGCCCTCTCAGTCAAGGGCAGAAATCGACTGGCGTCGCAGGACTTTCGCCTCGCCCGGGGGTCAGGCGAGGGCGAACGACTTAGGCGCTCGCCAGATCGTCATTGGTCCGGTGCAGGTCGAGCTGCGAAGCCAGGCGATGATCCTGGGTTTGCAGCGTCGCCGGCACCGCGCGGACGTGGCGATCGAGGTGGGCGGCCAGCGCGCGCGCGGCTTCCACGTGGTGGCGCGGCGTCGGCGCATTGCCCTGGCCGGCGTTGGCCAGGAACAGGTCAAAGTGGCGGCTCGAAGCGACGGCGTTGGCCGAGCCCTTGCGGCAGACGTCGACCCGCAGCTTCTCGCCGCTCAGATCGTTGCGCAGCGCCACCGGCACCGCGCCCTTGTCCACCGCGCCGATCTGGTCGACGATCCAGTTGCCGCCAGTGGTGGCGGAGGCTCCTTGGCCGGCAGGCGCAGTCGAGCTGGCCGAGCCGCCCAGCTGGCCCAAGCCCGCCACAGCGGCAACGCCGGCAAACGAAGTGCCGAGCAGTGTGAGGAACTCGCGACGAGAAACGGACATGATATACCCCCGGGGGATGGCGCACCCTCTTCCGCAGTCTAAGGAGCAGCAGGCCAACGTGTCAAACGCAAACACGCCCGCGGATTCGCCATCGCTTCAGCCGCGCCCTTGGTCCGGTTCGCCGCCGCCGCGCGCGCCGCTGGCTTGGGCGCTTTGGCCCCTCGATCTCGCGCCGATCAGCCCGCGCGGGGCGCAACTTTGGCCCCAGGTGCTGCGGGCGTGGCCCCCGGCGTTGCGCGCGGCGCTGCTCGCCTCCCCTGGGGCAGATCCCCGGCTTTTGGCTGGGTGGGCCAAGCTCCTGCATGATCGCGGCCTCGTGCCAGCCCTGGGCGTGGCGCCAGACCTGTGCACCCCAGCGTGGCTCGGCCAACTGCCCCAGGTGCCGCTGCTGGTGGTGCTGCAGGGCGCGGCCGATACCCCGGCCTCCGCCTGGAGCGCGGCGATCGCCGCCTTGGCGCGCCATCGCCAGCCGCTGCACCGCTGGTCGGCCCTGGCGGCGCCCCTGTGCCATCTGCCAGCCAGCGACCTGCCGCCGGGCCCCGGGTCCACCGGAGACGTGGCCCTGGCGGCGCCGCGAGGGGCCCAGCGCCGGCCGCTGCTGCCGCCCTGCCTGACCTGTGCGCTGGCGGCGCAATGTCCTGGGCCCGCGGGCGATCCCCAGCAGCTGCGGCCCCAGCCCCATGCCGTCACCAATCAGTTTGACCTGCTCTTGGCCGGCGAGGGCCCGGCGGTGGCCAGCCTGCTGGAGGGCGGCGTCGATCACCCGCTGGCGCTGTTGCCTGGGCAAATTGACCGCGCTGAGGTCGAAATCGCCTTGCATCGCCAGCAGATCTACCGGGATCTGTCGTCTGAGGCGCGCATTGGCGACTTTGCCGCGGAGCTGCAGCTGCTGAGCCAGGGCGCCGATGGGCGTTGGCGCGCGGTTCAGGAGCCGCCCTTTGCCAGCGAAGAGCGTCTGCTGATGAAGCAATTGCAGCAGCTGTGCCAGATCGGCGGTGGTCGTCGCGCGCTGGTGGTCGACATTGGCGCGGGGCCGGTGCGCTACATTTCCGCCCTGGCCCAGGCGGTCGAGCAAGGGCAACTGCGCTACATTGCGGTAGAACCGGACCTCGATCACCTGCGCCGGAGCGCGGCGGCCTTTCCCCAAGGTCAGTTTGTCCGCGGCGTGGCGGAGCATTTGCCGCTGGCCGACCAATGCGCCGACGCCGCGATGATGCTGCGATCCTGGAACCACTTGCGCGACCCTGCCCAGGCCCTGGACCAGCTGGCGCGGGTGCTGCGGCCCGGCGGGCTGCTGCTGCTGGTGGACAACGTGGTGTTTGGCCTCGTGCGCGATCGCCAGCAGCTGGAGCGGGCCCACGCGCTGCCGCTTGAGCAGACGCCCTTTGAGCACTTTCGCAACCACGACGCCCCCGAGGCCTGGGCGCTGTTGCAGGCCCACTGGGGCGTCGCCGTGCGCTTGCTGGAGCTGCACGCGGTCGGTCCGGGCTCGTCGAACCAGTGGCTGTTGCTGGTGCAGTTGGACCTCCCGCCGGCGGCTGCGAACGGCTGAAGGCAGAATCGCGGTCGGCGCCTTGAGGTTTTTGCGAGGCGAGTCCGCGTCGACCGGCCAACTGTTGTTGCGATAGCCCTGCCACGGTTCCCCCGCGGCCTTGAACCTGCGGCTGGGGCAGGGTACCCTAATCCATTGCGCGCGCACGCAAGTGCTGCGTCCCGCCGGACGGTTACGTCCGCCCCGGGCGCCCCTTGCTCAACCGCGGCGCGTGGGAACGCATCACGTGAAACGCACAAGCCTTTCTGCCCAGTTGAGCGCCTGTCTGCCCCGCCCGTTGGCCCTGCTGGCCTTGTGGGTCGGCCTCGCGCTGGCGACGGGCTGTCTGCAGACCGAGTTCTATGAGAACCCGGCCGACGCCGCTATGGCCCAGGACTCTGACGCGACTCAGGATCTGGGCCAAGACGTCGCCACGGACGCCGCAGACACCGCGGGCGACAGCACCGCCGTGGGAGTCGACACCAGCATTGCGGAAGTCGACACCAGCGCGGTCGAAGTCGATAGCGCCGACAGTGCCGAACCCGACACCTCGGACCCGGACAGCGCCGATGTCGCGGATGTGCCGGAAGACACTGGTCCCGTGCTTCTGCCTGTAGGCCACACCTGCAGCACCAATGCCGAATGCGACAGCGATTTGTGCCTCAGCATCCCCGGTTCGCCCAAAGTCTGCAGCAAGAGCTGTGAAGGCGACTGCCCGGCCGGCATGCGCTGCGGCCTGGACATCGCCACGGGCTCGACCGCCGTGCCGTACTGCCTGCCTCTGCCGGGAAAACTCTGCCAAGTCTGTGAAACGGATGTGGATTGTGGCGGCGACCCCTGCGTACCCCTCGCAGCCACCAAGGAATCGCTCTGCGGCGTGGCCTGCGGCAGCGGCGGCGTTTGCCCCAGCGGCTTTGTCTGCCAGTCGTTCAAGGCCGGCGAAGTGTGTGTTCCCCAGCTGGGCACTTGCTCGTGCAGCGGCGATTTTGTTGGCCAGACATGGGCTTGCAGTGCGCAGAGCCCCCTGGGCAAGTGCGTGGGCGCCCAGACCTGCGGCGACAAGGGCTGGTCTGCCTGCTCCGCGCCCGTGCCGAGCCCAGAACTGTGCGACGGCCAGGACAACGACTGCAACGGCCAGATCGACGAAGCCTATGCTGCCCTGGGCACCCCGTGCGGCATTGGCGCGTGTTTTGGCGGCAAGTTCCAGTGCAGTGCCGACAAGAAGGCCGTGGTCTGCTCGACCGAGATCAAGAAGCCGGCCAAAGACTTGTGCAACAACGGCCTGGACGACAACTGCGACGGCAAGACCGATGAGGGCTGCCCGCCCAAGGACACCGACCAGGACGGCACCCCAGACCTGAGCGACTGCGGCCCCTACCTTGCGCAAGTCCACCCGGAAGCGCCGGAGCCTTGCTGTACAGCGATGGCCGGGGCCTCGTCGCCCACCGCCCAGGACGTCAGCGAGTCCACCAAAGGCTGTGATTTCAACTGTGACGGCAAGGTCATCGCCTGCGTCAACACCGACAAAGACAAGGACGGCTACGCGGCTGCCCAGGACTGCAACGACAACAGCGCCGCGATCCACCCCAAGGCGGCGGACAAGTGCGGCGACGGCGTCGACCAGGACTGCAACGGCGCCGATCCCGTGTGCACGCCGATCAACGATCAGGACGGCGACGGCTACACCGCGGACTACGACTGCGACGACTCGACCAACAAGCTCAGCCCGGGCAACCCAGAGATTTGCAACGCGATTGACGATGACTGCGACGGCATTGTCGACGACGGCAACCCCGGCGGCGGCGGCAGCTGCGGCGCCAGCGTGGGCGCGTGCAAGGCCGGCACCTTGGTGTGCACCGGCGTGGGGCTGGGCAAGGCGGTCACGGTCACCTGCGTCGATGCCTCGCTGGGCGAGCCGGAAGTGTGCAACGGCAAAGACGATAACTGCGACGGCAAGACCGACGAGACCTTCTTGGACCAGGGCCTGGGCGCGGCATGCGACACCCTGGACGCGGACATGTGCGCCAACGGCGTCAAGGTGTGCCAGGCGGACGGCCTGTCGCTGACCTGTGGTGTCGAGAAAGTCTACGATATTTTGGAGACTTGCAAGTCGCCGGGCCAGGGCAACGGCGTCGATGAGAACTGCAACGGCCAGACCGACGAGGCCTGCTACGGCAGCGACCTGGACGGCGACGGCGCGGTGGGGGCAGAGGACTGCAACGAGCTGGACGCGGGCTTTTCGCCCAAGGTCAAGATCGAGCCGTGCTGCGACCCGGCGCTGGGCAGCGGCGACGCGGCGGTCAAGGTCTGCGACAAAAACTGCGACGGCAAAATTGTCAGTTGCGACGGCGGAGACAGCGACCGCGACGGCTTCTTTGGCAAAAATGACAAGGGCGAGGACATCGACTGCAACCCGCAGGACCCGGCCAGCTTCCCCGGCGCCCCTGAACTGTGCGGCGACGGCATTGACCAGGACTGCGACGGCGCCGACATCGACTGCGCGGCCATCAGCGACGACGACGGCGACAAGTACGCCAACAGCGACGACTGCAAGCCGTTTGACGCCAAGATTTTCCCCGGCGCACTAGAAGTCTGCAACAACAAAGACGATGACTGCGACGGCGCGATCGACGAGGGCAACCCCGGCGGCGGCGCGAGCTGCGGATCGACCACCGGCGCCTGCCAAGCGGGCCTGACCGTGTGTACCCGGGTGAGCAACGTCGCCCAGGTGCTGTGCGTGCCCAAGATCGCCCCCAAGGCCGAGCTGTGCAACGGTTTGGACGACAACTGCAACGGCCAGACCGACGAGTCGTTTGCCGACCTGGGCGCGGCCTGCGACGGCTCGGACGCCGACAAGTGCCCGACCGGCACCTGGGGCTGCTCGGCCGACGGCAAGACCACCGAGTGCAGCAATGAGACGCAGAGCAACCTGGTGGAGCTGTGCGACGGCCTGGACAACGACTGCAACGGCAAGACCGATGAAGGCCTGAGCTACTTTGGCAAGGGCGTGGGCGCCGACTGCGACGGCCTGGGCCTGTGCGGCGGCGGCAAAGTGGTGTGCTCGCCGGAGCTGCAAGTGCCTGTCTGTTCGACGGATTATTACGGCACGGAGCCGCAGTCCACAGACGAACTCTGCAACGCCAAGGACGACGACTGCGACGGCCAGACCGATGAAGGCATGACCTTTGGCGGCAAGGGCGTCGGCCAGCCCTGCCAGGCGCCGGGGGCGTGCGCGGGCGCGGCGGGCAGCGTCGAGTGCGGCAGCAGCGGCAAGGCGATCTGTTCGACGATGACCGGCGGCAGCAAATACGCTGGCAAGACAGAGACGTGTGACGGTATCGACAACGACTGCGACGGCCACGTGGACGAAGGAATGCTGGTCAAGGACTCGACCTGCAAGCAAGTGGGCGTGTGCAATCAGCAAAATGTCAGCGCCAAGTGCATCGGTGCGGCGTGGCAGTGCGGCTACCAGAGCGTCGCCGGCTACCAGCCCGACAAGGAGTACAGCTGCGACGGCCTGGACAACGACTGCGACGGCCTGACCGACGAGGACTTCTTGGTCGGCAAGCCCTGCGACGGCACCGACAGCGACAGCTGCCAGAACGGCACCTGGGTGTGCTCGCCCGACAAAGCCACGGCGGTCTGCACCAATGAAACCGTGACGGATATCAAGGAGTCCTGCAACGACAAGGACGACAACTGCGACGGCAAGACCGACGAAGACTTTGCCGTGGGCCAGGCCTGCGACGGCGGCGACAGCGATCAGTGCAAGAACGGCGTGTTTGGCTGCACCAGCGACGGCAGCAACGTGGTGTGCGGCAAGGAGAGCGTGGAGAGCGTTGTGGAAATCTGCAATGAACTCGACGATAACTGCGACGGCCAGACCGATGAAGGCTACACCTTTGGCAGCGAAGCCCTGGCCCTGGGCACGCCTTGCGATGGCGCAGACACCGACCAGTGCAAGAACGGCGTTGTGAGCTGCTCGGCGGACAAGAAATCGGCGGTGTGCGGCGCGGAGACCAAGGCCGATATCGTTGAGATCTGTGATGAAATCGACAACGACTGCGACGGCAAGACCGACGAAGAGCAACTGTACCAAGGCGGGGCGCTGGGCGGGGCCTGCACCGGCATCGGCTCCTGCCCGCCCGGCAATGTGGTGTGTTCGCCCAAGACCTTTAAGGCCACCTGCTCGACCAACCCCGATGCGTTCTTGATCTTTAACGGCGCGGAGTTGTGCGACGGCTTGGACAACGACTGCAACGGCAAGACCGACGACAACCTGTCCTACAACGGCTACATCCTGGGCGGCAACTGCCCGGCGGTGGGCATCTGCGGCGGCGGCACCGTGGAGTGTGGCAAGAGCGAGTTTGGCTCGGACAAGCAAGTGGTCTGCTCGACGCACATGGGCGGCAGCAAAGCCCAGGCCAAGGCCGAGACGTGCAACGGCAAAGACGACGACTGCGACGGCCTGACGGATGAGGATTTGACCCTGGCCGACTCCAATTGCGGCAAGGTCGGCGTTTGTGCGGGAGACAAGGTCGGCGCGGTGTGCAAGAACGGCGCGTGGGAGTGCGACTACAGCAAGATCCCGCCGTATGAGACCGCCGAGAAGCAGTGCGACGGCCTGGACAACGACTGCGACGGCCAGACGGACGAGGGCTACAACATCGGCCAGGCCTGCGACGGCCCCGACAGCGACTCTTGCAAGAAGGGCACCTGGATCTGCGCCAGCGACGGCAAGAGCGCGGTCTGCCCCAATGAGGACCAGCAGGACATCGCCGAGGTGTGCGACGGCAGCGACAACGACTGCGACGGCCAGACCGACGAGGAATTCACCTACGGCGACCAGAAGTTGGCCTTGGGGGCTTCCTGCGACGGCGTGGGCGTGTGCGGCGCGGGCAAGGTGGTCTGCGGCAAGTTCCAGACGGCGACTTGCTCGACCGACCCGGATGGCGCGTCGAGTCAGGCCAAGTCGGAGACGTGCGACAGCCTGGACAATGACTGCGACGGACAGACGGATAACGGCCTTAAGTTCAACGGCTTGCCGGTAGGGGCCCCCTGTTCCGGTGTGGGCGAATGCGGCAACGGCGTGGTCGAATGCGCGGGCGGCGTGCCGGTGTGTTCAGTCAACCCGGACGGCACCAACAACCAGGCCAAGGCGGAGCTGTGCAATGCCAAGGACGACGACTGCGACGGCCAGGTCGATGAAGAGCTGGACCCCAAGAAGTCGACGTGCAACCAACTGGGCGTATGCGCGAGCTTGTTGCAGGCCAGCTGCCTCAAGGGCGCGTGGAAGTGCGCGTACGATCAGACGCCGGGCAAGGGCTTTGAGAAGCCCGAGGTCAGCTGCGACGACATGGACAACGACTGCAACGGCGTCACCGACGACCCGTACCCCGCCAAGGGCAAGGCGTGCGACGGACCCGATGCCGACTTGTGCAAGAGCGGCAGCTACCTGTGCACCAGCTCCAAGCTCGAGGTGGAGTGCGTAGAGAGCGGCGGCGGCTCCAGCGCCGAGATTTGCGACGGCAAAGACAACGACTGCAATGGCTTGGTCGACGAGCCGTTCCCCACCTTGGGCCAGGCCTGTGACGGCATGGACAGCGATCAGTGCCCCAACGGCGTGCTGGTCTGCGGCAAGGACGGCAAGGGCGTGGTCTGCGGCGATGAGTTTATTGTCAACTTGATCGAAGTCTGCGACGGCAAAGACAACGACTGCAACGGCCAGACGGATGAGGGCCTCAAGCTCGGCGACGCGTGCGACGGCAGCGACGCGGACCTGTGCAAGAACGGCACCTTCACTTGCGGCGCGGCGGCCAAAGTCGTTTGCGAAAATGAGGCGTTGACCAACATCGTTGAGGTCTGCAACGGCAAGGACGACGACTGCGACGGCCAGACGGATGAGGGCTTTACGCAAGTGGGCAAGAAGTGCGACGTGACCAGCGACTTGGACGACTGCGCCACCGGCACGTTCCAGTGCACCTCCGGCGGCGCGGTGGCGTGTGTGGGCGACGTGGCGTGCGTGGGCGGCGTGCCGTGCGTCAAGAGCGCCTCGACCACCAGCGTGGACATCTGCATCTGCAACAGCACGGGGCAGAACTGCAATGTGGACCAGGGCAATACCTGTAACGCCAACGGCAGTTGTACGTGCGGGACCAACGCCGCGTGTGCCACCGGCAAGAAGTGCTCTGGCGGCACCTGTAAGTAGGGCCCCTTTCATCTGAGGCTGTGAGGGACTATGCGCGCTGGCAGCCCGATCGACGGCAACCGCTGGCTTATCGCGGGGTTGTCTGTGGTGCTGCTCGCAGCCTGCGGCAGTTCGAGCGAAAGCAGCGGTTTGGTGAGCGCTGGGGGCAGCGGCAGTGCGGATGCCGGGACCGCTCAGGATAGCGCTGCGGTGACAGGCGCCGGAGACACGGCGATCGCCGATGCTGCGGTGGCCGACTCAGCCCAGGCCGATACCGCAAAAACCGACGCAAAAAGCGACGCGAAGGCCGATGCCAAGAGCGATGGGAGCGAAATCCAGGCGCCCAAAGTGGTGTGCGGCGACAAATTCTGCGGCGAGGGCGAGACCTGCGCCGACTGCGACTACGACTGCGGACCGTGCGAAGTCAACTGCGGCGACGGCCAGTGCGTCCCGGGTGAGACGTGTGCAAGCTGCCCCGGCGACTGCGGAAAGTGCTCCAACACCTGCGGAAACGGCAGCTGCGAACCGGTGGAAAGCTGTGCCATCTGTGCGGCGGACTGCGGCTCCTGCGAGCTCAACTGCGGCGACGGCGCCTGCGGCAACGGCGAGACCTGCGACAGCTGCCCGGACGACTGCGGCAATTGCTTTGAGGGCAACTGCGACCCGTACACCTCGGTGCAGTGTAAGCCCGGCGATCAGTGTTTTCCCTACTTTAGCGGCGAGTTGGTGTGCCTGACGCCGGGGGCGGGAAGCTTGGGCCAGGGCTGTGGCTCGCTCATCAGCTGCCAGAAGGGCTTGCTCTGCATCAGCTCGGCGTGTCGGAGCATTTGCGACGCGGCGGGCAAGGGCGGCCCCGGCTGTCCGCAGGGCAAGCAGTGCGTCGAGGTCGGCCAGCCCGGCAAGGCCAGTGCGGGCGTTGGCGCGTGCATGTAGGGCGAATTGTCTAGGTAAATCAAGGGAATCTGCCGGCGCTTGAGCCGGGCATGGCCTTGGGTGCAAGCGAAGACCCCGCCGCAGCAGCCAGAACCCGCGCGCTGGCCTCAGGGCAAGGCAATGCGGCCCACGGGCGTGGCTTGCTAGCGGGCGCTGGGCGAAACTTCCTCAGCGATCATCACGGTTTCATACAGGGGCCGCTGGTCGCGACAGGGCGTACCCTTGGGCGCGCGGGCGCAGGTGTCGCGCAGGGCATCGACGACGCGGACGACTTCTTCCCACGGCGCATCGGCGCTGACCTCGACACTGGCGAGGGTAATTCGCGGTGCGGCGTGGCGGGCCTTTTCAGCCCACATATTCAGCGCTTCTGCGACGCTGCCCAGCAACTCCGGTGTCACCGCTGCGGCTGGCGCGGGCCGGCTCAAGATCAGGTGAACCCCGCCGCGGCGCACCTGAACGCGGATCGCCACGAGGTCTGTGGGTGCGGCGCCCAACGGCAATTCTGCCGCAGGCACCTGGGCTTGGCTGGCCGGGAAGCTGAGCTCCACCGCGGCTGCCGGTTGACTGCGCGCCGGGATCAGCGCCGCCAGGTGGCCGTCCAGGGTCGCCACGCCCAGCTGTGGCACGGCGCCGGCTTGGCGCAGCGCCCGCTCCGCAGCCAGCACCGCCCCTGCGGCGATGCGCCGATCCGCCAGCAGCCACACGGACTTGCCGGCCCAGCCCTTGGCCTGCGCCGCGGAAAGCACCGTCAACCAGCGGCCTTGCGGATCCAGATCTCCCGCAGGCACGTGCAGCAGCTGCTTGGCTGTTGGCGCTGCCATGGCCGCCGGGGAGCACTGTTCCGGCAGCTCGGCGGCGCAGGCCACGGGGCCCAGCACCTCGCCGCCGGCAAAGAGCTGGCGCTGGCCGATCACCAGGGCCGGATCCAGCCACTGGCGGACCGGTGCGGCCATCGCATCGCCCTGGGTAGGGGTGACCTCGCGCCAAGGCAGCGGCGCGGCTTGCAGGGCCGTAGAGCGGGCCAACTGCGCGCCCTGTTCTTCGAGCCACACCACGGGGTCGCTGGTCAGGGCGGGCGGCGGTGGGGCGCTGTTGGGCTTGCTCTGAGGCTGACCGGCCACCGGCGCAGGGCCAGCGCCGCGCGGAGGATCGCCGTCTTGCCCGCGCTTGCACGCCGCTGTGGTCGCTAGGAGCCCGGCGCAAAGCACGCCAGCGGTGGTCGCGCGGTTCAGGGTGCGGGAAACGCTCATGGGGCCTCCTGGTGGTGCGGTTGGCCGCCTCAGTCTGCGCTCAGGGCAGCCGCCTGAACGCGTTGGGCCATCCGCTCGGCGCGGTTCAGGGCGTGGACCATGCTGGTCGGGTCGGCCACGCCCTTGCCGGCGATGTCATACGCGGTGCCGTGGTCCGGCGAGATCCGCGGCACGGGCAGGCCGCAGGTCAGGTTGACCGCATCGTGAAAATGCACAGTCTTGAGCGGGCCCAGCGCCTGGTCGTGGTACATGCAGATCACGGCGTCATAGCGGCCCATCATCGCCCGGTGAAACACCGTGTCGGCGACCAGCGGACCCTCTGCCAGAATGCCGCGTTCGCGCAACTGCGCCACAGCGGGGGCGATAATCCGCGTCTCCTCATCGCCCACCCGGCCATCTTCGCCCGCGTGGGGATTGAGGCCGCACACCGCCAGCCGCGGGCTAGGCAGATCCAGCCAATCGCGCAGGGCCTCCGCCGCGGCCACACTGCAATCGACAATGCCCTGGACGGTGAGCAGCGCGGCCACATCGCGCAGCGGCACGTGCGTCGTCACCGGCACCACCCGCAGCCGCGGCCCGGCGAGCATCATGGCAAAGCGCTCAACCCCCAGGCGCTGGGCGATAAATTCCGTTTGGCCCGGCGGCCGCGGCGAGAGGTGATCAAAAATCCCCTTGGGCGCCGGCCCCGTGACCATGGCGTGCAGCTGCCGGGCCTGGGCGGCATCGGCCATGGCGGCGACGGCGCGAAAAGCCTGTGTCCGCGCGAGCTTGGTGCTGTGACCCGCCTGAGGCAGCCCCTGCAGCTCCAGGTCATCGTCCAGGCCCGCTTGGCGCGGCACGCCCACCAGGGTCAGCCCCACGCCCGCCTTGCCGGGATGACCCTGCAAAAGGCTGTAGCGCTGACAGATCGCCGTCACCCAAGGGCGCAACTCTTCTGCAATAAACAGCTGGACGTCGGCGCGGCGGTGCAGGTCGGTCTGCAGCAGCGCTTGCACCACCACCTCTGGCCCGATGCCTGTGGGATCGCCCAGGGTCAGCCCCACCCGCGGCGCCGGCCCCTGGGGAACGCTGCGCAGGGAGCGGGGAGTAACGGCGGCTTGGATGCTCATAAGACTCTCGCGGAGCGGGGATCTCCGCCATTTGCGGTCGTGACCCGGCCGCTGCGGGATGCTAGCATGGGCGAGCGCGCGCGGCCACCGCCGACGTCCGCAGAGGGGCCGATGCTTTTGCATGCTGCTGAGTTGCATCTGGATCTCAGCGTTGAAGGCGGCAGTCCGCGGCTGGCGGCCCTGCTAGAGAGGCGCTGGAGCGATGTGTGCCACCCCCTGCGCCGTTGGGGCTGTTTCAGTCGGCCGGTAACGCTGTCGCTCCTGCCCACGGTGGAGGCGCTGCGGGCAGCGGCGCCGCGCCCCTCCGTGCTGGACCTGCGCGGCGTGGCCTGGGTCGATCGGATCTGGCTGCTGGCCCCGGAGCTGTGGCCGCATCCGCCAGAGGACCCGGAGCTGATCAGCCTGATCGTTCACGAATTGGCCCACGTCCTTTGGTTTCAGCGCAGTACCGCGCCCACCCGGCTGCCCGCCTATGCGCCCACCTGGTTCCGCGAGGGCATCGCGGTGCTCGCAGCCCAGGGCGCCCCAGAAGCGCGCGAACGCCGTCAGGTGGCCGAATTGCCCGTCGCCGCGCTGGCGTACGCCGACGATCGCGCGGTCGCAGACCACGGCGACCAGGTCTACATTGTCGCAGCACTGCTGACGCAGACTTGGCTCGACCACCAAGGCCCGCGGGGATATGCCAGTCTGTGCAGAGAGTTGCGTAGCGGTCGCGGCTTTGCCGACGCCTTTCGCCGGGTCTGCGGCGAGGACGACCGCCACTTTGCCGGGCGCATCGCCGAATCCTGGCAGATCGAGGCGGCCCGCCGCTAGAGAGCCGCTGCCCGGCGCCGTGCGGAATCCTAAGGGCCTGTGCAGGCTCTTAGGCTGTGGAGGTCGCGCAGACCCCGACACCGACCTTCCGCACCCTCTAGGAGTCTCTATGGCCACCAAGACCATCACCCTAACCGCTGAGAATTTTGAGACCACCATCAACAAGTCCGGCATCGTGCTGGTGGACTGGTGGGCCGAGTGGTGCGGCCCCTGCCGCATGTTTGCCCCCGTCTTTGAAGGGGCGGCGGCGCGCCACAGCGATGTGGTCTTTGGCAAAGTCGACACCGAGGACCAGCCTGAGCTCGGCGGAGCTTTTGGCATTCGCTCGATCCCGACGCTGATGGCGTTCCGCGACGGCATTCTGGTTTTTGAGCAGGCAGGGGCGCTGCCGGCGCAGGCTGTCGATGAGCTCTTGCGGCAGATCCGCGGGCTCGACATGGATGTCGTCCGCGCGGAGATCGCCAAGCACGAGGCCGGGCAGGCGTCGGCCAACTAGGCGGGTTTGCAGGCCGAGGCGGAAGCGGAGGTTTTTTCCGCGCTCCGCGCGAGGGGGCTTTCTGCTTTCCCAGCGGGGTTTTGCAGGGGAAGGAACCATAGGACCGAGGGGCAAAGCCCCTTCGCCCTAAAGTTTCCTTCCCCTGCACCCCTTCCTCCTTTACCCTCTACCCCTTCACATCGTTTTCACTGGACAATTTCAAATGGTCCCAGCGACCAAAGCCTGAACCCAGCCGCCAGCGGCAGCGGTGCGGCGGCGTGAACCGTGTGACGTAACGGCAGTCGAGACCGAGACCCAGCCGGAAGCGGAGCGGTGCGGCGGCGTGAACCGTGTCACGCAACGGCAGTCGAGACCGAGACCTAGCCGGAAGCGGAGCGGTGCGGCGGTGTGAACCGTGTGACGCAACGGCAGTAGAGACCGAGACCTAGCCGGAAGCGAAGCGGTGCGGCGGCGTATCCGACGGTCCCGACGTCGAGATCACAATGCGCTGGCCAGTCAGTGCGTTGATCGATCGACGATAGGTCTGGACCGTCCCCACCGCCGCGCCGCTGCCGCTGGCGGCTGGGTCTCGGTCGGTCTTACCACAGGTCTGGACAGTCCCCACCGCCGCACCGCTGCCGCTGGCGGCTGGGTCTCGGTTCGTCTCACCACAGGTCTGGACGGTCCCCACCGCCGCACCGCTGCCGCTGGCGGCTGGGTCTCGGTTGGTCTCACCACAGGTCTGGACGGTCCCCACCGCCGCACCGCTGCCGCTGGCGGCTGGGTCTCGGTCGGTCTCACCACAGGTCTGGACAGTCCCCACCGCCGCACCGCTGCCGCTGGCGGCTGGGTCTCGGTCGGTCTCACCACAGGTCTGGACAGTCCCCACCGCCGCGCCGCTGCCGCTGGCGGCTGGGTCTCGTCTGGGTCGCCGGATCCATTTGAAATTGTCCAGTGAAAACGAGGTGAAGGGGTAGAGGGTAAAGGAGGAAGGGGTGCAGGGGAAGGAAACTTTAGGGCGAAGGGGCTTTGCCCCTCGGTCCTATGGTTCCTTCCCCTGCAAAACCCCGCTGGGAAAGCAAAAAGCCCCCTCGCGCGGAGCGCGGAAACGCCTTTGCCTCGCTCTACGGCATGAATTCGATCGTCGTCTTGAGGCCGTCTACCCGCTTCTTGAGCTCTTTGAAGAGCGGGTGCTTCGGCCCGACGGTATCCTGGGATTTCTGGCAGATCTCCAGCGCCTGTTGCAGCTCCGGCTTGCCGTTAGTCAAAATCCCCATCGCCACCAAGCAGCGGTTGTAGTGCAACTCCGGCCGGGTATCCTTCTCCGCAGCCGCGGAGAGCGACTCCAAAGCCTCTTTGGCCTTGGCCGGGTCGTCCGACTGCCGGCGCACCGCCACCGGCCGGGTGACCAGCGCCCAGTAGTTGCTCGGATCGCGCTTGAGCACTTCGTCGAGCAGGCGAACCGTGTTGTCAAAGTCCAAATACCTCACCGTGACGGCGGCGGCGTTGAGCAGCGGCTGGATCTGGCTGGAATCGGCCTTGGCGGCTTCTTCCAGGGCGACCAGGTACTCGCGGGTCATGCCCAGCTGCTGGTAGCTTGCCGCGAGGATCATCCACATTTCCACGGACTTCTTGAGCTCGGGGGCGTTGCGGAAGGCATACGAGCAGACAAACAGCGCTTCGCGGTGCTGGCCCAGAGCGCTGTGGGCCATCGCCAAGCGCACAAAGGACTTGGCGAGCTCGGGATTGGCCGCCGGGGTGGTCTCGGCCTCAGCTGGCTTGACCGCGGCGGACTCATCCACGGCCGCGCCGGTCGACAGGTCAAACAGCTGGTAGCGGGTGTCGCGGATCGCTTCTTGCGGCTTGCCCACGTCGCTCGGCTTCCACGGCGTCGCTTCAACCATGTATTCCTTGATGTCGGTCTGCTCGGCAAACTTGGGATCCAAGGTCTTGAGGTTGTCGCGCGCCTCGGCCCAGTAGCTGTCAAAGGCAAAGATTTCAGAGGCTTTCTTGAGGGCCTCGCGGTAGCGTTCCTTGGCCTTCTCAAACAGCGGCAGGGCCTTTTCGGCGACCTGGCCCTGCCACTCGGTCTTGAGCTCGTCCGTCTTGAACTGCGGCGGCGGCGGCAGGTTCTTGATCGTCGTGGCCAGATCCTGCCAGATGCGTCCGCGGCGGCTGGCGGCGGCGGCGACCCACTTGGGGTTCTTGGCGCCTTCCGCTTCGGCGTACATCTGCTCGGCGGCTTTGATCTTTTCCGCTTTGTCCGCCAGCATCTTCTGCGCGGCTTCCAGGTTCTTGGGGTTGCCCTTGACGGCGCGGACCTTCTCAAACTCCAGCTCGCCCTTCATGAAAAGCGCCTGGACCAGCGCGTCGCGGCCGACCTGCGGCAGCTCGACGAGCTTGCCCTGCGTCGCCAGCGCTTCGCCGGTCTCGATGACCTTCTTGTAGAGCCCGAGGCCCTTGTCGCCGATGCCCAGCTTGAACTGCGCCGTGCCCGTGTTGACCTGGGCGGCCATCTGCAGCTCTGGCGGGATCGCCTCACTGCGCTTGAGGAATTTGTCCGACGCGCGGATCACGCCCTTCCAGTCGCTCTTGTTGATGTACTGCACGGTCACGTTGTAGGCGACTTCGGCGGCGCGCTTGTCTTTGGCAAAGGTCTGCAGGAACAGCTCGCCGTCTTCAACCACCTTGTCGTAATCGCCCAGCAATTCGCGGTAGCGCGTCGCGGTGGCCAGGGCCTGCGGCACCTTCTCGTGGGTCGGGTAGGCTTTGACAAAGGCCTCAAAGCTCTCCGCGGCCATGCGGAAGTCGGCGGACTCGCGATAGATTTCGCCGATTTCAAACAGGGACTGCGGCGCGCGCTTGTCGCTGGCAAAGGTCACGGCCAGGGTGCGGTAGACTTCGACGATCTTGTCGCGCTTCTTGGCCTGGCGATAGAACCGCGCGGCGCCAGAGAGGGCCTGGGCGGCCTTTTCCGGGGCCTTGTCCTTGAAATTCTGGGCGTAACTGGTCAGGCATTCGGCGGCCTTGACCGGCTGATCCTTGAGCTCGATGCAGCGGTTGTAGTCCTCATTGGACTTGAACTCGGTGATGGTGGTGCCGAGCGCCCCTTGGTTAAAGCGCGGGTCTTTGATGAGCTTGTCGACCCACTCGCGCAGGCCTTTGCCGTCCTGACCCAGCCACAGGGCAGAGACCATGAGCCGGGCGCCGTCATAGGCGTACTCGTGCCCCGCAAAGCGGTTGACGAATTTGCCCAGCATCGCCGCGGCCTTGTCAAACTGGTTCTTCTGGTAGAACAGCCGGCCGGCGATGAACATGGCCTTGGGCACGTCCTCGTCTTCGACCTTGTTGCGCTCGGCCGTGTCGATGTAGCGCTCGCACGCCTTGGCCACGCGCTCTTCTTCTTTGGTGAGCGGAATCGGCCGGGTGTCGGCGGTGTCATCGGCCTTGGTGTTGGTCTCCGCCGCCAAATCCTGCAGGTTGATGTAGCACACCAGGGCGCGGTGGGCCGACGGCTCGGCGTACTTGCCCGCCGGCTCCATCTCAATGACCCGCTCGTACATCTCCGCCGAATCGCTCCAGCGCTGCAATTGGTACAGCGCCAAGGCGTGGTTATAGAGCATGGTGTAGGCGTTGGCGCCCTTGGCAAAATTCTCCGCATAGACGCGGTAAATCTTCTCGATGCCCTCGAGCGTCGCCACCACCAGGGTGCGCTGGTACTCGATGTGCCAGGTCGAGGCGATCTCGGCCAGCAGCGACTCCAGGTCGCCCATCTTCTTGTCGCTGGCCTTAAAGCCGGCCTTCAGCGCGTTGGACAGCATCAGCGCCGACTTGGCCGTCTCGTTCAGGTCGTGCAGGCGGTAGCTGTTGTCCAGGCGCAGGGAGATGTAGCGGAGCATCTCCTGGTCATCCTTGGCGAATTCGATGAGCTGGTCGACCACGTCGTTGGACTTGGAGAACTGCGACACTTCGGCGTAGTACATCGCCATCATGTCCAGCAGCATCGCCTCGCTGCCCGGGGCCACGCGCCTAAAGAACGCCAAGGCTTCCTTGGGCTTGCCGATTTCAGCCCAGGCGCGCACCAGGTACTTGCCGGCGTCTTCGACAAAGGTCACGCGGCCGCGCGCCTCGTTCTTGCTGTAGTCGAGCACGCGGATAAAGCCCTTGACCGCCTCATCCCAGTGCTGGGTGTTGTAGTGAACCCAGGCGATGTAATACAGGCCCCAGCCAAACACCGCCGAATCGGGGAAGTCGAGCACGCGGGTGTACCACTTGAGCGCTTCGCCGCCGTTGTTTTTGCTGAAGTAGTAGTTGCCGATGCCCAGGAACGCGTCGGGCACGTAGTTGGACTTGGGGGTCTTGCGCACCAGCCGCATGTAGGCGTCGACCGCCTCGCCGGGCCGCTCAAGCTCGCCCAGGTGGTAGCCCAGCGAGTACAACACTTCATCGAGCTTGGCGAATTTGGGGAAGGCCCGCTCAATGCGCTTGAGGTGGTTGATCACGTCGAGCTTGGCGGCGCGGCCCTGCTCAAGCAGGCTCTGCTGGGCTTGCTGGCAGCGGCGCTTCTCATCCGCGTCTTCCGACGAGTTGATGCACACCTCGAGCTTGACGTCGTAGGCCTCGATCTCATAGGCCAGCGCGCGGTCCCACAGCACGTAGCTGATTTCCAGCAGCGTGTCGGCTTCGGTCTCAGAGCCGCGCTCAATGTCGAGCAATTCTCTAAGGATGCTCAGCTCGTCGTCGATGTCTTCGACGCTGGAACGCTCGCGGCTGCGGCGCTGCTCGGGGCCACCTGGGCCGCTCGAGGCTTTGTCCTTCTTGCCGTCTTTCTTGGCGTCTTTGGCATCCTTGGCGTCTTTAGCGTCCTTGGTGTCTTTGGCGCGCTTGAGAGAGATCGCCTCATCGGCGGCGACGGCCGCGTCTTTCTTGGCGTCTTTGGCGTCCTTAGACTCCTTGGCGGGCTTGGTCTGGGCCAAGGCCACCTGCGGGGTCATGCCGATGGCGAGGCTGGCCACCACCAAGGTGGCGATCGACGCGCCGGCAGAACGGAGCCGCGGCAGCAGGGGCAGCCGTTCAGCGCTACGGTGCTGTTGCATGGTTGCCCTCATTTGCCACCTTCGCCCGTCTTGCCGGCGTCGCCCTGCTTGCTAGCTTCGCCCGGATCAGCGCCCGCGGCGCCGGCCTTGTCGAGCTTGGCGCCGACTTTGCCGCCCACTTTGGGCGCGTCAGCCCCCGCGGCGGCGCGGCCGAGCTCCTTGGTCGTGCAGCGCGAGCGGGTGTCGTAGGTGTAGCCGCCCAGCTCGTCTCGCCAGTAGGAGCCGTCAAACGGCCAGATGATGTGCTCGGGGTCTTCTTTGCGCGGCTCGCTGACGGCCTTGGCGGTCTCCGCCATGTCAGAGCGCACCTGCTCGCTGATCGATCCGCGGCGGGCCTTGAGGGACTCGTACTTGATGCGCAGACCTTGGCGAATGATTTCCGTCAGATCCTCGCGAACGCGGCTGAGGCGACGGCGGGCGAGGCCACCCGCTTCGGCGATCATCACCGCGCGGACCCGACCCATGTCTGCCTTGAGCTGCGCCGCGGCCTTGCTCGCCGAGGTGTTGCGCTCGAGTTTCTCTAGCCCCGCAACCTCTTCATTGGCCTGCACCACTGCGCCAAAGGCCCGCTGCAGGCGCTTGTCAGACAGCGCAACGTTAAAGATGCGGCGCAACTGCGGGGTGAGCTTGGCTTTGTCTTTGCTCAGCTCAAACAGGTAGTCGTAGAATTCGGCATCGGTGCGGGCGCCGGCCAGCTGGGCGTCGAGCTCTTTTTTCAGCGGCTTGTAGTCGCGAAGGAACTTCTGCACCGTCACGAGCGTCTCGCCAAACCGGCAAGTCCGGAAAAGAATAAGCGATTCCAGAACGCGCGCTTCCGGGTAGTAGCGATCTTCAAAGAACGGCGAGTTCAGCGTGTGCAGCTGGCCGAGCACGCGGTCGATGCGGCCGAGCTGAAAATAAGTCCAGCCGAGCTCAAACAGCGAGTCCAGCCAAGCCGACGTGCCCTCTGCGACGCGATCGTAGTAGCGACCCGCGGTCTCATACTGGCGGGCGGAGTAGAAAAGCCGGCCCATCGACATGTTGGCCAGATCGCGGTACTGCGGATAATAGCCAGGCGATCCAACCAGTTCTTCAAAGCGCAGGATGTCGCGGAAGGCCTCGATCGCCAGATCGTAGCGCTGCTGCACCACGTGGATGACGCCCATGAGGTGGCGGGCCTTGAGGTAATTTTCGCCCGCGGTGTTCTTGATCGGCTGGAGCTTCTGCACGGCCTTGTCGAGCTCGCCCACGCCGTAGAAGTAGCGGCCCACCAGGAAGCGGACTTCGTCGATGTCCTTCTTGTCGTGCAGGGTCTCCGGGGCGTCGGCCAGGCGCTCCAAGGTCGCGAGATCGCCGGGGACAGCGCGCTGGATCAGCAGAAAATGCTTGACCTTTTCCTTGTAGAGCGGCGAATCCTGCGGCACCAAGGCGCTGTCAAAGCTGCGGAGCGAGGATTGATGTAAACCCAAGGCATGCAAGACCTTGCCGAGCTCGACGTTGGCTTCGGCGCGTTGAGGGTCCTCTGGACCGGCGGCGTCGAGCCATTCCTGCAGCTTGGTGAAGGCGTCGTAGTACTTTTCGTCTTCGATCAAGGCCTTGGCGGCAGATAGCCCGCCTGCAGCCTCAGCGGGCACCGCGGCAAGGCAGCAGATCGCTGCAGCCAGCGCCAAGGCGGATCTCAGAAGGCTAGGCGCACCCAAACGCGAGGCCGCGGCGCGGCCAGTCTTCAGTTGGGCTGTCAAATCATGGTGATGCACGGCGGGTCGTCCTCGCGCGGGTCTGAAGCCCCCAAGTATGGCGCAATTGTCAGCGCGCTCCAAGCGTCCCCTGGAGCCGCGAGGCCGAGAGCCGGCAAATTGTCCGGTTCCGGGGGATCAGAAACCCAGGCGCAGCACCGCTTCTAGGCGCCAGCCCGGATCGGCGGCCACACCGCCCAGGTTGTCCCAAGCCCCACCGGGCAGCAGCAAAGTGCCGCGGAGCATGCCGTGAACGCGATCGGCCTTGCGCCAGTGCAGCGCTAGATCGGGCTCCAGGCCAAGGAAATGGGCCTTGCCAGGGGTGGCATTGGCGGAGGGCGCGATGGCCCCCAGCACGCCGGTTTCGAGCGAAACGCTGCGATCGCGCTCCTGGACAAAGTGCCAGCGCAGCGCCGGGCGCACATAGGCGGCGTTGGCCACGGCGCCGATCAGCTCGCGGAACAGCAGGCCGTCGACCTGAAAGCCGCGGTGGAAGCGAAAACCCATCATCAGCGAGCGCGGATCGCCGTCTGGCAGGCCGCCGAGCTTGAAGTTGGTGGTGTCCTGCACGCCAAAGCCGCCGTCGGTCTCTGCGGTAGCGCCGCCAGCGTCCAGGCGCAGATCGTAGCCCGGCAGTTCCCAGGTTAGGCGCGTGGCCAAGCCGCCAGAAACCCAGGTCTTGGCGTCGGCATAGTCGGTGATGTCCGTGCGCGCGGCGGTGCCGTAATGGGCAACGCCCTCCGCTTCTAGGCGCAGCGGATGGCCGCGCAGAGAGGTGCGCCAGTCCAAGGCGCCCTGGAACCAGTACAGCCGCAGGGTGCGCTCGGTCAGCAGGGTGCACTCTTGACCGCAATTGGCGTCGGCCATCTTGGCGGCGGGCGAGCTGTCGCGCGAGCTTTCTAGCTGCAGCGAGCGATCCTGGGTCTGCCACAACAGTGCGCCGGACCATTCCAGGCCTTGGCCGCGGACAAATTTGCCACCTTTGGCCTCAAAGTCCCAGCGCACCACGTCCGCGCTGTCTTGCAGGCCTACGGAGGAGTCGGTTCGGTCGCTGCCGAGGATCGCGCTGTAGGCGTCGCTGCCGCGGCTCCAGCTGTGGCCGGTGACGGGCCAAGTGGCCAAGGTGGCGCGGGCGGCGCTGAGGCGGATGCCAAACAGGTCGACGCTGAGCAGGACCTTGTCGACATCGGACTGGGCGTCAGCGGTCAAGCCGTCGCCGCGGTTGCGCAGCACGCCCATGCCAAAATGGTCAGGCATGCGGCCGATTTCGACGTGCAATAGGCCAAAAAGCTTGGCGTGCAGCCAGGCGCGCCGCACCGCGAGGCCAGAGCGCCAAGGGCCTTGGCCCCAGTCTCCGCTGGTCCAGCGCTCCGCCGCGTTGGAGACCGCCGGGTCGCCGCCGAGCAGGCCCCAGACGTCAATTTGCGTATGGATATCCGTCCAATCGCCGATTTCGATCGCCGGCTCTAGGCGCAGGCGAAGGTCCGCCGACGGCATCTGGCCGTTGCTCTGGATCCCCGCCTGATCGGCGTTGCCGTGGCGCAGGCCCAGGTGCGGGGTCAGGGCGGCGTTGTCGCGATCGATGCGCACACCGCCCAGAAGGTCAGCGCGGGTGCGCAGTTGGCCGCGCCAGTCAAAGTGAACGAGGGGGTCCGAGCGCAGCGGCGGGGCTGCGGGCAGCAGCACAGGCGGGCGCGAAGGGGCGGCAGATTCTTGAGGGGCGGCGGG
>CAXNCS010000033.1:0-28377 GCA_964201005.1 Myxococcota bacterium
GCCTGCTTGATCTGCTGGAGGGCCCGCTCCGAGTCCTTGCCAAAGTACGAGTCGCCCAGCACCACGTGAAAGCGCACGCCGTAAAGCACGGCAAGGGAGCCTATGGGCGCGGCGCCGAGGGACCTGGCCATGTCGGAGTTGAAGACCTCCAAAAGCAGCGGATTGATCACAGCCGGGAGCGGCGTTTCGCACCAGCCCAGGCGAGTTTCGGGATGGTCCGCGGCGCAATACGTGCCGCTCGGGCAGGTAGAGCCGGCTTGCGGGCACCAGCCCTCGGCGCAGGGTTTGGCGAGGGCGCCGATCTCTGCGTCATATTGGAGATCGCGGCCGTGACCTGTGGGTGCAGCGAGCATGCATCGCTGAAGGGGTTCTGCTGCGGGGTCCTGGCAACGGCCCTCTTCGCAGGCTTGCCCCTTGGGGCATTGATCAGCCGTTGCACAGGGATAGGCGACCTGTGGACGCTCGACAAAGCGATCGGCCCAGACGATCGACTCGCACAGGCCATCGCGGCAGGCTTGGCCAGAGCGGCAGTCCAGGTCTTCTTCACAGCGCCGCGGCTTGGCGGCCTTGACGGGGTGGCGCTTGGCGTCTGCGCCTTCAAACCCTTCGATTTCGCTGCGAAGTACTTCGGCTGGGACCCCGTCAAAGAATGCCTCTGTAAACAGGTTGTAGCCCAGCAGTTCCTTGCCGCCCCAGAGCCTCGCCGGAAAGCTGGATTTCTGTTTGCCAAAGGCGCGGACGACTCCCGGCAAAGCGGCTACTTGCCGCACTCTGGCGTCGTCGAGCGGCTCCTGGAGCGCCAGTTGCTCGATGCCAAAGATCTGTACTGCGCGCGGCTCAAACTCTAGCTGGTTGACCGGAAAGATCTTTTCCAGGACTTTCTCGCGCAAACCTTGGCCCAGGCCCAAAAAGAAGGTGAGCAGGCCGGTCCCCACGACGATGCCGACCATCGCCAGCGCCGCGCGCACCCACGACGATCGCAGGTTGTGGCCGATGAGGCCCAGCAGCCGCCGTAGCCTCATGCTTCCCCCTGCACCACGCGGCCGCGGTCCAGCACAATGGTGCGCTGCGCTTGTGCGGCCACGGACGGATCGTGGGTCACAACCACCAGGGTCGCGCCGCTTTTCTGTTGGGTGGCGCGCAAAAGCTCAAGGATTTGCTGGGCGGTCGCGGCATCCAGGCTCCCCGTGGGCTCGTCGCAGACAAGCAGCGGTGGCTGCAACAGAAGCGCCCGGGCGATGGCCACCCGCTGGCGCTCGCCGCCCGACATCTGCCCCGGCGGCTGGTCAAAGCGATCGCCCAGGCCGACATCGTGCAGCAACTGCCGCGCCCGCGCCTCGACCTCAGCCCCCGGCAAAGAGGCGCCAAAGGACGCTGGGAGCATGACATTGTCGCCGACGGTCAGGTGGCCCAAGAGGTTGAACGATTGAAAGACAAAGCCGATCTGGCGGTTGCGAAACCGGGCCAGCGCCCGATCCGGCAGGTGACTTAGCTCCTGGCCAAACACCTGCAGGGTGCCTTGATAGCCGCGGTCAAGGGCGCCGATCAGGTTGAGCAGGGTCGACTTGCCCGCGCCGGAGCGGCCGACAATGGCGACGTGTTCGCCGCGGCCAATGCGCATGTCGACGCCGGCCAGCGCGCGGACGATCCGACCGTCGGCATTGAATTCGCGCTTTAGGCCGAGGGCGATAATGGCCTGCGTCTCAGCTGGTTTTTGCGAGGTATCGGCGTGGCTCACAGCCCCCCTCCGGCGCCCTGCACAGGGGCGGCGTGATCGGCTTCCTCATCCATAGAGGGGCGCATGGCCAGGCGCAAGGTCATGCGATCGCTAGACATCTCCAGCGTCAGCGCCACACTATGGACGGCGCCGATGAGCTGAGTCGCGTAATCCGGCACGCCCCGGCGCCGCAGCGATCGCACCAACCGCGGGGTATTGATGAGGTTGCCGCTCCAATAGCGCTTGCCGTCGACCAAGGTCTTCTCCTGTTCACCGCGCACCGCTTGGCCTAGCGGGGCGTACTTGCCCTCGACCACCCGGCGCAGATCATCAGCCGATCCGGCGCCAGAAGCCATCGCGATCATGCGACCTTGACGCAGCAGCAGCCAAGGCGCGTCCGGCCCCGGGACGCTGTAGCCGACCCAATTGCCAAAGCTCACCGCCTGGGTGCGATCGGCGCTTGTGTCGATGGCGGCGCGAATGCGGTCGTGGAGATCGCGGGCCTGGGTGTCGCTGCGCAGGCTCACCGCGACGACCGGCCGCAGCGCCGTACGCCACCACAGCTTGGCCCAAGCGCGGGGATCCAGGGGCACGCTGTCAGCCACGGCGAGCAGGGCCACGGCCAATTGGCCATCCCAGGTCTGCAGCGCTTGGCGAGCGTCGATGCCCGTGAGCGAGGGGTGCAGCGCCTGGAGCGCATGGGCGGGCAGAACAAGGTCTTGGATTGACTGCGGGAGCGTGTTCCACAGGGCCGGGTTGAGGCGAAGGTGACTCAGGAGCAGGGTCTCGTCGGGCAGCAGATCGCCCAGGCTGAGCGCAGCCGCGTCGTCGATAAACCCGGCGTGATAGCTGGCAATATCGGCGAGCTTTCCGGGTGCAGAGCGCAACTGCAACTGGGCGGTGAGACCGTCAGGCCCCAGCAGCACGTCTGCGTCGAGCCCCTGGAGCCGGTCGATGGCGCCGCCGATCAGAAGGTCTGCGGGACCCAGAGCCTGATGCAGCGCGGCCTGCGCTTTGGCCCCCTGCGCGGCACCTGCGGCCTGCCAGGACCAGCGCACGTGCAGCACGCCCTCGGCCTTGTCTAGCGTTGGCAGGGTCTTGGCGTCCAGATACGCCTGCATCTCCGCCTCAACGGCCCCGGTGGGCGTGCCGTCAAGCGGCAGGCGCAGCACCACCGCCAGATCGCCTTGCCACAGCAACAGCTGATCGGCCTGGCCATCGCGGGCCGCCACGCGCCAGAGCTGCCCCGTGCGGAGCCCCTGAGGCTTGCCCACCCCATAGCCGCGGCGCCGCAGCTGTTCCAGCACGTGCTCGCCGCCCCGCGCCCCGGCGATCGGCACGACCACCCACGCGGCTTGGCGCCACCAGAAAGCCGCAAGCCCCGCGTCGCCGCGCAGGCCCGCCCGCTCAATCGCCTGGGGATCGCGCCAGTCCACGCCACTTGCCAACTGCACGGCATCCCAAATGCCGCGCAAACCGGTCACTGTTTTGGCGAGCTCGTCAAACCGGGTGGCAACGCTGGCCACGGGGTCGCTCCAAACCACCAGCTCGGCTTCAGCTGGCAGCCAGGCCTCGGCTTTCCACGCGGGCAATTCATCGGTCGGCCACCAGAGGCGCAGAGCAAAAACCCCTGCGGCGACCAGCAATAGCCCAGCCAGGCCCAGTCCAACGCGGCGCTTGCCTGGCCCGCTCATGGCGCAGATGCCTCGAGCAAGGTCCGAAAGCCGGAGGAGACGAGATCGGCGATGCGCTCAGAGGCCTTGCCGTCCCAGAGGTCGGGCACGCGGCCGTTCTTGCCATTGCCGCTGAGGATTTCATCGACCGCAGGGCCCAATCGCCCAGGATCTGTGCCGAGCAGGACATTGCTGCCCTGGGCGACGGTCACCGGCCTCTCCGTGTTGGCCCGCAAGGTCAGGCAGGGCACACCCAGCGCCGTTGTCTCTTCCTGGATGCCGCCCGAGTCCGTGGCGACCACCGCGGCCTCAGCCATGATCCCCAGAAACTGAAGATAGCCCATAGGTTCAACCAATTGCAGGCTCGACGGCACTTCAAGCCCCGCGCTGGCGATCCGACTCGCCGTCCGCGGATGCACCGGAAACACCACCGGGAGCCGCGCACTGATCGCGCCCAGCGCCTCAACCAAGCTGGCAAGTTGCGCCGGCTCGTCGACATTGGAGGGTCGATGCAGGGTCGCCACGGCGTATTGCTTGGGGCGGAGGCCAAATTCGCGCCACGGCTGTAGCTCTACCGCCCGCCGCTGATGGGTGCGGAGGCTGTCGATCATGCAGTTGCCGACAAAGTGCACGCGCCACGGCTCAAAGCCCTCGGCGGCTAAGTTCTCGTCGGCGTCTGGGCTCGGGGTCAACAGCAAGTCTGAGGCGTGATCGGTCAAGATGCGGTTGATCTCTTCCGGCATGGCCCAATCGCGCGAGCGCAGCCCCGCTTCAATGTGGCCCACGGCGATGCCGAGCTTGGAAGCCACCAGCGCGCAGGCAATGGTCGAGTTGACGTCGCCCGCCACGAGCAGCAGATCAGGGCGCCAGGCGAGGCATTCCTGCTCAAACAGCACCATGATCTTGGCCGTCTGCTCGGCGTGGCTGGCGGACCCCACGCCCAAGAACGCGTCGGGCCGCGGCATGCCCAGGTCGTCAAAGAACACCGTGGACATCTTGGCGTCGTAGTGCTGCCCGGTGTGAACGAGGCGAACCTCAACGCCGCGGCGCTGGAGGGCCTGATAAACCGGCGCCACCTTCATGAAATTGGGCCGCGCCCCGACCACGCAGCTCACTCGCTTGGCGATCATCTCTCAGCTCCTCTGTGGACGGGTCTCAGCGACCCCTGGGGGGCCCTGCGGGCCGACGGCTGGATCCCGGCTTGCCCGCTGATCGGCCACCTGGGGCCGCAGGTTTGCGCCCTGGGGCATCGCTGCGCCGCGGACGCCCGCTGCTGGGCGGGACAGGGAGATCGAGTTCGCGGCTGCGACGACTGCGCGGCCCAGGGGTGGGCTTCGCTGGGCTCGCGGGCGCCGGCTTGGGGGCAGGCGGGCGGCGCTCCACCACCTCTGAGCGGCCTTCTCCGCGGCGCGGCGGCTCCCGCTCGGGGGTCGGTCCCGTCGATAGCCCCGCGGGCGCCTCTCGCCTTTTGCGAGGATCCGGAGGCAGATCAAAGGTGCCCACGTGGCCGCGGGCGATCAACTGCGCGACCTGCACTTCATCCAAAGTGCGGTATTCCCCTAGCTTGCAGCCGAGCGTGGTCACGCCCGCAAAGGACACGCGGCGCAAGCGCACGACCGGATGGCCCACGCGCTCGAGCAGCCGGCGCACTTCGCGGTTGCGCCCCTCCGTCAAGGTCAGGCGCAGCCAGGCGTTATTGTCGGTCTGCTTGACGATTTCGACCTGCTCGGCCCGCGCCGGACCGTCCTCAAGCCGAACGCCCATGCGCAGTTTCGCCAACGTATCCTCAGACGGAATTCCACGAACCCGCGCCTCATACACGCGCTGGACATTGTAGCGGGCGTGGCCCAAACGCTCGGCCAGATCGCCGTCATTGGTGAACAGCAGCACGCCTTCGGTGTTGAAGTCCAAGCGGCCGATCGACCGCAGCGCGAGGCCTTTGGGCATCAGGTGGTACACCAGCGGCCGGCCCTCGGGATCGCTTGCCGCGCTCAGGTAGCCCACGGGCTTGTTGAGCACCAGCACCAGCCGCGCGTCGGGCATCTTGAGTCGCTCACCGTCCAGGCGAATGTCATCCACCAGCGGATCGACGCGCACCCCTAGCTCGGTGACGGTCACGCCGTTGACGTCCACGCGCCCCTGGGCGATCAGCTCCTCTGCGGCCCGACGCGAACTAACTCCGCTGCGCGCCAGAACTTTCTGCAAACGCTCACCGCTCTTGGGCGCGGCCGGCTTCTTTGCCTTGGGCTTGGGGGGGCGCGGGCTGGTCCGCTCGGGGCCTGCCGCTCCATTGTGCTGCCGTGTCATAGGTCTCCTTCGCCCGAGGGCTGCGTATTGGGCCACGCGCGCGCCCTCTTGTCCATAAGCATTTGCCGAATCAGCGCGGCGATCACCGCGGCGGTCAACAACCACAGCGGCCCATCTCCCCACCAGCGATAGGGGCTGCCGATCTCGACCAGCGGCAAAGCAGCTTTGAGCATGGCCGGCTTAAAAGTTGCGGTCTCGCCGCGGATTTGGCCATTCGCCTCAATCATCGCGGAGATGCCGGTGACCGTGGCCCGCAGCATGGGCCGGCGCAACTCGATCGCCCGGGCCGACTGGACCATCAGGTGGAGCTCCGGCGCCCGGCCGTTGCCAAACCAAACGTCATTGGTCAGATTCAGCAGTACTTGAGCCGATTCGCCGGCTTCTTGGCGCATGAAATCGGCAAACAGCGCTTCGTAGCAGATGTTCACCAACAGCGGTACGCCAGCCACCGACACGAGGCCGGGCGTGGTGCCCCGGTCAAAGTCGGAGATCCCCTGAATGGCGCCCTTGAGCTGGGGAAACCAAGTCGATCCAGGCATATATTCGCCAAAGGCCAGAAGAATCTTCTTGTCATAGCTCCAGCGCTGTAGGCCCTGGTCCATCAGCACGGCGGCGTTGCGCACCGGCTCTCGACCCAAGGGGTCCACCCGTCGCAGGCTCCCCAGCAACAGCGGGATGCGCAAATCCTCAGAGAGCTTCCACACCCGCGCCTTGGCCAGCATCCCAGCCTGACCGGAACGCGCGGTCTGCTTGGCCATTGCCGGCCGGGGATCTTCCGGGCCCCACTGAAACGGAAAGGCCCCTTCTGCCCAAACGACCGCTTGCACATCGTTCAGTTGACCGGTGCCGAGCGCCCCGCGGGTCATTTCCTCCAGCCGATCGAGCATGCGCAGGCGGGTCTTGCTGTCTCCGGAGCGCTTTTCATCCAATGTTGCATTGTGTTGCACCACCAGCGCAGTGAACTGCCGTTTAGTTTGACCTTGGGCCATTTGCGCTTGACGCAACACCCCGTAGCCCCCCCAAGCCGTCAGCACTGCCATTGCACCTAGCAGCGCCCGCTTGCGCGGACCCGGGAGGGCCAGGGCCACTGCCAAAAGCCATGAAAACGCCACACAGAGCCCACTGACGCCGATCACCCCCACCACGTCGGCTGCCTGAATCCACAAGGGCGCCCGGTAAAAAGCGTTGCCCAAGTACCAGCGGAACATCCACGGCAGCGCGAACTCCGCCACCATAAAGAGCGACGCCACCGCGCTGGCCCGCAAGGCCAAATCGCGAATCCCGGACAGCCGCGACGGCCGCGTCCAGGCCACTGCGCCGGCCCACACCCCCTGGTGCAGCGCCATGACCGCCGCGTGCAACGTCACAACCCCCCAGCCGGCGACCGGCGGCAGCCCGCTCATCTCCTTCATCGTGTCGGCCAAGAAGCTGAACACAATGACATGCAGCACAAACCCGCTCGCCCATCCTCCCCAAAATGCGTCCCGTCGGCTCGGGGCAGCCCGCTCTATCCACGCCAAAAGCGGCAGATACATGACAAAAGCCAGCGGCCACCACCCCGGAGTCGGATACGCGAGCGAGCCGATCAAACCGCTCAAGCTACCCACCGCCAGCGGCGTGAGCTTGCGAATCGAGCCGTGTCCGTGATAACCCTGGTTCATGCGGCGGATCTTCCTGTTCTCAGAACTCGGCGAGCGATCACCGGCCAAAGCTGCGCTACAGCGCCTGAATGGCCAACTGCACACGCGCCTGCTGCGCGGCACTTATCTCGACTGTCCCATCGCCCTGCCGCCAGACCTGATGGTGGTAGAGCCCGCGCCCCTTGCCCCGGTCGAAGGCCTGGCTCCGGCCATTGCCAAGCACCCTGTCGTCTCCCGCGTTCCGTGGCTGCTGATCTTGGACGCCGACCAGCTGCACCTCGCACCGCAACTCACCTGCGCCGACTTCGCTGTGCGCGGGTTCACCGCCGCGGAACTCTGCGCCCGCGCCGAACGCCTCACTCAAGCCAGGCCCAAGCGCGAAGCCGTCTTGCGATCTGGCCCTCTGCACCTCGACCTCGCGGCCCGCACGGTCAAGGTCGGTGAACAGCCTTTGGAGCTCGCCCCCCAGGAGTTTGCCTTGCTCCGCTACCTCATCCAGCACCCGGGCCGCGCATTGAGCCGCGACCAGCTCCTGGACGCCGTCTGGGGCCCTCTCTACCAAGGCGGTGCGCGCACGGTGGACATTCACGTTCGCCGCTTGCGCGCGCAGCTTGGCGACAGCAGTCACCAGTTGGCTACGGTCCGTGGCCTGGGATACCGCTGGTCTGCGTAACCCCGCTCCACCGACTCGCCTTCGCGCCAAAAGCGCAAGCCCGGACCAGCAATTGCCAGTCCGGGCCCGCCACTTGATCGCCAGCACCAGAAGCCGAAGCTCCGGCAAAGACTACACGAACTCGATGATCGCCATCTCCGCCGCATCGCCAACGCGCGCGCCGGTCTTCAGCGTGCGGGTGTAGCCACCCGGACGAGTCTTGAAGCGCGGCCCCAGCTCCATGAAGAGCTTGGCGACAAGGCCATTGTCGCGCAACTTGGCGAACGCCAGCCGCCGATGCGGGATGGTGTCTTCCTTGCCCAAGGTGACGATCGGCTCCACCCACATCCGCAGCTCCTTGGCCTTGGCGATGGTGGTCTCAATGCGACCGTGCTCAATGAGCGACTTGCACAGGTTCAGCAACATCGCGCGGCGGTGCGACGTTTCGCGGCTCAGCTTGTTACCGCTCTTTAGGTGACGCATGACTTCCTCGTCTAGGGACTTTCAGTTGAGCTTGCTCGCCCGTCCGTCGTCCAGTATCTGCTAATGGTTCCGCTGCCTTCCCTGCTCAGGGTCGCAGCGCGGGGCTGTGTCCAGAGCGGTCTAGTTGGCCGGCGGTGGCGGGCGATCGGGGTCAAAGCCCTCCACGCGCATGCCAAGGCCGAGTCCCATCTGATCCAAGATATCCTTGATTTCCTTGAGCGACTTGCGCCCAAAGTTCTTGGTCTTGAGCATCTCCGGCTCACTGCGCTGCACCAACTCACCGACAAAGCGGATGTTGGCGTTCTGCAGACAGTTGGCCGACCGGACCGACAGCTCGAGCGAGTCGATCGTCTTCCACAGGTTCTCATTGAGCGGCGCGGTGGCCTGAATGCCGGGCTCGCCGTCCTCAAAGTCCACGTCGTCGTCGTCGTCAAAGCTAACGAAAACACGCAGCTGATCGCGGATGATCTTTGCCGCAACCGACACGGCCGTCTCCGGATCCATGGCGCCGTTGGTCCAAATCTCCAAGCTCAGCTTGTCGTAGTCCGTGCGGTTCTCCACGCGGGCATTGGTCACTCGGAAGTTGACCCGACGCACGGGCGAGAAGATCGCGTCGATCGGCAAGAGGTCGACCGGTGCGTCTTCCGCGCTGTCGCGGCTGGCCGGCACGTAGCCCATGCCTTCCTTGATGGTCAATTCCATTTCAACGCGGCCACCCGGCTCCAGCGTCATCAGGTGCAACTCAGGGTTGAGCACCGTGATGTGCGCCGGCACCTGCAGCGAGGCCGCGGTCACCTTGAGCGGCACCGAACCTGCCGGAGCCTCGGCGATCAACTGCACGAGCTCGGGGCCTTCCCCGTCCATGCGCAGGTTGACTTCCTTGAGGTTGAGCACGATTTCCGCAACGTCTTCGACCACGTCCGGCAGGGCCTGAAACTCGTGCAGCGCCGACTGCATCTGCTCGACCATGCGCCGCTGGGCCTTGCCCTTGCCGTTGTCGTCCTCTCGCACCACCCGACCCAGCGCCGCCATGCGCACGCCGGTGATGGCCGCACCGCGAATGCTCGCAAGCAGCACTCGGCGCAGGCTGTTGCCCAGCGTCTGTCCGTAGCCGCGCTCGAGCGGCTCCACGGCGAACTTGCCGTAGGTGTCGCTCAGCTCGACCACTTCCAGGGCCCGGGGCCGGATCAGGTTTTTCCAGTTCCGCTGCATAGAACCTCCTCGCTCTTTGTCGGCCCGGGGAGCCGCAGCTCCCGGACTCTTCGCGTGGGCGTGTGCCCGCATTGCTCGGACTCAGCCGTGGGCTAGTCGCCCGCAGCTGTCGTCCGGACTACTTGGAGTAGAGCTCGACGATGAGGCGCTCTTCGATCGGCATGGTCACATCGGCGCGGGTCGGCAGGGTCATCACCTTGCCGCTCAGGGCCTTGCGGTCCAGGGTCAGCCACGCAGGCACGCCGCGGCGGTCCACCGACTCGACCGACTCGACAATGCGCGAAATCTCTTTGGAGGCGTCGCGAACCTTGACCTCGTCGCCAGCGCGAACCTGCAGCGAGGGGATGTCGCAAGACTTGCCGTTCAGCAGCAGGTGGCCGTGACGCACCAGCAGACGCGCCTCAGCGCGGCTAGCGGCCAGACCCAGGCGATAGGCCACATTGTCCAGACGACGCTCGAGGATGCTCAGCAGGTTGTCGCCGGTGACGCCTTCCTTGCTCGAGGCCATTTCGTAGTAACCGCGAAACTGCTTCTCCACGATCCCGTAAATGCGCTTGACCTTCTGCTTCTCGCGCAGCTGACGACCGAACTCAGAGACCTTGCCCTTGCGAGCCTGGCCGTGCTGACCGGGGATGTAGTTGCGGCGCTCAATGGCGCACTTCTCAGTGTAGCAGCGCTCGCCTTTGAGGAAGAGCTTCAGCCCTTCGCGGCGGCACAAGCGGCAAACGGGACCAATGTAGCGAGCCATGGCTTCTCTCCGTGCTGGATCGGGCGCCCCGGACCGCGCTGGCACTCGCCCCGCGAAGTCCGCTGGTGGAACCTTGCCCTGCCCTTCGCGCAGGACCAACGGCCCCTTTCAGCCCTGAACGCCTTGCGGCGGTTAGTGTTCTGTCCCCACGCCCCAGTCTGAGGCGCTAGACAGCGCTGCGATGCGGACAATCAAATTGCCACAGGCCCGCGCCCACATCCGCGCGAAGCCTGCACTTTAACCCAGACCGCCGGTTAGACGCGGCGACGCTTGGGCGGACGGCAACCGTTGTGCGGGATCGGCGTCACGTCGCGAATGGTCGTCACCCGCAACCCGGCGCTCGCCAGGGCGCGCAGCGCCGCTTCACGGCCCGTGCCCGGCCCCTTGACCAGCACCGACACCGTCTTGACGCCGTGCTCCTGAGCGCGCTTGACCGCGTCTTCAGCCGACATCTGCGCGGCGAACGGGGTCGACTTGCGCGAGCCCTTAAAGCCACGCCGACCGCATGACGACCACGCCAAGGTGTTCCCGGCGACGTCGGTGACGGTGACGATGGTGTTGTTGAACGTCGACGCGATGTGCACCACACCGGTCTGAACGTTCTTCTTGACGCGCTTCTTGGCGCGCGCGGCCGCGGCGGCCTTCGAGGGCTGGGTAGCCATGCTGCTTTTCCTGTGGCCGGTGAGCCGGTCCTGGGGCTGGTGAGCCAGTGTCTGAGGTGATCCGCAAACTCTTCTCGCTCGCCAGGCGCTCGCCTAACCGCGGTCTGAGCTGCTCTTCCCAACCGCCGCCGCGGGCCGTCCGGCCTCGAAGCAGCGAGCTGGAAGGTCCCGTCGCACCGAGGAGGCTCAGGCAGCGCTCGGCTGCCCGGCCGCACCGGCGCGGCGCGACTACTTCTTCTTGATCGCCGTACGCCGCGGACCCTTGCGCGTGCGCGAATTGGTGTGGGTGCGCTGGCCGCGGACCGGGAGGCCCTTGCGGTGGCGCAGACCACGGTAGCAACCCAGGTCCATCAAACGCTTGATGTCCAGAGCTACTTGGCGGCGCAGATCGCCTTCCACTTTGTACTGGGATTCCAGCACATCGCGGATGCGGACGATGTCAATTTCAGTTAGCTCGTCGCTTTTGCGCTCGACCGGCACGCCGGCTTTGGCGCAAACAGCGGCCGCGACCTTTGGGCCGACGCCGTAAATCGAACGAAGCGCGATATCCATCCGCTTATTGCGGGGCAGGTCGACACCTGCGATACGGGCCATGGGACTCTCCTACAGAGGCAAAGGTCAGGACAAAGCAGGCGGCCGAGGTCTAAATGACCAGGTGGCCGACCACCCGATCTCAGCCCTGGCGCTGCTTATGCTTGGGGGTGGTGCAAATGACGCGCACGATGCCGCGGCGCTTAACGACGCGGCACTGATCGCAAATCGGCTTGACGGAAGCGCGAACTTTCATCGGAAATCCTATCAGTGTGCCGGCTATCCGCTGACTTACGTCAATCGGTGTCCGGCGGGGCGCATTAGTATACACGCATCAGCAGCAAAAGGGAAGTGTTGCGTGATGCCCGCCGCCTACTTGGCGCGGTAGGTGATGCGACCACGGGTCAGGTCATAGGGGCTCAGGGCCACTTTGACCCGATCGCCTGGGAGGATGCGGATGAAGTGCATCCTCATCTTGCCGGAGACGTGCGCCAGCACCTTGTGGCCATTGTCCAACTGAACGCGAAACATCGCATTCGGCAAGGGCTCAAGCACCGTCCCTTCTACTTCAATACAGTCGTCTTTCGACATCCGAGCTCCTGCCCGCGGACTACCTGCACCCCGAAACGCCGCGCACCTGCGCGACCTGCGGGGCTGTTGGAGCCGACGCCGCGTCCGCGAGCGAAGGCAATTTCCCCCTGCCTTTCAGCAGGTTTCCCTGATAGGCCTGTCCAGAGCCGCTTGCGCGATCGGAGCCCTACCAAGCCAGCCTCCGGAGGGCTGCGTCTCCTCGCTGACCCGAGGGCCAGGCGATCTGCTCGTTCTAGTCGGCCAGCAGCGGCACCCCGTGGGCCCGCAGCACCGCGACGGCGGCCTTCAGAACCGCCTGCGGCGACTCGCTCGCGTCCAAACGCTCCGTGACGGCACCATAGCGAGCGATCAGCGGCGCCGTCTGCGCCTCAAACGCTACCAAGCGCTTGCGAATCGTTGACTCGAGATCGTCCGTGCGATGCACGAGCTCGGTACCGCAGCGATCACATCGGCCGTCCACCGTCGGCGGAGCAAACTCGACGTGGTGGGTGTTGCCACACCCCGGGCAAGTCCGCCGGCCGGACAGGCGTCGAACGATAGCCTCCCCAGGCACGTCCAGAAACAGCACCAGGTCAGGGGCCAACCCTTCCAGCTGCAGCGAGTCCGCTTGCGGCATCGTCCGCGGAAACCCGTCGAGCAAGTAGCGCGGGCTGCCATCGGGAAGCCGGCAATCCGGCTCTTGCACCCGCTCGGCGATCAGCTTGACCATGACCTCGTCGGGCACCAACGCGCCGCGATCCATGAAGGTCTTGGCCAACTGCCCGACTTCCGTGCCGGCCGCCGATGCTGCGCGCAACATGTCGCCGGTCGAAAGGTGGGTGAGCCCGAAGCGGTCTACCAATCCCTTGGCGACCGTACCCTTGCCGGCCCCTGGAGCGCCCACCAAGATGAGCTTTTGCGCAATACGGCTACTCATGGGTCCTCGGCCTAGAGGTCGTCGCGGCGGCCGCGCATGCGAGGACCGCGTTCCCCGCCGAAGCCCTCGTACGACCGCGTAATCAAATGGCTCTCGATCTGACGAGCGGTGTCCATCGCCACGCCAACCACGATGAGCAGCGAGGTGCCGCCAAAGTAGAACGGCACATTGAAGCTCGTCTGGAGCATGGTCGGCAGGACGCACACCGCGCTCATGTACATCGCGCCGCCAAAGGTGATGCGAGACAGGACCTTATCGATGTAATCCGCGGTCTTCTGGCCGGCGCGAATACCTGGAACAAACCCACCGCCCTTCTTAAGGTTGTCGGCGACGTCCACAGAATTGAAGGTCACCGCAGTGTAGAAGTAGGCAAAGAACACAATCAACAGGACGTAGACGGTGTTGTAAAGCAGGTGTCCAGGTGACAGCTTGTTCACTGCGTCCGTCAGCCAGCCCGAAGTCGGAAAGAAATTCGCCAGCGTGGCTGGGAACATCAGAATCGACGAAGCGAAGATCGGCGGAATCACGCCAGCGCTATTGACCTTGAGGGGCAGATAGCTGTTGGCGCCTTGAATGACCTGGCGGCCCACCACGCGCTTGGCGTACTGCACCAGAATGCGCCGCTGCGCACTCTCAAAGGCCACAATCACTGCAGTCACCACCACGATCAGGGCGCCGATGAACAGCAGGGCCGGAACCGCGATCTGACCACCGGAAACCAACTCAAACGTCTGCTTGAGCGCGGAGGGCAGGCCAGCGACGATGCCGCCAAAGATGATCAGCGAGATGCCGTTGCCGATGCCGCGCTCGGTGATTTGCTCGCCCAGCCACATGATGAACACGGTGCCGGTGGTGAGCGAAAGCACACAGAGCAGACGGAAGCCCCAGCCGCTATTCACGACGGCGCCGCCCAAAGCCTGGGAGTTGACGCTCTCGAGCCACACGGCCAACGCCATGCCCTGGATGAGCGACAGCATCACGGTGCCGTAGCGGGTCCACTGGTTGATCTTGCGCCGACCCGCCTCGCCTTCCTTGTTGAGCCGCTCAACCGTGGGAACCACGACTGTAAGCAGCTGCAAAATGATGGACGAGGAGATGTAGGGCATGATGCCCAGCGCGAAAATCGAGATGTTCTGAAGCGCTCCGCCCGAGAACAGATCGACCAGGCCCAACAAACCACCGCCGCCCTTGGTGTTCATATAGTCGGCCATCACCTGGCGATCAACGCCGGGCACGGTGACGAACACGCCGATGCGATAGATGGCCAGCATCAGTGCGGAAAACAAAATCCGCGACTTCAGCTCTGGAACCCGTGCGATGTTGGCGATGACATTCGCCACGTGCTACCTCCGAGCCTGAAGGCGCCGAGGGTGCAGCCGCACTGGCTGACCTACCTCGCCGCCTGAGCCCGTGCGCAGCTCCCGGGTCGGCCCCGGTCACCCCGCATCGGGCTCATTTCCCAAGTTCCGCATCCGGTATTCACGGAGCGGACCCGGTTTTCGCAAGCCTCCTCCGCAGTCCGGACCGAGCTTTGGCTCGAATCGCTGGCACTGCGGCAGAAGGCTCTGTCCATTGCCGCCGGGACTTTCGCTCAACCTTGGCGGAGCGGTAGACCCGGCAAACCCGGCAGAACTCTCGGTTCCGCCAAGGCTTGATGGCACCTTAGCCCTTGGACGACTCGAACGAGCCACCCGCGGCAGTGATCTTGTCCTGGGCGGACTGGCTGAACTTGTCAGCCACGATCGTCAGCGGGCGATCGAGCTCACCGTCGCCGAGAATCTTCACGCCGTCCCAGCGCCCCTTGACCAAGCCGAACGCCCGAAGCGCCGACTCAGTGACCCGGGTACCGGGCTCGAACACCACCAGATCGCCCACGTTGACCGAGGCCAAGTGCGTGCGGAAGATGTTGGTGAAGCCAATCTTCGGCAAGCGGCGCTGCAGCGGCATTTGGCCGCCCTCAAAGCCGGTGCCCAGATCGGGGCTCTTGCGGGACTTTTGGCCCTTGTGGCCGCGACCGGACGTCTTGCCCAGACCCGAACCCGGGCCGCGGCCCAGACGCTTGGGGGACTTGTTGGCGCCGCGCGGCGCCTTGAGCTGGCTCAACTCGTTCATCTCTGGCTCCAGCTTGTCGCGACCACTGGGTCCGACAGCACGTCTCTGCTTCGTTCTGCCTGAGCTGCGCCGGCCTTGAGGCCTGCAACTCCGCACATGGAAGGCTGGTTTTCGCCTAGTCCGGCTCTACCGCCCGGGGATGTCTCTCCCCATGCTCCGTCGCCCGAAGGGCCCACTTCACACAACACTGCTGCCCGCCGGCGATCCGCCCTGGCCTCTTGCGAGGTCCAGCAGCAGGTTGGTCGCCGGGGGCAGTAGTATAGGCTCGGGGGCGCGGCGTGGCAACCACCTGGGTTGCTCGCCGCTCCGCAGGCTAGCCGCGGATTTCTTCGACAGGCTTGCCGCGACGGCCGGCGTAGTCGCTCGCCGTGCGCAGCTGCTTGAGCGCGTCGACCACCGCCCGCACGACGTTGTGCGGGTTGTTGCTGCCGATGCACTTGGTCACCACGTCGCGGACGCCCGCCTGCTCCAGGACCGCACGCACCGGGCCGCCGGCGATAACGCCAGTACCCTTGCCCGCGGGCTTGAGCAGCACTTCGCCTGCGCCATAGTGGCCCAGCGCGTCATGAGGAATGGTTCCCTTGACCAGCGGCACGCTGAACATGGCTTTCTTGGCCTGCTCGGTGCCCTTGCGGATCGCTTCCGGCACTTCGGAGGCCTTGCCCATGCCGACGCCCACGCTGCCCTTGCCGTCTCCGACCACGATCAACGCCGAGAAGGAGAAGCGACGGCCACCCTTGACGACCTTGGCGGTGCGGTTGACGGCGATGGTGGCGCTGCCGAAATCATCGGCCGGAGCCTCGCGCGGTTCGCGGCGGGGCTGACGGGGCTCGCGGGAGGAGCGGTTCTGGTTGGTGTTCTCAGCCATGGTCGATTACTCCTCGCTCGCGCCGGTGTGACCGTCTTTGCTCAACAGCCCCAGTTCGTGGGCCGCTTCCGACACCGCAGCGATGCGGCCGGTGTAGCGAAAGCCGTTGCGGTCAAAAACCAACTTGGTGATGCCTTTGGCCAGGGCGCGCTCAGCGGCAAGCTTGCCCACAGCGCGGGCCAGATCGCTCTTGCTGCCCTCGACGGCCTTGATGGCGCTGTCGAGCGTCGATGCCGCGGCCAGGGTGACCCCTGCTTCGTCATCGATAACCTGCACATAGATGTGCTTTGCCGACCGAAACACCGACATGCGCGGACGCTCGGCGGTGCCTTTGAGGCGGTAGCGCTGACGCACTTTGCGGTGCTCGCGCGGATCGTCGTACTTCTTGACCAGCATGATAATTCCTCCGCAGGGACAACCTTGATCTCAAGCAGCGCGGGGGGCGACTCCCACGCCGGGCCTTTGCCGTTGCCCCAGGCAGTCCCGGGTTCTGAACCGGGATTACTTCTTCTTGCCGCCCTTACCACCGGACTTGCCGGCCTTCTGACGGACCTTCTCGTCGCTATAGCGAATGCCCTTGCCCTTGTAGGGTTCCGGGGTGCGCAGCGAACGGAGGGTCGCCGCCGCCTGACCGAGCACTTCTTTGTCGGTCGAGGTCAGCTCGATGTGGGTGCCCTTGTCGATCTTGCACTGCACGCCGGCGGGCAGGACAAAGTTGACGGGGTGCGAGTAACCAATGGCGAGCTTGATCGCCTGGCCGACGAGCTCAACCTTGAAGCCGACGCCGATGACGTCGAGCTCGCGCTTGTAGCCCTGCGAAACGCCGACGACCATGTTGCGCAGCAAGTTGCGGCCGAGGCCGTGCATCGCCTTGCCCGTGCGGGTGGTCTCCGTGGGATGCACGAGGATGTGGTTGCTCTGCTGCTCAAACGTCACGCCCTTGAAGGTGCGCTGCAGCTTGCCGAGCGGTCCCTGCACGGTGACGTCATCGCCCTGAACGCTAAACGTGACCTTAGCCGGCAGTTCAACCGGTGCCTTGCCAACGCGCGACAGAACGATCTTGCTGGTCGCCGGATTCGTATTCTCAGACATCTCTACTCCCTACCCCTGTGGCACTAGCAGGTTCCTGCCGTGGTCGGTTGGTGGATCGGCGCCTCAACCTGGCACACTAGCCAAGTAAAGCGCGTGGGTACACAGGTTTCCCTGCTTGAGGCCGCAAAAGCGTCCCTCGAAACTACGCACGATTGGTGAGCACTCAGGCCTCTAAAGGCCCAGGCGGCTTTACCAAACGGTGCAGAGCAGCTCGCCGCCGACATTGGCCTGACGCGCTTTGGCGCCGGTCATCACGCCGCCCGAGGTCGACAGGATGGCAATGCCCATGCCGTTCTTGACGCGCGGGATTTCGCCGACACCGACATAGCGGCGCTGGCCCGGACGCGACTCGCGGCGCAAGCCGCCGATGGCGTTGGAACGGTCGGCGCAGTAGCGCAGGGTCAGCACGATGGTGCCCTGGATGCTGTCCTGCTCTTCAGAGACGTCGGTCACATAGCCTTCATCCTTGAGGATGTGGGCGATGGAGCGAATGGAATTGGACGCGGGAACCTTGACCGCATTGTGGCGGGCGAGGATGGCGTTGCGGATGCGGGCGAGGAAGTCCGCGATCGGATCAGACGTCGGCATGGCGTACTCGTATGGGCGCTAGGGGCGCACGCGAAATCAAGGGTTCGATCAAATCAACCAGCAGCCGGAGCTGCTCGACTACCAAGAAGCCTTGGTCACGCCGGGCAGTTCGCCGCGCACCGCCAACTGGCGGAAGCAGATGCGGCACAGCGCGAACTTGCGCATGAACGCCTTGGGGCGGCCGCAGCGCTCGCAACGGCTGTGCGCGCGGGTCGAGAACTTGGGCGTGAGCTTGGAAGCGACGATCTTGGAGGTCTTGGCCATGGTAAACCTTGCAGTTGCTTTGGGAAGCGTGCCGCAGCGCGGCGTCAGGCGATCAGCCAGTCTGGAAACCAGATTACTTGCGGAACGGCATGCCGAGGGCGAGCAGAAGAGCCCGGCTCTCAGCGTCGTTCGCAGCGGTGGTGACCATGGTGATGTTCATCCCGCGGACCTTGTCGACCTGGTCGTAGTTGATCTCTGGGAAGATGATCTGCTCGCGCAGGCCCATGGTGAAGTTTCCACGGCCGTCAAAGCCCTTGGGGCTCACGCCGCGAAAGTCGCGGACGCGCGGCAGGGCCATCGTCACCAAGCGATCCAGGAACTCCCACATGCGCTCGCGACGGAGCGTGACCTTGGCGCCAATCGCCTGGCCTTCGCGCAGCTTGAAGTTGGCGATGGACTTGCGGGCCCGGGTCACAATCGGCTTCTGTCCGCTGATGGCGGCGAGCTGCTCGACAGCGCGGTCGATGATCTTGGGGTTCTGCGTCGCTTCGCCGAGACCAAAGTTGATCACGATCTTCTGCAGACGCGGCACTTGCATGGCGTTGCTGAAGCTGAACTCTTTGGTGAGCTGGGCGACGATCTCGGACTGGTACTTTTCTGCCAAACGTGCGGCCATGTTTTTCCCGCGCGGTTAGGCGCGGCTCCCTTGACGGCTTGGCCCCACACCAGAGGTGCGGAGTTCCTTGCAGCTGGGCGGGCGGCTAACCCGGTCCAGCGGATCCCGGTCCTTGCGGAGCGGGCCGACACCCATGAGGCGGCGAGACCGTTGCGGGTCCCGGGGCATCGCCTGTTCCAGCCTGCGCCGGCTCACCTGGCCGACGTCTCATGCACTGGGCAGGCACCTCGCGATCCCTTAGATGGGATCGAGCACTTCGCCGGTCTTGTGCACCACGCGCACCTTCTTGAGGCCGGTGGCGGTTTCGACGGTCTTGAAGCCGACGCGAACGGGCTTGCCGGTCGTGGGGGACACGAGACCAACGTTGCTGATGTGCAACGGCGCCTCCTTCTCCTTGATGCCCGACTCCTCGCCCTGGCGCTTGGCCTTGACGTGGCGCTTGACCATATTGGCCTTCTCGACAATCACTTTCTCGCCATCATCGACGACGAGGAGCACTTTGCCCGTCTTGCCGCGGTCTTTGCCGGCCAGCACCGCCACCGTGTCGCCTTTGCGAATCTTGCGCATGGGTCACCTGTCCTAATTTCCCCCACGGCTCAAGGCCGCAGGAGGAGCAATCGATCCGATCGTGGCGCGTTTACAGTGGCGCCACGCCAACTTGCGTGCTACAGGACCTCAGGGGCCAGCGACACGATCTTGGTGAAGCGCTTGCCGCGCAGCTCGCGGGCGACGGGCCCGAAGATACGCGTGCCAACCGGCTCCTTCTGATTGTTGATGACAACGGCGGCGTTGCCATCAAACTTGATGTACGAGCCGTCTTCGCGGCCAACTTCCTTGGTGGTGCGAACGATCACGGCCTTGACCACGTCGCCCTTCTTCACCTTGGACTTGGGCAGCGCCTCGCGCACCGAGCAGACGATGACGTCGCCCAGGGACGCGTACTTGCGCTTGCTGCCGCCGAGCACCTTGATGCAGCGCAGCTGCTTGGCACCCGAGTTGTCCGCCACCGACAGGTAGGTTTCCTGCTGGATCATCGTCGTTCTCCCCGGCTCGCTCGCGAGCCTGCTACTGGACAGGGCCGGTGATTTGAACAGGGCCGGTTGTCGGCCGCGTTCTCTGGGTGGCCGGGTCCTGTCAATGGCCAGATCTGCACCTGGCCTGCGTCCTGTCGGTCTCTTTGCCGGCGCTGCCGCCTGAACGGGCGCCTGGCCCCGTCAGATCGACGAGCCCTCGCGTAGTGCTGGTCCTGCATCCTCAGACTTGCGCCTGATTTTGCCTACTTCCGGCCAGGTGCGCGCTCAGCGCTCCAAGCCACCGCTCCTTGGATGTCACACCCCGGGCGCGGCACGCCCCGGAACCCGACCAGCGGGAACCGGGGCGCAGTAGTGTACACGGACTTTACCCAATTGGGAAGCCTGATCTGGACGATCAGACCGCCTTCTTGCGCAGCGTCGACTTGAAGACCCACCGCTTGTGCTTGGACAGCGGGCGGCTCTCTTCGATCACCACCTGGTCGCCCATGCCGCAGGCGCCGTGCTCGTCGTGCGCCATGTACTTGGCGCGACGGCGGATGTACTTGCGGTACTTGGGGTGCAGGAACACCCGGGTCACCGAGACCACCACCGTCTTGTCCATCTTGGTGGACACCACGATGCCGTTCATGCGGCGGCGGTGACGGCCCAGCTGCTCGCTGGCGACTTCGGCGCCACTGTCGGCGGCCTGTGGGTTCAGCTCTACGCTCATGACTCGCTCCTGGGAGGCTGACGGCGATGGCCCTCAGCTCTGCTCGCCTCGGTGAGATCCCCTGCAAAGGAGAATTCCCCGGGTCTGCGGTTTTCTCCGACTCGTTCTGGCTGGGGAGCACGCGACCGCCGCCGCGCGTCCCCTTACCAGATCTGTCAGCTTGGAACCTACTGAACTGTTCCGCTGTAACGCGCGCCTATTCGGCGATCGCCACGTTGATGCCGAGCTCAAGCTCGCGCATCCGCGAAAGGACTTTGGCCAACTCGCGACGGGTGGTGCGCAGCTTGATCGGGCTCGCCAGCTGACCGGTGTGGTGCTGGAAGCGCAAGCGGAACAACTCGTCGCGCAACTCGGTCTCGCGCTTCTTGAGCTCGAGGTCCGTCAATTCCATGATAACGCTCTTCTTCATCCGATCTCTCCGCGGGCGACGATCTTGGTCTTGATCGGCAGCTTGTGCGAGGCGACCAGGAGCGCGTCCTTCACGAGCACTGGATCGTCCGACTGGATCTCGTAGAGCATGGTGCCGGGCTGAACCGCCGCGACCCAATGGTCCGGTGGCCCTTTGCCCTTACCCATGCGGGTTTCGGCAGGCTTCTTGGTGATGGGCTTGTGCGGGAAGATGCGAATCCACACCTGCGCACCGCGCTTCATCTTGCGCGTCATTGAAATACGCGCGGCCTCGATCTGCCGGCTGGTGAGCCAGCCACACTCGGTGGCCATCAGGCCAAAGTCGCCAAGGCTGACGTCATTGCCGGTGTGGGCTAGGCCTTCCATCCGGCCTTTCATAACCTTGCGCCACTTTACTCGCTTGGGAGCCAACATGGCCGTCTCCTCTCGCTACGCCAGGTCGCTTCTGGCGTTGCACGTTTGCTGCTTGACTCAAGTCGTCGACCTATCCTGCGTTTCGCAAGTCAGGCCGCTGCGATTCTGCCGACTAGCGGCTGCCCTGGGGCTGGGGCACCGAGCGCTCCGGCAGGATGTCGCCGTGGTAGATCCACGTCTTGACACCGATGATGCCGTAGGTGGTCTTGGCCAGCGCCTCGCCGTACTGAATGTCGGCGCGCAGGGTGTGCAGGGGCACGCGGCCTTCGCGGTACCACTCGTAGCGACCCATTTCGGCACCGCCCAGACGTCCCGAGCAAGCCACCCGGATGCCCTTGATGCCGAACTTCTGCGCCGATTGCATGGCCTTGCGCATCGCCCGGCGGAACGCCACGCGGCGCTCGAGCTGGGTGGCGATGTTCTCAGCGACCAACTGCGCATCCGTCTCAGCGCGACGCACTTCGTGGATGGTCAGAACGATCTCGCCCTTGGCGATCTTTTGCAGAGTCGCCTTGAGCTTTTCATGCTCTTTGCCCTTGGGGCCGATCAGGATGCCCGGACGCGCGGTGTGCACGCCGATGCGGATCTGCCGGGCGCGACGCTCGATGTCCACCTTGGCGATGCCAGCGTGGTTCATCTTTTCCTTGATCAGCTTGCGAATGGCGAGATCCTCGTGCAGCCAGGAGGCGTAGTTCTTCTCTTCGAACCACTTGGAGTTCCAGCTGCGGATAACGCCCAGGCGCAGTCCGTTCGGATGGCTTTTCTGTCCCACGTTGCCCTCGTCGTGCTTTCCGTCTAGGCGACGGACCGTTGTCCTGATGGTGCGATTGGCTCAGCCAGGCACCCAATGCGCTGCCCTGGGTCTACTTGACGCCCAGCTCCAGCATGACATGGCTGTTCTTCTTTAGGATCTTGGTCGCCCGACCTTGAGCCCGCGGAGTCCAGCGCTTCAGCATGTCGGCCTGATCGACCGTCGCCGTCTTGATGTAGAGGGCGTCGACGTCCATACCGTGGTTGTGGCGGGCGTTGGCGATGGCGCTGTCTAGCAGCTTGCGCACCGGCCCGGCGCCGAGCTTGGTGATGAACTGCAGCGCGTCGAGTGCTTCCTGCACCGGCTTGCCGCGGATCTGATCGATGACCACCCGCACTTTACGTGGGGCGATTTGCAGACCGCGAAGGAAGACCTTGGTGGTGGTCGTGTCGCTCATGACTAGCTCCCTGATGGGGCCAAGGGCGCGGGCCGGGGCCTTTGCCGTCGTGTTCTCAGCCGAATTCCGCGGTTGCGGCCTGCGGCTGTTGGTGCCAATGGTGGCCCGCTGACGCCGGCCCCGACCTCTCGCGAGGTCTTACTTCTTCTTGGCCTTCTTGTCGGCCGAGTGGCCGTGGAAGGTGCGGGTGGGGGCGAACTCGCCCATCTTGTGACCCACCATATTGTCCGTCACGAACACCGGGATGAACTTCTTGCCGTTGTGGACCATGAAGTTCAGACCGACGAAGTCTGGATAGATGGTGGAACGCCGCGACCAGGTCTTGATCGGCCGCTTGTTGTTGGTGCGGTTGGCCTCTTCCACCTTGAACTTGAGGTGGCCGTCGATAAAGGGGCCTTTCTTAATGGAACGCGGCATGGCGTCTTCCTCTCACGTGCTCGTTGGCGAGTTCGGCTCGCTGTCCACTCTGGGCGCAGGGCGGGGACCGGTTGTGCGGCCCCGCCTCGCAGACTTTCCCCTGCTCGACTAGCGCTTGCCCTTGGGCCGGCGCGAGACGATGAGGTGGTTGGTCCGCTTGTTCTTGCGGGTCTTGGGACCCTTGGTCTTCCAGCCCCATGGCGAGGTCGGGTGACGGCCACCGGAGGTGCGGCCTTCACCACCACCGTGCGGGTGATCGACGGGGTTCATGACCACGCCGCGCACGGTCGGGCGGATACCCAGCCAGCGCGAGCGACCGGCCTTGCCCAGGCTGATCTTGTCGTGGTCGAGGTTGCCCGTCTGACCGATGGTCGCGCGGCACTCTTTGGACACCTTGCGCAGCTCGCCCGAGGGCAGACGCAGCAGGGTGTGCTTGCCTTCCTTGGCCATCAACTGGGCCGAGGTGCCGGCCGCGCGGCAGAGCTGTCCGCCCTTGCCCGGCTTGAGCTCGACGTTGTGAACCATCGTACCAATCGGAATCGCCTCGAGCGGCAGGGTGTTACCCGGCTTGATGTCGGCGTTCTTGGACGAGATGACCTCGTCGCCCACCTTGAGGTTGAGCGGCGCGAGGATGTAGCGCTTCTCGCCATCGGCGTAGTGCAGCAGGGCAATGCGGGCGCTGCGGTTCGGATCGTACTCGATCGTCGCCACCTTCGCGGGCACGGACACCTTGTCGCGCTTGAAGTCGATGATGCGGTAGTGGCGCTTGTGGCCGCCGCCGCGCTGCCAAGCCGTGATGCGGCCGTAGTTGTTGCGGCCACGGGGTCCGTGGAGAGGAGCCAGAAGCGGCTTGTGCGCCTCACTGCTGGTCACATCGGCGAAGTTGTCCAGCGACAGTTGCCGGGTTCCGGCGGTAACTGGCCGGTAGTGCTTGATGCCCATCGTATCACCCCTGCTAAGGTCGGGTGGGTCTAGTTCGGTCAGGTGGAGCGCAACGATTCTGTGGGTCGGCTGGCGTTTCCGCAGCCTGACACCCGCAGGTGTTTACGCGCCCTGGAAGAAGTCGATGCTCTGGCCTTGCGCCAGCTTCACAAAAGCCTTCTTGGTATCGGCGCGATAACCGGTGAAGCGCCCCACCCGCCGCAGCTGACCGCTGTGGATCTGGGTGCGCACGTCTTCTACCTTGACCGCGAACAGCTGCTCGACAGCAGCCTTAATCATCGGCTTATTGGCGTCGCGGTGAACCTCAAAGACAATCTCATTGCGCGCTTCGCGGGCGAGGTTGTTCTTCTCGGTAATCAGCGGGCGCTGAAGGATTTGCGTCAGGTGCAGTGCCATGGCTCCCTCGTTCTTGTTGACGTTGCCTGCCTGGACTTAGCCGGCGAGGCGCTCTTCCAGGGCCTTGGCCGCATCGACCGTCAGCACCAGCTTGTCGTACTTCAGGACGTCGTAAACGTTGACGCCCTCCGCGCGGATGTACTTGTGCGTCGGGAGGTTGCGGATCGAGAGGTGCAGCGCACCCTGCTCCGTCGCCGTGACGACCAAGGACTTGTTGGCGCCCAGCCGACCCAGGATGGCCACAGCCTCCTTGGTCTTAGGGGTGCTCATCGCGAACTGATCCACGACCACCAGCTCACCTTGCTTGAGGCGTAGCGACAGGGCCGAGCAGAGCGCGGCGCGCCGCACCTTCTTGGGCACCGTGTAGCTGTAGTCGCGCGGGTGCGGACCGTGGGCCGTGCCGCCGCCGACGAAGATCGGCGACTTCTTGGAGCCGTGACGGGCACCGCCGCCGCCCTTCTGGCGACCGAGCTTCTTGGTGGTACCGTGCACATTGGCGCGGGTCTTGGTCGAGTGTGTACCGGCGCGCCGATTAGCGAGCTGGTTCTTGACCACTTCCCAGTGAAGGTGAGGCTTGATCTCAGCGCCGAAAACGACGTCTGAGAGCTCGATTTCGCCCACAGTCTGGGCCTGGGTATTGACGATGCTAACTGACGGCATGGCTGCCTCCGCTCGTTACGTGCTACGCCCTGGCTCTCTTTGCGAGAGGGTCGGGCGGTGGGCCTGGCTGGCGGCGAGGTTCAACTCGCGTCGCCGGGTTCCGGTTTCGGGCGCTCCCGCCTCAGGTCTTGATCTCGACGGCGACGCCGGCGGCCAAGTCGAGCTTCATCAGCGCGTCCAAGGTCTCCTGGGTCGGGTCGAGAATGTCGAGGAGCCGCTTGTGGGTGCGGATCTCGAACTGCTCGCGGCTCTTCTTGTCGACGTGGGGCGAGCGCAACACCGTGTAGGTGTTGATGCGCGTCGGCAGCGGGATGGGACCCGCGATGCGAGCGCGCGTGCTGCGCACGGTGTTGATGATCTCGCTCACGGACTGGTCCAGGAGCTTGTGATCGTACGCCTTGAGGCGGATGCGGATGCGCTGACCTGCCATGGTCCTATCTCCCGTGGTTCGCGGCGTTGAGCCCGAATCCTTCGTTCCTACTTCGCTTGCGCAGGTTCGGCCCAAAGGCCTGGCTGCTCAACAGGGGCGGTCTAGGCTAAGCCGTCGACCTAGCTCTTGGCCTTGATAATTTCCTGCACGATCTGCGCCGGCGCCGGAGCGTAGTGCGAGAACTGCATGGTGTAGGTGCCACGGCCCTGGGTGCGCGAGCGCAGATCCGTGGCGTAGCCAAAGGTTTCACCCAGCGGCACTTCGCCCTGGATCACCCGGACACCGCCGCGCTCATCCAGGTTGTTGATGCGGCCACGGCGGCTGTTGAGGTCGCCGATGATGTCGCCCAGGTAATCCTCAGGGACGAGGATTTCGATGCCAAAGATGGGCTCGAGCAGCTGCGGCTTGGCCTTGGCCGCCGCTTCCTTGAACGCCATGGAACCGCAGATGCGGAAAGCCATTTCGTTCGAGTCCACGTCGTGGTAGGAGCCGTAGAACAGCGCCGCCTTGACGTCGACGATCTGGTAGCCGGCGAGCACGCCGTTGGTCATGGCATCCTGGATGCCCTTGTCGACCGCCGGGATGTACTCCTTGGGCACCACGCCGCCCTTGATCTCGTCGGCGAAGCTGTAGCCCTCGCCCGACTCGGTCGGCTCGATGCGGATGCACACGTGGGCGTACTGGCCGCGACCACCGGTCTGCTTGGCGTACTTGTGATCGACCTCCACCTTCTGGGTGATGGTCTCGCGGTACGCCACCTGCGGACGACCGACCTTGGCGCTCACCTTGAACTCGCGCTTGAGGCGGTCCACGATGATTTCCAAGTGGAGCTCGCCCATGCCCGCGATCAGGGTCTGGCCGGTCTCTTCGTTGGTGTAGAACTTGAAGGAAGGATCTTCGCGGGCCAGCTTGGAGAGGCCCATGGACATCTTTTCTTCTTCGGTCTTGTTCTCGGGCTCGATGGACACCGAGATCACCGGGTCGGGGAACTTCATGTTCTCCAAAGCGATGGGCTGCTTGATGTCGCAGAGCGTGTGGCCGGTGATGGTGTCGCGGAGGCCGGCGACGGCGACGATGTCACCCGCGTAGGCTTCCTTGATGTCTTCGCGCTTGTTGGCGTGCATGCGCATGATGCGGCCGATGCGCTCGTTCTTGCCGGTGTTGGCATTGAGCACCGCGTCGCCCACCACCATGGTGCCCGAATAAATCCGGACGTAGGTGAGGTGGCCGATGAACGGGTCGGTCCAGAGCTTGTACGCCAGGCCGGCAAACGGCGCGTCGTCCTTGGCCGGACGCTCGATCTCTTCGCCCGCGCCCTTCTCGCCTTCGGGGATGGTGCCCGCGACTGGCTTGATGTCGATCGGCGACGGCAGGTAGTCGGTCACCGCGTCGAGGAGCTGCTGCACGCCCTTGTTCTTAAAGGCGGAACCGCAGATCACCGGGATGAACGACATGCCGATGGTGCCCTTGCGGATCAAGGTCGTCATCTCCTCAGCGGCGATTTCCTCGCCGGCGAGGTAGCGTTCCATCGCGTCATTGTCTTGCTCGACCGCGGCCTCAACCAGCTCTTCGCGGGCCTTGGCAGCTTGCTCCAGCAGATTGGCCGGAATGTCGATCACGTCCCAGCGGATGCCCTGGCTGGTCTCGTCGAACTTCATGGCCTTCATGGTCAGGAGGTCGACGATGCCGGCAAAGTTCTCTTCGGCGCCGATGGGCAGCACCAGCGGCACAGCGCGGGCACCGAGGCGCTCGCGGAGCTCGCTGACGACGCGGTCAAAGTTCGCGCCGGTGCGGTCCATCTTGTTGACGAAGGCAATGCGCGGCACTTTGTAGCGGTCGGCCTGGCGCCAAACCGTCTCGGACTGGGGCTGAACGCCGCCGACCGCACAGAACACCGCAACCGCACCGTCCAACACGCGCAGCGAGCGCTCCACTTCGATGGTGAAGTCGACGTGGCCGGGGGTGTCGATGATGTTGATGGTCCTGCCCTTCCACTGGCACTGGGTCGCCGCGGAAGTGATGGTGATGCCGCGCTCCTGCTCCTGCTCCATGAAGTCCATGGTGGCAGCGCCGTCGTGAACCTCGCCGATGCGGTGCGAGCGTCCCGTATAGAACAGGATGCGCTCCGTCGTCGTGGTCTTACCGGCATCAATGTGGGCCATGATGCCGATATTGCGGAACTTGTCGAGGGATACGGTACGCGGCACGGCGAACTCCAAAACTCAGTAGGGACGGGCTAGGGGCAGAGATCCTGCAGAGGACGGCAGCCCCGGTTCAGGACCGGAACGCCGAACTACCAGCGGTAGTGGGCGAACGCCTTGTTGGCCTCGGCCATGCGGTGCACGTCTTCGCGCTTCTTGACGGCCGATCCGCGGCCCTGAGCGGCGTCGAGGATCTCATTGGCCAGCTTCTCAACCATGCCCTTCTCGCCACGGGCGCGGGCCGAGTTGATCAGCCAGCGCATGGAGAGCGCGGTGCGGCGCTCGGGGCGGATTTCGACCGGCACCTGGTAGTTGGAACCACCGACGCGGCGCGACTTGACTTCAACGGCCGGGCGGACGTTTTCCAGCGCGGTCTTGAAGATCTTGACCGGATCGTCTTTGGCGCGCATCTCGACCTTGCTCATGGCGGCGTACATGACGCGCTCGGCGGTCGCCTTCTTGCCTTCCAGCATGAGGCAGTTGACGAACTTGCCCACGAACTGGTCAGAGTACTTGGGATCGCGGGGGGCGATGCGCTTGGGAACTTCGCGGCGGCGGGGCATGGGCTGCTCCTTGAGGTCGAGACTCGCTCGGACGGGTCCGTGAGTCGAGGCACTGGTGGGTCCGAGATCAGGATCCCGGGTTCTGGGGTCGGCTGGTTAGGCGGTGACCCCCGGTTCGGCTCGCGCGAGCACCTGACGGTGCGGGCGGGCTACTTCTTCTTGGCGGCGACGGCACCGGCCTTCGGGACCTTGGCACCGTACTTGCTGCGGCTCTTCTTGCGATTCGCCACGCCAGTGGTGTCCAGGGTACCGCGCACGATGTGGTAGCGAACGCCCGGCAGGTCTTTCACACGGCCACCGCGAATGAGCACGATCGAGTGCTC
>CAXNCS010000034.1:0-28320 GCA_964201005.1 Myxococcota bacterium
GTTGCCGTCGTCGCATAGCGCGCTGTTGGCGGTGTTGGCGCAGCTGCCGTTGCTGGTGTTGCACGCGTCGTCGGTGCAGGCATTGCTGTCGTTGCAGTCCTTGGCCGCCCCCGCGGTGCACGCGCCGGTCTTGCACACGTCGCCCACGGTGCAGGCATTGCCATCGGTGCAAGGTGCTGTATTGGCGATGTATTTACAGCCACTCTGCGGGTCGCAGCTGTCGTCAGTGCACGGGTTCTTGTCGTCGCAGGTGATCGCCGGGCCGGGCAGGCACACGCCGGCCGTGCACTTGTCGCCCACAGAACACACGGAATTGTCGGCATTGCACGGCGCGTTTTCGTTCTGCGCCGCGTAGTCGCACTGGCCCGTCTTGGGGTCGCAAGTGTTCTTGGCGCAGGTGTTGTCGCCGCTCGCGTCGCAGCTAATCACCGTCTTGGGATTGACCACGCACTTGTAAGGCAGCGCATTCTTGTCGCAATACAGCGTGCCGTTGCACAGGTTGCCGTCCTCGTCCCCGGCGCAGTCCAGGTCTTCTGTACACGCACAGGTGTTGGTGCCGCTCTTGCAGCTGCCGCCGCCGCACACGTCGCCGCTGGTGCAGCCGTTGCCGTCGTCACAGCTCGCGGTGTTGTTAACGTGGGTACAGCCCACTTGCGCGCTGCAACCGTCATTGGTGCAAGGGTTATTGTCGTCGCAGAAGCTCGCCACGTCGACACCAGTGCCCTTGCACGTCCCACCGCTGCACGTGTCGCCCGTGGTGCACTTGTTGCCGTCGCTGCACGGCAGGGTGTTGGCGCTGTACACGCAACCGCTCTTGGGGTCACAAGAATCGCTGGTGCACGGGTTGCCGTCGTCGCACGTCACGCTGCTGCCCGCGCAGAAGCCGCCCGAGCAATTGTCCCCCTGGCTACAAGCGTTGCCGTCGTCGCACCCCAAGGTGTTGTTCTGGAACGCGCAATTGCCGGTCGTCGTGTTGCAGCTGTCCGTTGTACACGGGTTGTTGTCGTTGCAGTTGCTCGCCACACCGGCCTTGCAGGCAGAAGAGGCGCACGCGTCGCCCACGGTACAGGCATTGCCGTCGCTGCACGGCGCGGTGTTCGCGGCAAACTTGCAGCCCGACTTGGCGTCGCAGCTGTCGTCGGTGCACGGATTGCCGTCGTTGCAGCTCAAGATGGCCCCGGCCTTGCACACGCCGCCCGCGCACGCATCGCCCACGGTGCACACCGAGCCGTCGGCGTCGCAACTCGTGCCGTTGCTGGTGGCCACCAAGCCGCAGCTGCCGCTGACGGTGTTGCACACGTTGTTCGCGCAGGTGGTGTTGACGGAAGTGTCGCACGTCACCACCGTCTTGGGGTTGACCACGCACTTGTACGGCAAGGCGCTCTTGTTGCAGAACAACGTGCCATTGCACAGGTTTCCGTCTTCCTGGCCGGCGCAGTCGCTGTCCTGGGCGCAGGCGCAGGTGTTGGTGCCGCTCTTGCAGCTGCCGCTCGCGCACACGTCGCCGCTGGTGCAGCCATTGCCGTCGTCGCAGCTGGCGGTATTGTTGCTGTGGGCGCAACCGCTTGATGGAACGCAGCTTTCCGTTGTGCACGGGTTGCCATCGTCGCACAGCGCCGCGGCGTTGACCAAAGTGCCGGCGCAGGCCTTGCTGGCGCAAATGTCATTGGCGGTGCAGGCGTTGCCGTCATTGCAGGCCACGCTATTGGCGCTGTTGACGCAGCCGCTCTTGGGGTCGCAGCTGTCATTGGTGCAGACGTTGCTGTCATTGCACGACACCGCCGCGCCCTTGCACGACCCGCCGCTGCAAGCGTCATTCTGGCTGCAGGCATTGCCGTCATCGCAGGGCAGGGTGTTGGCCTGGAAAACGCAGGCGCCGCTTGTGGTATTGCAGCTGTCGCTGGTGCACGGGTTGTTGTCGTTGCACACCGTCGCGCCGCCCGGCTTGCACGCCGAATTCGCGCAGACATCGCCCACGCTGCAGGCGTTGCCGTCATTGCACGGCAGGGTGTTGGGGGTGCTGGCGCAGCCGCTCTTGGGGTTGCAGCTGTCGTCGGTGCACGGGTTCTTGTCGTCGCAGCTCAGGCTGTTGCCCGCGGTGCATACGCCGGTCTTGCACGCGTCGCCCACGCTGCACACCGAGCCGTCCGCGTCGCAGCCCCCGCCCTCATTTTGCGCCAGATACCCGCACTTGCCCGCCTTGGGGTCGCAGCTGTTCTTGCTGCACAGCGTGTCGCCGCTGGCGTCGCAGCTCACCACCGTCTTGGGGTTGACCTTGCACTGGTAGGGCAGGGCGACCTTGTCGCAGTACAGCGTGCCGTTGCACAGGTTGCCGTCTTCCTGGCCGGCGCAGTCGCTGTCCTGGCTGCAACCGCATGTATTGGTGCCGCTCTTGCACGTGCCGCTGCCGCAAGTGTCGCCGCTGGTACACGGGTTGCCGTCGTCGCAGCTCGCCTGGTTGTTGCTCTTGGTGCAGCCGGTCTTGGGGTCGCAACCCTCTGTGGTGCACGGGTTTCCGTCGTCGCACAGCTGTGCCGGGCTCACCGCCTTGCCGCTGCAGCTGCCGCCGCCGCAGGTGTCGCCGCTGGTGCACAGGTTGCCGTCGTCGCAGCTGACGCTGTTTGCCGCATTGACGCAGCCCTTGGTCGGGTCGCAGCTGTCATTGGTGCACAGGTTGCTGTCATTGCAGTTCAACGCCGCGCCCTTGCACGATCCGCCGCTGCACGCGTCATTTTGGCTGCACGCATTGCCGTCGTCACACGCCAGGCTGTTCGCCGCATTGACACAGCTGCCCGTCGCCTTGTCGCAGCTGTCGCTTGTGCAATTGTTGTCGTCGCCGCAGTTCTTGCTGGCCCCCGGCACGCACGCCGCGCTCTGGCACACGTCGCCCACGCTGCAGGCGTTGCCGTCGCTGCACGGCACGCTGTTGTTCTTGTACACGCAGCCCAACTTTGCGTCACAGCTGTCGTCGGTGCACGGGTTGCCGTCGTTGCAGTTCTGCGCGCTGCCGGCCACGCAGCTGCCGTTGCTGCACGCGTCGCCGGCGGTACAAGCCGAGCCGTCCGCGTCGCAGCTCTTGCCCTGGTTCTGCGGCGCCATGCTGCACTTGCCGGTGCTGGTGGTGCAGGCATTCTTGGCGCAGGTGCCGTCGCCGCTCGTGTCGCAGCTCACCACGGTCTTGGGATTGACCACGCACTTGTACGGCGCCGCGCTCTTGTCGCAGAACAGCGTGCCGTTGCACAGGTTTCCGTCCTCCTGGCTGCCGCAGTCGCTGTCCTGCACGCACCCGCACGTATTGGTGCCCGACTGGCACTTGCCGCTCGCGCACGTGTCGCCCGTGGTGCACAAGTTGCCGTCATCGCACGGTTCGGTGTTGCTGGCGTACACGCAGCCGGCCTTGGGATCGCACACGTCCGCGGTACACGGGTTGCTGTCGCTGCACAGCACTTTGGGGTCCACGCTGGCGCCCGCGCACTTGCCCAGGCTGCACACGTCGCCCGTGGTGCACTTGTTGCCGTCATCGCACGGATTGCTGTTGGCCTTGTTCACGCAACCCAGCTTGGGGTCGCAGGAATCCGAGGTGCAGGCGTTGCCGTCATCACACGCCACCGGCGCGCCGCTGCAGACGCCGGCCTTGCACGTGTCGGCCTGGCTGCAGGCGTTGCCGTCGTCGCAGGGGTTGCTGTTGGCCGCAAAGGCGCAGTTGCCGCTCTTGGGGTCGCACGCGTCGCTGGTGCACGGACTGCCGTCATTGCACACCGTGGCGGGCCCGGCGCTACAGCTGCCCGACTTGCACACATCGCCCACCGTGCACAGGTTGCCGTCGCTGCACGCCGCGGTGTTGACCGCAAACACGCATCCGCTCTTGGGATCGCAGCTGTCATCGGTACACGGATTGGCGTCATTGCACCCCAGCACCGTGCCGGGCACACACGCGCCGGCTTTGCACAAATCGCTGGTCGTACACACCGAATTGTCGGCATTGCACGGCTTGGCCTCATTCTGCTCTACATACGCACACTTGCCGGTCTTTGTGCTGCACTGGTTGTGCAGGCAGGCGGTGTCGCCGCTCTCATCGCACGCGACCACCGTCTTGGGGTTGACCTGGCACTTGAACGGCGCCGCGCTCTTGTCGCAGAACAGCGTGCCGTTGCACAGGTTGCCGTCTTCTTGGCTGGTGCAGTCGCTGTCCTGGGCGCAGCCGCAGGTATTGGTGCCCGACACACACGCGCCGTTCTTGCACGCGTCGCCGGTCGTGCACGGGTTGCCATCGTCGCAAATATCCGTCACCACAGAGTAACTGCAGCCAGACAGCGCGTCGCAGCCCTCCTTGGTGCAGGGATTGCCGTCATCGCAGAGGGCTTTGGGGTCGGCGTTGAGGCCCTTGCAGCTGCCGCCGCTGCACAAGTCGCCTTGGGTGCACAAGTTGCCGTCGTCGCAGGGCGAAGTGTTGGCGGTGTTGACACAGCCGTCCTTGGGGTTGCAGCTGTCGGTGGTGCACGGGTTGTTATCGTTGCAGTTCAGGCCCTTGCCCACGCAAAGCCCGCTCGTGCAGACATCGCTCTGGGTGCAGGCGTTGCCGTCGTCACACGGCGAAGAGCTAAATGCATAAGCGCACTTGCCGGTCTTCTGGTCGCACGCGTCGCTGGTGCACGGGTTGCCGTCGTCGCACTGCAGCAGCGGGCCGGATACGCACACCCCGCCCTTGCACGCATCGCCCTGGGTGCAAGCGTTGCCGTCGCCGCACGGCGCGCTGGTCGCGGTGGACTTGCAGCCCTCTTTGGCGTCGCAAACATCGGTGGTGCAAGGGTTATTGTCATCGCACGCCAGCGCTTGGCCGGCGGTGCAGACGCCCTTGGCGCAGGCGTCGCCGCTGCTGCAGACCGTGCCGTCGGCGTCGCAGGACTTGCCGTCCTTTTCGCTGATAAACCCGCACTTGCCGCTCAGCTTGTCGCACTCTGCCTTGCTGCACGCGGTGTTGGCAGAGCCGTCGCAGCTCACCACCGTCGCCGGGTTGACCTTGCAGGCCCAGTTGGGGCTCGACTTGTCGCAAAACAGCGTGCCGTTGCACAGATCGCCGTCTTCCTGGCCCTTGCAGTCGCTGTCCTGGGTGCACTTGCAGATGCTCGAGCCCGACACGCACTTGCCCGTCTGGCACGCGTCGCCCGTGGTGCACGGGTTGCCGTCGTCGCAAATCTCCTGGTTATTCACATGGCTACAGCCACTCAGCGGGTTGCAGCCATCGCTGGTGCACGGGTTATCGTCGTCGCACTGCACGCCTGAGGCGATCGGCACGCCCTTGCACACACCGGTCTTGGTGCACAAGTCGTTCTCTGTGCAGGCATTGCTGTCATCGCACGGCAAGGTGTTGGCGACATTGGCGCAGCCGCTGGCCGGCTTGCACGAGTCGGCGGTGCAGGGGTTCTTGTCATTGCAGTTGGCCGCCACACCGGCGCAGGTGGATCCGGCGCACTGATCGGCTTCGGTGCAGGCGTTTTCGTCGTCGCACGGCGCGCTATTGGCCTTGTACACGCACTTGCCGGTGGCGCCATCGCAACTGTCGTCGGTGCAGGGATTGCTGTCGTTGCAGCTCTTGAGCTTGCCCGGCACGCAGGCGTCGCCCTTGCACAAGTCACCGATCGTACACGGGTTCTCGTCGCTGCAGTTTGCGCCTTCTAGCAGCTGGTGTTCGCAGCCAGCTTTGGGATTGCAGCTGTCCACCGTGCACGGGCTGCTGTCGTTGCAGTCCAAGGCAACGCCGCCGCTGCACGCGCCGCTTTGGCATTTGTCGGCCGCGGTGCACGCGCTATTATCGTTGCACGGCGCGGAGTTGAGCTGCCACGAGCAGCCGTCCGAGGTGCACAAGTCGTCGGTACACGGGTTGTTGTCGCTGCAGTCCAGGGTCGGACCGGTGCAAACGCCGTTGCCGCAAGAGGTCTTGGGCGTGCACGGGTTGCCGTCGTCGCAGGGCGCCCCCGCCGGCTTGGCGACAATCTCGCACCACAGGTTGATGCAGAGGCCAGCGCTGCAGCCGTCGCCCAAGGAGACCAGGTTCTTGCAGTCAGCGTCGATGGTGCACGGCAGCTTGATGGGCCCGCCGCCGTCGCTGTCTCCGTCCGCACCGTCCGCGCCATTGCCCGTGCCGTCCGCGTCATCGCCCGTGCCGTCTGCGTCATCGCCCGCACCGTCTGCGTCATCGTCGCCTGCGCTATCCGCGTCATCGCCCGCGCCGTCTGCGTCATCGCCTGTACCGTCTGCGTCATCGTCGCCGCCGTCAGCATCCTCGCCTGCGCTCACATCCCAAGCCAGATCAAGCCCTTCGCAGTTGTCGTTTGGGCAGCTCGTGTCAAATTTGAGGTCTAGTCCCTCGCAATTGTCGTCCGGGCAAGCGGCGTCAAACGCCAAGTCCAGTCCGGCGCCATCGGCCAGGTCGGGGAACAGTGCGTCGTAGGCGATGCTGGGCACGTCGGCGGCGTCGAGCTGGCCAATCGCGATATCTGAAGCGCTGTTCGCGTCGGGATCAGAAACGCCGATGACCGCTACGTCGTCCGAACAGCCTGAGGCCAGCAGCGCTCCGGCGAGAGCAGCCCCTAGCCAAGCCTTCCAAGTCGCGCGCGCGGAAGTCATTTTTCGCATAGCCCCAGCCCCCAGTTGGCGTCCCATCCATCCCTCAGCATACCCAAGCTGGCGCCGAGATCCAGCAAGTACGCACTTCCTGCGGAAAACGCAGGCTCGGCCGCAGCTGTGCCGGAAGATTGACGGGAGATGTCAGTAGGTTGGCGCCGCTCTAGCGCAACACGGCCACGCGGCGCAGATCGCCCGCGATGTTCTTCTGGTGGGCCTCTAGCGTGCCGCCGCCGATCTCCAGCAACTTGGCGTCGCGCCACAGGCGTTCCACATGGTATTCGCCCACATAGCCGTAACCGCCCAACACTTGAATGGCGCGGTCGGCCACGTTCTTGCCCATGGTGGTGCAATACAATTTCACACCATCGGAGTCCATGCGGTTGCCGTGGGCCGCGGGATCCATCGCCGCTGCAGTGGCGTAGACGTAGGCGCGGCCGGCCATCCACTCGGCGTAGGAGTCGGCGATGTAGCGCTGAATCTGGCCAAAATTGCGGATCGCCGTGCCAAACGCCTGGCGCTGACTTGCGTAATCGTTCATAATTTCAATACATTTGCGCGCAAGGCCCAGGGACATCGCCGCCAGCGTCAGGCGCTCGATCTCCAGGTTGCGCATCATGTGCAGGGTCGACTCGCCCTCGCCGCCAATCAGCGCATCGGCGGGAATCCGGCAGTCCTCAAACACCAGCTCCGCGGTGGGCGACGCGCGCATGCCCAGCTTGTCCTTGATGCGCTGGCCCAGGCGGAAGCCCGGCGCACCCTTCTCGACCAAAAAGCTAGAGATCGCCTTGCCCCGCGCCTCGCCCGTTCTGGCGTAGACCAAAAAGCAGTCGCCCAGCTCGCTGTCATCGACACAGCCGTTGGTGATCCACATCTTGCTGCCGTTGAGCACCCAGTGGTCGCCGTCGCGCACTGCGGTCGTGCGCATCGCCAGGGCATCGGTACCCACCGCCGGCTCGCTCATGCCCATGCCCGCGACCCACTCGCCGGAGATGACCTTGGGCAGGACGCGCTTCTTCTGCGCATCGCTGGCGTTCTGAAAGAAGTTGTTGACAAACAACATGCTGTGCGCAAGGTACGCCAAGGTAAAGCCGGGGTCGGCGGCGCTCAATTCCTCGTGGACAATCACCGCGGCGGTAGAGTCCATACCCACGCCGCCCCACTGTTCCGGCACGGTGATGCCCAGCAGGCCCAGATCGCCGGCTTTCTTAAACAGCGGCCGGTTGAACTTTTCCTGGCGATCGTACTCGCGGGCCTGGGCCCACACGTCGCGCTCGGCAAAAGCGCGGACCATTTCGCGCAGGGCCAAGTGCTCTTCGCTGGGGTTGTAGAGGTCGGTGCGGGCCATCGGTGTCTTCTCCAGGGGGCGCCAAGCGCGCGCGGAAAATAGCAGCGTTAGCGAGGCACCGCCAGTGCGGGTGAGCTCGTCGGTAGCGGCGCTGTGCGGTTACTTGCAGTGCGGGCCGTCGCTGACAAAGCCCACCGCGCCCGCCTTAAACCCAAGCGAGTACGAGGTGTTGGTCGAGAGGACCTTGGTCGCGCCGGTGCCGGGATTGGCAAAATCGAAGCGCCACTTGGTGCCGGCCTCATCGCCCAGGGCCCACGGCGCCTCAAACGGCTGGCCAAAGCGGCTGCGACCGCTCAACCGCAGCGAAGCCAGCGCCCCCGCTAGGGATTTACTCGCCGTTGAATTGCCAACACTCACCGGGCAAGAGACGCCCCATGCGGTCGACACCGCCGAATAGCTGCGGATCTTGGCGCCATCGACCCACAGGGTGCCGCGGTTGTAACCCTCATATTGCAGGGCAAAATGCTGCCAGACGCCCGCTTTCCACACCTGCTTGGTCGGGCTGATGACCTGGCTCAGGCCGCCCAACACGCTGGCATCGCTGCCATTGGCGTTGACGCCCAGGTACCACTCCTGGCCCGCCGGTTGCCCGCACATGAACGGCGAAGCGGAGTCGGCCACGCCGACGATCCAGCCCACCCCGCTGGCCGGCAGGGCGTCTAGCTTGACCCAGCCGTCGATCGTCCAAGAAGGGCTGTTGTACTCCATGATATTATTTGAGATAACCGTGACGCCGGAGTAGGACATCGCCGTGCAGTCCGTGTCGCGCAGCTTGGTGCACACCGCACTGCAGAGGTTGGGCGGCGGGCCATTGCTCGGGCCGCTGTCGCACGCCTCAAACTTGGCTTTTTGGCCGTCGCCACAGCGCTCGGCCACCCCTTCGCCCCAACACGTGTCCGCGACGGTATTGCCCGTGGCCGCGACCAAGGCGATCTGGTTGCCGCTGTCGTCGCCAAAGCTCTTGGCGCCTGCGGGTTCGTCAAAACGCCAGAGCCCGCGGCTCATGCGGTCGGGCCGAAGCCGCCGCGGCGGCAAGAAGGTGTCGGTGTAGCGCGCGCCGGCGCTGACCCGCAGCTCGTCGATGACCCCGGGGAACTGCCCCTGGGGCTTGACCGGCGATCCAGAGGCGACACCCGTGCTTCCGGCACCCACCATCAGCACCTCTGTCTCCGGGGCCAGCTGCGGCGCTGGGGCGGGCGGCACCGCCGGGATCGGCGCACCCAGAGGCTGCAGCACCCCGTCGACATACAGCCGCGGCTGATTGCCCGTAGCCCAGCCGACCACCGCGGCCACGTGATACCACTTGCCCAGCACATACGAGTCCGTGGCCAACAGCAAGGTGCCGGGATAGCGGATCAGGGCAAACTTGCCGCCGCTGACCATCAGACCCAAGAAGGTGTCGGAGGTGCCGACGATGAGCCGGCCCCCTGGCTGGACCTGGTCGATCCGCACCCACGCCTCCAGAGTGATCTCACAGGTTGGGCAGAAGGCGTCTGGCGCCCAAGTCTTGTTGATCACGGAAGTATTGGCAGAGTGCGTGGTGGCTACGTCAAACGCCCGCGTCACCTGGCAGCCTTTGCAGCCGTCGCAACTATCGGAATTCTTGTCATCACATGCCTCAAACGCCGCCGCCACCACGCCATCGCCACACACCGCAGCGTTGGCCGGAGCGCCGTAGCAGTTGTCGGCGCCGATCTTAGCCATACCACCTTTTTTCAACAGGTTGGCGTGAGGCCCGCTGTCCGTCGAGACGACCCCAGTCGCCAGAGCCGCCGCGGCGTCGTCAAACAGCCACAGCGCCCGCGTCTCCGCTTCAGCCGCCGGCACGCGCACCGGCACAAACGCCGCGCCGTACAAAGGGGCCGCCGTCAACCGCACCGCGTCGATGGCGCCGACAAACAGCTCGCTTTGCTCGTTATCCGCATAACGCCGACCGATCTGCACGGGAACGCCGGCCGCATCGCTGCGGAACTTGGTCAAATTCGCCGCGGCAGCGGGCTGGCCGTTGACATACAGGCGCACCCGCCCTTCGCTCACCACCGCGGCGACATGGTTCCACTTGCCCGCGGTCACCGCCACAGTTCCGGTAATCGTCTCGCCGCCTTCTGGGCCAACGTGGTTGAAGAATAGCTGACCGCTGGTCGCCATGAGCCCCAGCGTCCAAGCGGCCTGGGCTGGCGCGCTCACCTTGGCCTTGGAGGCAATCCCCATGGTCGTGCCAAAGGAATCCGGGCGGATCCAAGCCTCTACGGTCATCTCTTTGTCGAGCGCCAGATCGCCCGTCTCCGTGCCCGGCGGTCCAGGGGCCACGGCCGCCTCCGCCCAGCTCTTGCCGTCTAGGGTCAACACGCCGCGCGGCTTGCAGTTTTCGCAGCTGTCGCAGGCCGCGGTGTTGCCGTCGTCGCACGTTTCGCCGGTCTTGGCGTCGGTGTAGCCATCGCCGCAGCTGGGCTTCTTGCACGCGCCCGCCACGCACCAGTTGCCGCCGCCGCAGTCGGTGGTATCGGCCACGGGCTTGAACAGGCAGCCGCTCACCGCGCACTGGTCCTGCGTGCAGCTATTGCCGTCATTGCACACGAATTTGATGCCCGCGCAGCTGCCGGCCGCGCAGACGTCGCTCTTGGTGCAGATGTCGCCGTCGTCGCAGGCGGTGTTGTCGGCTACGTTGACGGGGGCCTTGCAGCCAGTGGCCGCCAAACAACCATCGATTGTGCATACGTTTTTGTCGTCACAATCGACTTTGGGGCCCGCCGTACACACGCCGGACTGGCAGAGGTCGTTTTCCGTGCATTTGTCGCCGTCGTCGCACGCAGCGCCCTCGTACTCCGCAGAAGAGTGCTTGCACACGCCCGTGAGGCCATCGCAACTGTCCTTGGTGCATGGGCTTTTGTCGTCGCAGTTCTTGGCCGCCCCGCCAGCGCACGCTCCGTTCTTGCACGCGTCGCCCAAGGTACACGCCAAGCCATCGTCACAACCTGCGATATTGTTGGTCTTTACGCATCCCGTTGTCGCGTTGCAGCTGTCGTCGGTGCAAGGGTTGGCGTCGTTGCACTTAAGTGCAGGCCCCGCTTGGCATTTGCCGCTCGCACAGCTGTCGCCCACCGTGCAAACCGTGCCGTCCGCGTCGCAGCTGCTGCCCTCAAACGCCGTGCCGTCAAACTTGCACTCTCCGGTGGTGCTATCGCATTTATCGTTGGTGCAAGCGGACTTGTCGTCGCAGATCGTCTTTGCTCCGGCCACACACACGCCGCCCTTGCAGCTGTCGCCCGGGGTACACTTGTTGCCGTCGTCGCACGCTTGGCTGTTGGCGGGGTTGGAGCAGCCGTTCTTGGGGTCGCAGACATCGTCCGTGCAGACTTCATCGTCCGCGCAGGAGATTTTGCCGCCTGGCGTGCACAAGCCGCCCTTGCACGCGTCGTTCTTGGTGCATACGGAGTCGTCCGCGTTGCACAGCTTGCCCTCGACCGCCGCCTCGTCCTGGCATTTGCCGGTGGCCGGGCTGCACAATTTCTGCAAGCAAGGCGTGTCCTTAGACGAGTCGCAGACCACGACCGTCTTGGGGTCAATCGTGCACACGTAGGGCGCCTTGGCCTTGTCGCAGTACAGCGTGCCGTTGCACAGGTTGCCGTCTTCTTTGCTCGCGCAGTCGGCGTTTTGGTTGCAGCCGCAGATGTTTTGCCCCGGCAGGCACTGGCCGGCGCTGCACTGGTCGCCGTTGGTGCACGGGTTGCCGTCTTCGCAAATGCCGGCTTGGGCGGGGTGGGTACAGCCACTGCTGGGGTCGCACACGTCGCTCGTACAGCCGTTGTTGTCGTTGCACAGGGCGCTTACGTCCACCGCCAGGCCCAAGCACGCGCCCTTGCCGTCGCACAAGTCATTGTCTGTGCAGGCGTTATTGTCCGTGCAGGGCTTGGTGTTGCCGCTGTTGACGCAGCCCTTGCTCGGCTCGCAGCTGTCGTCCGTGCAAGGATTCTTGTCGTCGCAGTCGCTGGGCCCGCCCTTGCATTGGTCGCCCGCGCAGAGGTCTGGCCCGGTGCACGCATTGCCGTCGCTACAGGGGAATCCCTCCAGCACTTGCACCGTGCACTTGGCGGTCTTGGGGTCGCAGCCGTCCAAAGTGCACTGGTTGGCGTCGTCGCACAGGCCGTCGTCGGTCTTGCCGTTGCAGTCGTTGTCCACACCGTCGCAGACTTCTGCAGTCGGTTTAAGCCCTTGGCAGGAGCTCAGGCCCTTGTCATCGCACACGCGGTAGCCCGGGCAACTCCCCAGCTCATTGGGCGCTTTGCACTCCGTTGTGAGCTTGAGCGCCACGGCTCGCGGGTCGCAGCTGCACTGGACCAGCCCTTCTTTGTCCTTGGGGCGCAGGCATTGGCGGGTCGGCTTGCCCTCAATTGTGGTCGCGTCTGCGCAATTGTAGTCGCTAGGGCAGTCGGCCTGGGTCTGGCACGGCGCGCCGCAGAACGCCCCAGAAGCGCCGCCGTAGTCGATGCAGTTGGCCCCCGTGCTCCCCAACGCCTCCGCGCACTGGGCGCTGGCCGTACACGGTTCGCACAGAAATCCCCAGCGCGGCACGCAGAGGTTCACGATGTCGCCGCTCTTGCTGTTGACCTTGGCGCAACTCCACGCCTCGTCGCAGCCGCCGCCGGTACACAACGCCGCGCAAACCTTGCCTTTGGGCGAGTCCAAGCAGAATCCGGAGTCGCACTCGCCGTCGGCCGCGCACGGGCAATAGGCGCCGCCTGGGCACACAAGCGACTGCGAGTCGCTGCTCTGCAGGTCCAGGCCGCCTACGTCGCTCTCGCCGCTGCCCAGATCGTCTTGGGCGTCCACGGCGATCGCGCTGTCCACAGCCGGGGGCGAGACCTTCTCTTCGCCACAGCCCCAGCCGACGGCGATGGCCAGCCACAAGGGCAAGAGCGCAGAAAATCCAGAGATTCGGCGCTGTTTGGTGCGGTCGGCCGCGGGCATTGTCGCTGGCATAGGTGCATTCCGCTGCAAGGTCATTCCCCCGCCCGGCCGACTCTGGCGCCGGCCCTGTGTGAGCGTTGGGTTTCAGCCGGCGCTTGTCAAATTTGCCTGCCCGCAGCTTCTGCGCCGGGCAACCTTAGGTCGGGTCGCTTGAATCACCTGCGGGCGTCGGCGCTGCTGATCCTCCGGCCTCGCTGCCCGGGTCGGCCTCGCCAGCCCCACCGGCCACTTGCGACTCCGCCGGCGCCAGCGCGCGAATCTGCCACGCAAGGACCTGGGCCGCCGAAGCCGGGATGCGCTCGGTGATCTCCTGCTCAAATTCGCGCCCTGGGTCAGAGCCTTGGGCGCGTAGCCGCTGAGGCACCACGGCAAACGGCGCAGACACCCCGCTGGCCGGCCGCATCGGCTGAGTCTGGGCCAGCATCCGCGGGGTCGCCGGGAGCTCAACCTCCGGCATGGTCTCCGCATCCAGCGTCAGGAAGCCCACATCGGTCTCAATGTCGCCGTCCTCGTCGTCTTCCACGTCGTCGTCGGCGGCCACCATGCTCTGGGTCTGGCGGCTGAAGGGGCGCAGGCGCGGCTGGTCAGGAACCTCTTGTACTTTCAGCAGAAGCACGGTGATGTTGTCTTTGCCGCCGCCTTCCAACGCCGCCTCGATCAGCGCCCGACCTGCCGCCGCGAGATCGGCATGGCCCAGCAAAATCTCAGCGATCTGCTCGTCTTCGACCATGTCGGTCAGACCATCGCTGCACAGAAGGTACAGGTCATCCGCCTGGTAGTCGGCCACCTGCACTTCTGGATCGACGGCGTCGCGCAACCCCACCGCCCGGACGATCACGTTCTTGCCGGCAAATTGGCGGATCTGATCGGCCGACATGGGGCGCGTGCGAATGTAGTGGTTCAGCAGGCTGTGGTCGTCGGTGATTTGCTCAAATTCGCCTTGGCGAAGGCGATAGACCCGGCTGTCGCCCACGTGGACCAAGCCCAAGCGCTGGGCCCCGGCCAGGACCGCAACCACAGTGGTTCCCATGCCTTTGTGCATCGGATGGGTGCTGGCCTGATGGAGCACTTCGCGATTGGCGCAGCGCACTGCGGCGTCCAGGGCGCGGCCTTCCTCGGTCGGCTGGGCTAAGCTCTCTCCCGACCAAGTGAATTCCGGACGAAACCGATCCATGGCCAAGAAGCGCAGCATGGCATCCGCGGCGATCTGGCTGGCGATCTCGCCCGAAGCGTGGCCGCCCATGCCGTCGCAGACCAAGTACACCCCAGCTTCTGGGGCGACGCGGAAGGCGTCTTCATTGTTCTTGCGTTCCCGGCCAACGTTGGTCTCGCCATAGTGCAGGAGCTTGAACATCTTCTAGGCCCCAGAGTGGCGATCCGCTAGACGCGACGCCCTAGGATCGCTCCGTTTGACCCGCTCCGTCAAGGCATCAGCCCCGCGCGAGCGAAGCTTCGATTTAGGGCCCGTGAAAAATCTAGTCGATTTTCCCCGGTCCCATTTGCTTGCTGGGTGGGTCGCAAGTGCGCGCCCCCTTCGGGTTCGTCGCACCGCTCCGCGAGAGGTCTTGTCAAGTTATCTTTACACACGCCCTTACGGGGCTTCGCTGCCGCGCTTTCTACCTACGGCAGCAGGCCCAGCTTCTTGAGCTCCGCCGCAAGGCCCAAGCGGGTCGCTTCGGTCGCGGTGATGAGCGGCAGGCGCGCAACCGGCTCCATGATTCCCAGCAGATGCATGGCCATTTTGGCGGGCTGCGGGTTGGGCTCGCCAAACAGCAGGCGCACCAGCGGCAACAGCGCCACTTGGCCGCGGGCGGCTTGGTCAATGCGCCCAGCGCGGAAATCGCGATACAGCGCCGCCGTCAGCGCCGGGGCGACATTGCTCATCACAGAAATCACCCCTTTGCCGCCGACCGAATACGACGGCACGCAAAGGGCATCTTCGCCAGACAGCAGAGGGAAGTTGAAGCCCGTGCGCGCGATGATCTCCTGAACCTGTTCCAGCGAGCCCGCCGCCTCCTTGAGCGCGACGATGTTCGGGTGCAGGGCCAGCTCGGCAACTGCAGGCGGCAACAGATTCACTCCGGTGCGGCTGGGGACGTTGTAGAGCACCACCGGGGCGCTCGAGGCATCGGCCACGGCGCGGAAGTGCTCGATCATCCCCGCTTGGGTCGGCTTGTTGTAGTACGGGGTCACTACCAGCACGCCGTCCACGCCCAATCCGCAGGCCTTTTTGGTGGTCGCGATGGTCTTCTTGGTGCTGTTGCCGCCGGTGCCCGCGATCACCGGGACGCGACCTGCCGCCGCTTGCACGACCGTGCCGACGACCAACTCGTACTCTGCGTCGTCCAAGGCGCTGGCCTCGCCCGTGGTGCCGCAAACGACCAAACCGTCAATGGTGCCGGCGATTTGCTGCTCCACCAAGCGGCGCAGGGCGGGGACATCGACACTGCGCTCGGCGTCATTGCAGAACGGGGTGACGATCGCGGTGTAGGTACCCTCAGCGGTGAAGACGGCCATGTTTGCAGCTCCGCGGCCTCGCAAAGAGGCGCATGATAGAAAGGGAATTGAAGGACTAGCGCTGGTTTTTGCGCGCCGCGGTCCGATCCGCGTGGCGCTGAAGGGAAGCGACAATGGCGTCGCGGGGGGTCAGATCCGGCTCGCGCTCCAGGCGATCCTGAAGCACCGCCACAGCCCGAGCGTCATCGATGTCGCCCAGGGCATACGCAGCAGCTTCGCGCACATAGAGGTCGCGGTGCACCAGGTATTCTCCGAGCGCTGGCAGGGCTTCTGCGCCAAAACCGACGGCCAAGGCCCGCAGCGCCACGCGCATGGTGGCAACACTGGCCTGGCGGGCGCGCAGGGCCTCCATCAGCACTGCGCGACTCGCCGTGCTGGGATACCACTGAAGCCAGCCCAGCGCACGCAGTCGCACCGGCGCCTCTATGCGCGAAGAGGTTGCGGTTTCTATAAGCAGATCGCGTACATCGGGTCCAATGCGCCGCAACACTTGGCCATCGACCTGCGGGTGAGGCGCCTGGAGCAGCTCCCAAAGCGCCGCGGCCTGGGAAGCGCGAGAAGCGCTGGGCGCCACCTTGGTCTGGGCGTAAGCTGCGGCAGGAGTTGAGGAAATCGCGCCCAAGCCCATGGCCAGCGCCAAGCACAAGGTGGACGCGGAAGTTGGCAAGCGGGCGAAGAAGACGGTCACCATGGCTCCATCATAAGCCGCTCCGCCAAGCTCCACAACGCAAGGGGCCGCGGATTCAGCCCGGCGGCGGTGCTTTGCCCAGCGATCAAGACTCTACGGGAGTTCGCTCTCGGTCGAGGCGGCTGGGGGCGTTGTCGCCGCGGGCCCGGCGTCTGGCGTATCGGGCTCGGCCGCGACTTCTGCGACGACCGACTCGCGCAGCGCGCGCCCAGACAAACCCAGCGTATGGTAAGCACTTTCGCGATAGCGCATCGCCGTGGCCCGCGACAGTCGTCCGGCGGCGACCTCAGCCTCCACTTCGGCGTAGAATTTGTGGACATCCACCGCAGCCAAGGCGAGGTCCCGCACCGTCATCGCCTTGGTGTCGCTGAGGAATTCGCCGACCGCCGTAGCGTCATTGCAGGTGCGCAGGGCCGAAAGCGCACCCTCTGAGCCCAAGGCCTTGAGCCCCGCCACCGCGACGACCTTGCCCAGCGGATTGCGTCCGGCCAGGCCCGCGAGCAGGGCGGGTTCAGCGTCCAGCCCCAGCTCGGCGATGTGCTTGCGCCCCAGCGCCGCCAAAGCCAGCGCCGGCTCTACGGTGTGCCAGCGCGGCAGGCGATAATGGACGTCTGTGCGTAGCCCTGCCAAAACCCGCCGCAGCCCCGGGACTTTGCGGTGCTCGATCAGCAGACCTGCGGCCCACCAGCGGTCATCGGCGTTGCGCATCTCCAGCAGCTGGTCCATGTGGGTGTCGATGCGCTCAAAGCGCAGGGCCAGCTCACTGCCGCTGCCCTGGGTCGCGGGGGCGCTGGCCAGCTGATCGGCCAGTTGCCGGGCCGTGGCCATCACCGCGGCGGTGCGCGTCGCCGCATCGGGCTGGTCAAGCGCAGCCACGTTTGCGTGCAAATCGAGCAACAGCACAAGGGCATCGATGCCGCGGACACTGCCCAGGGCGGCGAGGTCGCGGTCCACCACCTGCAGCCCGGTGGCAAAGAGGCGCCGATAGCCCTTGACCAATGCCGTTGTCGCAGCTGGGGTTTTCGCCGCAACCAGCACAGCCGCGGCCTCGTGCCTGCGAACGTCTGCGGCGATCCACTGCTCTAAAGCTTCTGCGGGCACCTCGCCCAACAGAGCGGCGTCGCCCGGGTCAAGCCGCCCTTCCACCAGGGCCTTGATCTCCGCGGCTGGCTTGGTGCCGTCGACGCCGGCCATGGCCCATTCCGCAACCGCCGCAAGCAGTTGTGCGGCGGTCTCGCGGTCGAGGTCGGGCTTGGCCGGTGCAACGGCGGTGGCCATTTGCAGCAGGGCAAAGCGGGCGCGGCTCTGAACCTTGGCGTCGGGATCGTGCAGCGCACCCAACAACAATCGCGCCAGCGTTGGGGCCAATTCATCGCGCCAGTCTGCAGACTTGCGGCCAATCGCCGCGACCTGGGCGTACGAATCGCCGCGGGCCAACGCCGTCAAGGCCAGGGCGCGAAACCCCAAATTCCGCTTTGTATCGATGGTATAGCGCTCCGCCGCCAGCGCCCCGCCGGGCCCCCGTTGCCAGGCCTCAAAGGCCAGCTTGCGACCGTCGTCGCCCATCTCCGCGTCGGAGCCCAACAGCACTTTAGGCTTGACCGCGATGCCCTTAGGCCCGGTCATGCCTGGCGAATGCACAATCAGCGTATGGCACGCGCCGTCCAAGCTCGGCCGCAGCTGGGCAAGAGGCCCCGCCGTCACCGTGATGCGCCCCGACGCTGGGATAGCCTGGACTGCCGCTTCCAGGGCCTGTTCGGCGGAGACGTCTTGCAGCACATCGGCGTAATGACTCCAGTAATCGCCGGGCAGGTCGTAAAGCGCCGCGGCCGCCAGATACTCGGCGATTTGATCGCCGCTGGCCAGAGAAAGGGCAAACTGACCGGCCAAATAGCGCGTCGCCGCCTTGAGTTCAGCCGCTGGGGCTGCCACCCGCCGCAGCTGCAGCAGCTGATCTTCAATCGCTCCAAGCGCGGGACCAATCGCCTCCGGCTGGAGCGAGGCGTCGATCGACCAGCGCCCCGCCAACCGCCGGCCGTCCAGCCCGGAGTACACGCCGTAGGTCCATCCGCGCTTCTCCCGCAGCTCGCTGAACAGCCGCGAGGAGGCGGACCCGCCCAGGATCTGATTCGCCACAGTAAGTTGCGGCCAGATGCGCGCCCGCCGCGGCGGACCGGGGGCCACTTGCACCAGCGCCGCTTGGGCCGCAGCTGGCACATCGATGACGTGGCAGGTGTCGCCCGTCGCGGCCGCCGGCAGAGCCACCTCTGGGACCTGGCCCTTTTTCTCCAGCAGGTCGCCAAAGGTCGCTTCGACGGCCTGAGCCACGGCCTCGCTCGGCAGCGGGCCCACGGTCACCAGCGTCGATCCGCCCAGGCGAAAGCCGGCCTGCCAGGCCTCTGAGATCTGCTTGCGCTTGATCTTGGCCAGGCTCGCCAGCGTCGGCCCGCGCGAAGCATAGGGGTGGCCTTCGCCAAACACCAAGCGCAGCGCAAGGTTCTGCGCCAAGACCGAGGCGTCGCCCAGCTCAGCGCGCAGGTCGGCCGCCAATTGGCTGCGCAGGGACTCGACCGCCGCGTTGTCCAGCTGCGGCTGATCCAGGGTCTCGCGCAGAAGCACCAGGAACTGGGGAAAATTGTGGCTCAGCACCTGGCCTTCGATGACCACGGCGTCGGCCGCCGCGCGCACCTGCAGGCTGCCGCCCAGGCCCTCGATCGCCTCGGCCAAGCTGGCGCCCGGGTGGCTCTTGGTGCCTTTGGTCAACAACTGTGCGGTCATCGCCATGGTGCCTTCGGGCCAGCGCGGGCCCTTGGCGCTCCACTCGGCGCTCCGGCCGCCCTGGATGATCCAGCGCAGGTGCACCATCGGCTGATCGTCGCGGACCGCCGTCACCAGCTCCACGCCCGCGCCAGGCGAGCGGCGGATCCCCTGGGTCCGGACGGTGGGGAACTGCGCGGCGACCTTGCCCTGCACCTCTGGGCGGGCGGGCCAAGCCGGTTCCTGTTCTGCAACAGCTTGATCGCGAACGGCGGGGCGCACCGGCGGGCTGCCGCAAGCGCTGATCAGGGCGATCCCACTCAGCGCGGTCCAAAGGCGCGGTAGGCGGCGGATCATGGGAGCTCCGATCCGACCGGGGTAGCGGTCGCGGGCAAAGAGGCAGGGACATCCGCGGCTTGCGCAGGCGGGGCGGCGGCAGGCGGCGGTTCGACGGCGCGGCGCTGGGCGTCCTGTTCGGCCTTGGCTTTGGCGGCGGCCTCGCGGGCCTCAGCTTCGCTCAGCTGTTTTTCCGCGCGGGCGATCCACTCGGCCTTGGGGGCGAGCTTGGTTTCGGCCATGGCTGCGGGCAGGGCGTCGATCTCCGTTTCGCGATCCCAGCGCAGCCAGCGCCGCGCCACCTGTTGCACTGCAGCGGCGTCAATCGCCCGGTAGCGCGGCAGCAAGTCGCTGAGCCGATTGGCATCGCCGTGATACGCCTCAAAAGTCGCGAGCAATTCTGCGCGGGTCCCCGGACTGCTGGCGGCGCTGACCCAGGAGGCCTCAAAAACCGTCTTCGCCCTCTGCAGCTCGCCAGCAGTGACGCCGTTCAGAGCAATGTCGATGATCTCCGCGCGAATTCTCCGCTTGACCTCCTGCAGGGCCGCGGCCGAGGGTTCGGTCAGCTCGGCGTAGACCTGCAGCACGTCGTGATCGCGCCGGCCGTGAGTCGCTGCGTAATAGCTGGTGACGAGTGCCTTTTCGCGCACCAGCCTCTTCTCAAGCCGGCTCGCTTCACCGCCGCCCAGGATCTGGGCCAGCAGATCCAGCGCTGCCGCGTCCGCCGAGGGCTGCGCCGGCACTTTCCACGCCAAATGCACCGCAGGGGCCTGGGTCAGAGGGTCGCGGACCACGGCAAAACTGTGCGTCGCCGCTGCTGTTTCTCCATGCGACTTCCGCGGCGGCACCCCTCGCGGCTTGATCCGCCCCACCGTCGCTTCCAGGAGCGGGCGGGCCTGTAGCGCGTCGATGTCGCCGGAAAGCACCAGCACGCAGTTCTCTGGCGCATACCAGCGCAGCCAGAACTCTTGAAACGCCTTGAGCGGCGCGGCTATCAGGTCGGCTGCCTCGCCGATCGTGGAGTGGCGCAGGGGCCACTGGCCAAACACGTGGTCCGGCACCGCCAACTGCGAGCGGGCGAGCGGCTGGTTGTCATAGCGCTCGGCCATTTCAGCCAACACCGCTTGGCGCTGATTGTCGACATTGGCGGCGTCGATCTTGAGGTGGCTAAAGCGCTCGGCCTCCAGCCAAAGGGCAAGCTCTAGCGCGGGTTTAGGCACGATCTGGTAGTACCACGTGCGGTCCACGCTGGTGTTGGCGTTGACCTCGCCGCCCTGGGCCTCCAACAGCCTGAAGTGGTCCATCTTGGCGACGCGCTGGCTGCCCTGAAACATCATGTGCTCAAAGAAGTGCGCCAGGCCAGAGCGGCCCTCTTCTTCATCCCGCGAGCCCACATCCACCAATATGCCCACCGCGACGAGCGGCGCGCTCCTCTCCGTGTGGATCACCACGCGCAGGCCGTTGGCCAGAGAAAACCGCTGCGCTGGCCAGGGTTTTGGCAGGGGGGCCTCTTGCGCTGCGGCGACGGCCGGCGGAGGCTTGGGCGCGGCCTTCTTGGCGGCCAGGCTCGGCGCGGCCCAGGCGGTGCTCCACCCAGCCGTCAGCCCTGCGGTTAAAGCCAGGGTGACCCAGGTCGAGTGCACTGTTTTTCTTTGGTATCTCACGATCACCTCCGCTATCCCCGCTGGCGAGGGTAGCATCCCTGGCCCCGCCGTCAAAACCGCCGCCCCCGTTTGCGACCGGCGCCTTTGAGCAGACGCCGCGCTTGTAGTAGCATCCTCGGCCCCGCGGCCCAGACCGCATACGGAAGGATCATGGCCACGCTCCTGCAGACCCACACGCGCACCAAGATGAACGGCGACTTTCGCGGCAGCGATGTCGGCCAGGAGGTCACTGTCTTTGGCTGGGTGCAGGCCTACCGCCACCACGGCGGCGTCATGTTCATCGATTTGCGCGACCGCTCTGGCTTTGTACAGCTGCGCTGCGAGACCGACCGCCCGGAAGTCCACACCGTGGCGATGACCCTCCGCCCGGAGTGGGTGATCGCCGCCCGCGGCAAGGCGATTTCTCGCGGCAGCAACATCAACGCCAAGATCCCAACGGGCGAGTTGGAGATCGAAGTCCACCAGATCGAAGTGCTCAGCGAGGCCCTGACCCCGCCGTTTGAGATCAAGGACGGCGTCAATGCCAATGAGGACCTGCGCCTCCAGTACCGCTATCTCGATCTGCGCCGCCCAGAGCTGAACCGCAACTTTGCGCTGCGCAGCCAAATCACTCAGATGACCCGCCAGTACTTTACGGGCCACGATTTCTTGGAGCTGGAGACGCCGATCCTGACCAAGTCGACCCCCGAGGGCGCCCGCGACTACCTGGTGCCCAGCCGCGTGCATCCCGGGCAGTTTTACGCCCTGCCGCAGTCGCCCCAGCAGTTCAAGCAGCTGTTCATGATGGCCGGCATGGACCGCTACATGCAGATTTGCCGCTGCTTTAGAGATGAGGACCTGCGCGCCGATCGCCAGCCCGAGTTCACCCAGTTGGACCTGGAGATGAGCTTTGTGTCGCGCGAACAGCTCTGGGAATTGCTTGAAGGCTACGTGGCCGAGGTGTGGAAGCAGGTGCTGGGCTTTGAAGTGCAGTTGCCGCTGCAGCGCATGAGCTACCAGGAGGCGATGGACAAGTACGGCTGCGACAAGCCCGACCTGCGCTTTGCCATGCCGCTGTTCGACGCCACGGAGCTGCTGCGCGGTCGCACGGAATTCCGCCCGTTCGTCGGGGCGTTGGAAGCGGGCGGCATGGTCAAGGCCCTCCCCATTGCAGACGGTTCGGCCTTTACCCGCAAGGATCTCGACACGCTGTTCCCGCAGGAAGCCGCGCAGCACGGCGCCAAGGGGGTGGCCTGGGCGCGCATCGCAGAAGACGGCAGCTGGTCCGGCACCGTGGCGAAGTCATTGACCGATGAGCTGAAAGCCGAGCTCGCCGCGGCGATGGGCGTTGGACCCGGGGCGCTGATCCTGTGGGTGGCCGACAAGGCCTCGACCACCAACGCCGCCTGTGCGCGCCTGCGCCTGGTCGCCGGTGAGCGCTTGGGCCTGCTCAACAAGTCCAAGTGGGCGTTTCTCTGGGTCACCGACTTCCCGATGTTCGACTACGACGGCGAAGAGAAGCGCTGGGTCGCCATGCACCACCCCTTCACCAGCCCGCGCTTGGACCACATGGACCGCCTGGAGTCGGACCCCGGCAGCGTCCTGGCCCAGGCCTACGACTTGGTGGTCAACGGCATCGAGCTCGGCGGCGGTTCGATCCGCATCCACCGAAGCGACGTGCAGGCCAAGGTGTTCTCGCTGCTCGGCCTGTCTGATGAGGATATCCGCAGCAAGTTCGGGTTCTTTGTCGACGCGCTGAAGTACGGCACCCCTCCGCACGGCGGCATTGCGCTCGGCGTGGATCGCATGCTCATGCTGCTCGCGGGCTGCGACAGCCTGCGCGATGTCATCGCCTTCCCCAAGACGGCGCGGGCGACGTGCTTGATGACCGAATCGCCGAACACGGTGGATGACAAGCAGTTGCGCGAGCTTGGGATTGGGATCGTCAAGGCGTAGAGGTGTTCAGCGCGGACCGCGGGCCAGGGTGGTTTCTGGCTCGCGGTCTTGCGTACTCTCCAAATACCTTTGACAAAGTCAGCTATTTACAGATGCTGTTTACCTGGGCTGGGGTGGCGAAGTCGCCTTTGGTGCCAAACGGCACCGAGCTCTTGCACCAGTTCGCGGTGAGCTTCATGGCCGCGTAGGTGTACTTGTCCGCGCTGAGCTGCCAGCTCGCTCCACCGGATTGCTGTACAAATGTCACGCGGGCGACGATGCCGGTGGAGCAATTCTTGTCGTAGGAGATGCAGGCCTCGTCGTCGCTGTTGGCAAAGGCGATGCCGCCTGCGTCGTATCCGTAGACATAGTCCGGAACAAATGTCGACACGGCGGATGGCTTCTGCACCGCTGAGATCACGACATATTTGCCCGGCTGTACCACAAATCCGCCGGTCTTGGCCAACAGGTGATAGAACTGCTTGTCGCCAAAGTAAAGTCCATTGAGATCGACAGGGTGATCAGAGATATTCAGCACTTCGACCCACTCGTCACTTTGATTGACGGGCGCGACCATCACTTCGCTGATGAGGATGTCGCCCTGCTTGGGCTGGGTGATCGAGTCCTTGTTGCACGTCGCACTACACCCGTCGCCACTGACGTTGTTGCCGTCATCGCACTGTTCGTTGCCATTGACGATCTTATCCCCACAGTAAGCCAACTGCTCGCAAACACCCGCTTTGCAGCCCTTGTTGACCCCGCACTCCGTCCCGTCCGTCTCCGGTCCGTACTGGCAGCCCTTGGCCGGCGCGCAGCTGTCGCTGGTACACGGATTCGCGTCGTCGCACTTGAGCGCGCTCCCCGCCACACACTTTCCGGCGCTGCACGTGTCCTTGTCAGTGCACAGCGACCCGTCCGCATCGCACGCCGCGCTGTTGTTGACATGGCTGCATCCCGCCTTGGGATCGCACGCGTCGTTGGTGCACGGATTGCCGTCATTGCAGTTCAACGTCGCACCTGGCAAGCACTTGCCGCCTTTGCACGCATCGCCAGCGCTGCAGATCGAGCCATCCGCATCGCAGGGCTTGCCATCCGCGGCCGACACCAAGGCGCATTTGCCGGTGGTGGGCGCACAAGTATTGACTGCGCAAAGAGAATCTCCGCCGACATCGCACTTAACCACCGTCGCCGGGTTGGTCTTGCACGCGTAGTTGGCGGTCGACTTGTCGCAGAATGGCGTGCCGTTGCACAGGTTGCCGTCATCTGCGCAATCGCTGTCGATCTGGCACTGGCAGGTGCTGGTGCCGCCCACGCACTGCTTGTCTTTGCACTGATCGCCGTTGGTGCACGGGTTGCCGTCCTGGCACGGCGCCATGTTGGCGGTGATCACGCAGCCGTCCTTGGGATCGCAGGCGTCGTTGGTGCAGACGTTGCCGTCGTCGCAGGCGCTGGCCGCTTTGGCTAGGCCCACGCAGCTGCCCTTGGCGCACAGGTCGGGGCCGGTGCAGGCATTGCCGTCGTCGCAGGGCGCCTCATTGCTCGCGTGGCCGCAGCCGTTGGCGGGGTCGCAAGTGTCCAGGGTGCAAGGGTTATTATCATTGCAGTCCAGGGGTTTGGCGAGGCACGCCCCGTCCTTGCAGCTGTCAGCCTGGGTGCAGGCCGTGCCGTCGTCGCACCCGGCGCCGTCCGGCTGGGCTTTGCTCTGGCACTGACCACTGGCGGAATCGCATTGCACCAATTGGCACAGCTTGCCGGTGGGGCAGAGCTTGGCCTTGCCCGGCACGCACTGGCCGCCTTTGCACGTGTCGCCCACGCTGCAGCCGTCGCCGTCATCGCAGCCAATGCCGTTGTCGTCGCTTGCCGTGCAACCGCTGGACATATCACAGCTATCTAGGGTGCACGGGTTGGCATCGTCGCACTTCTTGACCGGCCCCGCGGTGCATTTGCCGGCCAGGCACTCGTCGCCCACGGTGCAGGCGTTGCCGTCGGCGTCGCAGCTGCCCGCGGTGGGGCTGTGAGCGCAGGCCATGCTCACGGCGTCGCACGCGTCGGTGGTGCACGGGTTGCTGTCGTCGCACGCGGCCTCGTCCAGGGCGCCGTCGCAGTCGTCATCCTTGCCGTTGCAGGTCTCAGGCTCGATCACCGCGGAGCACTTGGACAATCCCTCGGCGCCGCACTGGCGAACGCCCTTGCACGACCCCAGGACTTTGCCTCCGGCGTCCACGGCCTGAGAGGTGCAGCTGGTCCCCAACGCCGCGCTGACCGCCGCCGCGGTGCACGAACAGTCGCTGGGTCCGTCGACGCCCGGAGCCGGCATGCACTGCATCGCGGTCTTGCCGTCGGCGCTTTTTGCCTCGCCGCACTGGTAGCCGCCCGGGCAATCGCTGTCACTGGCACAGCCGGCTCCGCAGAAAAACCCCAAGGGGCCGCGATCGACACACAGGGCCTTTTGCGCCCCCACTGCTGCACAGTCGGCATCGGCGTCGCACGGATTGCACAGCACCGGCCACTTGGGCATGCACAAATAGATGAGGTCCGTCGTGCCCTGGGCGATGCACGCGTAGCCAACGGGGCAGCCGGCCTTGCACTCATCGGTGCAGATCTTGCCCAAGTTGGGGGTGTCGATGCAGTGGCCGCTGGCGCACACGCCGTCCTCTGCGCACGGGCAGCCCGGCTCGCCCGGCAGGTCGCAGATCCACGGTTGGATGGCGCTGTCGCTGCCTGCGTCGCTGCTGTCGCTGGCCTGAATCGCGTCGTCGCTGTCGCCCTTGCCGCTATCTACAGTGGCGCTGTCGCCGCCGCCGGGGTCAAAAGCGTCGAAACCGCCGCCCGCGTCCAAGCTGCCCATCGTGTCGACGCCAAAGCTCGGTGTGTCCGTGCCCGTCCCTGCAGTCGCTGATTTTTCAGGGGTTGGCACGGGATTGACCGCGCAGCCAGCCCAGGTCAGCAGCAGCAGCCACGTCGCCGCGGCGAGCAGGGGATTCATAGGGGCCAGAGGTGAGGGCAGGAGGGGCAGCTTCATGGAAAGAATTGTAGCGTTCCCCGCTCGGCTTGACGAGATCTGCGCGGCCCCGCGTGGCATCCCCGTGGCGAATCGCAGCGCCTGCGCCCGCGTTTGGGGATCGCTCGGTCCGCGAGGCCGTGTTAACATCGCCGGCCGTACTTGGAGGTGCAAGATGTGGATTCTCGCAAGGCTAGCCCTGACGACCGCTACAGCGCTGGCTGCGCTCGTGGCCCTTCCGGCGGCGGCCCAGGTGTCCGGCGACGATCTCGGCTTCTCGCTCATCAGCAAAGTCCGCGCATCGCAAGGCAAACCCATGCTGATCTTTAAGCCCAGTGTCGCGGTGGTCGGCCTGCAGGCCCAGTGCAAGCGCTCCGATGGCCAGCAGGTCAGCATCGCGGTGGGGGCGATTCGCCCAGGGCAAGAGAAGCGCGTGGCGGTGCCCCAGGGCAAGGGCGTGTTCAAGTACCAGTGCGTGCTCGCGGGCAAGGCCGGTGGCGTGGCGTTCAAGGATTTTGCCTTGGATTTTGAAGTCTTGGTCGGCGATGTCCCCAAGATCCAGATGAGCGCAGATGACGTCGACGAGGCCAAGCGCCAAATCACCCTGCGCATGACCGAGCCCGCCGGCAAAGTTGAGCTCGACGTGATCGGCGACGACGGGCGGATCATCGACAACGCCGTGCAAAAATTCGCAGGCGAGGCCCCAGGGACCCCTTTGGTGCTCAAGTGGACTCAGAAGGAAAGCGAGGTCATGGGCCGCTTTGCCCTGCGCGCTTATGACCCGGCCGGCTACTTCAACGGCCTGGAATCCGTGACATTTGTCGATATCCCCCACGCCGATATCGTGTTTGAGTCCGGCAAGTGGGACATCCTGCCCAGTGAAGAGCCCAAGCTCGAAGCGCCGGTGGCGCGGATCCAGGAAGAGCTCAAGAAAGTTCAAGGGGTGCTGCAGGTCAACCTGTACATCGGCGGCTACACCGACACCGTGGGAAAGAGTGAAGACAACGAGGCGCTCTCGCACAAGCGCGCCATTGCGATCGCCAACTGGTTCAGCAAGCGCGGCATTCAAACCGCGATTATGGCGCAGGGTTTTGGCGAGCGCGCCCTCAAGGTGGCGACCCCGGACAATACCGATGAGGTCAAGAACCGCCGCGCCTCGTACGTGCTCTCGACCCAACCGCCACCGGCTGCCCGCGGCTTTCCCAGCAAAAACTGGCATCGCGTCAAGTAGATGCAGGTAGGGTCGCCGCAGGATAGCTTGAGCCGCGCCCAGGTGCTGCCGTTGGTGAGGCTGTCCACCGCGGCGGCCGTGCAGCTGCCGGCGGATCAGCTGCGCGCGCAGATCGCCCGTCAGCCTGGGACCCGCTGGCAGCTCCTGGCCGGCAGCGATCTGCCCCAAGCAGAGCAGGCGATCGCCCGGCTGTTGCAGTTGGGCTTGCCGCCTACAGATCTGCTGCTGCAGTGCCGCTGGACGGGGCCTGCGGAGTTGCGCCGTTTGCAGCGGGCGGGGCTCCACGGCGTCGCCTGGGCGGTGCAGTGTATCGCCCCGAGCCAAGCGGGGTTTGCCGACCTCCTTTTGGCGCTCAAGCGGGCCCGCCAGCTGGGGCTGCGCGTCCAGGTGCGCTGGCAATTGGCGCCCGATAACCTGAACGCGCTTGAGGAATTCGCCCGGCACGATCCTCCGCTGCTGGCTTGCGATGAGCTGGTGGTGGCGCCGCTGCTGCAGCCCGGACGGGTGGTAGCCGCCTGCGATCTGCGGCGCTGTTGGCCGGACCAGCAGCCCTTGGGGCCGCGGATCATCGCCTCGCAATTGTGGCCGCGCTGCCTGAGGTTGCCTGCGGCGCTGATCGAGCCCTGTGCCGATGTCGCTGGAGCCGAGCTGGTCAAGCCCGCGGCGTGCGAAGGCTGCCCTGCAATTGGTCATTGCCTGGGGATTCCGCAGCTTGTGCGCGCCGCCTGCGAGGCTTCGCCGGAGCCGTGGCGGGGATCGCCGGCAGGAGCGGCGCCGATCGCCCGCCCGCCGCGCCAGCAAGTCAGCTACGACCGCGCCGCCGTGGAATTGCGCGGCCTGCGCATGGGCTTGCGCGACGCTTGGCGCTTGCGGGTGGCTCCTGCAGAGCGCGAAGCCTTTGTGCAGGAGGCCCGAGGGGACGGCTGGTTCGCCGCATGGTCGCCCCACACCTACCTGGCCCACGCGGGCGGGCGCTTGCGGCCCCAAGCAGAAGCCGAGTCGGCCGCTGCGTCTAGCGAAGGGGCCCATCTGCTGGTGGTGGCGCGCTCTGCGGAACTGGCTGCGGCCTGCGTAGCGGATGAGCTGGCTCTTCTGGCCATCGAAGACCCGGCCGCCGAGCAAGACGCGATCTCCGCCGTGGCGGCCATGGCCCAGGCACACCGCCGGCTGGGGCGGGCCTATGGCTTTCCGCCGTGCTGTGTCGAGGCGTTTTGCGACGCCTTTGCCGAAGTTGTGTACACCCGCCGGGTGGGTGACAACGCCGTCGCCGTG
>CAXNCS010000035.1:0-27117 GCA_964201005.1 Myxococcota bacterium
GAGGCTGGACGACCAGTTCCACCTCCAATAGATCCCATAGGCTCGGTCTGAGCGCGGCCTTGGTCGGCCGACGGGTTGGCTCCAGAGATGCCGCGGTTGCGGTGCACGGCGGTCGCCGCGACAGGCGCCGGCTTCTCGGCGGTAGAGGCGGCCTGCTTCGCCGACCCCAGCCTGTCTGAACTGCCTGCCCCCGCTGCACGCTTGTCGTGCGCCCCCGAGTCGCCCACGGCCTGCGGGATGACCTGCACTGCCGTCGGTGCGCTGACGCCGATTCCGCCGGCTGGGCCTGCGCTTACACTGCCTGGCGCCTTCAGTCCGGCCTCCGGCGGCAGCGGAGCGGGATGCGAAGGCGGCGGCGGAGGGGGTTGCAGCACCGGAGCGTGCGGCATCGCCATCGGCGCGCCACTGCCGTCACTGCGCTGCCGGGCCATTTCGCGAACCACGTTGCCGACCCCTGCGCCGACCATCGTCCGCTGCTCCGGGGCATCCGGATCGCCGAACGCTGCGAATTTGCGCTTGGTCTCCGGCGTTCCGTGGGGCACAGGCTCCATAGGCAGCGCGTCGGGCAGATCGGGCAGATCGGGCAGATCGGGCGCTTCAGGCAGATCCGCGACGGTGGGCTTACCCGCGATCGCCCCGTGGTTGCGGGCCAAATCAACCGCCAAGTGCGCGGCGTCTACACCCCGGGCTGGCGCGGCCGGCCTAGCTGGGGCCACCGGGCCTGCAGCACCAGAATGCCCTGCAGAAGTCGGCAGAACGGGCGGAAGAAAATCCATCACCGCGCTCAGCGGCGCCGCACTCAGGCCAACCGCTGCCGGCGCAGCCGCCAAACCAGCGTGGGAGGGCGAATCCGGTGCCCCTTCGCCATCGCGCGGCATTTCTGCAATCATCTTGGCTAATTCGTCGCGCAATACCGAAGCACTGGCCGGCCGATCGCCGACCTTCTTGGCCAGCAACCTCGTCACCAATTCGGCCAGCCCCCCCGGCAGGCGCACCCCAGGCACACTGAGCACCGGCGGCGGGCTCTTGACGTGCTTGAGCAGGATGTCGATCACGGACGGCCCATCAAAGGGCGGGTCTCCCGTCAGCATCTCGTAAAGCACAGCGCCCGCGGCGTACAGGTCGGTCTGCGGGCCGACGTTCTTGCCCTCGACTTGCTCTGGCGCCATATAGTGCGGCGTGCCAAACACCGATCCCGCGCGGGTCAGCGCCGCCGTAACCATCTCTGTGGGCAGCTTGGCGATCGAAAAATCCAGCACTTTGAGGAAGTCGCCGGTGCCGCCGTGCTCGATCAGGTAGAGGTTTTCCGGCTTGATGTCGCGGTGAATGATGCCCTGGCTGTGCGCGACAACCAGCGCAGACGCCAGTTGTTCGGCTACGGGCAAGGCCCGCTCCAGGGGCATCGCACCGTCTTGCTCCAGCACGTCGGCCAGCGAACGCCCGGTGAGCAGTTCCATGACCACATATACCGTGCCGTTGCGCTCACCCACGTCAAGAATTGTAATAATGTGAGGATGATGCAGGGACGCTGCCGCACGAGCTTCCCGCACCAAGCGCTTGGCGGCGACCGGGTCAGCGGCGACATCCTTGCGGAGCACCTTCACGGCTACGTCGCGGTTGAGGTTGCGGTCGGTGGCCCGATAGACCACCGCCATGCCGCCCTTGCCCAGTCGCCCCGTGATCAAGTAGCGGTCGGCAAAGACCGTCCCAACCAGCGGATCGTGCTCATGCTGGTCTTCGCCGGCCATGGAGCGCCTCCTTGCGCAGGCGGGACTGTACAAAAATCGCCGTCGCGACGCAACCTCTGGACGGATTCTCCGCATTTGCCGGAGTTTGGCGGGCTGAGATTGGGGGCTGGATGATGACGGCAAGAGCGGCCGTAGTTGACAGAGTCAGCGCAGTTTCCCACACTGTTGGGCTCGCTGCGCCCGCTGGCGCTGGCGAATCGCCTGGGCTCACCCTCCCCTGCCTGCCGCAGATCGAGACGTGCCGCCCGCCGCTGGAGAACCCATGGCCCGCATTACCATTGAAGACTGCCTGGATACCGTGCCCAACCGCTTTGCGCTGGTGATCATGGCTTCCAAGCGCGCACGTCAGCTGGTCGACGGCGCTGCCCCGACGATTGAGACCAAGAACAAAGAGTGCGTGACCTCGCTGCGCGAAGCCGCTGATGGCCGCATCCGCTTTACCAAGGCGGTGATGCCGCTGATCGAGCGCCATTTGCGCGAGCAACACTAGCGGCCAACAGTATGAGGGGCGATCCCAAGGCAGCTTGCGTAGATCCCTGCTGCTGGATGCCCCGCAAGCTCATGGCGATCCAGCCGATGCCTGACCAACGGTCGCACCATCCCCAATGGTAGGGCCGCTGTGTCGGCTGTTGATCGTCCATGGCGACCGCACTGTTGCGGCGCCAAGCCCGAGCCCCCTCAAGAGCAAGTCTGCCAAATTAGGATGGAGAGCCAGAGCGGTTCGCTATCGGTGAGCGCGGCGAACTAGCTGGCGCAGCACCACAGCGCAAGCGAAACGGTTGCTGTCGGCCGCTGCGCATCGGCGAAGCTCAAGGCGACGCAAGGCTTCGTTCCCCCGGACTGCGGCTGCCGCGCGCCTCACAGCCGTTTCGCTCCAAGCGGCTGCGGGCCTCCAGCACTCTCGTGGCAAAGCCCAGGTTCGCCGGTAATTCACCGCGCTTCCATGCCCGTGTCGGCCGCACGTGCCCGGCGTTGTAGGCGCACAGCGCGTACACCAGGTCGCCGTTGTAGCGGCGCAGCAACCGGCCCACGTAGACGGCGGCGGCCTCTGCGGAACAGTTGACATCGGTCAGATCGCGGCACCCCAGCGCGGCGCCCGTCGACGGAATCAATTGCATCACGCCACGGGCACCAGCACTTGATTCTAGGGAGGAATTGAAGCCTGACTCCACCCAGGCGATGGCCAATAGCAGGAGGGGGTCGATGCCATTGCGCACCCCAGCGCGCTCAATGTGCGGGCGAACCTGACGGCACCGCTGAACCATCTGTTGGTTGATCGTCATCAAATTGCTGCGGCGATAGGTGGCCAAGTCCTCGCCGTGGTCAGCGTCTAGGGCAGCATCCTCGTCCACAGCGGCCAGCGCGGCGCGTTCGCCCACGGCCAGCGGCGATCGACGCCATCCCTCCAGGTACGGCCCCATCGCGTCTTGCGGCGGCCCCTGATCGTCCATCGCCATGCTGGCCCCTGGTCCGCCGGGGCGAATCGCCGCTTGCGAGCCGCAGCCAAGGGCGACGCCAACGACCAACCAGACCAGCCCGCGCCCCAGATAGCCCGCAGGCGCACGCAAGTTGGAGGGCTGAGTTCCGGCGGACGCCCGCATGGCGGAAGCGCCAGGGGGCACGAGTTGCGCCTTGGGTGGCGCCATGGGGACCTCATCTCACCCAGGAGCGGCGAGGGGCAACAGATCTGCCATATAGTTTCAAGCATGTCCAGAGCCACTCCACACTTTATCCACAAGCTCGACAGTTCCCTCCGATTTCCGCCAGCTTGGCGCCGCCGATCCGCTCGCCCAGGGGGGGTAGCGCCGGACCTACCCGTCGCCGCAAGGCCGTCGCCCTAGGCGAGAGCTGGGGTCTCTGGCCAACCGGAAGAGCCAACAGACGGAAATTGTGCGGAACCACAATCTGCAATGCCCGCCAGCGTGGAGAGCTACCCTGCCAATTCTGCGGTCTTACGTCCTGCCCAAGACCTCGAGCCGCCGCGACCGGCCAGAGCCTCCATGGACCAAAGGCGGTGGGCGGACTACACTGTGATTTCCGTCGCCTTAGACGGCCCCGCAAATCGACGGACGCAAGGTTCAACACATGGGATTGTTTGATTTTTTATCCGGCAGCAAAGACGATGGAAAGTCCATCGACAAGATCAAGCGCCGCCTGATGGACCAGTATCGCCAGACCCATGAGCGCTACGAAGCGATGGACGATCTGGCCAAGCTCAGCACAACGGCGGCTCTTGACGCACTGCTGGAGCGCTTTCTTCTGCGGGTGAGCGGCCCGACGATCGACGAGCAGGAGAAGGAATACTGCTACAAGCTCATTGCCGGGTGGGGCGAAGGGGCGATCGAGCCGCTCAAGCGCTTTATCGCCACCAAAGACGCGGTGTACTTTCCGCTCAAGGCCCTGCGCGACATTGCCGGCGACGAGGTGGCGGTAGAGACCCTGCTGCACGCGATTACGGACTGCGACCCGGGCTACCATGAGGGATTGGACCGATTGCGCGAAATCGTCAGCAACCTCCGCGATTTTCAGCATGAGCGCGTCCGCGACGCCCTGGTCGGCCTGTTGACCTCGCGGTCGAGCGAGATTCGTTTCTACGCGCTGGACGGGCTGTCGTCTTATCCTTCCGAACAGGTGGCCGAGCACTTTGCCGCACGCCTGGTCGATCCCGAGGAGTCGCAGCGGGTCAAGGCGCTGGCCTATGAGCTCGCCCTAGAGCACGAGATTGACCTGGCGAATTGGGCCGACCAGCTGGTCGATTCGATGCCTCCCAGCTATCGCTTTGACGGCGAAGGGAAACTGCAGCGCGCTTAAGCGGGGAATAGCCCGACCAACCAGCGGGTTGGCGAGGGAGCGCGGCAGCCTAGCCGCATTCGCCTGGCGCGCGCTGATCGCTGCCGACCCCTTCCGGGACGCAAGACCGCACTTTTGTTTGGGCCAGGCGGTGTTCTTGCGCCCTACCGATCGCCCTCTCTTTGATGGTCGCCTTCTCTTCTGAGAGCGGCGCCTGTTGACCTGACCGACAGCCAGGAGATTCCCATGACGACCCGCACGCTGGTCACCCCGCGCGGCCTGAGCAAGTTACACGAACAGTTGCGCTACTATATTGAGATCGAGCGCCCCAAGAACGTGCGCGACATTGAGGAAGCTCGGGCCCACGGCGACCTGCGCGAGAACGCCGAATACCACGCGGCCAAAGAGCGCCAGGGGATGATCCAGGCGAACATCCAGATGATCGAATCGCAGATCGCCACGGCAGAGATCATTGACCCGTCAAAGCAAAGTGGCACGCGGGTGATCTTTGGCGCGACCGTGACGCTCACCGACGTCGAAAACGATCAAGAGGTGCGCTACCAAATCGTTGGCGACGCCGAGGCGGATCTTGCCGCGGGGCTGATCTCGCTCAACGCGCCGATGGCCCGCGGGCTGATCGGCAAGGACACCGGCGATGAAGTCGCTGTCTATACGCCCAAGGGCAAGCGCAACTTTGTGATTGAACGGGTAGAATTCAAGTAGCGGCGCGGCCGCGGGAGGTAGCCCATGCGCGGATTTCTGACCCTGCCCGGCGAGCCTATCTGCAGCGCGGAAGCCATGGAGGCTGTCGGCCGCAATCTGGCGCACGTGCTAGGGGCGGGCGATGTGCTCGCGCTGATCGGACCGCTAGGCGCCGGGAAGACCACGCTTGTACGCGGAATTGCGGCAGGTCTCGGCATTGACGGCGAGCGGGTTTCGAGTCCGACGTTTGCCCTGAGCCACAGCTACCGGGGCGGCGATTTGTCATTGATTCACATGGATCTGTACCGGATCGCCAATGCCGCGGAAGCCATAGCCGCAGGGCTGGAAGAGCAACTGCACGATCCCGAGGCGCTCGTAGTGGTCGAATGGCCGGAGCGCGCCGCGGAGCTGTTCCCGCCGCATACCTACTGGCTCCGCATCCAGCCGGAGGGCGAAAAGCGCTGGCTGGGAGAGGCCAAGCGCTAGACGCCGCCGCGGCTGCGCCCGGTTCCATGTGCCGAATCCAGGGGGCAAGGGAGCGATCGCAGAAAGCCAAGAAGCCCTCGTTGTTTGGGGCCCCAAGAGCCCCGGCGCCGCGGAATTTGAACCCGGCCCTCATAGACTCACTGGCGCGCCTGGGCAATCATGCGCCTTTAGGAGGCCCCCATGCAGCGCATTCGCAAAGCCGTCGTCCCCGCCGCGGGTCTTGGCACCCGTTTTCTGCCCGCCACTAAATCCATCGCCAAAGAGATGCTGCCGATCGTCAACAAGCCGTCGATCCAGCTGATCATTGAAGAAGCGGCGGCGTCTGGGATTGAAGAGGTGATTATCGTCACCGGCCGCGGCAAGACCGAAATCGTCGACCACTTTGACGCCCATCCGCAGCTGGAGCAGGCCCTGGCGCGCGCCGGCAAGGAAGCCCTGCTGCGCGAGGTGCTTCGACCAACGCAACTAGTGAAGATTTCTACAGTTCGCCAGCAACGTCCCCTGGGTCTGGGCCACGCGATCGCCTGTGCGGCCCACCTGGTGGGCAATGAGCCGTTTGTGGTGTTCTTGCCGGACGATCTGGTCGACGCCCAACGCCCGTGTGCCCGGCAGTTGATGGACGTGTACGAAAAGACCGGGCGCAGCGTCGTGGCGCTAATGAATGTGCCGCGCAGCGAGACGAGCTCGTACGGCATTGCCGCCGGTGAATTCGACGCGCACGACCCGCGCTTGCTGCGCATCGGCCAGCTGGTCGAGAAGCCCCCGGCCGAAGAGGCGCCTTCGACGCTGGCAGTGGTGGGCCGCTATGTGCTTGATCCACAAGTGTTTGATCACCTGCGCCGCACGAATCCGGGCCGCGGCGATGAGATTCAGCTGACGGACGCCCTGGCCACCATGGCCGCCGAATCGGGCCTCTACGGCTATTTGTTTGAGGGCGATCGCTTTGATGCCGGTGATATGACGGGATTCCTGCTCGCCAACCTCAATTGGGCGCGCAAATCGCCGCAAATGTGGCGGGCCGTCGAGCATTTTGTCGCCCTCCACCGCAGCGGCGAAGGCTGAGCGGTTGCGCAGCGGCGTTCGTTCCGCTTGGGCCAGCCAGAGCGCCAACCCGGGTTTGGGGCGGACAACTTCTGCGCGTGCCCTGTCTGATCGGCCAAGCTCGCGCTTCAACGGCCGACTGCGCCGAGGTCAATCGGAGACCCGGCGAGTTGGATCCTCATCTAGGGCGGCACGGTGCCCTTGAGTTTACGGTCAACCTCCCTTAGCATCCGAACGCGGTCCTTTCCGCCCTTGAGGAGCAACTGCGCCGTGCGGCCAATTGCACAACATCCTGCTATGCCTGCGTTGTGCGCGACGCTACCGCTTGCACTGCGCTCCATGCGCGCCGCGGTGGCCGGACTGGCCGCGCTTGTGGCCTTGTCGATCGCCCCCATGGCCTTTGCGGCGGAAGGCGATTCCCCAGGCGGTGACAGCAAGGCGAGCGCTGAAGCGGACGCCAAGCCAGCGGATGACTCCAAGGCAGGCGCCGGTTCGGCCGGGCAAGCCAAGGATACTTCAGAGCCCGGCCAGGACTCTGGGGGCGATGGCCAGCGACGCTCCGCCCTCACCCGCGAGCTTGCCGAACAAGGCGAGGCGGAATTGTTCAAGTCCGTACGGGTCTTTCAGCAGCGCTACCTGGTCAAGACCAAGCGCGTTGAGCTGGCGATCGGCGGCGGCACCACCTTTGGCGACCCGTTTGCCCACCACTTCTCTGTCGATGCCGGCTTGCTGTTTCACCTCAGCGAGCAGTGGGCCTTTGGCGGCGGCGCCTCCAAGTGGTTTGGCAGCAAGACGGACGGCTTTCACCAGATCGAAAGCGACTACGGCCTGTTTCCGGAAGAATCGCGGCTGCAAGCTGGCGGTTGGGGCGAAGTGCAGTTCAGCCCAGTGGCCGGCAAGTTCTCTGGCTTTGGCCTGGGGGTGTTGCAGGGCGACGCCTACCTGCTCGCCGGCGGCGGCGCGGCCCGCACGACCCGCGGCGAATCGCTCAAGCCGTTTGGCCTCATCGGCACGGGCCTTCGCATGCACGTTGGACGTTGGCTAAGCCTTTCTATGGAATTGCGCGACCTGATCGTCCCGGAAACGTTTCTCGACAACCAGTCGCGGGTGCTCCAGCACTGGTTCGGTGGCGTTAAGCTGGGCATCTGGCTGCCGCCGAATGTGCAGTACCAATTCCCGCGGTAACGGCGGTCGATCGGCCAAGGAGTTCGCGCGTGCAGCATCGGCAACCGACATTTGCACCGACATTATCGGGAATGCATCCGTTCAGCCGGGTCATGGCGTTCGCTGGCCGCCAGACGTGGATTCGGGCCCTGCTGGCCATTGTCTTGAGCGCCGTCGCCATGACTTCCGCCGCGCCCGCCCAGGCCGATGATGTGCTGGAAGGCACGCCCGTTGTGCGGCGCAACCTGCAGTACCGCGCTGGCCGCCAGGAGATCGGCGCCCTATTTGGCAGTTCGCTCGGCGATTTGTACGTGCGCAACCTGCTTCCCGGCGTCCGCTACGACTTCCACATCACCGATTGGATCGCCGTTGGCGCCGATGTGCAGGTGGGCATCCCAGTCGACACGGTGACCCGGGAGCAGGTCCAGGAAAAAGTCGCCAAACTGAACGATACCTTTGAGATGGAAGCGTCGCGCATTGCGGTGCTTGCCGGCGGTCGGGTGAGCGTAGCCCCGGTCACGGGCAAGTACATGCTGTTGGGTTCTTTACCCATGCACTACGACTTCCACGTCAACCTGTCGCTGGGCTTTGCTAGCACGCCCGGCATTGAAACCTTGGGGGTCGGCGGCAAGAAGGCCCCTTCCTTCTCCTTGGCTCCCGGCATCGGCGCGGGCGTGCGGGTTTTCCTGACGCGCGTGGTGGCGGTGACCGTCGACCTGAACGACGTGTTCATCAACCGCGTGCTTGCGGTGAACCGCGACAGCCAGCCGTCCACGGAAGGCTACATGCAGCATCTGGTGTTGACGGCAGGCCTGAGCTTCTTTGTGCCGCCCGATCTCAAGCGCGCCGACTGACGCGGCCGAGCCCGCCGTCGCGCCTTCAGAACGCCACACCTACCGTCAGCTGACCTCCGCTCGAAACATCTTGCTTGGCGGGGTCGCGGTATACGCCCACCTGCAGGCCGACATACGGCAAGCCCAGCACCACCCGCGCAGCGACGAAGCCGCCCAGGCGCCCATCCAGCCCTGAGTCGGCGAAGCCCAGCGACGCGCCGACCAATGCGCGCACCAGCGGCAGGCTCAAGGCGGTGTAGCGCAGCTCCGCAGACCAGCGCCCCGGACCGTCATTCCAATCGCCGCGCAGGCCGGCGCCCCACTGCGGCAGCAAGCTGAAGTCGTCGATCCCGAGCTCTAGCGTTCCGCCGTAGTCGATGGCTTTGCCGCTGTCGCTAAGGCCCGGCGTGCCGCCAAATGAGCGAAGACCTCCGCCCACATAGAGCTCGCCCAAGCCCGGGACCGCCGCCGCGGGCGCCGCGCCAAGGGTCCACACCGCCGCAGTTGCCGCGAGGATTGCCGCCCCCTTGCTGCCTATCGTTGCGCGCTTTTGCACTTCTTTGCCTCCCGCACCCCGCCAATTGCGGCTATGCTGCAGCAACGGGCACCGACGCCCGCGGATTCGAGGGCCCGTGCAGCGCTGGTTAATGAAGACTGAACCCGATGCGTTTAGCTGGCAAGATCTTGTCGACCGCAAGGTGGCGACCTGGGACGGCGTGCGCAACTACACGGCGCGCAACTCCATGCGGGCGATGCAGATCGGCGACCGCGTATTGATCTACCACAGCAATATCGGCAAAGAGGCTGTGGGCATCGCCCAGGTGGTCAAAGAGCACTACGCCGATCCGACGACCGACGATCCGCGCTGGTCCGTCGTCGATATCGCCCCGCTGGCGGCGCTGCGCGTGCCCGTGACGCTCCAGCAAATCAAAGCCGAGTACGGCGGACCGGGTCCGCTGGGGGCGATCCGCATGATCCGCGAGAATCGGCTTTCGGTCGTGCCTTTGACGGAGGCCGAGTGGCAGCGGCTGCTGCAGTTGGCTCAGACCGATGAGCCGTGATCGCGAGCAGACGCCAGGTTCTTCGCGGCCTGTGTTGCTGGTCGATCACGCGGTGGTCGACGGGAGCGCCGCCGCCCTGCCCTTGAGCTGGCTCGACGGCTTTGAGCTGCGCCCCTATCCCGCACGGCGGTTGGCTGAAGCGCCGCTGGCCGATCTGGCCGCTGCCGACGCGCTGCTGGTCCGGTCCATGACCCGCGTGGGCGCCCAAGAGATGCGGCTTCTGCCGCGGCTTACGGCGCTGGCGACGCTTTCGTCTGGGCTAGACCATCTGGATGTTGATCTGCTTGCGCAACACGGTGTTCGCGTGTGCAGCGGCCTCGGCGGCAACGCTTTGGCAGTGGCGGACTGGGTGGATTGGGCGGCTCAGCGGCTGTTGGGCGACCTGCACGGCCGCAAAGCGCTGGTCGTGGGCGTAGGCGCGGTCGGCACAGAGGTCGTTGCGCGCTTGCAGCAGCGCGGGGCCAGCGTTTGGAGCTGCGATCCGCCGCGGGCTCGCCGCGAACCGGGCTTTGTCTCCAGCGATCTGGCGGATGTGCCGCCGTGCGAGCTGGTCACCCTGCACGTGCCGCTTAGCGACGGCGCCGATGCAACGCGGAACCTTTGGAATCACCAGCAGATGGCCCGCCACCCCGGCGCAGTGCTGCTGCAGGCCAGTCGCGGCGGAGTACTGGACGAAAGAGCGGCCCAACAGGCGCGGGAGCAAGGGCTGCTGGCTGGGCTCGCCGTGGACACTTGGCTGGGCGAGCCGGTGATTTCGCGAATTCTTCTGGAACATGCCGCATTGGCGACCCCGCACATCGCCGGGCACAGCATCGCCGGCAAGCTGGATGTAGCCGCGCGCGCCGTCCGACAGCTGCGCTCGCGGTTTGGGCTCGAGGGTGAGCTCAGTCTCAGCGCAGCAGTGGCTCAGGAGGAAGCCTGCCACGGCGGCGGTCCGTTTCTTGCCGTTGCCGACCAGTTGGACGGCGTCGCCCAGGCGCTTCGCCGATCCCCCGAAGCGTTTGAGCAGCTGCGCCACCAGCATAAGCGAACACAATCATAGCATTATGCAGGTTCGGCGCGACACCGCCCTGAGCTACTGCAGAGTTGTGCCGGGGGCAAAGGGTCGCTATGCTTGAGGGTTGAGAATGCGGCCAGCGGCCGTCGAGGTACCGATGAGTTTCCGACTCGATCCCACGACACCGGCGGCGAAGCAGGCGACCGACAAATCCCTCGCCTGGTTGGCCGCGGCTCTACTGGCCAGCGCTGTCGCAGCGGCTGGTTGCTCGAACACGCCCGCTGCAGGACAGAGTACCACCGGCGGTTTTGCCCTGGACGCCAGCGGGCCCGGCACCATCGGCAAGAAGGACGTGACCACCGGCGGCGCCGACACCGGCGAGGAGATCGCCGAAGAGGACACCGCAGATCCATGTGGCGAGCCCAACGGCTGCGAGGACGTCGAACCCGACGCGGCGCCGGAAGACACCGAGCCGTTTGACTCCTACACCGGCCCGACCTGCACCGGATCTGGCGCGTGCAAGAATCTGCCGGACACGCCGTTCTGCGCCATTGGCATTCAGCAGTGCGTCGAGTGCCTGACGGACTATAACTGCGCGGACGGCAAAGAGTGTATCGACCACAAGTGCCAAGGCGTCAGCTGCCAGCCAGGGAGCACCTATTGCGACGGCAAGTTCCTGGCTACCTGCAATGAGACGGGCGACGGCGTTGAACTGCAGTCCTGCCCGAGCGAAGCACCGTTCTGCAACAACGGCGCGTGCGTCCCCTGCGAGGCAAACAAGGCCTTCTGCGCGCCGGTAGAGCCGGGACAGTTAGTGAGCAACTCGGTGCTCCAGTGCAATGCGGACGGTACCGCGTATGACGTGCTCAAGTCCTGTGCTGAGGGTGAATCCTGCAGCTTGGGCAAGGATTTCAAGCCTTACTGCCAGTCCTGCGTGCCCGGAAACCGCGTGTGCGCCGGAGACAAGGCGATGGTCTGCGCCGACGACGGCTCGGGCTACGATATTTCGCAGGACTGCAGCACCAAAGGCCTGACTTGCCAGGGCGGCATCTGCGTCAATCCGTGCGATAAGGACATCAAGTCCAACACCAATGTGGGCTGCGACTACTGGGCGGTCGACCTGGACAACGCCAAAGTGCCCAACGGCTCGGGCGGCTATTACGACGCGCAAAACTCGCAGTTCTCTGTGATTATCTCCAATACCAAGAGCAAGCCAACCATGGTCACTGTGGAAGCGGGCACGGGCCAGAAGATGACCAAGACGGTCCAAGGCAACAGCTTGCAGATCCTCAATCTGCCCGACCCGTCTTGGAAGGTGCCGGCGCTCAACCAGGACAACACCAACATCAACAAGAATGTGTACCGGATCAAGTCGGATCAGCCGATTGTGGCCTACCAGTTCAATCCGCTGCAAAACTACGACGTGTTTAGCAATGACGCCTCGCTTTTGCTGCCGTCCAACTCGATTGGCAGCGAGTACTGGGTGATGTCGCGCGAGCAGTCGCACGACCTGTTGAAGTCGTATTTTACCGTGGTGGCGACGCAGCCTGGGGCGACCAAGGTCACAGTGGTCTCGAGCGCCAAGACCCTGCCCGGGCCGTCGATTCCGGAGATGAAGGTCGGCGAAAAGCAGGAATTCGTGTTGTCGCAAGGGCAGGTGCTCAACGTAGAGACCAACGCCATCGGCGCGGATCCCACCGGCACCTGGATCAAGGCGGACCGGCCAATCGCGGTGTTTGGCGGATCGGAAGCGTCGAATTCGCCCAACACGGACAAGTGCGTGGCCGGCAAGTGCCAGAGCCAGGGCTGGGCCTGCACGACCGCGGCCGATTGCCCCAAGACCTGCTGCGCAGACCACTTGGAAGAGCAGCTGTTCCCCGTGTCGAGCTGGGGTAAGGTGTACCACGCCACCAAGCTCAAGAAGCGCGGCAAAGAGCTGGATGCATGGCGCATTCTGGCTTCGGAGAATGACACGGTGGTCACAACTTCACCGCCACAGGCCGCGATCCCCAAGCTGAACCAGGGCCAGTGGTTTGAATTGGAGTCCGACCAGGATTTTGTGATCAACTCCAACAAGCCGATCCAAATCGCCCAGTACATGGCGTCCGCAAACGCCCCGGGGCCCAACAATGACGTCTGCACGGGCTCTTACCTGGGTCAGAAAGTCTGTGCGAGCTTCTGGAACAACCAGCAGACGCCGATTTCCTGCGCCAAGAACGCCGACTGCCCCAATATCCCCGAGACCGGCGACGCCAAAATCGGCGACCCAGCGATGATTGCCGGCGTGGCCGTGGACCAATACCTGAATAACTACGTGTTCTTGGTACCGGATAAGTACACGGAGAACTACGCCAACATCATTGCCCCGGCCGCAGCCAAGGTGACGGTAGACCAAAAACTGCTTGTAGAAAGCCAGTTTGTCGCCTTCGCGCCCGGCTGGAAGGTGTCTAGGCTCCCGATCGCCCCAGGCGCCCACACGCTGACGGCGGACCAGAAAGTCGGCGTGGTGGTGTACGGATGGGCAGACTATGTGTCGTACGGCTATCCGGGCGGTGCGGCGCTGAAGTAGGCGAACGCTATGCAAGTTTTCAATGGACGTCCAGCTCATCAGCGGCCAATGAACGCGCAGATTCGCCTGGGCCAATGGCAGCGACGCTTAGTGGGCGGAATTGGGCTTGCTCTTCTGCTGCTGGCGGGATGCGACAGTTACGACGCTCGCTCCACGCTTGAGGTGCGCCTGACCGCGACCGCGGCGAAGGGCATCGACAGTGTTCAGCTGCGCATTTCCCAGGTGCAGGTTCACGTGGTGACGGAGGCGCAGAAAAGTGCGGCGGCGGGCGACAAAACCATCGACGATGACGGTGCTTGGCAGACCCTTGAAGTGAACCGCACCTTGACGTTGGGCAGTGCGGCGGCGGCGAGCCAGGATCTGGGAATGCTGCGGTTGACCGAGGGTTGGATCGACCAGGTGCGCGTCGCAGTTGCCAGCCCGACCACTGCTCTTGCGGGCGGCAAGACCTGTACCCTGGTCGTCGGGCTGCTGCCCAAGGGCGGCCTGAAGGTGAGCAGCCCCTTTAGGCCCTTTCCTGTGCGCCACGCCCTGGAACACGCGATTTGGCTGGACCTGCGGTTAGACCAGGCGCTGATCAAGAGCGGCGATTGTTGGTCGCTGGGGCCCGTGCTTGAAGTGGCGCGCTTTACCACCGGTGGCAAGGACGTGTCGGTCCAATAGCCCGGCGGTATCCCCCCTGCATTGCTTACCAGGTGATCCATGGCCGTCCGACCTCGCTCCCCTGGCGCCCAGACGGTGCGCCGCCGCAGCGAAGCCACGCCCACTGACCCCGTTCTGCCGCCGCGGCAAGGGCCGCCCTGGTGGCCTCGCAGCGCCTGGGATGCCCTAGCGGCTATGGAGATCGCCCGCACCGAGCGCCATCGCCACCGCCTGTGCTGCGTGCTGGTGCAAATTGATCCGCCATCGCCAGTCGGCTCGCCGCAGGACGTTGAGTTGCTGCAAAGCGCCGCCGAGCTGGTGCGCGCTCGCTGTCGCGCCGGCGATCTGTTGCTCATGGGCGAAGCGGGACAAATCGGCATCATCGCGCCGTTTTGCGGATGGCGCGGTGGCGCGTCGATGGCGGAGGATTTGCGTTGGGCGGTGTCTTCAGCGCGGCTGCATTCGGGCAAAGCCGCGACGATCAGCGCCGGCGTTGCCGAGCATCTCGCCGGAGAGAACCTAACATCATGGCTTGGACGCGCCCAGATGCAGTTGGACAGCGCCTTGGTCGCCGGGCGGAATCGGGTGTTGGCCGAGCCCAAGGGTCAGCCGGAGCCGGACAGCGGCGTGGTGCAATTGGTGTGGCGCGACGCGTACTTGAGTGGCCATGCGGGAATCGACGATCAACACGTCAAGATGTTCCGCCTGGCCAACCGCGTGCTTGAAGCCGGCATGGGCGACTTGGAGGGCGTGCATGCCCAAGAGTCGCTGCTGTGCGAGCTGGACATGCTGCTGCACCACGTCGCCGAGCATTTTCGCGATGAGGAAGAGGTCCTGGCAGAGCGCCGCTACGCCAAGCTCAAGCAGCACCGCCTAGCCCACAAGCGACTGCTGGACCGCGCTTCTATGCTGCGCGATCGCGTGAGAGCTGGCCACGCGGACTTGGGCTTGCTGACGGATTTCTTGGCCCGCGAAGTGGTGGTGCGCCACATGCTGACGGCCGACCGCGAGTACTTTGCCAGCTTGCACAAGGGCAAATAGGCCGAGGTGGACGGGCTCAGCTGGCCTTTCGCGCCGATCTCAAGCCTGGCCAGCCGCCACGAGGATCCACCGCAGGGCGAGGCCACCGAGCAATACCAGAGCCGGCGCCGCCAAGGTGGGGCGGATGTGCTTGCGCGCTTCAAAGAACTCGAGGAACCACGGCACAGCCAGGCCGGCTACCACCACGAGCGACCAGAACTGCGCGGTGTAGCGCCCGCCCAGGAGCAGCTGCGCCCCCGCCTGAGCCTGGGCCGAGCCATTGAGCAGGCCCACGAGATAGAGAGCGATCAGCCCGACTTCGACCAGGATCGCCAGGCGGTCCCACTTGGAGAGCTCGTGGCGCTCGCTCTCGCCCAGGGGGAAGAGCAGCAGAAACGCCGCGCCGGCAGAGGCACCGGAGGTGAGGAAAAGCGGCCCCAGCAATGCGGAATTCCACGGGGCCCGCGCGCCCATTGCCCCAAGGAGCACGCCGGTGTAGACGCCAAGACCAATGCCCAAGCCGACGTTGAGATGGCGAATGGTCCGCTCTCGCGCCACGGCCCAGGTTCGCAGGCTGCGGGTCCAGCCGTTGAGCGGACCGGGGAGCCAGCGCCGCACCCGCTCTAGATCCTGGTCCTGCAGGCTCAAGAGGCCTAGCAGCAAGGTCGCAGGGTAAATCGCCAGGAGAATCCAAGCACCCCAGGACATGGGCGACGACACCTTGAGGGCCAAGTAAAAGCGCCAAACGTAGGCTTTGTGCTCCAAATCGAGGAACAGCGCGCCCATGCCGACGGATAGGGCCACCGGAGCGGCGAACGGCAGCCAGCGCAAGGCGGTCGAGCGCTCGCTGGCCGGGCGCGACAGGTTGAGCAATGCCGTGGCGATCATCACGCCTGCGGCGAGGCCGCCCAAGAACAGGTAGACCGGGACTTCCCAGCCCCAGATGTGCATGTGGGGGTCGACCAAGTGGTTGGTGCGGATGACATCGATCTCGTTCACAGCGTCCTCCAAAGGATGATGGTTGCGGGGTGTCGGCGTTCAATTCGCCCGATCAACCGCTGCAGCCACCGCCTTTCTTTTTCTTCTTGCCGCCTGCCGGACCACCGCTCGACGGCGGAGGTGGCGCGGCTTGGGCTGTGCCCGTCAGCGCCGAGTATAACCCCGCGCGGCGACTGTAGTCCTGGCGCTGTTGCTCTGTGGCCTTGGCTCCCGGCAAGGCCGGCGCTGTGAGCGCGTAGCCCTTCCAGGCCGCATAACCGCCGGCAATCACCGCGACGGGCCCGGGGTACGCCAGGGCTTCTGCGGGAACGGCTGCAGTGGCGTCCTGGGCCAGAAGAACCAGCCGGTCGCTCGTGTCGTCGGCCAGGGCCAGCTTGGCGATGCCCTTGGGGCCCACGCATTCGGCGCCAGGGACGCGCTCTTTGGCACAATCGGCGGGGGCGCGCAGGTCCAATACGCGCACCTTCCAGGGCTCTTGCAGCACTCTATCGGCCACTTGTGCCGGGCTCAGCGTCTCTGGCTGGCGCTTGGCCGCGGCGGGTGCGGCAACGGGCATCGCCAGGCCCACAAGGGAGGCGACCGCCACACCGGCCATGGTGGCAAAGGCCACGCGACGCGGCTGCACCGGCCAGCGCTCAGCCACTGGCTCAACACTGATCTTCTGCTTGGCGCTGAAGATTTTCTCAAGCTTTTCTGCGCCAACAAAGCAGCCGATGGCCATGAGCGCCACCAACAGGGCAAGCACCGGGATCGGCAGGCCGGTCAGCTGCCACAGGTACATCTGGCCCTGGTCGGTCATGTCGGGGAAAGTGCCCATCGCCGGTTGCAGCTCAGAATAGAGCAGCGTGCCGCCAATGACCCCCAGAAAGGTCACCACGCCGTCCAGATTGCCTGAGGCGGCGGCGACCAGCGAAGTCCCAGGGCAGTAGCCAGCGGTGATGAAGCCCACACCTAGCAGAAATCCGGCTACAGCCAAGGGAATCAGCCAAGTCGAGCTAGTGGCAGAAGCGGCGATGGCCGCAAAGTCGACCACGCCAAACGCGGCCAAGAGAGCCATCCCCGCCGAGGTCGTGGCGATCGCGCCAAACATCACCTTGAATACGGTCATGTCGTCGCCGTAGAACTGTGAGACCAGCTTGGAAGCCTGGCCAAACCCGGCGCGCTCCAGCACAAAGCCAAAGCCAAACCCGCAGGCGACGGCGACCACCAGGCCGAGTTCGCGCTGCTCCAGGAGCAAAGTGTCGAGGGGGAACATCATCGCCATTGCCTCCTGACAAGAGCCGCCGCGGAGTAGCCACCGGCGAACACCATCAACATGAAGATCCAGCTGCCGACGGACATCATCGCGCCGCCGCTGAGCGCTTGGCCGGACGTACAACCGCGGCCGAGCCGCGCGGCGTAACCCATGAGCAGGCCACCGACAATCGCCATGGCCAAGCGACCTCCGCGGCTAATGCGCGGGCCCTTGACCACGCCGATCTTGAGGCGATTGGCAGTGTAAGCCGCGACTAAGCCGCCGAGCAGCGCGCCAAAAACCTCAAAGACGAGCCAGTCATCCAGCGGGTGTCCGCTGAGGGTAAAGCTCGACAGCGCCGGGGTCTTGGCCACGTGCTCCGGGGCAACGACATTGGTCGCCGCTACTGCGAGACGGGTGGCGGCGCCCGATGCGCCAAGACCGCGGCCCATCACCACCAAGGTAGTCAGCAGCACCAGACCCAAGGCGAGCCCGGCCAGATAGGGATTCCAGAACTTTGCGGGTTGCTGGATCGGTTGAGGGAGCTGGGTATCCACGGCGCCTCCTTAGGCTAAGTGAGGAATACAACATTGGGATCGGCGCCCGTCTCAGGCTTGTTCACCTTGGACTTGCGGCTGATCGTGAGCTTGGAGACTTCGCTACGGGGATCGTCGAGATCGCCAAAGATCAGCGCCTTGGTCGGGCAATTGCTGACACACGCGGGGTCAAGGCCGCGCTCCACCCGGTGAACACAGAAGGTGCACTTGTCCACGTAGCCATCGGGGTGGACATAGCGCGAGTCGTACGGGCACGCGCCCATGCAGGCCTTGCAGCCTGTGCACATCTCGTGATCGACGACCACGATGCCGCCGATGGTGACCTGCGACGCGCCAGTGGGGCACGCGGTGACACAAGGGGCGTCCGTGCAATGGTTGCAGCGTTCTGAGCGAATTTCCTGGGTCAGCGCCGGAAACTTGCCCTTGGTTTCCGTGGTGATCCAGCAGCGGTACGCGTCGGGCGGCAGGTTGTTTTCTTCGGCACAGGCGAGCACACAGGCGCTGCAGCCCACGCAGCGGACGGTGTCGACGGCCATGGCATAGCGGGTCATACGGCCTCCGGACGCTCAAAGCGCACGAAGTTGAGGTTGGTGCCGGTCCCGCCCATGACGGGGTCGACCTTGTATTGGCTGACGAGGTCCGAATCCGAGGCGCCGCGGCCTCTGGCGTAGGTCAGGCCCTTGGCGGTGTGGCCCCAGCCGTGGACCATGTAGACGCAGTCGCCGCGGATGCGCTCTGTAACTTTGGCCTTGACGGGCAACGACTTGACGCCGTCCTGATTGACGAGCACCACTTTCTCTCCGCTCTTGAGCGGCGTGCTAAAGCCCGGCAGCGCCTTGGCGGCGTCGGCGTTGATCCACACCTCGTTTTCTGGATAAGCCCTTGCCAACACGCGGTTGTTGGTGGTCCGGCCAAAGGTGTGCGGCGCCGCCCGGCCCGTCAGCAGGCGGAACGACCCCGCCGGCCCCACGTTCTGCGGGAAGTAGTTGGGCAGCGGATCCAGCCCCGCGGCCTGCAGCGCCTTGCTGTACAGCTCGATCTTGCCGGATTCCGTAGAGAAGCTCGGCATCAGCCCCTCTTCCTGGCAGGTCGCCGGCCGTCCACCCAGGACTACGCCGGTCTTGGTGAAGCGGTCCCAGTCGTAACCCGAAAGCTCGGCGCGCTTTTTGACGAAGGACCGCCCGTCTTCAAATGGAAAGTACGCTTCCAAGCCCAAGCGCTTGGCGAGCTCCTTGGCGATCCACCAGCCGGGCTTGCTCTCAAACAGCGGCTCAACCACTTTCTGCCGCAGCGCCACAAACGGCTTGGCGTACGTGGCGACGTACAGGTCGTCTTCGCGCTCCAGATAGGTGCACTCGGGCAGCACCACGTCCGCCCAGCCGCAGATCTCGGCCGGCAGCACGTCGATCGCCACGATGAAGTCGAGCTTCTGCATCGCTTCAATCGTCTCTTTGGGGTTGGGCAGGGCCTGGATCAGGTTGGTGCCGTAGATCATCCACCCTTTGATGTCGTAGTCCGCTTTGCCCGGGAAACTCGCGGCGCGCAGGCCTGAGGCGACCACTTCGTCGGAGAAGACGTAGCGCTGGCCCTTGGGGCGATCCGGCGGCTCCTTGAGTTCGCCAAACTTGGGCACCCCTGGGTAGCCCTTGACCGGCATCTTGTGCGGCGTGACATACCCGCCCTTGCGGCCCCAAGCGCCCAACAGCGCCGTCAGGATGGCCATGGCCCGGGCCCGCTGGCTGTCGTCGCCGTACCAGGTGACATGGCGACCCGGGTGGATCAGCGAAGCCGGCCGCGCCGAGGCGATCAAGCGGGCGCTGTCGCGGATCAGCTGCGGCTCAATCCCGGTGATGGGCCAAGCCCACTCCGGAGTCTTGTCAGCCACATGGGCCTTGAGCTCATCAAAGCCGCTGGCGTAAGCGGCGATATACTCGGCATCGTAGCGCTTCTCTTCGATGATCACGTTCATCCACGCCAGCATGAGCGCGATGTCTGTGCCCGGCTTGATCGGCAGCCAGTAGCGCGCCTTGCCCGCCGCGACACTGAAGCGCGGGTCCACGACCACCAACTGAGCGCCGCGATCGACCGCGTCGGCAAATTCCTGCACTTGGGTATTGTGCATGTTTTCGCCAAGATGCGCACCAATCAGCGTGATGACTTGGGCGTTGGCGATGTCGATCGGCTCCGGGGAACCAAGGCCGCTGCCAAAAGTCAGGGCAAACCCCGCCTCGCGCGGCCCGCGGCACTGGGCAAAGGACGGCTGGCCGATTGACTGGGTGCCGTAGGCCTTGACCAGGGTTGAGAACCAGCTGCCGCCAAAGCCGTGGGAGAAGAGCGCCAGCGACTCGGGGCCGTACTTCTTGCGCAATTTGTCCATGCCGTCCGCGACTTTGTCGAGGGCGACCTCCCAGCTGACCTCTTCAAACCGCTCTTCGCCGCGCTTGCCGACGCGGATCAGCGGCTTCTTGAGGCGATCTGGGTCATACAGGAGCCCGGTTCCGCCGATGCCGCGCGGGCAAAGCATGCCGCCGGACAACGGGTGCTGAGGATTGCCCACCAATTTAGTCACGCGCCCGTCTTTCACGTGGGCGAGCACGCCGCACTTCCAGAAGCACAACTCGCAAAAGGTCGGGATGACCTTGTCGCCGTCGGTGTCTGGGTCGCTGTTGGGGCGCTGATCGAGGCCCCACCACGAACTGGTCGCGCCGGAAAGGCCGGTTGCGCCGACGCCCAGGGCGCCTATCTTGAGAAAGGTTCTGCGATTGGCTGGCATGACGGGAGGCTCCGCGACAGGCCGACAGTGCGTCGGCTTGCCCGGTCAGAGCCGGGGTTCGCGCCAGGGGTTCTGAGCCTCGATTCTACAACTTTGCATTTTTATACAATTCTGCGATTGATCGGCTCTGGGCACTGTCACGGCTGTGTCTCCGCATGCCGGTCAGCGAAAATCGCCGATGAGCTGGAAGGCCGCCCAGTACGCAGGCTCCGCCCAGGGGGTTTTGCCGTCCTTCTGGGCGCGCAGTACGTGCAACTGTGCCCGCCGCAAAGCTTCTAGCGTGTCGATGGGTCCATCCGCATCCTTGCCGTCGCGCAGCAGCGAGTAGAAGACGGTCATCAGCTCGCTGGTCGCGTCGTCGTCGACCTCCCATAGAGACGCCACCAGCGCCGGCGCCCCAGCCGTGGCAAAAGCGGAGGCGACGGAGATCAGCTCCTCCCCCGTCGACTTGCCCAGCTGCAGCGCGGTGTCGCACGCCGACAGAACCACCAAATCGGTGCGGCCATCGAGCCCTTCCAGGCCGGTGATGTCGTAGACGGTGAGCGGCTCGCCCGCCATCTTGAGGTGCGAAGCGGTGGCATCCACCTCCAGAACCCCATGCGTTGCCAAGTGAATCAGGCGAAACTGCCCCGCGAGCTCCAAGAACTTCTGCTTGGTCGCGTCGGCCTCATAGAACACTTTGGCCTGCGGAAAGGCCTGGCTGCGGAGCCGTTCCACCTCGCGGCGCGCCCCGGGCAGTGAACCATCTGGATTGCCAAAGGCCAAAAGCGTGCGCTCTCCCTGACGCAGCGCCCCGCCCACGGCAAAACGCGTCGCCGCGGAGAGATAGCCGATGCGGTACTTCTCCAGGGCGTACACCGGCTTCTCTGGCGTACCGGGCAGAGCCAGGGCGTGAATCGGCAGGTAGTACAGCGGGCCATAGGGCACGACAAGCACCGTGCGGGCGCTGGCCAATTCGGCCTCAATAGGCCCCAGAAGCCACGCATACAGCTGGCGCGACAGTTGGAGACTGCGCCCTTGGGCGGCAACCGGCTCTGCCCCCAGCACCTCTGCGCGCTTCTTGCCGCGAACCACGGGATTGCGCGCGGCGATCGAGGCCCGCCAGTCAAACACCGCCTGCTCCAACTGCTTGGCGCCCACTTCGACGCGGAAGGCGCGCGGCTTGGTGGTATCCTTTGTGATCAAGAAGATGTACAGCGCGTCGTCGGCGAGGAAGTACTCAACGACCACCGCCCCTTCAGGCAGAGAATTCTGCAGCGCGCGGATGTCTTCTGCTTTGATCGACAGGGCTTGGTACATCCTGGGGTTCTTGGAGTTGAGCTGGAGCATCAGCTGGCGCAATTCGCGATCGGTGTGGGCAGCCACCTTGCCCAGCGCCTCCACCCGGGCGGTATTGCGCTCCAAATCGGGTTTGAGCAGCTCTTTGTCCAAGGCTTTTTTGGAAGCTGCGGCTTGCAGTTCGGCCTGCTTGATGCGCTCTAAGTCCTGGCGCAGCCCAGCGTTCTGGGCCTGTAGCTTGCCAGGATCAAATACGCGGCGCAGCGCGGCATCCCTGCTCAACTCCAGCCACTCCAAAGCTTTTTCTACCCTGCCCGTCCGCAGGCAAAAGGCCACCGCGTCTTTGAAGACTTCGCGGGCATAGCCCACCCCCAGGGCACCGTCCCTCTCTGCCTCGCCGCCCGACTGGGCCAGCGCCGCGACCAGTTGATCGACGGCGATCTGGTAAGCGGCAAAGGCCAGATCTTCGCGGTGCACGGCGTCTAGGGATCGGGCAAAAACGTGCTGGGCGCGCCAGCGATCCTCTGCAACTTCAGCAACTTCTGTCAGCAACGTCGCTTGAGCGGCGAGGTCGACGGCGATGGCCCCCTGACCCTCGCTCAGTTCCAGGCGCGCCAGCTCGATCTGGGCCCTGGCCGTGAGCCCGCGCGATTTGATCTGTTGGGCCAGGCCCAAGGCCTGTTGAAGCCTCTGGCGAGCCGGCCCCTTGTGCCCCAGCGCCACTTCCGCTTCACCCAAGGCCAGTTGCGCACGGCCTTCGTCGTACACGTCGTTGAGTCCGCGGTACAGTTCCATAGCCTGTTGCAGCAGCGGCACGGCCTTCTCTGGCGCATGGGCTGCATCGAGCCACGCACGGCCCTCAAATAGCCGCGCCATCGCCCGCGCCCAGGTGTTGCCCGAGCGGCGCCCGACCTCGTACACCTCCGCAAAGCGCTTGGCCGCCGCAGCCGCATCACCCCGGCGCATGGCGGCAGCCCCAAGGAGCATCAGCGCCATTCGCTCGTTGTCGGGGTCCTTCTCCTTGCGGCTTTCGCTCAGCAATTCACGAGCGATGCGGTCCACTTCGGGGTAGTTGCCCGCCACCAAGAAGATGTCCGCCAGCGTGCCCTGACCGTTGCGCACCAGCCGACGCAACCCCGCGCGGTCGCCGTGGTGCAGGCTCTGGCGCAGAAGCCGCTCTGCATCGCGCAACCGTCCCTCGGTCGAAGCGAGATCGCCCAGGGAGTTGTAGAGGTTGGCGAGGCAGTAGTCGTTGTCCTCCTCGGCGCAATGGCGAGCCGCTTTGTCCAGCGCGACTTGGCGGGCCTGCAGGGCACCTTGTTGCGCCTCAATGTCGGCGATCATCAGATCAACCTCGCGCACCGCAGCCGGATCCCCTGTCGCCGCAGCCTCAGGCCGCGCTTTCCTCAATAATTCAAGCGCTTGTGGAGTCTTGCCTTGGGCCCACAGCGCAGCACTGATATGCCAGAGCATGGAGTGGGCGCGAGTCGAGCGAATCTTGAGAAAAGTCTCCCGCGCCTTCCGGTGCATTTGCTCCGCGGCGTCGGCGTTGCCGCTCAGTCTTGCGTCCAGTCCAATGCGATGGGCTTCTTCCGCCTCATTGCCCAGGCGCGCATCCTCTGCGACATCCGCCGCAGGTGTCCCGGGTTTTGCCGCGCCCACCAATACCAGCGCCTCGTGAAACCGCCCCAAGGCGACAAGCGCTCTGGCCGTGCGCACTTGCAGGTCACGATCGCGGGGCTTAGCGCGCAATGCCAGGGCAGATTCCGCCCACTCCAGCCGCAGGCGAAGCGGCACGGCCTCGCCATCTGTGCGCCCCGCGGTCGCGTCGACAAGCGCTTGCCGCACCTCCTCCAGCTTGAACTGCCGGCTGGAGGTCTCTGCCAAGAGCTGCCGCCCCTTGCGCCAGGTGTCTGTCCCGACCGGCAATTCCGCCGTCTTTTCAGCGACAGCGGCGGGCAGCTCCAGGATCACCAGCGCGCGCAACAGCCGCAGGCGATTCCGCTCGACCTCCTGACCCTTGGCGATGGCCTCCGCCGCCTCTTTGGCCATGATCGCGGCCCGGCGGGTCTCCTGGGTGTCATTCTCCTCCGGCAGGCGCTTCCAGGCGATCTCGGCAGTTTCCACTGCTTTTTCATACTGTCCCTTGGCAGCGTAGATGCGCGCTAAGGTGACTTTTGGCCACGCATAGCCGGCATCGACCGCGATCGCTTGCTGAGCCTGCTGCTCGGCCTCATCGAGCTTGCCCTCCAAAAGCAGAACCCGCGCCGAAATCTGCCACGCATACGCGCGCTTGGGGTCAACCTTTACGACGTGGTCGATCTGTTCCTTGGCCGCAGCAAACTCGCCGAGCAAGTGCATGGTCCACGCCACCGCCAGCCGCGCCTCCAAGTTGTCCGGCTCGTGGCGCAACTGTCTGATCCGCCAGCGCAAGGATGCCAGCTCTTCCCAGTTCTCAGAGGCCGTCTCGGCAAAACGCTGGAGCAGCTTGGGCGGCCGCTTGGTGTCGCCAACCTTCTGGCAAAGCCCCAACACCCTGCCAATCCGCGTCTCCGCGCTAGTCAGATCGTGCTTGCGAATGTCGCTGTCGATCCAGTCGGCCAGCTTGTCGATGTCACGCAATACGCCGATGCGCAGCTGCCCCTCGCGGACTTGCGCCATTTCCGCTGGCGTTTTGGCCAGGTCCTGTGCCGCACGATAGGCCACTAGCGCCGTGTCATAAGCCCGGTCCGCTTCGTGAATGCGCGCCAGCGCCAGCTGCGCTTCCATCGAATTGGGATTGACCTTGGCCGCCGCCATGTGTTCGCAGTACTCGAGCCACGTTTGGGCGCTCCCATGGGGCCCCGCGCTCAGAATCTCGCGGAGCAGCGCGACCGCCTCGGCATAGCGCTCCTGCCGCGCCAGCATCATCGCCCGATAGCGCTTGGTCTCGATGGGTCGGTACTTCTGCCGCTCCAGGACCTCAATCTCCTGGATGCAGAGTTTGTAGGCCGAGCGGTCAAACAGCGCCGCCATTTGGGCCCAGCGCGTCGCCGTGTCGTCTGGATCGCGCTCCAGAGCCTCACGGCGCAAGCGAATCCCCTCCAGGGCCTTGAGCCGGTCCTTGGTCTTTTCATCATCCGGCAGCAGCTTGAGCGCTTGGCGCCAGGCGATTTCAGCACCCGCAAAGTCCCCCGCTTCAGCCAAGGTCAAGCCCTGAGAAATCAGGGGATTGGCCAAGCGAACCCGCCGTTCGCGATCGCCATCGGGCGTGCGGTTGATGATCCAGGTCGCATAGATTTCAACTAGTTTCCAGCGATGGGCGATGTACTTGCCCGGGAAGGCCCGCATGAACATCAGGAAGACTTCTACGTCCGCCGGAGTCGTGCGCTCAAAAGCTTCCCCCAAGCCGAGCCCGTGAAAGCGGCCCCCCTCGATGCGCGCGGTAAACACCGTCTTGGCCAGCACCGTCTGCGCCTTGATCTCAGCCATCATCTTCTGGAGGATCAAAGCCTTGCGTGCCGGCGACGGATCGCGGGTCAGCTCGCTCAGGCGATAGAGGGGTGCGTCCTGATCCAGGGTGCGCAGCTCAATGTCCAAAGCCGCCAACTCAAAAAGTGGGTCGCTTTCAAAGCCTTCCGGCACGGGCAGCGACAACTCAATGTAGTCGCCCACCTCTACCGGCGAGGCCGCGGCCGACAGCTGCACCACTGCAGTCTCTGGGCCCAGTTCGACGACTGCACCGCGGGCGAGCAGGAAATCGCTGTCGATTTCTGTATTTGTGTTGGTACTGCCGTCCTTGGCCCGCCGCACCGGGAAAACCGCGAGGCGCCGCGCTTCCGCTGTGAGGCCATCCAACTGCCCGCGGTTGATGACCACCCGGTCGGCCGACAGCACCTTCAGAATGTGGCCGCCGCCAACAAAAGTTGGCTCAGAGGCTGCTTTGGAATCCTGAGTTCCTGGCCGCGGTTGCGCCGCACCACAAGCAGTGAGGAGTGCCCCCAGAGCCAGCACGTGCAGCAAGCGCCTGTTCAATTGGCCAAACGCGAATATCCCCATCGCCTGCCCCCGTGTGCTTTGCCGCCCAAGGTAGCGCGACAGCGAAGCGGTGACCATAGACGCACCGCTTGCGACCGAGGTCTGGTGCAGGCAGGTCGAGTCCGGTGCGGCGAAAGAGGGCTACTGTTCCCAGCCGCCGACTGCGGTGTCCAAGTCGTCCACAAACTCGAGGCCTGCGGGGAGCTTGAGGGAGTTGTTGAAGAACTGCAGATACAGGCTGCGCATTTCTCCAGACGGCGGGGACGATCCGACCACGAAAATCACCGAGCTTGTGCGGCTCTTGGGAATGGTGAGCGCGGGATTGGCGCTGCAATTGGCGCTGCAGCTTCCGGTGTGCTGCCAATTGGAGGCGCCGTTCACCGTGACGCTGGAGTACTCGCCCCAACCGGCGTAGTTGGTGAAGTAGAAGTGCGGCGTCCAGGTGACATCGGCGCTGGTGGTATTCTTGATGCGGAACAGCACTGCTGCGTGCTTGCTGTTGGTCGATGAGTACGACCGCCAAGTATCAGAAACCACGTTCAGATTCGGATAGATCTTCATCGAAGTGCCAAAGAAGCTCCGCCACATGTTCTTGTCCGGGTTGATGCTCCAGGCCACGCCGTTGCCGTCCGACCAAGTCGAAGGCGCCACACCCAGGAAGTACGCGGCGTTGTTGTCGGCAAACCAACAGCAGGCCTGATCGTGAGTGCTGAACACCTTGTAGCGCATGACGGGCCACTGGGCCGCGGCGTTGGAGGTCCCGACGGTCAGCGTGCCATCGACAATCAAGTTGCCCTTGATCTGAATCTTCTTGCTCGACAGCGTCTGTAGGTTGATCGACCAGTTGAACTTGCCGTCAAACTCGAACGGCGGAGTCCCGGGCGGCACGGTCAACGCCGCGGTATCCTTGACGATCATCGTCCAGTTGCCGGTAATGTCCTTGCCCAGCCAGTCCTTGTTCATATCGCCGTCTAGCAGCTGCGTGTCGTCATTGTACTTGGCCACCAGCGACGTGCCGGTCTTTCCGCCCGCGTACAGCTTGTACGGTGTCGATTTGCCCGGCGCGTACAATTCAATCGCGATCTTGCTCAGATCCGAGTTCACCAGGTCCATTTCGACCCAGATTTTCTGCGCCAAACCCACGCTGGGGAAGGCGATCGTGTCGGTCGAGCCCGCGGCGAACCCGTCCTTGATCTGCATGTCCTT
>CAXNCS010000036.1:0-26101 GCA_964201005.1 Myxococcota bacterium
CGGCCAGCTCGGCCCGCCGCTGGCGAATCTGCCCGGCCACCGCGTCATTGCGCAGGGTCAGCCAGCCGGCGCGCAGGGCATCGCGGCGGGTCTCCAAGCGATCGGTCCAGCGGAGCGCCACCCAGCCCCCTAGCGGCGCCAAGAGCGCCACAGCCAGCCCGGCCTGCCACCCGGCCCAAAAGCCCGCCAGCGCCGCCTCTGCGGCCCACCAGAGGCCAAGGGCCAGGATGCCCAGCAGAGTCTTGATGGTGCTGATGAGGTCCGTCTCGGTGCCGGCCAGGCGCACGGCAAGCGGCCGCACCGCGCGGTAGGGCAGCCAGCCCAGCGCGGCACCCACAGCGGCCAGCGGCAGCAACAACAGCAGCGACACCAGCGGCTGGAGCAAGCGAAGCGCAGAGAGCGGCGGCGCCTCCAGGGCCAGCGGGTCGTCCAGGCCCACCGCGCGCAGGCTTCGCACTAGATCGCGGGCTTGCTGCTGCAGCGCCAGGGCCTTGGCGGGGTCGCTGGCGTTGAGCTCGCTCCAGCGTTCCGCCAGGCGGTGGGCGCGCTGCTGGCGCAAGGCGAGATCGCGGGCGGCCTGCGGATCAGTCCAGGCGGCCACGGCGAGCATGCCGCGCCAGAGCTCCTGGCTGTCGGCCTGCAAAACCGCTTGGGCCAAGCGCTGATGCAGCAGCTCCGTCAAAGCCCGGGCCGCAGACTGATCGCTGCCGTGCTCCCTGGCAAACGCCGCGACATCGATGGGCTGGCCCACGGTGACTGCCGCGGTCGAGCGAAAAGTCTCTTTGGCGTCATAGGTCAGGCCCGCCGGCACCAGCCACAGCGGCGGACTGCCTTGAACCAGCCGCTCGCGCTCATACGACAAGGCGATGCGCGCCGCCCCGGTCTTGAAGGGCCGCAGCGCCGGATCGGAGTGGCTGACGCCCTCTGGAAACAGGCACAGAAAGCCGCCGCGGCGCAACAGGGCGCGGCAATGCTCAAAACTCTGCTCGTTCTTTGAGGTATCCTGGCCATCGCTCTGGCGAAAGGCCTTGAGGGCGCCAAAGGACTCCATGGTCATCCGGCCGATCGGGTTGGCAAACAGGGTGCTCTTGGCCAAGAAGCCGACCGGACGGTGCAGCCCCAGGCGCAGCACCAGCGGATCCAGCAGTCCGTTGGGGTGGTTGGAGGCGATCAGCCACGGCCCATCGGCGGGCAGGCGCTCGGCACCGGCGACGTGAATCTCGCGGTAGAACAGCCGCACCAAGCCCAGGGAGATGGCGCGAATAAGCCGCGATCCCAAAGTGTTGGGCGGCAGCGGCGGCGCTATCGTCTCCGGTTGGTCAGACCGCGACTCGCCCAGCGCTACGGATTGGCCAGACACTGGTTGGCTTTTTTCTTGAGCGCCTCGGTGGTATCGGGCAGGTCGAGCACGCTCTTGAGCGCGTCCTTCTTGGTCTTGGCCGCCTCGCCGCCGGGGATGCCGCACAGGGCGTCGATGGTCTTCTCGCGCACATCCAGGTCGGGGTCGCCGATAAAGCTGGAAAGGACTTCAATCACTTCCGGGACTTTCACCTGGGCCAGCGCGGCGATCGCCGCCATGCGCACGGCCTTGCTGTTGTCATTGGAGGCGAGGCGCAGCGCCTCAAAGTCGGCCATCGCGGTCTTTTCTGCCAGGGCGGTGATGCAGGCCGTCCGCACCTGGCTGTCATTGACATTCATGCCCTTCTGGAACACCGGGCGCAATTCCGCGGCGTTATCTGAATTGCGGAGGATCAGCAGGGTGTCGTACACCGCGCGCTTGACCTCCGGGTCCGGCTGGCTGGTGTAGCTCACAAGCTTCTTGAGCGCCGACGCGGCTTTGCGCTTGCCCAGGCCGCGAATCGCCTCGACCTTCACGCGCCGGTCGGTGTCGCCCATCATCTCTTCCAGCACCTGGGCGGCCTCGCTGTACTTCTCAGAGGCATTGCTCAGCGCCACAGCCACTTGCACGCGAATCTCCGCGTCGCCGTCCTTCTTCATCTCCGCCAGGTCGCGGGCGATCCCGTCATCCTGCAGCCGCGCCAGGGCGTAGACCGCAGAGCGCTTGATGTTGATGTCGGTGTCTTTGCGGGCTTCTTGCAGGATCGCCACCACGTCCGGCCGCGGCCGGCTGCCCTTGGCAAACTCGGCCAGGGCGCGGATGGCCATCTGCCGCACGGTCACATTCTTGGAGTCGACCAGGGTCTTGACCTTCTCCAAGGTCAGCGATGCCAAGATCTCGCTCGCGGCCTTGAGCATGGTCTCTTTGTCGCGCGCTTTGGCCTCAGCGGCGTCCGCCAGCGGGGTGATCGAGCGCTCGTCCTTGAGCGCCGCCAGAGCTTCTGCAGCCGCGCCGCGCACTTCCGCAGAGTCGTCCTTGAGCGCCTCGATCAGCCCCGGGGTTGCCGTCTTAGTGCCGCGCTTGCCATACGTCTGGCAGGCCAAGATCTTTCCCGGCGCCTTGGCCTTGGTCAGCAGGTACTGCAGCGCGTCCTCTTGGGCCGCCGGCGCGCCTTTCTCCACCAGCACTGCGGCGATCTGTTCGCGCATCTCTGCCGACAGCATGTCGCCCTTCATCGCCTGGTGCAGCAGATCGAATTGCTGCATGTCCACCAGGGCTTTGTAGGCCGAATCGCGCACGCCGCGGTCGGAGTGGCTCAGCGCCGCCACCAGTGCCGGTCCGGCGATCTTGACCTGGGTCGACTTGCTGAGCTTGTCCACCGCCTCCATCGCCTCTTTGGCCGAGCCGGTCTTGAGCTTCTCACTCTCCAGCAAATCCGCGTACTTGGACACGCCGGACTTGGACAGCGCCTTGACCGCCCGCAGCTTGGTCTCGGAGTCCGAATTGCCTTCGACCAGCTTCTCAAGCGCCGCGAGCACGGTCTTGCTGCCATTGACCCCGGCGGCGATCACCGCGTCCAGGGCCGCCGCGCGCACCGCAGCCGACTCGTCCTCCAGCGCCGGCACCGCATCGTCCGCCTTGAGGCGCAGGGCTTCGCGCGACTTGCCGTCCGTTATCGCTTCTAGCAAGGCGATCTTTGGGCGCAGCGCCGCGCCGACGAGGGCATCGCCCAGGATCTTCTTGAGCGCCGGATCGCCCTTGATGAGGCGCTTGAGCACTTCATGGGCAGGCTGCAATTGGCCAGAAACATAGGAAAAGCCGTTGCCCGCCAGCGCCGGCTGGTCGTAGAAGCGCAGCAGCTCCCACACGGGCCAGATCGCCACAGCCGCGCCGTAGCTCAGCTTTTCTGGCGTGACCGCATCCTTGACGTACGGCGGGGCCTGCAGCTCGGTAAAGCCTTGGGCCGCCAGGGTCCAGTAGACTTCGGCCAACACTTTGTCCGCGTCGGCCACTTTGTCGAGCACCAGCGTGGCTTTGGTCGCGGAGTCGATGCGCAGCGAGGTGGCGCCGTATTCCTTGGAGCTGCGGGCGCGCAGGGCCTCAAACGCCTTCATCGGCCGCGTCGAAGGGCCGGCGTCGCTGAGCGCTTTGACCGCCATCGGCACGATCAGGTGGCTGACGATGCCGCCTTGGTCAACGTGTTCAAGCACATAGAGCATGGCCTCGCCGCGCTCTGCCGCATAGGCCTCTGCGGTCGCCCAGGGGCCCAGCGGGGCGGCACCCATCGCCGTCAGCGCCAGGGCCGCTCCGACCAAGCGGCCGCGCATGCTGAGGCCGTACGGTTTGAATGGTCCTTGCATTTCTGCTCCTTGGGTGAACTGGCCGGCAGGGAGTGCCGTCGTGGACCGACCATGGGCCGGGGAAAAAGCCCTCTAGCATCGGACAAACAAGCCGACGGATCAAGGGTCGCGGGGCAAACCGCCGAGTGTGCGACGGATGAGCGGGGGATCCGATTCACTGCTTGGCCAACCGGCGAGTCAGCAGGGCCGCAGCGGTGACGGCGATCAGCGCCCCGGTGGCGTCGGCGAGTAGATCCCAGGGATCCGCTGTGCGTCCGGGCACATAGGACTGGTGAAGCTCGTCCAGCGCCCCCCACAGCACCGCCAGACCCCAGGCCAGCAGCGCGCGGCCGCGGCGAGGCGGCAGTCCCAAGCGCCACAGCAGCGCCAAGAGGCCAAAAAACAGCGCGTGCAGGGTCTTATCGGCGGGCAGGGTCTGGCTCAGCCAGCGCGGCAAGGCCTGCCACAGCTCGGCGATCCAGCCGCCCGCCTTAGGCCAAGGCCGCGAAGACAGAAGCCAAATCAACGCCTGCCAGCCGAGCGCCGGGGCAATTCTCCAAGGTTTGAGCGGAGAAGGCAGGGGGGCCTGGGTCATCGATCAGTCGATCCAGCCCAGAAGCTCGCCCTGAAGCGAGTGCTGGCCCACCGCGCCGATGCGCACCTGGCCGATCCGCCCCTTCCAGGTCAGCGGCGCGTCGAGCTGGTCCGTGGCGACATTGACCTTGAGGTTTTCTGGGGTGCGACCCATCACCTGCAGGCCGCGAACCTCACGCATTTCAGCGAGTTTGGACTGAGGGCCCATCTGCTGCAGCCGGCTCGGCCCCTCAAACAGCACCGGCAGCTCGCGACCGCCAAAGCTCTGCATCCACTCGGCGGTGATCGCGTCTTGTACGCGCTGCAATTCATTGATCCGCCGCTTCTTTTCGCGCACGGGCACGTCGTCTTTGAGCTCGGCGGCGCGGGTCCCCGGCCGGGTCGAGTAGATGAACGAGTACAGCGTGGCGTAGCGGACTTTCTGCACCAGATCCAAGGTCATCTGGAAATCGTCTTCTGTCTCGCCGGGAAAGCCGACAATCAAGTCCGTCGACAGTGCGACCTGCGGGGCGATCCTGCGCAACCGCTCGATCTTAGCCAGGTAATCGTCCACCCCGTGGGCGCGGCGCATCGCCTCCAGCACCTTGGGCGAGCCCGATTGGATCGGCAGGTGAAAGAACGGCATCAGCTTGCTGCAGCTGGCAAAGGCGTCGATCAGGCCGTCCGTGCAATCCATGGGATGCGAGGTGGTAAAGCGGATGCGGGCGAGCCCCGGCACTTCGGCCACTTTGTGGATCAGCTCGGCAAAGTCCAGCTCGCCCGGCGCCCCCGGCAGGTTGCGGTCCTTGCCGTAGCTATTGACGTTTTGCCCCAGAAGCGTGACCTCGCGCACGCCGTGGTCGGCCAGCATGCGCACTTCGTCGATCACCTGCGGCGACGGCTTGCTCACTTCGCGGCCGCGGGTAAAGGGCACGATGCAGAAGCTGCAGATCTTGTTGCAGCCCTTCATGATCGTCACCATGGCGGTGGCGCGGCCGTCTTCTGGCGCTTCTGGCAGCGGAAACTCGTAGTCCTGGCGGCGGACAAATTGCGTCGCAGAGCCGCGCTGTTGAGCCTGGCGCCGCGCTTCCACCAGCTTGGGCAGCTCGCTGATCTGGTCCGGCCCGACCACCAAGTCCAGGTGCGGCAGCTTGGCCAGCAGCTTGTCACCCTCTTGCTGGGCCACGCAGCCGGCCATGCCCAGCACCAGATCGGGATTAAATTCCTTTAGTTTCTTCCACACGCCCAGCAGCGATACCACCTTGTGTTCGACCTTGTCTCGCACGCTGCAGGTGTTGACGATGGCTAGGTCGGCCAATTCCGCTTGCTCTGTAGGCACATAGCCGGCCTTGCCCAGGGCCTCAAACATGCGCTCGCTGTCGTAGACGTTCATCTGGCAGCCCATCGTCTCAATGTAGACGTGGCGCAGGCGCTGACCGCCCAAATCTTCTGTGTCACCATGGGCTTCTACTGGCAGATCCGTCTGGATGCCTCCCGCGGTGATCTTGAGCTGGCTGGGACCGACGAGCGCCATCGCGCCTCCGCGAGTGTGGGCAGAAAACCGAGTCTGCCCGGGCAGTTCACGTTGCCGTGGGGGGAAATTCTCTACAGCTGCGGCCGGTGGATGCGCCAGGCATAGCCTTCAAAGCGCATCTCGACCTGGCGCTTGGCGCCGTCGGCACCCGTGAGCTCGAGGCGCTGGGCCACACTGGTCTCGTCCGCCGGGGTGGTGAGCAGCTGCAAGGTCTTGATCTCCGCCACGGCAAAAGTAGCCAGCGGATCAAAGGGCTGAGGCGAGCCGCTTTCCTGAGGCAGGATACGCTGTTGCAGCAGGTCTACCCCGCGCAGCCCGGCGAGAGAGGCCCGGGCCGACAGGGCCTTGCGCGTGTCCAGCGACAGCTGGCCCCAAGCCCCAGCGGAGTCGCCCTTGCGCACGGCGGCGATAAAGCGCTGGCAGCCGTCGACGGCCGGGTGGGTGCGGCGCGCCGTCGGCAACGTGTAGGGGTCAATCGCGGTGGGTTCGCCGCTGAGGCGCTCGATCTGTGCGGAGCCGCAGGCGCTGAGCACCAGGGTCGCGAGGATCAGCGGGGCCAGGGCCGGCTGAAAAGAGTGTCTTAAGAACATAAGGTTGTGTTGCCTGATCTTGGGTGGGTCGGTGCCGGTGGGTGGCGGCTAGAAGCCGGGCTGGCGGGTGGCGGTGAAGTCGCCCTTGAAGCCTTTGCCGGAGGCGGCGCCGGAGACGATGATGCTGCCGGCCCAGACGCCGTCCACCAGTTTGTCCACCTTGAGGTCGTCGTTGATGTCCTGCATCATGCAACTGCCGGTAAGTGCAAGGTTAGAGTCCAGGGCCAGGCCGCCGAGGTACTGTTCCAGCGGCAGCACCAGCAGGCCCAGGGTAGAGCTGCAGAAGCCCTTGACCGTGCTCTCAGAGAGGCCGAGTTTGCCCAGAATCGAGCCGCCGATGCCCTTGGCGATGCCGTCGCAGTTGACCAGCTTTTCCATGGCGCCCAGGAAGGTCGTCTCGCCCGTGATCTTCTTGAGCACCACGTGGGTCAAGACAAACAGGATGAGTTTGCCGTAGTTGAGCTTGATCGTGCTCGAGTCGATGGTCAGCTTCTTTTGCGCAGAGACGCTGCCGGTCAGGGTGCCCGCAAAGAAATCCAACGGGAAGTTGGGGTCGTTAATCGCCTTGGCGGCGTCCAGCGGGATCTTGCCGCACTCTGCGTAGTTGGGGTCCTTCTTGTCGCAGCCCAGCTTCCAGTACAGGTTCAAGCCGGTAAAGCTGATGTCGCCCTTGATAAAGAAGTCGTTGGTGACCTTGTAGATTTTGAGGATACCCAGCATCTCCAGCTTCTTGACGATCTGCAGGACATCTTGGCCCATCTGAAAGAAGTCCTGGAGCCAGGACGGCGACTTGTTGAGCAGCCAGTCGCTGACGACCTTGGCCAAAGCGTCTTCAAACAGGCCAAACGCCGCGTCGACGATGATCGACGGCAGCACCTGCTTGACGAGGTTCTTGACCTGCGCGATGACAAAGGCCCCGGGATCATAAAAGATCTGCACGGCCGTATCGAGGATCTGCCCCAGCTGCCCGGGAATCGCTCCGGTGAAGTCAAAGTGGTTGACCATGTCGTAGGGCCCGGAGGCCATCAGCGGCAAAGTCTGAAGGGTAACAGTGACTTCAGTGGTCTGCTTGTCGATGACCAGGAGTGCATCGGCACAGCCCGCGGCGGCGAGGTGGTTGTCGCTGTCTTTGGCGATCACGTAGACGCCGTACTTCTTGTCCGCCGGCAAGGGCGCGAATTCCGGGGTGTCTTCCAGAATCGTCGACTTGCTGGCGATAAAGCCCTCGGGCGGGTACACGGGCTTGAACGACGCGCAGGTAAACGGGTTGGGCATCACCCGCACCGTGACCTGGCCCAGGGTCAGCTGGTTGTCGTAGAGCATCTTGATCTTCAAGCCGCCCTTGGGGTTATCCGTCACCGACACCATGAATTCCACGGGCTCGGCGGCCTCGCAACTGACGCGCACCTTGTAATCGACCGCGGGCGACTTGTTGGCAGAAAAGATGTTGCCGGTCAGGCCCTTCTGGTCGGTAAAGGTGTTCATCGAGTCCAGCGCGCCGTTGCCCGGCCCATTGAGACCCTGGTTCTCGATCACTTCCCACAGCACCGCCACGCCGTCCGCCGGAACGCCGTGGGTGTAGTCGATCACTTTGGCGTAAACTGGCAATTGTGCAGAGGGGCCAATCACTTGCGGCAGGGCGTTGTTGAGCATCAGCACGATTTCGCGCTTGACCGCCACGTCCTCTTCTTCTTGCGTATCCTCGCCCTGGGCGACTTCTTGGGTCGAACCACCGTCTGCGGTCAGCTGGGTGTCTTTCTTGCCAAACAGGCCATTGCCGTCCGATTTGGCGTCGGCAAACACTACGGTGCCCTGCACGACGTTGTCGCTGCACGCCTGAAGGCCAAAGGAAAGCAGGGCTAACAGCGCGACGGGCCAACTGATTCGTCGAACGCGGGCGAGCATGGGACCTCCGGGCGCACACGGGATCGGCGGCCAGCGATGGCCACGGTCGACAGCGGCGCGGCCTGGACGGGGAGCCAGACAAACACGCCCACATTTAGAATACGGGATCTTCGCCTCCGGCAACAGGGGCATTCGCCGGGCAGCGAGGTGAACGGAGGCGGCGATGGCCGAAGCGTTCTTGCGATAGCCGTGCGCGGCGCCGGGCCCGTGGTTGCGGTTTTGCGATTCCTGGCTATGCTTGGAGGGCGCGCGCCGCAGGCCATCATCACCCAACGCGGGGCATTTGCCGCCCTGCTGGCCGGCGCAGCGTGCAAACGCACCCGACTGACGGAGGAATGCCCACATGGCCGCAGCCGCCCTGACCCACGAGCACCTCGTCGAGGCTTTCGAGGCTCGCTTCGATTACCTCACCGCCCGCACCATGCTCAGCGAAGTCCTTGACAACGCGCAAGTTGGCAAAGCAGCCGTCTACGATAGCGCGGCGCTGGCCAAGATCAGCCTCGCGGTCGAGAAGCTGAACCGCCCGCAGGCCATCCAGGCGCGACTGGGCGCCGCCCCTGCCGCCAAGGCCCCAGAAGCGAAGGCTGAAGCCAAGGTGGAGGCCAAAGCCGAGGCCAAGGTCGAGCCCAAGCCGGCCGATCCGGTTGCCCCCGCTGAGCCGGTCGCTGGCGAAGTGCCCCCGGCGGAAGCCCCGGCCGATGCGCCGGCCGCCGACGCGCCCAAGGCTGAAGAGGCCGCCAAGCCCGCCGAAGGCCACAAGCACGACGACAAGAAGGGCAAGAAGTAGCACGGACCTCTCCGGGCGAATTTGCTGCCAAAGTCCCTGAACTCAAAGCTCTGCTTGCATCGCTGGCCGGTGGCGAGCGCGGTGATCTTTGCCGCGCCGACGGCGCCCGTGCTAGCATGGTGCGGTCCGCGCTGAACGCGGCCATGCGTTGAGGGCTTTGTGAGCTTGCCAAGCGCCGCGGCAAATGCGGCTGTCGAATCAGAACATGCCGGTGCCGGATCGTCGGGCGGGGTGGCGGGCAGCTGCTCGTCGGCCGCGATCGATCCCAACCTCGTCATTGAGTGGAAGCCGGCGACCAGTGTCCCCAGCGCCGCCAATACCGTTGCAGTGCCGCGCAGTTTGCGCAAAGAGCCCGAGGCCGAGGCGTGGGACAGCGATGTGACCTTGGCGGCCGAAGCCAGCCCAGCGCCAGCGTTTAGCGGCCCCGGAGACCTGGGCATTGCCAAGCTGGGGCCGGCGCAGATCCGCGTGCCGCGCCGCCAGACCATCCCGGACGATCCGCAGCTGCTCGAGCGCAAGATGTCGCACTTGTTCGCGAAAGCCTGCAAGGATTACGACATGATCCAGCCCGGCGAGCGGGTGATGGTGTGCATGTCCGGCGGCAAGGACAGCTACGGGCTGTTGCACTTTATGCAGCGCACCCAGAAGCACTCGCCGATCAAGTTCGACATCATCGCCGTGCACCTGGACCAGGGCCAGCCCGGCTTTCCCTCGGACGTGCTGGAGGAGTACCTCAAGACCTGCGGATCGCCTTACGAAGTCATCAAGTACAACACTTACGACATCGTCATGGAGAAGCTGGAGCCGGGCAAGACCACTTGTTCGCTCTGCTCGCGGCTGCGGCGCGGGGTGCTGTACGACGCGGCCAAGCGCCTGGGCTGTACCAAGATCGCCCTGGGCCACCACCGCGACGATATCCTCTCTACCTTGCTGCTGAATCTGTTCTTCTGCGGTCAGCTCAAGGCCATGCCGCCGCTGCTGCGGGCCGACGACGGCTACAACACGGTGATCCGGCCGATGGCGCTGATTCCCGAGGCGATGCTGATTAAGTGGGCTGAAATCAAGCAGTATCCTCTGCTTCCGTGCAACCTTTGCTCCAAGCAGCCGGATCTGAAGCGGGCGCAGATGAACGACCTGCTGCGCGAGCTGGATCTGCGCTATCCGGGGGCGCTGCCGTCGGCTCTGAACGCGGTGCAGGACGTCAAGCCGCGGTTCTTGCTGGATCGCAAGCTGCACGATTTTGCGGCGGTGGCTTCTGCGGGAAGCGATCGCGACGAGGATGCCTTTGGCTGATCCGCGGCCACCGCTGCTGAATCTCAAGGCGCCAAGCGGTGCTGGGGTTCCTCCGCGCTCGGTGGAATCGGCGGAGCTGTTGCGCGCGGCCGGTGGCACGGCGGTGGGATGGCCGGGCGGGCTGGACGCGGCGACGCTGCTGGACGTCTTGGAGAATCAGGGCCTGCTGACGACGCAACAGTGCTATGAAGTCGAGAAGTTGGCGGAGAGACGCCGGCGGGTGCTGGAGAAACAGCGCCAAGTCGATCACGGCGAAGATGCGGCGGCGGTGAGCGCGGCGGAGGTGGTGGCGAGTTTTCAGCTGCTGTCGCCTCAGGGCGCGGCGGTCAGCGAGGAGCGCATTCAGCAGACGCTGGCCCAGGCGGCGGGGCTGCGCTACGGGCGGATTGACCCGCTCAAGCTGGATGCCAAGCTGATTACCCAAGGGATCTCAAAGGCCTATGCCAAGCGCAACTGCGCGTTGCCCCTGGGGCGCGAAGGCGGCCGGCTGGTGGTGGCGGTCGACAGCCCGTTCTCGCGCGATGTGGCGGAGAGTTTGGCCAGCCGCGATCTGCAAAACCGCGAGCAGTTTCAGCGCGAAGGCCCAGGGCGCGACGGCGAATCTGCGGTCGAGCTGGTGCTGGCGGTGCGCGGCGACGTGCTGCGGGCGATCGACGAGGTGTTTGGCTTTCGCGCCACCCTCAAGAACGCCGCGGCAGACCTGGGCGAAAGCGCGATTGAGTTTGGCAATTTTGAGCAACTGGTGCGCTTGGGCCAAGCGGGCCGGGCGGTCGAGGGCGACGACAAGCATGTGGTGCGCGCCGTCGATTTTCTGCTGGGCTATGCGCTGGATCAGGGGGCTTCGGACATCCACCTAGAGCCCAAGCGCGAACAGGCCCAGGTGCGGCTGCGCATTGACGGCGTGCTGCACACGGTCCACCAGATTCCGCGGGTCGTGCACAACGCCGTGGTATCGCGGATTAAGACCTTGGGGCGCCTGGATATTGCCGAGAAGCGCCGGCCCCAAGACGGCCGCATCAAGCTGGAACACGCGGGCAAAGACGGTCCGCGCGAAGTGGAATTGCGCTTGTCTACCTTGCCGACTGCGTTTGGCGAGAAGCTGGTGCTGCGGATTTTTGATCCGGAGATCCTGGTGCAGGACCTGGGCGGGCTGGGGCTGTTTCCGCGCGATCTGGAGAAGGTCCAGCGGATGATCGGCCGGCCCCACGGCTTGGTGCTGGTGTGCGGGCCTACGGGCTCGGGCAAGACGACGACGCTGTATTCCTGCTTAAAATCAATCGCTTCGCCGGCGCTCAATATCACCACGATTGAAGATCCCATTGAGATGGTGATGGAGGAGTTCAATCAGACCGCGGTGCAGCCCAAGGTGGGCCTGACTTTTGCCGGGGCGCTGCGCACGCTGCTGCGGCAGGATCCCGATGTGATCATGGTGGGCGAGATCCGCGATCCGGAGACGGCGCAGAACGCGATTCAGGCGGCGATGACCGGGCACTTGGTGCTGTCCACGGTGCATACCAACGACGCGGCGGGGGCAGTGGCGCGGCTTTTTGATTTGGGCGTGCAGCCTTACCTGCTGGGGGCGACGCTGCTGGGGGTGGTGTCGCAGCGGCTGCTCCGCACCGTGTGCCTCAATTGCCGGCGCGAAGAAGAATTGAGCGCGGAGCAGGCGGCGGCGCTGGGCCTGGAGCTGCGCGGCGAGCGTTTTGGCGTCTGGCGCGGCTCTGGCTGTGCGGTGTGCCGGGATACGGGGCTCAAGGGCCGCACCGGTGTCTATGAAGTGATGGCTGTGTCGGACAAATTGCGCCGGCTCATCGTAGAGCAGGCGGATTCTGGGCGGCTGGGCCGGCAGGCGGCGGAGGACGGCATGACCTCTCTGCGCGACGCTGCGGTCAAGAAGATGGCCCTGGGTCTCACGAGTTTTGACGAAGTATTGCGGGTGACCACCCAACAGGAACTGTAGCGCGATGCAACCAGACAACAACGCCAAGCCCCAGAACAGCGAGACTCCGAGCGGGGATCAGCCTGACGAAAACCAGCTGCCCGCCAGTGGTTTTGAGCGCGCCGCGGTCGCCCCGGCGGAGGCCGTGCAGCGCCGCGAAGAGCTGCGCCAGGCCCGCCGCCAAGCCCGCCTGGTCGCGCCGATCACCTGGGTGGAGCCGGCGGTGCCGCTGGAGCGGGATACCTTGTGGCGCTCGCTCACCCGCGAGGGCGAGGCGCGGCTGCTGGTGGTGCGCGCGACCCAGGCCGTGCGCGAGGCGGCGGCGCGGATGCACGCGACCCCAGACGTGGCCAAGCTGGTGGCCGAGCTGATGCTCGGCGCGCTGCTGGTGCGATCGACCATCAACCCCGATGAGAGGCTGCAGCTGTACCTGAACCACGAAGGGCCGCTGGGCCAGGTGGCGATCGAGGCGTGGGACGACGGCGGCGTGCGTGCTTATGTAGCGCATCCAGAGGAGTCTAATGAAATCTTTGGCTTGCTCATCGGCGCTGGATCGCTGCAGATTTCGCGAGCTTTGGGGACCAAGCATTACGCCAGCAGCGTGGCGCTCAACGGCGAGAATGTTTCCGACTATTTGATGCATTACCTCTTGGAATCTGAGCAGATTCTTTCGCTTGTCCACACAGATGTGCGCTTGGGGGCGGACGGCCAGGTGCAGAGCGCCAGCGGCTACTTGCTGCAGATGATGCCCGAGGGCACCCGCGATGACTTGCGGAAGATTCTGCATAATATCCAGGGCATCGCTGTCATTGGCGATGCGATGACCGCGGAGGATCCCGACGCGCGCGCCTGGGCCAAGGCGCTGTTTGAGGGGTTTGGCTGGGACCAGTGCGCCCGCGAGCCGGTGGCGTTTCGCTGTCGCTGCAGCCGCGATCGCATGATGGCGATGCTGAGCAGCTTGCCCCGGGGCGACATGGCGGAACTGGCGGAGGGCAGCGAGCCGCTGGAGCTCGTGTGCGATTACTGTCACACGAAGTATTATGTGCGGCCAGGGGAATTGCGGGAACTGATGGTTGAACCATCGTGAATTGGGGAGGAACCATTGGAGGGTGAAGGAGGCTGCCGCCTCCTGCCCTCCAAAGTTTCCTCCCCATGCCCCACCTCCTTTCCCTCCCCACCACCGCCCGGGCAGGACCACCGGGGCCGGCGCTCGCTTCGCTGGCGCCGGTGGGAAGGTTGTCGCGCTGATTTTGAAGGAGTTTGCTGTGCAGGAGTCGGAAGAGAGCGCTGGCGGCGACGTGGCCGAGCAACTGCGTGCGGCGACAAAGCTTTTGGAGAAATTGGCTGCCAATCGCGACCTGATGCGCGGGCTCAGTGGCGAGGAGAGGGCCAGGCTGATGAACGCGGCGGGGGATGTGTTCTGCCCGGATTTGGACCAGCGCAGGGTGGAGGCCAAGAACCGCAGTCGCCAGAGGAAGACGGAGAAGGTCAACGCAGATCAGGAGTTGCGCGCTGGGACTGGGATTCGCGAGCTCAGGGCGAAGCCGGTGTTCATCACGCCCAATGTGTTCGCGCCGCAGGAGGTGGAGGCCGATGAGGTCGACGATGACGCGGCGGAAGAGGGGTCGGGGCGGCGCACGCGGGACTTGCAGCACTGCTATGTGTGCAAGCAGAAGTACTCGCAGATGCATGGGTTTTATGATCAGTTGTGCCCAGAGTGCGCCGAGTTCAACTACCGCAAGAGGACGGAAACGGCGGACTTGAGCGGGCGGGTGGCGCTGCTGACCGGAGGGCGGGTCAAGATCGGCTACCAGGCCGGGATCAAGCTGCTGAGGGCCGGCTGCGAGCTGATTGTGACGACCCGGTTTCCGCGGGATTCGGCGCTGCGCTACGCTCAAGAGCCGGATTTTGCCGAGTGGGGCCACCGACTCGAGGTTTTTGGCCTGGATCTGCGGCATACGCCCAGTGTGGAGGCGTTTTGCCGGCACCTGCTGCAGACGCGCAAGCGCTTGGACTTTATTGTCAACAATGCCTGCCAGACGGTGCGGCGGCCGCCGGAGTTTTACCGCCACATGATGGAGTTGGAGCAGACGGAGCTCGCGCACCTGCCGGCGGAAGTGCAAAGGCTGGTCGGTGCTTATGAGGGCCTTCGCGGCGAGCAGGTGGTGGGCGAAGGCGAGGGCCAAGCGCTGGCGGCGCGGGCTCAGGCGCTGGCGGCCCCGGGGCTGGTGCACGCGGCCCAGTTGTCGCAGGCGCCGCTGCTAGCCGATGAGGTGGAGCCGCAAGATCACCTGTTTCCCCAAGGGCATTTGGACCAGGACTTGCAGCAGATCGACCTGCGCGAGCGCAATTCGTGGCGGCTGCAGCTGGCCGAAGTGTCGGCGGTGGAGCTGCTGGAGACCCAGCTCATCAACGCCGTGGCGCCGTTCATCCTCAACGCCCGGCTCAAGCCGCTGATGACGGCGACCCCGGAGCGAGACAAGCACATCGTCAATGTCTCGGCGATGGAAGGGCAATTTTACCGGCGCCTCAAGACCACCCGCCACCCGCACACCAATATGGCCAAGGCGGCGCTCAACATGATGACGCGGACCTCGGCGGCGGATTACCACGCGAGCGGCATCCACATGAACAGCGTCGACACCGGCTGGATCAATGACGAGGACCCGGCGCATCTGGCGGCCAAGAAGACCCTGGAGCAGCATTTTGCTCCGCCGCTGGACATCGTCGACGGCGCCGCGCGGATCGTCGATCCGATCATTTCCGGTTTTCGCAGCGGCGAGCATGTGTGGGGGAAATTTCTAAAGGATTATCGAGAGACCGACTGGTGACGGCCGCCGGCCGCTCAGGTCCCCGCGCCGCCGTTGCCCAGGGCGGCCAAGCGCCGCAGCAGCCGGGCGACCCTCCCGCGCCGCGCCAATCCGGCCCAGTGTCCGTCGCAGAAGCGCTCGCCGCGCATGGTGTAGGTCAGCATCGCGCGGATCTGCGGCAGGGTCGCTGCGGCCACCGCTGACTCGTCTTCGAGCCAGCGACCCGCGACCGCGGGCTGGTAGTGCGGGTCCCGCCAGCAGGGCTGGTCCAACAGGCGGATGAACGCGTGGACCTCGGCGCTGTAGACCGGGTAACCGCAGGTCAAAGCGCCGCTGTTTGGGTCGGCGTGGCTGTCCGTCCAGACCGCCACCTCGCCGCCCTCGGCGCGCTCAAAGTAGGGCAAATAGGCCAGAAGGGCCTCGATGTCAGCGGCGGAAGGGCGTGGCGCGGCGTCTCGGGGCATCGTGTCCTCGCTGGGCGGCGCCACGGAGCCTTCGGACAGTCGCCATGGTACTGTCTAGTCCGCTTGGCGCTTAGGGATTTTCCTTTGACAGGTCCTTGACCTTGACGCGCGGCTTGCCCTCGGGTTCAGCGGGCTTGGTCGCCGCGTTGGGCTTGGATTCAGCCTTGGGTGCGGTCTTGGGTGCGGTCTTGGGTGCGGTCTTGGCGTCAGCGGGCTTTGGCCCAGCGGCCGGCTTGGCCTCCACAGGCTTCGCTTCCGAAGGCTTCACTTCCACAGGCTTGGCCTCCGCAGGCTTAGCTTCCACAGGCTTCACTTCCACGGGCTTGGCCTCCGCGGCTTTGGGCGCATCGGCCGGCTTGGCATCGCCGCTGGGCGCCGCCTTGGGCGTGGGCGCGGCGGCGGGGCCCTTGGCCTTCTTGGCTCCCTTCTTGGGTTTTTCGACCGGCGCTGCGACCGGGGCAGGCTCTTCCGCGGCCGGCGTAGCGCCTTGGGGCGGCTCGATCGCCGGTGGGGCTTCGCCGGGCTTCATGTCCGGGCAGCCGTCTTGGTCTTCATAGCCGTTGCTGGTTTCCGCTTGCTGCGGGCATAGATCGGCGCTGTCGGCGATGCCGTCGCCGTCGTCGTCGGTGTCGGGGCAGCCGTCGTCGTCCTGGAAGCCGTCGCGGTCTTCAGCGGCGCGCGGGCACAGGTCCTTGGCGTCGACAATGGCGTCGCCGTCGTCATCCGTGTCCGGGCAGCCGTCGTCGTCTTGGAAGCCGTCGCGGTCTTCCGCCACCAGCCGGCATTTGTCGCTGGCGTCGGGCACAGCGTCGCCGTCGTCATCTGTATCCGGGCAACCGTCGCGATCTTCAAAGCCATCGCGGTCTTCTGCCGCGTCTGGGCAGCGGTCGAGGCGGTCGTCCAGGCCATCGCCGTCGCGATCGCTGGGCAGGGCTTGGGGGTCAAAGCGCAGCACAGCTCCCAAGCGCAGAGCCGCCGAGCCCGGGCCGCTGGTGGGGGCGGCGCCAATCACCGCACCCAAGCGCAGCCAAGGGTTCAGGGCGTAGTCGCCGCTGGCGGCCAGCTCGACCACCGCGACATTCTCCGCAACCGTCGTCACCAAGGGCATGTGGGCAGCCAATTCTGCGCCCACCCGCACATCGCCGCCGCCCAGCGACCGGCGCAGGGCCATCGCCACATCGGCGGTACTGCCGGCGCGCAGCGCGTCGCGCATTTGGCTCGCGTCGGGTTGACCGTTGGCGTCCAATGGGGCCACCCGCAGCGACTGGGTCGGGGTCAGCCGCGCTCCCAGGCCCAGGTCGCCGCGCCACGGCCCAGTGGTCAAGCTCCACCAACCGCGCAGCACCGCCGCCCCCGCGCCGCCGAGCCAGTTGCCCACGGCAGAAGTCGGCAATTCGCCAGCTAGATCAAAGGAGAGGGTCGATTCGCCGCCCAGGGCCGGACCCTGCCAAAACTGTTTGCGCAGCTGAATCTGCAGATCGCCGAGCGCCGGACCCTGAGGCAGCCGGCTCAGCTGCGCCACGTTGGGCCCGCCGCCGCGCATCAGCCACGCCACAGGCACCACCGCGCCCACCGCCCAGTGCTTGGGCAGCCCGACCAGCGCCGCCGCGTCCAGCATCCCCAGGTCGCCGAGGACCGTCTGTTGCAGGCCTCCCGCGGCCGAAAACCTCAGCGGCGTGCGGGCGTAGTGCAGGGCCGCAGATCCCAGCCACTCGCCCGGCTTGAGCGCCGCTGCGGGTTGCACCAGCCAGCCATCTGCCGGACCCGCGCCCACGGCGACACCCTGAACAGAGAGGGCCGGCGGCTCGCCCGCGCGGGCAAATGCCGGCCACAGTGCGGCCAGAGCCGCCAGGATCGCTACAGTTCCACGCGCGCGCATCGCTATGCCTCCGCCAGATTGCCGGGGCTTGGACCAGCTCGGCAGTGTGGCGCGCCAGTGTCGGTTGGGGCACTGCAATCGTCAACTGCTGCGGCAGGGGTATCGACGGCGAGCCGCGGCGTCGGACAATCGCCATGTACCTTGCAATGCTATGGATATACGTGTGTATAACTGTCGAGTTATAGCAAGCCGGTCAAATAGCTCCACGCCAGCCGCGCCGCCAGCCGGGCGCTCGCCCCGTCCTGGTCAAAGCGCGGGTTGAGCTCGTACAGGCCCAACTGGGTCGCCAAGGGGAGGTTGCCCAGGGCCGCCGCCGCCCGCAGCACGGCTCCCGCTGGCACGCCGACCGCAGAGGGCGCGCCCACCCCCGGCGATACCGAGTGATCAAACGCCGCGAGATGCACGGAAAGGCTCAGGCCGGCGTGGCCCTCCGCCAGCTCCTTCATGCGCACCACCAGATCCAGGCCGGCGCGGCGGTGGTCGCCGTCGACCTCTTCCCAGAACAGCTGGCGGACCCCCTGGGCGTCGAGAAACTGCAGCTGCGATGCGGTATTGCTGCAACGCTGTAGCCCCCACTGCAGCAGCGAAGGGCCGTCTAGCCGCGCCGCCGGTTCAAGCAAGAGCCGGCGGAACGCGGTGTTGGCGTTGGGTTCGCCGCGCTCCGGATCGGTGACTTGGGCCTGGGGACCGACGCTGACCACGGCCAAGCGCCCATCCGGTTGGGCCCGCCCAATCACCCGCGCCAGGCCGAGCACCTCGCCGTACGCGTGATCCTGGCCGCCGCCGATCACCACGAGGCGCGCCAACGGAAAGCGCTCGCGCAGCACCGCCACGACTTCAGCCAACCGCGCATGGGTCTCTGCGGTGTGCTCGGCCGACTGCAGATCGCCCGCATTGAGCAGCGACTGCGGGCCAAATTCCGCGGGCGCCGGCATCCGCAGCAGGTAATCGCGCACCCGCAGAGGCCCGTCCGCGGCGCCGACCCGCCCGCCCGCCAGCTGCACCCCGCGGTCATCGGACACGCCGAGCAGGATCGCCCGAACCTGGTCCGGCTGCGGATTGCCGTCCAGCGACACAGCCCGCCCCACCAGCCGCGGGTCGTCGCGCCGGCCGCGCATGCTGTCGCGGTGGGGCGTGGCGTCGGCGCGCACAAACTGCAGGGTCTTGCTCATCGGGCGGGGCTCCAGCGGAGTCAGAAAACGCTTGCCGCGTCAAGGTTTGGGCGAGGGCTCTGCGGCTGGCGTGGCCGGGCTCGGCAGGGGCAGCGCTGGCGGCGGGGTCTTGAGCAGCTTGACGCGCCGGGCGGTGTTGACCTCGATCAGGCCCTCCATCCGCTTGAGGCCTTGGTAGCTTTTCTCAACCCAGTCGCCTTTGTCGCCCAGGCGCTCGGCCAGTTCCATGTTCTTTTGGAAGATCACCAGGGCGCGCTTGGCCAACTTCTCATTGTGATTCCAAAGCTCGTCGCGATACACCTCCATGGTGTACTCGTCGAGATCGGCCGGCACCTCAGCGCCCTCGATATCGGTGATGAGCCGCGAGTACAGGTTGCCGATCGCCAACCCCGCCGCCAGCGACCACGGCTTGTTCTGCAGCCGCACGCAGCGGTAGTAAATGCCCTCGGCCTTGAGGAAAAGGTTTGACTTGTCCTCGAGTTCGCGCTTCATCCGTTCAACCGGCAGGCGGAAGCGGATCGAGGCAAACAGCTCGTAAAAGATCTCCGCCCGCTCAAACATCGCCCGCGCTACCCACTCGCTGTCTGCCACAAGAGGCGCTTCGCGGTGGTCTTCATACAGGCGTTCTGCGGACTTGAAGGCCTTGTCGGCGCGGGTGGGATCGCCGGATTTGCGCAGGGCGATCCCCAGACGCGCCCAGGCCTCCAGTTCATCGAGCAGACCCAGCTTGCCGCCGATATCCTTTTGGATCTGCGGATCTTCCAGCATCGATCGGTAGAGCGCCGCGGCCTCGGCCCACTGCTGATGAGCCTCTAAGGCCTCGCCTTCCAAGAAAATCGCGTCGCGGGCATTGCGGCTCCCCAGACTGTGCTGGCGCGCCAAGGCAAAGCGCTGGGCGGCCTCCGGGTGGCGACCCAGGCGGGTCAGGCACAGCCCCGCGTTGAACTCCACCGCATAGCGCCCCACCTGATCGGGAAACTCCTTGATCAGCAGGTCAAACAGCCGCAGTGCTTCGGCCCAGTTCTTGGCACGGAAGGCCGCCATGGCCTCGTCGTCCAAGGCGTTCTGGTCCTTGACGTAGACCTTGGCCTTGCCGTCTCCGCTGCGATCGACTTTTATTTCAATGGCTTGTAGCTCTACGACCCGGGCATCTCGCCGCTGAGCCCCGGCGCCGCTGCAGGCCGAAGCCAGCAACGCCATCGCCAGAGAGACCACCAGAACTGCCAAATTGTGATCGCGGGTGCGCGCCTTCATAGCCTCAGTCAAGCACGGCGGCCGGCGAATTTCAAACCGTCAGGCCTGCCCCAACAGCGCGTGCAGATACGCCGCCAATTCCGCCCACGGCACGGGACTTTGCGCGCCGCTCGCCAGGTCCTTGACTTGGGCGGTCTGGCCGCTCACTTCGTCACTGCCCAGCACAACCACCGCAGAAGCGCCGCGTTTGCTCGCCCGCTCAAACTGTTTGCCCAGCTTGCCGCCGGCCAGGTCGACCTCCACGCGCAGCCCAGCCGCCCGCAGCAGCCCGGCGACGTGCAGGGCCGGCCCAGCGACTTCCGTATTCATCACAGCGATATACACCGGGATGCGCGCGAGATTCACCGGCAGCAGCGCCAGCTCTTGCAGCGCCGCCAGCAGCCGGTCCAGGCCCAGCGAAATGCCCACCGCCGGCACCTGCTCCTTGCTGAAAAGGCCGATCAGCCCGTCATAGCGGCCGCCGGACATGACCGCGCCGATCGTCGCCACCTTGGGGTCAGTCAGGCGAGTTTCGTAAATGATCCCGGTGTAGTAATCCAGGCCGCGGGCAATCGATACGTCGACACAGACCTTGTCTGCCAGCCCCGCCGCCGCGACCAGCGCCAGCACTTGCTGCAGCCTCTCCACCGCGCCGCGGAGCATGCCGGCGTTTTCTCCAGCCCCGTCAACGATCTTCTCCAGGTCCCCCAGTCCACCCCCAGGCTGAAAATCGCCGACCACTTTGCGCGCCAGCTGATCGTCGAGCCCGGCTTCGCGGATGATCTCCGCCACCACCCCTGCGTCGCCGATCTTGTCGAGCTTGTCCACCGCGCGAATACAGGCGATTTGCTGAGCCTTTTCAGTGACTCCGCGCAGTTCAAGCAGGCCAAATAGCACGTCGCGGTGGTTGAGGTGCAGCCGCGCGCCGTCGACCCCCAGCGAGCCCAGCACCTGCAGACCGGTGATCAGCACCTCGGCGTCGGCCAGGGGGGTATTGACCCCGGCGATATCGGCATCGCATTGAAGAAACTCGCGAAAACGCCCGCGCTGCGGCTTCTCTGCGCGCCAGACCGGGGCGATGTGGTAGCGGCGAAACGGCAGTTGCAGCTCGGCGCGGTGCTGGGCGACCACGCGGGCCAGCGGCACCGTCAGGTCGTAGCGCAGGGCCACGCGGCGCTGGCCGTTGTCCTCAAAGCGGTACAGGAGTTTATCGCCTTCTTCTCCGTACTTGCCCATCAGAGTCTCTTCGTACTCCAGGGCCGGCGTCTGCAGCGGCAGAAAACCGTGGCGGGCAAAGGTGTCCTCAATGGTGCGAATCATCGCCTGGCGCGGCGCCATCGCCTCGGGCAGGTAGTCGCGAAAACCTTTGAGTGTTTGGGCTTGGAGCGGGCTTGCCATGGTGGGCCTCAGCACCGCGGCGCTGCGGTGGCGGCTGCGGTGTACGACAACCCGCGGCTGCGGCGCAAGCGCACGGCGGACTGCCCGCGCAACGATCGCCACAAACATGCCAAAAACATGAACCAGGGAGCTGAATTGACGTAAGGGGGGGATGTGAAGTTTCTGCGATCCGCGGGTGGGGTGTGCGGACCCTGGCGCAAGCGGCCAAACAGCACAAAGCTCTTGCATCTTGGCGGCAATCGTCGCATCGTTGAGGGTGCGGAACGCTTTGAATTGGCCGTGGCGCTCGCCATTGTGCCGACCACCGCCCGCGGAGGCTCCATGCAGTCCCAGCCCAAGTCGGAACAAGAGAAGCTCGCCAAACGGCGCAACTTTGTGTCGCGCACCGCCGGTCCCGCCAAAGAAACCCCGGCGCCGCTGCAGCAATTGCAGCCGACCGTGGCCCGCGCCGACCTCAGCAACACGGCGATGGCAGGTGGCGCCCCGGCCTTGGCTGCTCCCAGCGGCAAGAAGCAAGAAGCGCAGACGCCGCAAGGGGCGATCAAGTCTGAGCAATTGGATGCCGCGACCGTGCGCAGGGTCAAGGACTCGTTTGGCGCGGATCTGTCGGACGTGCTGGTGCGCTCTGGGCCCGGCGCCGACGCCGAATGCCAAAAGCGCGGCTGCTCTGCGTTTGCCCTGGGCAACATTGTGACGATGAGTTCGCAGGCCGGTGAGCCGGGTTCTGCGGGCTATCAGAAAGTGCTGCTTCACGAATGTGCCCACATCGTCCAGAAACGCCTGGGCAAGAATCCAGACGAGAAGAAGGCTCAGGCCAAGCCCGACGCCAAACAGCCCGGCCACGCTGCCGATCCCGCCGCCGCGGCCCCCGACACCGCTGGGGCTGGACCCGCTGCCGCTGGACCCGAGGCCGCCGCCCCGGAAGCCGCTGCACCCAAGGCCGCTGCGCCGGTTGGGGGAGGCTCCACAGCCGCCAAAGAAGGCGAAGCGAGCGCCGCTGCAGACGCCGCCCAGTCGGGTAAGAAGGCGCCCATCAAGCAGAAAGCTGGGGCGAATGAGGCTCAGCACGCCCCGCCGGTCGCCGGTGGTGGAGCGCCGAGCGCCGGGGCTGCCCCTGGGGCCGGTGCCGCGCGCACGCCTGCTGGGGGGGCCGCTGGACCCGCAGCGCCGCAGGGCGATCACAGCTCGCCGCACCAGATCACCATCCCGATCGGCGGCGACCGCGGCATCACCTTTACCCCGCCCAACCGCGATGGCGACTTTTCTCTTGGTGTTTCAGGGGTCAAGAAGCTGTACGCCGGCAGCGAGAAGAAGGTCGACAAGTGGTGGCGCAAGAACATCCCCACGCCGTTTTTTGGCTTGGCGGTGTCTTTGGGCATCCAGCTCGGCGCCAGCTTCAAGGTCGGCGAGGTGATGCTCAACAACATCGTGGTCAAGCGCCGCAAGGACAAGGACGCGAGCGGCAACTGGTACGAGGTCGAAGGCACGCTGGAAACCGGCATGAACATGGAGGGTTTTTTGGCCCTCTCGGCCGGCGTGTCTGCCGATGCGTGGATTGCCGAGGTCGGCGTCGGTCTCAAGGCCAAGCTGGGGCTCAACGCCTCCAAGCCGCTGTCCGCCTCCGTGGCCCTGGGCTTCAATGCCACCACCGGCGACTTTGGCCTGAACGGCAAACTTAGCATGGCGGCTTGGGATTTGGCGCTCAAGGGCGCGGTCGGGCTGTTCGCCTACTACGACGCGATCGGCGTTTCGACCTACAGCAAGGACTGGTGGCTGTACGAGCGCACGCTGGGCAAGATGACCTTGGCGGGCCTCGACTTCCCCTTTAGCGTCACGCGGCGCGGCGGATTCCAGGGCAAAGTGGAGCCCAAGCCGCTGGATCTGCAGGACATGGAAGGCAATGTTCGCTCCGCATTCCCGTCGCGCGGATAGGTTGGCGCCATGGGTCTCTCGATGTGGACTGCGGCGGGGTTGGTAGCGCTCGCGGCGGCGGGGGTGGTCTGGTTCACCCACGCAGAAGAGGCGGGCAAGCTGCAGAAGGGCGAGCTCAAGGCCATCGACTACCAAATCGTCAGCACGCGGGCGGCGGCGCGAGACAAGCTGGGCTCGCGGGTCGAGATCACGTACACCGACCCGATTTCGCAGCAGGCCGTGTCGCGCAACCTGCCCGTGCAGCTGCTGTCCGACGAAGCCGCCAAGAAGTACCCCGCCGGTGCCGTTCGCAAGGGCTGGGTGCATACGGGGCTCGACGAGCCATTTCTTCACGAAGAGAAGCCCGACCTGAGCAAATCGGCCGGCGTGGATGTGCGCGTGGCCTTTGGCTTGGTGGGGCTGGGGCTGGGGCTGCTGGCGTTTGCCTGGAAGACCGGCCGATTGTTTTCCTGAGCAATATCAATGATCAGACAATCGCCATGTACCTGCCCGGGGCTGTTTGGGCGGCCAAGCTAGGGGCGGCGCAACACCCCGGTGGCGGGACCGCAGCGATCGCGGATGGCCTGCGGTGTCTTGATGTCGGCGGGATCTGCGGCGATGAGGCGCGGAAAAGTCACCGCTGGCAAAGCCAATTCTTTGGGGCAGGCCCCGGGCAAGAAGACGTGGCCGCGGCCCGGCTCCAGAACCCGCACCCGGTGGTGGTGGATCCCGGCGAGCGGCAGGTCGCACAGCAGCCGGTGATCGATGTCGGCGCCGGGTAGCTCCAGTTCGACGTCGCACTGCTCCTGAATCCCTGCGGAATTGCGCCGATCAGCCAGCACCGCGACGGTGTGTTGGCCGATCACCCGTGGCGGGTTTGCGGGGGCTTCGACAGCCGGCGCCTCGGCGAAATACAGGCTCACAGGGGTCTCAAGGCCGGGAAAGCCCCACAAACGCAACAGCAGAGCCAGCACAGCGGCAAGGGGCCCGAATGGCAAAGGGGTAATTTCCTGCATCTCTATTTGGTATCCTTTGGCTACTGAATCAGGGTCGCCCAGTCGTCGATGTAGAGGGTGGCGCTGCCGGTAAAGGCCGGGGCGACGTCGTAGAATCGCATAAACCCACGGACATATGCCGCTTCCGCTGGGGCGGTGTAGGCGAAACTGACCTGGGCCCACTGCGCGCCATCCACCGTGTAAGTGCCGCTGAACTGCGAGCTGATGACGGTCGTCATGTCGGACTTGTAGAACGTCATGCTCAGCCGGCCTTTGCCCGCCGGATCGCTGTCCAGCACCCAAGCGGAAATGCTGGCTTTTTGGCCCGGCACGATGGGGATGAACTGGCCCGCGACCAAGTCCTGGTTGTCGACCGAAGTCCAGGTGACCTTGCACGACGCTGTACCGCTGTATTTTTGTGTGGTCGTGCGCGCGGCCGCGATGTAGGCGCCGACTTTGGTGAAATCGGGCGGTGGATCGGCGTCGCTGGCTTCCTCAAAGCCCCAGTTGCTCTGATCGTGGACCGGAGCAGCGCCGCATTTGCTGGTGTCGATCTTGGTCAAGTCGGCCGCTCCGTTGAGCAGTTGGACGCGGTGGCCGCTGCCAAACTGGGTCAACGCCGCGACTTTCAAGTCGATGACCGCGCCGGCACACAGGTCCGTCGGGCCGTCGATGCGCATCACGAGGTCGCCGGCTGAAGGGCTGGTCAGCACGGCATCGGGTCCGCTCAGTTGCTTGACCACCAGGCCAGTTCCGATAAGTACACGGCTTTCATAGGCTTCGCTCACCATGTCCTTGGTAATCACGTTCAGGCTCAGCTGAGTGGCGGCCGCGTCACCGGTACCGACCACGGTCAGGACGTCGGCGCCGGTGATCTCCTGCTGGCCGTTGTAATTCGCGTACTTGGTGACATGCAGGTCGACGAGATCGCCGACTTTGGGCTTGGTCACGGTGTTGGGGTTCAGGTAGACCATCATGCCGCGGGAGATCGACGCGTCGTACAGCAAAAAGCCCTGGCCAAAAACGTAGGTGACCAGCTGTTTTTCCAGATAGAAATCGACCACGCCCTCCGTGCACTGCAGCAAAGCCTTGATATTCTTGCCGGTGCCGCAAGTGTTGACCGCGGGGACGTCAGAGGTGTCCTTGGCGATGTCGGCGGCGACGTCCGGCGCAATGTCCTTCGCAATATCTTGGAATGTATCCTGAATGGTGTCCTGAACGCTATCCGGGGCGGCGTCCGGCGGCACGTCCTGGCCAACGACTGGCACATCGGCGACGATGTCCGCGCCCACGTCTGTCCCTGCGTCCTGCGCTGTATCGATCGGCGCGCCGGTATCCGCCGCGGTGTCGACTTGGGCGTCGCTGATCGGACCGGCATCTGCGGGCGATTCGGTGTCTGGTCCGGCGCCACCGCCGTCATTGCCTGAGTTTGTGTCCGTCAGGCCCGGACCGCTGCCGTCTTGGCCGCTGCCCACATCTGCGCCGGGCATGCCATCGCTGCCGGCGTCCCAAACACCGACCGGGCCGTAGCCCGTGCCACCCGAAGGAGCGCAGGCGCCCAGGGCCAACACGCCAAAGAGTCCAATCACCGCAGAGAGATTTCGCATCGCCGGTTCCTGCATTTTAGGGACAGTCTTCACGTCCAGGGCGGGAGTGTACACGATTGGTGGGTCGGCTGGCAGTGACGATCGTCGAGGCCGGATTGGCAGAACGCGGCCGTGATTTGACTTAGCAGTCGCCATGCTACTGTCCGATGTGATACTGCGAGGCCTTGGGCGGTGCTGCTGGCGGGAATTCCGTCGGCGGCATTGTCGGCTTTCCGGCAGGCGCTACGTCTATCGCACCCCGGGCTGGGCAGACGAGCCCATCGCCAGGCGAAATCTCCGATGATCCCGCGCGCCGAAAAATACCCGACCGCAGGCCTCCGTCAGTTTCGACAG
>CAXNCS010000037.1:0-25567 GCA_964201005.1 Myxococcota bacterium
GGCCTGTTCCGCTCAGATGAAGCGCTCGACCAATGGCAACAGCGGCACGGCAACCCGACGGGCATGCCGATTGCCTCTATGCTTTTTCCGATGGCCGCTGTGGATCTGGGCGCGGACCTCGGGAGCACCCTGGAAGCGGCGCTCAACCATTTGCCTGACTTTAGCTGAGTTGCGGCGTCCTGCCTGAGCGACTGGGCTGCAGCGAACTAGCCGGCGGTGCAGGGACTCAGCGCGGTTGGCCAAAGCCGCAGCGCTGCTCAAGCTCAAAGCGAATTTCCTGCGGTTCAGTCCTTAACTCCGGAAGTTGCAGAGCAGTGCAGTCGCCGGTGCGCGCTTTGTGCAAGGCCAGCAGCCGGGCCGCCTCGCGCGCCGTCCACGGCCAGGTTTGGCGCAGCTGCGGCAGCCACCGCTCCAGGTCTGCAACAGCGCTCTCGCCAGTCTGCAGCCGCAGAGCGCGCCGCGCCAGCAAGTAGCCGGCCAACGGATGGTCGGGCAAGGCATTGGCCATCCTGCGGAAAACCGCACTTGGGCGCTGTGCAGAGCCGCCGGCTAGCAGCTGGCTGGCCAGGAACTCCTTGGCTCCCGGCTCAGCGGCCAGGGCCTGCTTGACCTCAAGGGTGCGCAGGGTCGCCTCAGACACCGGCAACTGCGCGGCGGCGCTCCAGTGGCGGCGGGCCTGCTCTAATTGAGCGCCGTGCCAGGCAAAATCGCCCATCAGGCTCTCTGCGGCGGCGCGCTGCAAGCGGTTGATGGGCCGCCCGGCGGCGGCGCTTTCCGTCAGCCACTGCTGGAGCTCGGCCAGGGCCTCTAGCGGCTCCCCAGCGCTCGCCAGCGCCGCCCGGTGCGCCCACGCCACCTCCGGGCCCTCTGGACCCTCCAAGACCTGCTGGAGGCGCTCGCTCAGCCCCTGCCATTCGGCCACCGCCAGCCGCGGCCGGCCCGTCCGCAACAGCCGATCGGCGCGATCGCGGCAGCGGCCCAAGGCCAAGGCACAAGGGCGCTCAAACAGACCGGGTGGCTCAAAACGGGCGCGGGCGCGCTCCATGTCGTCGTCGCTGAGGGGGTGCCGGAGGGGATCGTCAATGAATGCGGCCCACTGCCGGGAAAACTCCTCCACGGAAGCCCCGGCCGCCAGCGGCCAATCGCCTGTGGCATAGAGGGTGTGCACAGCCGCCAGGCCGCGGGTATCGCGCAGCCAGCGCACCAGAGAGCCGGCCAGGGTGTAGGCGAGATCGCTGTTTCCAGCCAAAAAACCTTGCGGTGACAGGAGCTTGACGTAAGGGGGGGCCTTGTTCAGCCGTCGTGCCGCCCGCGCCCACTGGTGGGGGCTCAGGCCGCCGCGCAAAGGCCACTCTGCTGCGACGGCCAGGCCTTCGATCGCCAGCGCGTCTGGCAGGACGCCATAGCGAAGCGGAATTCCCAGGGGCCCGCGGTTCCAACGCGCCGCAAAAACATGCGCCATCTCATGGGTCAGCACGCTGGCGCCGAGCTCCGGCAGCACCAAGTGGGCCTGGCCCAGCCACGGCTTGGCGATCTCCACCCGCGCGGCGCCCATCCAGCGCTGTTTGGCGCGCGTATCGGGCCAGGCGTACAGCTGCACCGGCGGCGCTTCCGCGAACCACTCGCGCAATTGACGGTAGCGGAAACACGTGTCGTGGATGAACAATTCGCGCCGCCGCGCCGAATTTGCCCCGCCGGGCAGGTGCAGGAGCAGGGCGGGGCTGTGGTCGCCGGGGACACCGCCGCACTGCTGCTGGTCCAGCTGCACCCGCACGGGCAGGGCGGCCTCGATCGCCGCGGCATCGACGCGCCACCGCTCCGGGCCCGCGCGCTCAAGGCCGACGCCCAAGGCCAGCGGCGAGAGCCATAACGCGGCCGCAAGCCCGGGCTGGCTGCGGAAAACCAAGCGACAGGAGGCCAGCGACCAGGGCAATTGTTGGCGCTCAAGAGCCAGCGACGTGGCCAACAGCGGCAGCCAAATGGCCAGATCGACCAAGCGATAGGCGACATAGCCCCAGTGTAGGGCCACGCCGTCCTCATACAGCGCCCCGGCCACCCAGCCTACCGCGGGAGCGTAGCCAAACACCTGTGGCCCCTGCAGAAAAGCCAGCGCTCCTGGCAGGGACGAGCCGACCAGCAGGGCCAGCAGAATCAGCCGCTGACCAGATCCGCGCGCGGTCAGCAGCGCCGCTAGCCGCCCCATGCCCGCGCCCACCAGCGCCGACATCAGCGGGCCCAGCAGCCAAAAACCCATGCCGTGCCAGAACTCGCAGGAAGGCCGCCACGGCGCCGCCGCCAACAGCAGGGCCAGGGGGGCCAGCGCCAGGAGGCTCCAACGCCGCCGATCGAGGCCCGGTTGCTGCTGGAGCCCCAGCCGAGCCGCGGCCAGGGCGTGCAGGGGCGCCAAGGCCAGGGCCGCGTGGTAGTCGATAGCCCCGCCGCCACTCGCCAGCAGAGCCACGGCACCGATGAGCGGCAGGGAGGGGACCAGCCAGCGGCCCAGCCGGGGCGTCATGGGTCAGCCTGTTGCGCACGGTCGATCGCGCTTAACCACGCCTGCATCCACAGTTTTCCCGCCAAGCAGCTTTGGGCCGGGTCGGCGCCGCGCCAGCCGCGCTCGGGATGGAACTGGCTGGCGAGCCAGCGCCGGGTGGGGTGGGCCCATGCCTCGATCGGCGTGCGGGCGCTGGAGGCCAGTAGGCACAAATCGCTTGGGATGATCCGGGGTTGTTCCGCGTGACTCTGCCAGACCTGCGCGCCGGCCTCGCGCCATTGGTCGGCGAGGTTTGGAGCAGCGTCGCGCAGCCACGCGGGCCAGGGGCTCGTCTCCAGCGCGACCGAGGTAACCCCTTGGATTCGCGGGCGAGACCCGTAGTCCGTGCCCTGGGCCTGGGCGCCGCCGTCCACGGTTTCCAAGGCGCCGCCGAGCGCCAGGGTCAGCGCCTGCATGCCGCCGCAGATCGCCAGGATCGGCAGGGGGGACCCTAGGGCAAAGCTCTGCAGCCACGGGAGAAATTGGCGATCGTACGCCGCAAAGGGCGTGCCCTGCGGACCGAGCACCAAGGCCTCGCCCAGCTCAATTTCGCCAGGCGCCTTGCGCAGTTCAGCAAAGTGGACGATCGGTGCCTCTGCCACCCCCAGCGCCGTCAGCGCCGCGGCGATGTTGCGGCAGCCGTCGAGGTCATTTGCGCCGACGTTGAGGTTGACGATGGTTACGCGCATGAACGGGTCACTTCTCAAACACCAGGTAGCTGCTCATCTTGATCACCGGAGCGTAGTCGCCCTTGCCGGTGGGGACGGGGACGAACTCCTTGCCGCCCAACAGCGCCTTGTAGCTGACTTCCAGGTCGCTGCCGGGCTTGATCTGGGCGCTGACGTCGACGACCCACGGCTTGACGTCCCAGCCCGGGCACCAGCCTGCGCGGCCGTAGGGCCAGGTGCCGTACTGGTTGGGCAACACCCCTTCGCCGACCTTGTTCATGCAGCCCTTGGCGGTGCCCGCGTCCGGGTGGGCCAGGCTGAACTCCTTGCCGCCCAAAGTAAAATGGTTGGTGAAATTGCAGAACTCGGCGCAGTTGAGGGTGTCGGTCGCCGAGCCGTGGCCGGTAATCAGTGCGACCAGCTTGGCGCCCTTGGCCTCGGCCGGCACCTTGACCTTCTTGGGGGCAAACTTGCCATTGTAGGTCTGGTTGAACTGCTCCGTGCCGTAGAGGGCGACCGAGGCAAACGGCCGGAGCGCGGCGGTTTCACCTTTGAAGAATCGGAGGTTGGCCGTGACCCGCCAGCCGTCGACGGTATACCAGCGAAAGCGCGTCTTGCCGCCCGGCTGCAACAGCGGCAGCATCGGCGTCAGGTCGGTGACCCAGCGGCCTTGGCGCTTGTAACTGGTGATCATGCGGTAGATTTCCGTGTCACAGGGGCACTCGCAGGCGCCAAAGGCCTTGCCGTCTACGCAACTGCGACTGCCGGCCTGGCTGCCGCCGCTGGAGAGGTCGCAGCTGCAGGCGAGCTTGGCGCTGGCCTCGCAAGTGGATGCGATTTCAGGTAGTTCTGTGGCGCTCGGCCGGCTGCAGGTGTAGAGAAAGCCTTCGCGGTCCCAGTCTGGGCAGCTGCTGTCGCTATGGTCGTCGCCGCACAGATGGGTCAGGTCCAGCTCCAGCTTGGTGTAAGTCGCCAGTTCCGCGGCAGGCGGCAGCTCAACCTCTAGCACCGGACCACCGCTGCTCCAGCCCGCGCCAATCGCCTGGTCCTGCCAGAGCGGCACCAGCTTATCAGCGGACTTGGCCGCAGGGCCATCGCGCAGTCGCTCAAACTCAAAGAGAATCGCCTCGTAACTCAATAGACCCAGGTCCAGCTTGGCGGCCCCCGGCAGCTGCGGCATGCCCACATCGCGGCGGCGCTGCAGCGCGTCGATCGCCCACCAGAAAGCGCCCTTCTTCTTGAGCGCCGGCCCGATCCACCCCGGGGCCTCAAAGCCACTGACGCTCACAAAGTGCAGCCGCTGCACCCAGTGGTTTTGCTCTGCTTCTGGAAGCTGAGCTAAAGCCTCCAGAATTCGCTCGCGCTGCGCGGTGACGTCGGCCTCCACCTGCGCCTGGGTCGCGGAGTACGACACAAAGAACACATGGATATGCTTTGGCAAACTCTTGATCCACGCCGAGCCCAGGGCATTCCAGGCGGCCTGCACAGGCGCGTATTGCGTGCCCGGGGCATAGCCGATGAACAGGTAGCTGTCGCAGCCCGTCCAGTGATCAGACAGCGTCCAATCGCCGTCCAGGGTGGGGAGCGTGAAATCCTGAACCTTGTCCCAGCTTTTACCCGTGCCCTTTGCAGCAGAGTCAAACGCCACGGGATGGTCGCAGGCGGCCACGGCCCCCGCATCGCCCGCGGTGTCGGCTTGCGCGTCGACCGCGGCATCGGCGGTAGAGTCGGCTTGGCCATCCCCAAGGGCGTCCGCCGCCCCATCCGCTGCTGCATCGGCGGTGATGTCAGCGGCCGCATCGGCAGAAGAGCTTGATTCAGCGGGTGAACTGCAAGCCGCAATCGCCGCAGCGCAGAGGCCAAGGGCAAAAACCGCCAGAGGCGAGCCGTGCAAGGTCATCGTTCATGCCTCCGCGGCCCAGGGCCGGCAATGTTGAGTATCGTCAGCTACTTAAAGTCGGCGACCGCTTCTCCGTCGAGCAGGGTCGAGGTCAAGAAGCGCTTGTAGAGGCGCGCCACCTTGTCCGTCGTGAAAATCGCAAAGTGATCCAGGGTGTCCCACTGCGAAAGCACGGCGGTGACCGCAAAGCCGTTGCGCTGCAGGTTGCCCGTCTGCGGCGGCAGCAGCACCCGCACGTTGTCGATCTGCATCGCCTGAGACAGGTGGACCTTGGGCGCGAGGATCTCAAGACCGATCGCCGACGCCAGGGCCTCAGACGTGTCCGCCGGTGTCGCCGCGTCCAGCAGGCCCTCGGTCAAAAGCACATGGGGCGGGCGCACATCCACCGGCCTCTCCAGCACCAGCCGGCCGTAGCTCAGCGGATCGGTGATGTCGGCGAGCATCTGCACGAGCGAGATCGCCGGGTGAAACTCGCTCAGCTCTCCGGGATCGATGCTCAGCAGCGCTTGGATAAGCCCAGCGATGTCCTGGGGATCTTTGCGCTGCATGATGGTCAGAGACAGCCCCGCGCCGGCGCCCGACAGCACAAAGGCGCGCACGCTCGGCTCGACCGCCGCCGCCAGCGCCCCAGACAGTCCGCCTTGGCTGTGGCCGATAAAGCCCATGCGCATCGCGTCGAGCTGTACGGGCTTGCCATCCGGCGACATCTCTGCGGGCACGTCAAACAAGCCGTCGCGGATCAGCCGGGCCATCGCCACGGTGTCCAGCGCGCTCTGGCGAAAACCGCTGCGGCCCGCGGTAATATTGATGAAATTGAAGGTCTTGAGGTCCAAGGCGTCGCCAGAAATCTCCGGCTTGCACCGCGGCCCGTGCAGCGGCTGATCCGTGCTGACGATGACCGCGCCTTGGGTGCCCAACTGCTCAGAAATCTTGAATTTACCCCCTTCGGCGTAGGAGAGGTAGTCGCCACCCGTGCCATGGGCCGACATGACCACCGGCGGGCGCCCCTCCAAGTCGGCGCTGCGATCCACCGGGATGAGCATGGAAAGTCGCATCGTTTCATCGGCTTGGACGATGGGCTGCCCCTGCTTGTCAAAGGCAAAGCCGCCCTCGCTGTCATACGGGCACTTGCCCACCTGAAAGTTGGGGCTCTGGTAGGTGGCGGTCAGGAGCCAGAAATCTTTGGTTTTCTTCTGAATCTCCCACTTCTTGGCTTGCTTGGGCTTCCACTGGGTCTGCACCCACTGGGCCATCGCCTGCAGTTGCCCGGGCGGATTGCCGGTGGTGAACACGCTCACGGCGGCGAGATCGTCATACGGCACAAGGACTTTACCCGCCTTCAGGGCCGCGTGCAGCGGTTCCAGGCTCGCGGCGAGCTTGGCCAGCCCGGACTGAGCTTCGGCCGGAGTCTTGCCGGCTTTCCACAGCGAAATCAGGTCTTTGAGCGGCTGCGGCTGGGCCAGCACCTTGCCCGCGGCGTCCTTCCAACTGCGCCGCACCACAAAGGCGTAGCGGGTCAGCGGCCGCAGCGGCTTGCCCCAGAGCGGCTGGACCATCAGCAGGTTGGGCAGCAGGTATTGTCCGCGAATGGGCGGAGAAATCAGCCCGCGCAGCGGCTTGAGCTGGCCGTACTCCGGGCTGGCCGGATCGACGTCGGCAAGAAAATAGCCGGCCTGATCCAAGGATTTGGCGGGGCTGAGCAGGTTGGCCTTGGCCAGCGGCTGGTCAAACTGCACGTAGATGGTGGGCTGGATCGAAAAGCCGCGCAGCTCCTGGGTCGCGTGGCTCAGGTAGCTGCCCAGCAGGTCCGACAGCTCGCCATCGCGCGGCGGCGGAAAACCGCTCAGGTCCAGGGTGCCGTCGGTAGAGCGGCGAATATCATTGGGAAACGGCAGGGCGTGCCAGTCTTTTCCGGGGCCCGCAGCCTCCAACTCCATGCGCGCCATGCCGCCGGTCAAGGTCCCAGGCGGGTACACCACGGCGTTGAGGTCCACGGCTGCCGAAGAATCGCTCGCCGCGGTAGCGTCTGAACTGCTTGCAGAGTCTGGCGTTTTTGCGGTTGAACCGTCGCAGCCCCAGGCGCTCACCGCCAGCTGCAGGGCCAGGGCGATCCAGGGCAGTGCGACGGTCCGCGCCATCAGTACCCGCCGACGCGGCGCAATTGCGGCTTGCCGGCCTCTTGCTTGACCGGCGGGGTGCCGCGGACGATCGCCACCGACGCGCTGGCGCCAATGCGGGTCGCGCCGGCTTTGATCATGGTGTCGACGTCTTCGCTGGTGCGCACGCCGCCAGAGGCTTTGACTTCCAGCTCCTCGCCGACCACCGCCTTCATCAACGCCACGTCATCTGCGGTGGCGCCGCCCGGGCCAAAGCCGGTAGAAGTCTTGACAAAAGCTGCTCCAGCGGTCTTGGAAAGCGCGCAGGCAATCACTTTCTCATCGCGGCTTAGCTCGCCGGTTTCCAGGATCACCTTGACCCGCTTGCCGCCTGCGGCCTGAACCACTGCGGCGATGTCTTCCAGCACCAACGCGTAATCCTTGGACTTGAGCGCGCCGATGTTGATGACCGTGTCGATCTCTTCGGCGCCGTCCCGCACCGCCTCGCGCGTCTCAAAAGCCTTGGCTGTCGGCGTGCTTGCGCCCAGCGGAAAGCCCACCACCGCCACGACCGGCACGCCGGATCCGCGAAGCTCGCGGGCGCAATACGCCACGTTGACCGCGTTGACGCACACCGAGGCAAACTTGTACTTGGCGGCTTCTTCGCAGACTTTCTTGAGCTCGTCGCGGCTGGCGTTGGCCTTGAGCAAGGTGTGATCGATGTAGCGGGCCAGGTCCTGGCGCAGAGCGCCGCCGTCAAAACCTGGGGCCGCGGAGACGCGCTGGGCGCCCAGGCCGACGATCTTGGCCACGTCATCCGGGCGCCGCGAGATCGACCAGCCGCAGCCGGTGCACTCGCCCTTGCCCGCTTTGCACGGCGATCCGGGGCTGTGGTGGTGGTCGCCCGCGCTCGGGCTGCGGGTCTCAACCACAGGGCTGCGCTGTTCTGGCCCCTGGCTGCGCATTCCGGGGCGCGGCAGCGGATCATCGCCGCGGCGGCGCGGAGTGAAGCCGAGGGAGGTTTGCTGGGCCGTCACCTGGGTCTTGGCCTGGGCCGGTGCCGCGGCTGGTCCCGCGCCTTGCCCGGCGCCCTGGCCCTGCCGCTGCATCTCAGCGCGCACCTTGTCGGTGATGGTCTGCACAAGCTGCTCAAACTGGCGATCCTGAGACATGGCCGGGCCTCCTTGCCCACCGCGCATCCTACCCGAGCTTAGGGCCATCAGCAAACCCACCTGATCATGTCCGGGCCTTTGGCAATTCCCTGATTTTGCGCCATAGCGCCGCACCTGACGCGGCCATGACAACTCCGCCGCGAGACGGAGAATGATCGGCGCCATTGGCTGAGCAATGGACTGCTTCAGCCGGAGGCTCCCATGCCCGGTTTCAACCCCGTCGAGGCCCTGGCGCGGGCCCGCCACGAATTTGGCGAGCACGGCGGCGTCAACGCTTCGATCGAGTCCAGTGTCACGTTTACGGTGATGCGCGCCGACACCCTGCCCGAGCTGTTTCACGGCGCCGCCTCGCCCGATCAGGGCTGCTACCTCTACGGCCGCCACTACAACCCCACGGTGCTGCATTTTGCCAAGATGCTTTCGGCCATGGAGGGCACGGAGGCGGCGTATTGCACCGCAAGCGGCATGGGCGCCATCAGCGGCATTGCCCTGCAGCTCTGCGACACCGGCGACCATGCCGTGGTGGCGCGGGCCGTCTACGGCGGCACTTTTGCCCTGTTTAGCCGCTATTTGCCCAAGAAAGCCGGCATTACCGCGACGTTTGTCGACGTGGCCAACCACGAAGAGATCGAGGCCGCCTTCACGCCGCGCACCAAGATGCTGTATGTGGAGTCGCTGGCCAATCCCACCTTGGTGGTCGCGGATCTGCCCAAGCTGGCCGAGATCGCCCACCGCCATGGCGCGCAGTTGGTGGTGGATAACACCTTCTCGCCGCTGATCTTTTCGCCGGCTCAGCTGGGCGCGGATGTGGTGGTCCACAGCTTGACCAAGTTCATCTCCGGCGGCGCGGACAGCGTGGCAGGGGCGGTGTGCGGACCGGCGGCGCTGCTAAGCCAGCTCTACGATGTCAATGAAGGCAGCCTGATGCTGCTCGGTCCGACCATGGATCCGCGCATCGCCTTTGAATTGTCATTGCGGGTTCCACACTTGCCGCTGCGGATGATCGAGCACAGTCGCCGCGCCCAGCTGTTTGCCGAGCGGCTGGAGGCCATGGGGCTGGGCGTGCGCTATCCGGGGCTGGTGTCGCACCCGCAGCACGAGCTGTTCAAGCGCTTGGCCAATCCGGAATTTGGCGCGGGCGGCATCATCGCCTTGGACATGGAGACTTCAGAGCGCGCCTCCAAGCTGATGGAAGCCCTGCAGCTCGATGAAAGGTTTGGCTTTATTGCGGTGAGCCTGGGCTATTTTGACACGCTGATGTCGGCCTCGGCCACTTCGACCTCGAGCGAACTGCCCCAGGAGGAGCGCTGGAAAGCCGGGCTCTCCGACGGTCTGTTGCGCATGAGCGTGGGCTATACAGGCAGCCTGGAGCAGCGCTGGGAGCAGCTGGAGCGCGCGGTCAAGAAGGTACTGTAGTCGCTCAATGTGCTGTAATTAGACAAGCCTTTCAGTGCGCTGCTCGTCAGCGTCGGCGGGCCTCACGGCTTTGGGTGGCCCTGCAGCCAGCCGATCAGCCGCGCTGCGACATCCTTTTTGGGTTTGAGGAAGTGGTCGCCGCCCCACGTGGTCCACAGCTCCGCCGCGCCGCCTTTGCAGCCCGACCAGCGCTGCACCGTTGTTTCGGCAAAGGGCACCAGGAGGTCGAGGTCCAGATTCTTGTCTGCGCTGGGCTTTTCCTGGCAGCCGTTGCGCGCCGCCCAGGCGGAGGTGCTGGCCTTGGCGCTGGGATAGACGCCGCCGGGCAAGATGCCGCCCAGGTAGGCGATGACGGGATCCAGGGTACCGTGCACCTGCAACACTGAGACGGGCGCGCTGGGCTTGCATGCGCTGGCCTCGGCGTAGTTGACCCCAGAGAGCGCGACGATGCCGGCGATTTGATCGGCCATTTCGCAGGCCAGGCGGTGGGCCATGAACGCGCCGTTGGAGTGGCCCATGACGTAGACCCGCTTGGGATCGACGTGGAACTTCCACTTCATGTCGGCGATGACCGCCTTGAGGTAGCCCACATCGTCGACTTTGTTGGCAAACAGGTCGCAGCAGGCATTGGTCGCGTTCCAATAGCGAACCCCGGTCTGGTCTTTGGTGCCTTCTGGCACGGCGAGCAGGAACGACTGGCTGTCGACCTCGTCGCCTATCTTGAGCCAACCATCGATAAAAGGTGCGGATTCCACATAGCCGTGCAGCAGGATCACCAGCGGCCACGCCTTGGCCGGGTCGTACTGCACGGGCAGGCGGAAGCCATAGGGCCGCGCGGCGATGAGCGGGGTCCAGACCTGGCCCGCGTCCAGGGGGGTGGAAGCCGTGTCTAAGCCGCTGCTTTCGCTCACTTCTGGCAGGCTGACTTCGTGCAGGCCCAGGCGGGCGATGTCCTCTGGCGCCTGGCGGTCTTCTTGGGCGTCCAGCTGGGAAACAGCGTCAAAATCAAGCTCATGGGCCTGGGTGCCGGCGTCGGCCTCGGCGCGCGCCGCCAGGGGTTCGTCGCCACAGGCGGATGCCAGGGCCAGCGCACTCGCCCGGGCCAGGATCGCGGTCAGCTTTGCTTGCTTTGGGGCAGGGCTCATTGCGCCAGCGTATGCTTTTCCGCTCGCGTTTCCCAGGGCCTCGGCAGTCCTCGCGCGGCTGCCCATCGGCGGTTCGGACAGGCGGACAGGTGCCAGGCAACTGTCTGATCGTTGAAAAGATTAGAGTTGTACCGGAAGGCGCCGCCGACCCCAGGTTCCGGCCTGGGCGGTCCACACGCCGGCGCAGCGGCAGCCGCAGTCCGGGCAGCAGCCGTCGGCCAGGCGGTAGGCGCCGAGCTCGTACCAGTCGCGTTCGACCAGCAGCGCGCCGCAGCCGTGGCACCAGGTCGAACCGCCCGCCGGGTCGTGGACGTTGCCGGTATAGACGTGGCGCAGGCCGGCCTTGAGGGCGATGGCGCGGGCGCGGCTCAGCGTTTCAGGCGGCGTGGCTGGCCGGTCCAACAGCTTGAAGGACGGTTGAAAGGCAGAAAAATGCAGCGGCACGTCCACTGATAATTCCGTGGCGATCCAAGATGAAAGCTTAGCCAGCTCATCATCGCTGTCGTTGAGACCGGGGATCAGCAAGGTCGTCAGCTCTAGCCAAACCGGCGTTTCATGCACCACGTACCGCAGCGTGTCGAGCACGGGCTGCAGGTGGCCGCCGCATTGGTGGATATAGAAATCGTCTGTAAACGCCTTGAGGTCGACATTGGCGGCGTCGATGTGCGGCCAGAACTGCCGATTGGCCTCTGGGGTGAGGTAGCCAGCCGTCACCGCGACAGTTTTCAGCCCCTTGGCTCGGCACGCCTGGGCCACAGCCACCGCGTATTCCAGATAGATCGCCGGGTCGTTGTAGGTGAGCGCCACGGCCTGGCAGCCCAGACGCAGCGCCGCTTGGGCGATGGCCTCGGGATCGCCGCGCGCGGCCAAAGTGTCGTCCTCGCGCGACTTGCTGATCGACCAATTCTGGCAAAAACGACACGCCAAATTGCACCCCGCGGTGCCAAAGCTGAGGATTGGCGCGCCGGGCAAGTAGTGGTTCAGCGGCTTTTTCTCGATGGGATCGACGCAGAAACCCGACGATCGCCCCCAGGTGGTCAGCACCATCGTCTCGCCGATGCGGCCGCGCACCCAACACAAGCCGCGCTGGCCGTCGGCGAGCTTGCAGGCCCGCGGGCACAGGGTGCAAAGCAAGCGATCGCCGTCGTGTTCCCAGAAACCTACGGGGATAACGGAGGGATCGCTTTGGAGCAACTGGGGATCGAGGCGCTCATCGCCCATGGCGCACCGCCTTGGCCGGGTCCCCCTGCGGAATGCGCGGCGGCCCTTGGTGATCAGGTAGGTCGACCGGCCCCGGCGCGCAAGGGCCAAGGCGCAACTGCGCTCAGCGCAATAGGTTATCCTGGTTGGGCTTGTCCGCCGACCAGCCCAGGCCCAGCGGCAGCGGAGCCCAGATCAGGCCTCCCATACAGCCATCGACCTCGCTGCAGCGGCCAAAGAACCCCAAATCGCTGGACATCGACCCGGGGAGGGCGCGGGGGTAGACATTGACGTGCACCGCCGCGGGGCCCACGACAGTGGCGATGGCCGAGGCCAGCAGTGACCCGCCTCGGTCCCAAAACATGCCAATTTCCCACTGCATATCCCGGCCGGGCAGCATGATGCGGATGTCGCGCTCGTAGTACGGAGAAAGGCCCAGCAGCGACGGGCCCACGCCCAGGCTCAGCGTGTTATGGCCCAGCGGCGCCGCGGCTCCAAAAAGGCCTTGCTTGCCGTAGTACATGAACGCCTGCAGCCCCAAGGGCAGGCCGCGGCCGATGTGAAAGGCGAAGTTCTCTCCCTGGTTGATCAGGCGCCACTGGCCGGGCGCGCCCTGCAGCATCAGCGAGGCCTGGCCGGGCCAATAGTGGGTCTGCACTGGACCGCTGAAGAACTGCGCGGGGCCATCAAAGGAAAACAGCAGAATCCCCAGAGGGTTAAACAGCAAAATGTCGGCGATCGGGTCCTGATTGGTGCCGCGCCAGCCGCCGTTTTCGGCCGCCTCGTTGAGCCACTGCATGGCCAAGACGCTGCCCAACGCCATCAGCCGCGGAGACGGCCAGTCGTGGACCTCGCCGTACTCCGTGAGCATCCGGTACAGCATCCCCTCGCCCAGCAAGTGCATGAAGTAGTTGGGCACAAACTGGCCGTAATTGGTCTGCAGGCCGCGGATCGGCACGACCTCATGGGCGACAAAGCGCCCGATCCCCAGGTTGTTCAAGTGATGAGGCGCGTGGAGCAGGTTGTCGGCGACGTTGAGGTGGCCGGTGGCGTAGTCGATGCGGCCGATCCGGTCGGTCACGCTGGGGTTGCGCAGAATGTCCCAGCCGCCGTTGATCAGCATCGTCCAAGGAGAGAACTGCAGGCCCGTGCCGACGGCGGTCTGGCGGTAGAAAAGCGGCTCGGAGGAGAGGACTGGGCTCGCCATCGCCAAGAGCAGGGCGCAGAAAATCCCAGCGATGGCAAGGGTTTTGGCGAGGGTCCCCCGCTTTCTCACAATAGCCTTCTCACAACTGCCTCCTCACAACTGCCTCCTCACAACTGCCTTCTCACGACGGTCCTTTCTCGCAGCTACTTCATCTGGTGGAGAGGATGGCCGGTCGCCGCCAGGGCCGCCTCAAACATCGCCTCCGCGAGGGTGGGGTGGGCGTGGACGGTCAGGGCCACATCCTCAGCGGTGGCGGCCATTTCTACCGCCAAGCCGGCTTGGGCGATGAGCTCGCTGGCCTCAGGCCCTACGATATGGACTGCGATAATCACCCCTTGGGCGTCGGTGACGATGCGGGCAAAGCCTTCGCCGGCGTTGGCGGTCATGGCCCGGCCCAGGGCGCCAAAGCCAAACTTGCCGATCTTGTGCGGCTTGCCTGAGGCGATGATCTCCTGCAAGGTCGGGCCTACGCTGGCGATTTCCGGATCGGTGTAGACGACATTGGGGATGCAGGCGACATCCATGGCCGCGCCCGGATGGCCGGCGATGACCTCTGCGGCCACTTCGCCCTCTTTGCTGGCTTTGTGGGCGAGCATCGGGTTGCCGACCACGTCGCCGATCGCGTAGATCCCGGCGGTCTTGGTGCGCAATTGTGCATCGACCTCAATAAAACCGCGGGCATTGGCCTGTAGCCCAACCGTCTCGAGGCCCAGATCGCGGCTGTTGGGGCGGCGTCCCACGGCGACCAGGATCTTGTCTACCGTCAGGCTCACGGCCTGGCCCTTGGGGTCGGTCAGGTTCAGAATTGCTTTGCCATCCGCGGCTTTGCTATAGCCCTGGGCCTTGTGGCCCACCAGATGGGTGATGCCGAGCTTGCGCTGCTTGAGCTCCACCGGCCGCACCACATCGGCGTCAAAGAACGGCAGGATCCGCTCCGCGGCCTCGACCACCGTGACCTTGCAGCCCAGGCGCGCATACACGTCGCTCAGCTCCAGACCGATGACGCCGCCGCCGATCACCGCCATGGTCTCTGGAATGGCCGGGAGCGACAGGGCCGCAGTGGAGTCGAGAATGGTGACGCCGTCAAAGGAAAATCCAGGGATTTCAATGGGCGACGAGCCGGTGGCGAGGACGATGCTCGCGGCCAGCACGGTCTCCTGGCTGCCGTCGGCTTTGGTCACGCGGATGCGCCCCGGGCCGTCGAGGCGGGCGGTACCGCTCATCACTTCGACTTTATTGCCTTTGAGCAGGGTGCCGATGCCGGAGGACAGCTTGCTCGAGATGCCGTCCTTCCACCCGACCATCGCGGCAAAATCGATGCCTAGATCGCGGGCCAGGATGCCCATGACCGCGCCATCTTTGGCCTTTTTGTAGACTTTGCTGGCGTGGATCAGCGCCTTGCTGGGGATGCAGCCGACATTGAGGCACACGCCGCCCAGCTTGGCCCGCTCAACCACCAGCGTTTTCTTGCCGGCTTGGCCCAGGCGCAGGGCGCACACGTAACCGCCCGGACCGCCGCCAATTACCACCGCGTCGTACGTCTTTTCTGTTTGGTCCTGCAAGGCCATCGCGCTGGGCTCCCCAATTGTCCGCTGATCGCGGCGGGCGCAGCATCGGACCAGAGGCGCTCGCGGTCAAGTCGGCGGCGGAAAGACAGGGGGCCTGCCTGGTCTAATGGTCTGTGGATGCTGGGGAATCAGTGCTGCGGGGCGACGTCTTGGTCGTCGGGATTGGCGCTGGTGCTCTCGCTCTCTGCGGCGCGGCGGAGCGAGCGGGCAAACGGCAGGCCGACCAGGGTGCCCAGCACGGCGCCGGCGATCAGGAACATGACCAGCGCGGCCAACAGGCCCATGACCATGCCGCCGCCGGTGATGACGCGGGCCATCAGGCTGGGTTCAGCGGCCGAGCCAAAGAGCACGGACGAAAGGGCCAGGCCCATATAGCCGCCGTACAGCGTGCCGGGGACGGCGCCCAGAAGCAGGAAGGCCAAGAAGCCCAGGCCGGCGCCGATGTAGCTGGGGACGAAGGGAAGGTGGCTGTGGCGAGTGGTCTTCATGGGGTGCTCCTGAGGTCGTCGCCCCGGTCTGTGGGGCGTGGACACCCTTAGGACATAGCAAGCTCCGTGCCAACTGGCATTCGTCAGTAAATTCAATGATCAGACAATCGCCATGTACCTGTCGGATCTGGCAGAATTCGCCGACGGCAGAGGGGGGCTGTGGGGGATCGCAAGCAATCGCAGGGGGTTGCTGTGTTCGCCGTTCCCCGACGCGATTCGCCTTTCCCCGACAATTCGAACGCGCCTACCGCAGCACATCCGCGCCGAGCTTGAGGGCGAGCGCCGTCACCACCGCCAGGACCACCCAGCGCAGCACCTGATCGCCGCCGCGCAGGGCCAGCCGCGCCCCCAGCGTCGCCCCCAGGGCTTGGGCCACGGCCATGGGCAGCGCTAGCTCCCACCGCACCAGGCCCTTGGCGGCAAAGAGCAGAAGCGCCGCGAGGTTGCTGGCAAAATTCACTACTTTGGCGTGGGCAGACGCGCCGACCAGATCGTCGCCGAGCCAGGTCACAAAGGCCAGAATCAGAAAGGTGCCGGTGCCGGGCCCCAAAAAGCCGTCATAAGCGCCGATCGCCGCGCCGATGGCCACAGACCGCAGCATGGGCCGGCCGCCCACCTTGCGCTGTAGCGCGCCCATCGACGGACGCAGAGCCAGCGCGCCTGCCACCAGCACCAACAGCACCAGCACCACGGGCTTGAGCAGCGCGGGCGACAGCAGGGTGACGGCCCAGGCACCGCCCAGAGAGCCGGCAAAACCGCTAAAGAAAAGCAACGGGATCCGCTGGGGCTCGAGCCGATCGGCGCGCCAGAAGGCCAGCAGCGCCGCGCCAGAGCCAAACACCGCCTGGCCTTTGTTGGTGCCCACCGCCAAGGGCACCGGCAGCCCGGCCACCAGCAGCGCGGGAAGGGTCAGCAGACCGCCGCCGCCGGCCATCGCGTCCACCAGACCGGCCAGGAGCGCCGCCGCAGACAGCAGGACAATCGCCGCGAGATCCAAGGACTATTGGCCGCGCTTGGGGATGATCTGCTCGGCCGGAATGGTCCAGACGCCGGAAGTCGGCCCGTAGCCCACGGCGACCCGGCCCAGCGAGCCGACATCGAGCCACACGGCGCCTTGAATCTGATACGGAATCGAGAAATCCAGGGTCTTGCCGGCGGACAGCTGATTCGCGGATTGCTTGGCCAGCTCGTAGAGCACCTGCAAGAGCGCCTCAGGGCCAAAGGAAAACCGCGCAGTCACCTGGACTTCAGCGTCTTGCACCACCTGCGGCATCACAAAGCTGGGCTGCTGACCCACCAGCGCCTGAATGCCCGAGGCGACTAGGAAGCCCGCGGCGGCGGCTTTGAAATCGTCGATCGACTTGATATCCGTGGACTTGGATACGCAGGCCCCCGGCCCCGGCTGACCGGTACACCCCGGCTGATCGGCGCCGCAAAAAGCCACGCAGGCCGCGCCCAGGGATTGGTTGGTCTTGTCGGGAAAGACCACCACGGCGGCGAGCAGTTCGGCCACGGGAATCGGGAACTGGTTGGGATTCTTGACCGTAAACTTGAGGTCAAACGACACGCGCATCTGCGAAGGCAGCGGCGGCGCGCCAAAGGCCACACTGCAGGCTACCGCGGCGCTGCCGGGAATACCGCCGGGATTGGGCACCACCAGCGGGCAAAAGTATTGCGCCATCATGGTTTTGGACGGCGACTCGACCAGCTGAGTGCCGCCGTACTCCACGCTGGGCATCAGCGGCGTCGCGGAGGTCTGCGCCTGGGTCTCGGCGATTTGGAGCAATGCGTCGCAGCCACCCAGGGGAAGCGCCAGCGCTGCGGCCGCGGCAAGGACGGCAAAAGGTCGATGAAACAACATGAATTTGCCTCCAAGGGGCTGCGTGGGCCTGGCAGGGGTCGCATTGCCCCGGCGGCGGTGCAGTATACGCGATTGCCCTCGGCTTGTCCGCTGCGTTGCGGTAGTTGCCGGGGGCAGGCCGTAGGACGCAGGGGAACCAAAGGGATTCAGTTCGAGTTTGCGCTTGCGGAATTGGCGCGCATTGACCGGGCCCGCGCGATTCGCCACGCTGTTGCGGTGCAAGGGCTGGCCGCGCAGGTGCCTCCGACCCTTGCTTTGGAGGCCCGCGTGCAGACGACCCGTCAAGCCCTGAGCGCCCTTGATCTTTCTGCGCAACCGCTGCCGCTGGCGGTGTTTCACCTGCGCGGTTCCGAGCGCGACATGGGCGCCCAGCACGGCCGACTGTTGCGCCAGGTGGGCGGCTGGGAGGCGACGGCGGCGTATTACGGCAGCATGGTCGAGCAGATGATCCGCGGCAGCGCCATTCTCCCTCAGGAGCGCGCCCTGCCGATCCTGGCCAGACCGCTGCTGAATGCCCTGACCCGGCGCATGGAGAAGCACCGCCCGGCCGAGCTGCGGGGGCGCACCGACGCGTTTTTGCAGGCGTGCGGCCAGCATCCGGGTGAATCGCGCCACTGGCTGGCCATGGACGTGTTCCAGAACGCCGTAGGGCTGGCGGGGCGCTATGACCTGGGGCCGTTCTCTGACGCGTGGATGCGCCGGGCCGTGCCGGCCTGTTCGACCCTGATGGCCTGGGGCGAGGCGACGGTGGACGGGCGCTTGCTCCACGGCCGCAACTTTGATTTTCCGGGCGTTGGCGTGTGGGATGCGGCGCCGGCGGTGGTTTTCTGTACGCCGGACAAGGGGTTGCGCTATGCGTTCGCGACGACGCGCGGCGGCGATACCCCAGGGGTGTCGGCGTGGAATGAGGCGGGCCTGACCGTGACGCCGCACACGCGTTTGCACCGCGAAGTGTCGTTTTCTGGCGCGGGCGTGGTCGACCTGTGCCACGACATCGCGCGCAAGGCCTCGACGCTGGCGGAAGCGGAAGCAATTGTCCGCGAGCGCACGGTGTCGTCGACCTGGGGGCTGTCGATCTCTTCCGCGGCGGAGGGCAGGGCGGCGGTCATCGAGTGCCACGCCGGAGGGGTCGCGGTGACGGGGCCGCAGCCGGGCAATCCCTGGCGGACCTGCACCAACCACTACTTGTCAGACGAATTGCGCCACCGCGAGCTTGCGCCGTCGCCGGGCTGGACTTGGCACTCCCACAGCCGGCTCAAGCGCCTAGAGCAAGCGGCCACACAGGCAAGGGCCGGGCAGCCCCTGGATGTGCCTGGGCTTTTTGCCTGGCTGGGCGATGGCCGTGACGCCGATGAGCCGGGGATGGAGCGGGTGGCCGGCGGGGTGCTGGCCCAAGCGACGAGCGTGCAGTCGGTGGTGTCCGACCCGCAGCGCAGGCAGTTTCACGTGTCTGTGGGGCGCTGTCCTACGGGGCGCGGCGGGGCTTTTGTGGTCGACTGGGATTGGGACCAGCCCGTGGGCGTGGAAGAATTACCGATTGATCAGGCGCCGGTCCACGCTGCCGTGTCCAGGTTTGACAGCGGTCCCGCGCAGATGGCCCATCGCCACTACTTGAGGGCGGCGCAGTTGGAGGCGCAGGGCGGCGACCCCCATGAGGTGGGCTTTCACCTCGCCACGGCTGCGGAATTGCTCCCCGATGAGCCGACCCTGCAGCTCATGGGCGGCGCGGTGGCCCTGCGGCGCGGCAAGCTGGACCAGGCCCTGGCGCTGTTTGAGCGCGGTATTTCAGTTGAGTATTCAGGCTTTCCCCTGGGGCGGCTGCACTATTGGGCGGCGCGCACCGCTGACCACCTGCCGGACCGGCCGCGGGCCCAGCGCCATCGCCAAGCCCTGCTGGCCCTGGAGCACCCGCTGCTGCGCGATCTCCAGGGTCGGGCGCGCGATGAGGCCAACAAGCTGTATCCACTGGCAAAGCTTCGCGGCATCGGCCTGCATACTTTGCTGGGCGACATCGGCTGAATTCAGATACCCCCCTTACGTCAAATCCGCACACAGCAAGCGGAATTGACGGATTTGTAGCCGATTCTGGAGGCGACGATGTACGCCGTGCTGCTAGTGCCCCCGGCCCGCGATGTGGAGGCGGCGGCGCGCGAACTGGCCGCCGTTGTGGGCGCGGCGCCTTACGATCAGCGCCAGCTGCTGCTGCGGGGCCTGCCGTGGCTAGCGGCGTGGAATGAACAGGTGGAGCCGGTGCGGCAAAGCGCTGCGCGGCTGCGTGCGGCAGGTGTGGAGGCGTGGCCCATGGCGCGGGCAGCGCTCGAATTGCCCCACGAGGTGTTGGAGGCGCGGAGTTTTACCTTGAGCCAAGACGGCTTGGCCGTTGCAGCGCGCGGAGGGCAGGGGCTGCGGGCCAGCTGGGGCGATGTCGGGGCGGTGTTGCCGTGCCGGGCCGACGCCGGCCAAAGCCTGACCACGGTGACCACGACCAAGAAAACCAGCGCGGTCAAGCTGGCCATGGGCGTGCCGATCGCGAGCAAGAAGGTGGAGAGCGATACAAGTCATAGCCTGGACAGCAGTTTCTTCTGCCTCGTCTGGCTGCGCCAGGCCGAGCCGCACGGAGCGGACGCCTGGCTGCGGCTGGACAGCGACGCCCTGGATTACTCGGGCCTCGGCCAGGGCAAGACCGCATCTTCGACCAGCAATTACCTGTTGCTGCTGCAGTATCTGGGCAAGCTGGCCCCCCACGCTTGGGATCCGCGGCTGGAGCGAGCGGGCGGGCGAATTGCGCCGATTCCCCTGCCGCCGCGCAGCTCTAAGGAGCAGGTGAGTCGCTCTACCAGCGTGGCTAGCCATGCGCGGGCGTGGGACACGGAGCCGGCGGTGCTTCAGGCGGCGCGGCTGCTGGTGCTGGCGGCTCGCATGAGGGCGGCGGCTCAGGCTCAGGGGCTGGCGTAGACCCGGCAACTGCCTGAAAACGCAATTGGTAATTAGGCGCCAAGAAGGGGTGCGTGGACGCGAGTGCTGAGAAGTGCGACCCTGAGGCCCCCAACTGGCAAGGTTCGCATGGCCGACATTCCCACAGAAAATGAGTCTTTCCCGGAACCTCTAGCGTTTGTGGAGCCCACAGCGGCTCAGCGAGCGGTGCTCAAGCCCAGACTTCGAGGCGTCTCGCACCAAATCGCGTTTTTCCTGAGCCTGATTGCCGGGTTTGCGATGACTGCCGCGGCTCCGCCGGGGAAAATCGCCTTGGCAGTGGCGGTGTATGTCGGCAGCGTTTCTGGGCTGTTTGGTGCCAGCGCCCTGTACCACCGCCCCAACTGGCAGCCGGGGACGCGGGCGTGGCTGCGGCGCCTGGATCACTCAGCGATTTACCTGCTTATTGCCGGCACCTATACGCCGGTTGCCCTGCTCGCCCTGCCCGAGACGAGTGGCCACCGGCTGCTGCTCTTGGCCTGGGTGGGTGCGGCGTTGGGGATGATCAAGTCGCTGGCCTGGGTTCATGCGCCCAAGCCACTGTCGGCTTTGCTTTATGTTCTGCTCGGCTGGTTGGTGATGAGCGAGTGGCGCGCAGTGGCCCAAGGCCTAGGGCCGACCGGCTTGGGGCTCATGGGGGCCGGCGGCGTTTGCTACACCGTCGGAGCGGTGATTTACGCGCGGCGCCGCCCGGATCCGTGGCCGCGGCTGTTTGGCTACCACGAGATTTTTCACGCCCTGGTCATCGTCGCCGCCCTTTGCCATATGGCGATGGTCGCGCGGCTGGTGTGGCGCTGACGGCGCAGCCTATCCGGGGCTAGGCCCGCTGTCGCTCGCGAATTGCACAATTCTAAACACGGTCACAGATATCTCGCGAAATCGCCTAAGTCTCTGAAGCAAAGCGCTGAACCTGCGATTGGGTCGCTGTGGAGCCGATAGGCGCGGTTTGATCGGGCCTCCAGGGGTCGTCTACGCTATCGGTCTACGCCGCACCCCAAGCGGCTCTGCAGACCTGATGAGCGAGCCCCAACCTGCCCCGATTGCCTTGCGCCCGGCGTTGCCCGACTCGGCTCGGAGCTTGGCCGCGGCGCTGTGGCCGACCCGCTGGTCCTGGCTGCTCCTGGCCGGTTTGCTCGCGCTGCGCCTGCTGGGTTGGCACTTGACCGGGGTGGGGAGTCTGGACCGCCCGCCCCTGCGCGAATTGATCAAGGGTATGGCCTGGGACGCCGCGTTGCTGGGGGCTCTACTGGCCTGGCTGCGCTGGAGCACGCTGCGCGGCTTGGCGGGCGTCGGGCGGGCGCTGCGCTTGGCGCTGGCCAGTTCCGTGGTGCTCCGCTGGCTGGATCTGGCGCACTGCTACATGGTGGGGGCTCACTGGTCGGCCGACGCGTTTCTGTACCTCGACCACGGTTTTGCCGGCAGTATCCGCGATGTGAGGGTACTTGCGTCGCTGACCGCAGCTCTGGGAACGGCGGTGCTGGCCATGCGCTTGGCGCGGCGCGATGCCCACGCGGCTGGGCCGGCCTTTACCCGGCTGGGCGCAGCGCAGGGCGCGTGGGTTCCGCTGGCGGTCGCCGGTCTTGCCAGCGCCGCCGCAGCCTGGGCCGTGCGCGATGGCGTGCACTTTGCCCCGCACCTCCACCATCCGCGGCTGATTCCGGAGATCAATTGGCTCGTTCAGGCGACGCGGGCGATGGCCGATCCCGACCGCCAGCAGCCCATCCACCGGCCCGACCCAGAGACCTGGGCCACCTGGCAAAAGCTGGGCCTGGTAGACGCAAAGTCCACACCGGACATGGTCTTTCCGCTGTACCGTCAGGGCTTTGGCCTGCCGAGGCTGCCCTACCCGCGGCGACCCGGGGCCATCGAGAGACCCAACGCCGTGCTGACGCTGATGGAGTCGGTCAACGGCCTGTTCATCCACGAGTTGTCGGGGCGCTACAAGGGCCTGATGCCGGAGATCGGCAAGCTCTCTGCGCAGATGACCCGCGTCGACGGCCTGTACAACACCTCCTCGCCGACGATTGCAGCGATGGTCTCCGTGCTCTGCTCGATCCATCCCTCTACGCACCCCGCGGACCTGCGCCCTGGGGCTAGCGTGGCGGGGCAAGCCGCCTATACGTGCATCGCCGATTTGCTCAAGGCCCAGGGCTACCGCGCGGTGTTTGTGCAGGGGGCGTTGAGCGAAATCACCGGCAAAGAGCAGTTTCTGCGCCAACACGGCTTTGACGAAATTCACGGTTTGCATCAGGTTATGGCGCGGTTTCCTCAGGCTTCAAGCGGGCCTTGGGGGCCCCATGACGACACCCTGGTCGCCTACACGCAAGAAGTCATCGCCCGGCTTGAAAGGCAGCGCGAGAGCGACGGTCGGCCATTCCTGCTGGTGATGCTGACCTTGGACACCCACGACCCGGGGATGGCCGGTCCTGATTGCGACCTGCCGCGCTTGGCCGACGGCGCACCCGCGGTGAGCGATGTGCCCGACTCAGCGGCGGCCCAGAAGCTGCTCGCCTCGTATCACTGTTCAGACAAGGCCATGGGGCGCCTGGGCCGGTTTCTCCTGGATGCCAAGCGCCGCGACCAGACCCTGTGGATGCTCACGGCGGATCACGCTGCGTTTGTGGGCCTTACGCCCAAAGAGATCTTTCCAACGCCACAGGACCGCGCGGATTTTGCCCCCATCCCCTGGCTAATTCACGATCCGGGCCATCAGCTGCCCCAGAGGCTGACGGTGCTGTCCGGGAGCCGCGACGTCGCTCCTACGCTGCTGCAACTACTTGAGACGCCAGATCAACCAAACAGCTTGACCGGACGCAGCATCTTTGGCGACCGTCCGGCCTATCCGCTGCTCATCGGACGCATCGGCGAGCGCCTGGCTTTTGTTCACGACGGCAAGGCCCCGGTGCAGCTGCCCACGGGCAGTGTCCGCGACCGATGCAATGCCCGCGAAGCGCTGGACGCGCGGCTCGACGGTCGCCTGAGCGCCTGCCAGCTGGCGGAGTGGCTCGACTGGCAGGACAGCCTCTGGGCGACGCGGCGGCTGTTCCCCCAGGAAGCGATTACGAAAACAGAGACGTTGGTCCATGGGCCCCGGCCAGTGTCGGCGACGGTGCTGTGAGCCCTGCGGCGGCTTGGCCGGACAATTGCCTGGCACCTGTCCGACCGAGTCGCTGGGGGCAACGCCAAAGCCTGGAGGCGCCTTGCGCTCCTTTGGCTTGACTGGCCCGCGCTTGGAAATGCAGCGGGGGGAACCCTACACTGCGGCGGCCTCAACCGCGGCCGTCACCGCAGCAGGAGGGGTCATGCGCCGAGTTCTCTCCATCTGTGCGGCTCTTGTGGCCTGTTCCGCGCTTTGGGCCTGTAGCGACACCACCGCGACCTCTTTGAATTCTTTGGCGGATGCCACACCTGGCGCTGCGGCGGGCGATGCCGACGGGGCTGCCGACGCGGCCCATGAAGTCCAGACCGACGGCCCCGCGGATGCAGCCACCGCAATGGACGCCGATACGCACGAACAAGCATCCGCAGATAGTGGGGCTCAAGCCGATGGTGGTGCGGAGACGGCCGCCGATATAGCCGCAGACATCGCTGCGGATACTGCCTCCGACGCGCCTGCGGACTCCGGCTCCGACGCCCCATCCGACAGCGCCGATGCCGCCAGCGGAATTGTCGATCTGGGACCCGACCAGCCGCTTGGCACCCTGGTCTCCGGTGCTGCTGGGCCGTGTGTCGAAGTGGCGCCGTTTCAAGCGCCGGATTGCGCGACCGTGAAGTGCCCTGCCGGTGCAGTTTGTCTTGCCGGCGGCGTCTGTGCGCCCCAAGCAGGGTTCTATGCTGACGACGCTGGCCCTGCCGATCAGGCTTGGCCCGCCGTGGCTGCCCGCGAGGACGGCCATTTTGCTGTGGCTTGGTCGGCCGGCAGCTATTTTGACGCGGGCCTGCAAATCAAAGTGCGCGTGTTTGGCGCTTCGGGGCAGCCTTTGAGCGCGACCTTGGCGGTGAGTCCTGCGCCGGGCCCAGGCCTTGCGATGCATTTCGCCCCGTCTGTGGCCGCGATGGCGGACGGTTCGTGGTTGCTGCTATGGCGCAGCGAGCTCCAGGCGCAGAGCACGGCGGCCTACTTTGTCCAGCAGGTCGCGGCGGACGGCAGTGCGCTGATAGGCGCTCCGGCGCAGATCAACGCCACGCCATTGGGCCTCGCTACGGGCAGCAGCAACATCATTCAGCCCGTGCTGGTCCGGCTGCGAAACGACCGGCTGATGGCCGCATGGGTCGGCAATCCCCAGAGCGGCGGCGGACCTACGGTTTGGGCTCGCCTCATCAACCCCGATGGCACGCCTCTGACCGGTGAACTCGACACGGGCGCCACGGCTGGACCAGCAAGTTCGCCAGCGATCGCCGCATTGACGGGCGGGCAAGCGCTGCTGGTTTGGGAGGCGACAATGCCCGGCAAAGGCCCGCAGCTCATCCGCGGGAGAGTCTTTGCTGAAGGCGGCGTGCCGGCCTCCGCGGTGCTGGATTTGTCCCCCGGGGCCAAACCGTACGAAGCACTGCCGGCAGTTGCGGGCTATCCAAACGGCGAAACCCTGCTGATGTTCAAGGCGGGCGACACCGTGGGCTCGACCGACAAGGTGGACATCCGCGGGCGAAAACTCGCTGCAGCTTGGCCTCAGACGCCGCAGAGCGGGGTGACGGCGGGCTTGCCCAAGATCCTCGACACCGACCCCACCGGCACGTATCCAGGCGCTGCCCCGGCAGTGCTGCTCTCTGCCGACCGGGCTCTGGCCGTGTGGCACAATCCCGGCCAGCCGCCCTACGGAATCTGGGGACGCCGCCATTGGCGCGAGGCCGACGCCTGGGACTGTCAGCTGCTTGACCTCGGCGGCCCGCAGCTCGTCGGCGAGCAGGGGAGCCGGGTGCTGCCCGCGGCGGCGGCGTGGAACAACGGGCGCGTTGCGGTGGTCTGGACGGCGCAGTTGAGCGGGGGGACTAACCCCTCGCGCATCGCCGTGCGTTTGCTTGGGTTGTAGTTACAGGTCGCCATGCTACTGTCCGATGTGATACTGCGAGGCCTCGAGCGGTGCTGCTGGCGGGAATTCCGTCGACGCCGCTGTCGGATTTCCGGCAGGCGCTACGTCGATCGCACCCCGGGCTGGGCAGACGAGCACATCGCCAGGCGAAATCTCCGATGATCCCGCGCGCCGAAAAATACCCGACCGCAGGCCTCCGTCAGTTTCGACAGAGTCTGTAGGTCAGGTCTATTGAAAATGTCCTAGCGAACGACCGGTTAGTCTCTTAGGAAAAGCGGCATCGTCCCCAGCAGCATCCACGCTGGCAGGG
>CAXNCS010000038.1:0-24434 GCA_964201005.1 Myxococcota bacterium
GCTGCCGCTGCTGCCGGTGACGATCGAGCAGAAGCTCCGCGGCAAGGTGTTGCGCGTCGAGTACCTGGGCGGTCGCGCCGCGGTGCAGGTGCAGGCCAAGGCGCTGCCGCTGACCACCTGGATCTATTGGCGCGGCGGTCGCTGGCGCATGGACTTGGCCGACACCCGGCCGCTGGAGCCCGCCTGGACTGGCCCTGCGGATCCTCAGAACCATGCGGTTTCTTTGGCCGATGCCGCCAGTACCGCGACCGGGCAGGGCGCCTTGGGGGTGGTGATCCAGACGCCCTTGGGGCAGGTGCGCTGCACTTTGCACGCCGACGTGGTGCCCGAGCTGGTGGCGCACTTTGCCGGCCTGGTCAGCGGCGCCCGAGCCTCGCGCGAATTTGAGGGGCGGACTCTCAAAAACATTTGGCGCCATCGGCCGTTCTACGAGGGTACCCCTCTGCACCGCAACGTGCCGGGCAAGCGCATTGAAGGCGGCGACCCCATCGGCAAAGGCACGGGCCACGCCGGCTTTCGCATCGCCGACCAGCTGGACCTGCGCCTGCGCCACGATCGCCCGGGGGTGCTGGGGCTGGTGACCTTGGGACCGCACTCCGCCAGTTCGATGTTCTACGTGACTCTGGCGGCGGATCCCGAGCTCGACGATCGCTATCTTCCCTTTGGATTGTGCGGGGATCTGGACGTCCTGGACCGCCTCAGTCGCCAGCCCGCCGGCGCGGTGATCGTGCAGCAGGTGCGGCTGGTGCGCGGCGTTCCTTGAGCGCCCAAGCCGCGGTCGCAGCGAATTGTCCCGTCATTTTGCTTGCGGGCCCCCCCATCGCGTGGTACGGTGCGGCCACCGGCGCGTCTACGCGGCGACAGTGCAGCCGAGCAAAGCCTTGGTCGTTCCCTTACCCCTCCTCGCCTCCACCGCCGCCAGCGCCTCCAGCGCAAGCGACGAATCGGTTGTGTTCTCGGTCGCTGCTCTTGTGGTAGCCCTCGCCGCGTGCTTTGTGTTCGCCGGCACCGAAACCGCCATCACTTCCATGGGCGAACTGCGCGTCCGCAAGCTCCTAGAGAGCGGCACGGGCCCAGACGGCTGGCTCAAACTCTGGCTCAAAGAGCCCTCGCGCGTCTTGACCACGCTGCTCGCCGGCAACACCTTGGCCAGCGTCGCCGCGTCGTCGATTGCCACGGCGCTGACCCTCAGCCTAGCCAAGCGCTACGGCCTGGACCAGGACCTGACCGACTGGGCGGTGGCCGGCGCAGTGTTCCTGCTGGGCGGCACCATCCTCATCGCCGGCGAGATCGCCCCCAAAACCCTCGCAAAAATGCACCCCGAGTGGTTCCTGCAGATGATGCACGTCGTCTGGTGGTTTCACCGCGGCACCACTTGGTTCACCAATGTGATGATCTGGTTCGCCATGCACATTGTGCGGGCCCTGGGCGGCAAGCCCCACACCACCGGCATGGAGATCACCGAAGAGCAGATCGAAGACATGGTGCGGATTGGCTCAGAGGCCGGATCAATCGATGAAAATCGCGGCGACATGCTGCAAAACGTCTTTGCTCTGGAAGAGACCCCGGTGCGGGCGATCATGACCCCGCGCACGCAGATGCACGCCCTGTCGATCGACGCGACCATTGACGAGGTCTACAACGAGGTCCAGGACAGCCACTATTCGCGCTATCCGGTCTACGATCGCACGCCGGACAAGATCGTCGGCATCTTCTTTACCAAGGATCTCCTGCACCGGCGCATGGCCGACAAGAAGAACTTCACCCTGGGCGAGATCATGCACGAGGTCACCTTCGTGCCCGACTCGACCAAGGCGAGCGACGCCCTCAAGACCTTCCAGAAGAATTCCGTGCACCTCTCCATCGTGGTGGATGAACACGGCGGTACTGCCGGCCTTGTGACGCTAGAAGACGTGCTGGAAGAGCTGGTGGGCGACATTTACGACGAGTACGACGAGCCCGAGAACAACATCGAGCAGGTCGCGCCCGACTCCTGGACCCTGGATGCCGCTACGGAACTGCGCGAAATGGCTGAGACTGTCGACTGCGATCCGCCCGAGACCGTGACGGCGACGACGGTGGGCGGCTTTGTCATCGAGCAGTTTGGCCATGTGCCGCGGCCGGGCGAGCTAGCCGAGTGGAATGGCCTGCAATTTCACGTGGTAGAAGCCGAAGATACCCACGTGGTCCGCGTCGAAATCAAGCGCTTGCGGCCCAATGACGCCGACGTAGCGCGCAACGCCGCCTAAACCAACGCCGCGCCGCTCCAGAGGCCCAGGCAGTTTGAGCAGTCTTCGCGCGTGTTTCTTCTTGGTTCGCTCAGCGCTGGCCAGGCTGACCTACTGCAGGGGCAGCACGTGATCTGGGGCCTTGGGGTCCAGGTGGGTGTCCTGCGACATCACCACGCCGCCCGCCACGCCGCCGACCACCACGGCGCCGATCGCCGTCCAGAACCACCAGCGCGACAGCAGCGACTTGTCTTCCTTGATCACGGGCGCCGGCACCACCAGCAGGCCGAATTCGACGACTAGGTCCTGACCCGCTTTAGCTTCAACGACTTGGGTCTGCGCCAGGTAGCCGGTCGCGCGCGCCTCAACGGTGTGGGGCCCCGGGGCGATATCGCCGTCAAACGGGGTAAAGCCGGCCACGCGGCTGTCCACCAGCACCTGCAGCTTGAGCCCCGCGTCCTTGCTGCTCACGCGCAGGGCCGCCGAGGTCGCCACCAGATCCGCTTCAATCTCAATGAGCTGGCCGCCGCTCGGCAGCACAGTCTCTACAAAAGGCGAAAAGCCGCGCTTTTGCACCCGCACGGTGTGGCGCTGGTTGGGCTCCACGTCCACGGTTTTGTCGAACGGCACCTCGCCCACTTCCTTGTCATCGACAAAGATCTTGGCGCCCTTGGTCATCGAAGAGATGGTGATGCCGGCTTTGTCCATGGCCATTTTGCTGGCCACGGGCTTCTTGGGCGCGGCCCACGCGGGGCTGATCGGCGCACTGATCGTCGCCAGCGCCAGAGCGGCGGCCAAGGTCAGCGAGAGGGTCGATCGATAGGGGAGCCGGCGCATAGCAAACCTCCAAGGGTCCGCCCATGATCCAAGGTTCTGCGGCGCAAAGCAAGTCGCGCGCGCTGGCCCCGGCCTATCCCTTGGCGACTGGCTTTGCCGCGGCCAAGACAGCGGCCTCGCGCCCGGCGGCCACGGCGGCTTGGCGCAATTCGGCAGAGGCGTCCGCGCCATAGCGGGCCCGATCGTAAGCGGCGGCAAAGGCGGCCAGGGCCTGGCCAATGGGCGGATCGTCGCCTTGGACCCGCTGGGCAAGGGCGCGCCAAGTCTCCCAGCTCTCGCGGCGCCAACCGTGTTTCAGGAGCGTGCGGGCGAGCTTATCCGCGGCACGGTCGACCGCAGGGTCAAAGCCGCGGCCGCGTTCGCGCTGGCGGTAGCGCAAAAAGCCGATGCCCAGGGCGATAAGCGCCGCCGCCACGCCCAGGGCCACCAGCCAAGCGGGCAGGCCGGCGCGCTCTTTGGCCGGCTCTTCTGCCTGCTCCTGGCTGCTGGTGCTGCGGCCGGTCAGCTTGTCCATCAGACCTTTGGCCTGGAGATTCTTAAAGAAACCCCCCAGGGACCGCAGGGTCTCGATCTGCCGCTCCAGGTCGTATTCCACCACCCACTGGTACCAGAGCAGCGAAGCTCCGTCCGCAACCTGGCGCAGAGATTGCAGAAAGCCGCTGTCGATCTCGGGCACCTGGCCAGAAGGCGGGGTGGGGTCAAAAGTCCGCCAGCCGTAACCGGGGAAGAACACTTCGACCCAGGCGTGGGCGTCGCCTTGGCGAATCATCCGGTAGCCGCCGATGGGGTTGTAGACACCGCCGGCAAAGCCGTGGACCGGTCGCGCGGGAATCCCCAGGGATCTCAGCAGTAACACCATGCTGGTGGAGAAATACTCGCAGTGACCGCGGCGCTTGCCAAACAGAAAATCGGCCAGCGGCTCCTGGGCGTCCTGATCGCCGGCGAGCGAATACTGCCAGCCCTCGCGCAGCCCCTGTTCGACCTTGGCGGCGCGGTCAAAATCGCTGACGGCCGGCCCTGCGAGCTTGCGGGCCAGGGGGGCGATGCGCGGATCGAGGTCGCGGGGCAGCTGCGTATAGCGCGCCAGGAGATCGCTGGGGAATTCGCGGCCGGCCTGGCGCAGCAGCTCGTCCTCGGCGTTTTCTGAAATCGGCTCGACCACTTGGACCGCGTAGTGCAGCGCCGTGTCGGCCGGGGCCACGTAGCTCAGATCGCCGTCGGCGTTGCGCGTCACCAGCTTCTTGCGGCCGCGCAGAAAATCGTACTTGGTGTCGAGCAATTCGATGGCATAGGTCTGCGGTGGCGCGAACAGCACGCGGTGGTCCCGGTCCAGCGGCTCCAGGTAGATCTCCGCGCGCCACTCGCGATCGCGGCCGCGCTGCGGCGGACTGACCCGCGGCACCTTGAGCAGACCGGCATTCCAGCGCAGCGGATGGGTGGAGCTGGCATCGCGCACGGGCCGGGTCCAGCCGTTGCCGGCAAAGGTGTCAAAGGTCACACCTCGCAGGCGCTGGTTCTGCTGCAAGCGCTCTGGATGGTTGGGAAATGTCAGGCGCATCACCACTTCTGCATTGCTCTTGAGCGCGCCAAAGCCGCCGAGCTCCGCTTCCGTAGAAAAGCCGATCACCTGCTTGCCGGGGCGGGTCTGGGCAAAGAAGAAGCCGACGCCCAGGCGGGGAAACAGGAAGAAAAACAGCGCAGAGCCGCTGAGCACCAGCAGCGCCAGCACTGAAGTGGCGGCAAAATAGCGCGGCGTGATCAGCCGGCGGCTGCGCCATTCCAGCGCCGAAGTCTGGGCCGGCAGGTCCGGCCATTCCACCGCCGCGGGCGCGGGTTTGGGCGGCAGCAGCCCCAGCCAACGCCGCGAGGGCGGCAGCAAATGCTCAGGGCCGGTGCGGGTTTGGACCTCGATCTCCCGCACCAGGTTGAGCAGGGTCAGGCCCCACATGGTGGCGATGGTGTAGGCCAGAAAGCAGACGGCGAACATCGGCCCCGGCTGCACGATCGCCGCGACCAACAGCAGAATCAGGCTAAGACCCAGCAACTGCAGATAGTCCTTGGCAAATCGCCGCTGAAAGAAGCGGCTGGCGGTCAGCAGCAGGGCAAATTCCAGGGCGTGGAGCAGCCAGGCGCCGTCCTGCAGAGACCAGGCGATCAGCGCGAGAAAGGTCAGCAGAACCACGCCGGTCCAAAGGGTTGCGGTGATCGGCCGCGGCGGGCTCGTGCGCGGATCGCGGGCCAGCGATACCACCAAGGCCACGGCAAAGGCACCTGGGGCCAGCGCGCCGACTTCACCCGACACGGCGATTGGAATAAACGCAGCCAGGACCATGGCATAGGCCACCATCTGCAGCAGCCGATGGCCGTCCCAACGCGAATTGGACACGGGGGCGGAGGTGGTAGAGGGCGCGGCGATCATGCGGCCCTGCCTGGGCTGCGCTGCGCCTGCATGCTGTTGACCGCGCCGTCTGCAGACAGCACCACGCGCACATCGCAGGCGCCTGGGACCTGGACGTCGGGTCGATCGGCAAAGGCCACCTCAAACACTTCGGCGGGGCCCTGGGCGGCCGATGCGGCCCACTGCAGCGGTTCGCCGCGGGCGATGGCGGCGTTGCAAGCCTGGGCGCGGCGGCAGGCATCGGCCCACTCGGCGTCTTCTAGGGGCCACTGCGGCGGGGGCGGCACGTCTGCGGGCAACAGCAGGGCCAGGTGGCGGCGCAGGCGCAGCAGCACCTCGCCGGAGTCGGCGGCGTCGGCCTCTGGGGCTACACTGCCCTGCAGGGTCTGCAGGCCCACCGCAAAGCCCGCGCGCAGCAGCGCTTGGCAGAGGCCGGCGACTACGGCACACGCGGCGTCCAGGCTCTCCGGGCCCTGGCCTGCCTCTAGACCCGGCGGCCGCGGCGCCACATGGACAAAGCGCACCACCGCGACGCGGTTGGCCTCCGCCTGCCACTCGCGGGCGATGAGCCGGCCGCGGCGCGCGGAGACTTTCCAGTGGATATCGCGCAGGGAATCGCCTTCGCGGGCGTCGCGCAGTCCGGCAAAGGTGTCGCCCAGCCCGGTGCGCCTTGCCAATTCCGCCGCCCCGCGATCGGCCGCACCGCGCGAGGGCAGGCTCAGCGGGGTCACTCCGGGCAGGGCCAGCAGCTCCGCAGCATCGTCAAAGAGCCGGGCTTTTCTAGCAAAACCAAACGGATAGCCGGTGGCGATCTGCAAGCCCGCCGTCCGCAGAGGCCCGCGGCGCAGGGCCCGCAGCGCGGCAAAGGCCTGGCCCGTCTCCCCCGGGGCCAAGTGCAGCACGTAGCCGTCCTTGACCTGCACGTCCCGGGCACCGTCCAGCACCTCGCCCACTTCAATGTGCAAGGCCGCGCGTTTCTTGTCATTCCACACTTCAATGCGCAACGGCGTCGCCTCGCCCTGCACCACTTCGCGCGGATAGCGCCGCCGCACCTCCAGGTCGCGCAGGTTGGCCTCGCTCAGCACCCCGGACACGGCGATCACGGAAATCACCAGCGACAGCATCAGATACAGCAGGTTGTTGCCGGTATTGACCGCCGCGGCGCCCAGCAGCAGGGCGATGCCGATGATCCACTTGCCCTCGCGTGTCACCACCAGCTTGCGCGGAAACCAGCGATTTGACCGGCCCAGGCTGCGCCAAAAGCCCAAGCGCTGGCGCACGAGGTCGCGCAACTGCTTGTGACGCTTGGTAATGAGCGGATCAACGGGCCCGGTCGCCGCGGCTCGCTTGGGCGCCGGCGGTTCGCGCCAATGCACGCGGATGCGCGGTTCGCTCGCGGCGTCGCGGCGCTGGGTCTTTCGCTCGCGGTGTTCGGCCAAGGCGCCCCCTTGATCACCACTGTAGCGTGTTTGCGCTGCGGTTCAATCGCAGAGGCCGCGCTGCCGTTTGCGCGAGCCCGGCGCAGGACCGGCGAAAGACCGCGCCGCGTGTCCAAGCGGTCCGCCGCGTTTGACCTGCGAAGGCGGGCAAGCTACAACGTCCGCCTATCTTTGGGGCCCACGCGGCGCCCAATTGCGGCAGGTGGACCATGACCCCAGGCATCGAACTCCGCACCTTTACGATGATCGACGTGCTTCAGCCTCAAGTGGCCTCCTTTGTGGCGACGGTGGCGCGCGGCTTTCTGCCTTTGGAGGGCCAGGCGGCGCTCTTGGTCGAGGTGGCCCCGGGCATGTCGATCAACATGGTGACCGACGCGATTCTCAAGCGCACATCGGTGATTCCGGGCATGCAGATCGTCGAGCGCGCCTTTGGCATGCTAGAGGTCCACTCCAGCGATCAAGGCCAGGTCCGCGAGGCCGGCGATGCGGTGCTGGAGCACTACGGCGCCACCGCCCAGGATCGCCTCAAGCCGCGGATCATGACCTCGCAGGCGATCACCGGCATTGAGGGCTACCACACCATGCTCATCAACCGCATGCGCCACGGCGACATGATCTTGCAGGGCCAGACCCTGCTGACGGTGGAGGTGCATCCGGCTGGCTACGCGCTGATCGCCACCAACGAGGCAGAAAAAGCCGCCAACATCAAGGTGTTGGAGATGGTGACCTCCGGCGCCTTTGGCCGCATTTGGCTCGGCGGCGATGAAGAGAACATTGCCCAGGCCGCCAAGGCGATCGAAAAGGCCTTGGCTGCTATCGATGGCCGTGAAAACAAAGGCGATCGCCCGGTGTGATGGCGGCGCTGCTCCCGCGGATCTTGCCTGCGCTCGCGCCGCTCCTCCAGCTGGTGCTGCTGTCGACTGCCGCCGACGCGAGTCCCCCTCAGCCCCAAGGCGGGCTGGTGCGCCCAGAAGCGCCCAAACACCGGCCAATTTACGTCAAGGTCGAGACTGCGCTGCCCTGCAGTGAGGTGGTGATCGGCCAGACCTTGCTCAAATTGCGGCCGCTGCTGGCGAATTGCGCGATGGCCGGCAAGAAGGCCAAGGACGGCACCTTTCGCATGGGCACGGCGATCTTCAACGTGGAGCTGGGCGGCAAAAAGCCCAAGTTTGACGCGGGGAAGGGCAGCCTGAGCCCGGCCGTGCGCGCGTGCATGGTCCGCAAGGTGCTGGCGCGGCTGCCCATGGGCGACCCTTCGACGGGCGTTGACGGGTGGCCCAAGCAAAAGTGCTCAATTCGCCTGACGATTCGCGCGGATTAGGCCCTTTGGCTGACCCCTCTACGCTCTACGCCTGACCCGATCGCCGATACAGCCAGGCGATCCCCGACTCCACGGCCTCTTGCGGCACGCTGTACAGCGTCACGGGCAAGCCCACCAGCAGGTCCAGGGCGCGCAACAGCTCGTCTTGGCCGGCGTCGTCCTTGCTGCTGGCCACGCTCAGGCCGCTGGGGTGCCAGCCGATCGGCACAAAATGGCCGCGCTTGCACATGTCTTCCGTAAACAGCTGGCGCGCGTCGCCCTGCACAAAGGCATCGGGCCAGGCCGCCTGGTCGCGCAGCCTAAAAAACTCTTCAACCGTCAGATCTTCCAGCTGCAAAGCCCCCTGGTACAGCAGCTCGACAAACTCCGGCAGCGGCAGCGCCACCACCGCGGGCGACAGCAGGATGTCGCGGCCAAAGAACTCCGAGGGAATCCGCCCGCTTTGCCGCACACCCTCGCTCCTTGCGGGATCGCGGTGGCGCGGCTTGTCCTGGGGCTGAGCGGGCTGCGGCTGGGCCTCTTGGGCCGGGGCCTGCACGTGGCTGGCGAGGGTGGTCGCGATCTCGACCTCGGCGATGCCGCTCTCCATGCGCCGCTTGGGGCGGCTGGCGGGTCCAGTGGGGATGGCCATGGCGAACTCCGTGGGAGGGGGACCTGTGTGTAGTAATATGATCTTGATTGCAAATTGCCGAATCTCGCTGCGCAGCCGCTAGAACAGGTCGCGGTGGTTGCTCGCGCGAAAGACCTTGCCGGCGTTCTTGCACTCTTGGCGGGCGGAGTGCTCAAAGTGCTTGAAGCGAATCACATCGCCGTCCGCCGCCGCGTGATAGGCGCCGCGCAGCACCGCGTTCTTGATATTGCCGCCGGCGAGCTCAAAGGACCGGCCGAGCTCCAGCCAGTCCATCTCCGGGTCCACCGGGCAGGCCTTGGGCACCAGGGTCTTCCAGATTCGCGCGCGAAACTCGGCTTCCGGAAAGGGAAAGTGGATCTTAAAGCCGATGCGCCGCTGAAAGGCTTTGTCGATATTCTTCTCCAGGTTGGTCGTCAGGATGACGATGCCGTCAAAGTTCTCGATCTCCTGCAGCAGCATATTGGTCGCCATGTTGCTGTAGCGGTCCACCGAGCTCTCTACCTTGGTGCGGCTGGCAAACAGCGAATCCGCCTCGTCAAAGAGCAAGATGCCGTGGGAGGCCTTGGCGGTCTCAAAGATTTTCTCAATGTTCTTCTCGGTCTCGCCGATCCACTTGCTCACCACCCGCGGGATGGCGATCTGGAACAGCTGCTGGTCCATCTCATTGGCCAGAATCGTCGCGCACAGCGTCTTGCCCACGCCGGGATCGCCAGAGAACAGCGCGACAATGCCCTTGCCCGTGCTCATCTTCTGGTTAAAGCCCCAGTTGTGCAGCACATGGGCGCGCTGGCGGGCGGCGATGAACATTTCTTCAATGTCTTCGCGGGTCTCCTTGGGCACGATCAGGTCTTCCAGGGTCAGCGTCACCTTCTTCTTGACCGCATACTCGTCCAGGCTCGCGCGGATCTGCTCGTAGCAGGCTTTGCGCAGCAATTCTGCCGTGACGGTCGGGTCTTCCGGATGGTCGGCAAAGGCGCGGTTGACCGCCACTTGCATCGCGTTGCGAATCAGCGCCCCCGGGAAGGTGAACTGGCCGGCCAGGGAGGTGATGGCACTTTCGTCGTCAAAACGCACCCCTTGGGGCAGGTGCAGCTCAAAGATCCGCCGGCGCTCCACCGCACCTGGGGTGTCCAGGGTCAGGCGCTGCACCACAAAGCGGTCCAGGTTCATGTCCAGCGCCGAGGTATCGCGCGAGGTCAAAATCACCAGACCCGGATGATTCTGCAAGGTTTCCTGGACCACATCGACCTTGGAACTGCCCTTGGCCAGCAGCCCGTCGACCCCGTCCAGCACCAGCACCGCGCCGATCAGCCGCGCCTGGTCCAGCGCGCTCTGCAGCGCCCGGTGAACATCGGGATCCGCCAGGTCTTGCAGCCGCGTGGCGTCCACCTGCAGGATCGGCTGGCCCAGATGGTGAGCCAAGCCGTGAACAAGCATGGTCTTTCCCGTTCCAGGCGGCCCCGACAGCTCGACCACCAAGCCCGGCGCCATGGTGAACGGTGACGGAGCCCAGGTCGGCCGGCTGGCGCGCTTGGCCCACGCGTCCAGCAGGGTCAGCATGGGATCCAGATCGCCCGGCGGCAGCACCACCTGCTCCAAAGTCACCATGGCCTTGGTGAATTCGGCGATCCCGGACATCGACACGTCCAGCAGCCCCTGTTCGCCCAGCAGCAGCTGCAGCACCCGCGGCGCCGGCACCACCTCGTAGCCCAGCAGGTTGTCGCCGCCTTGATCGCGCCGCTCGAGCTGGATCAGCCGCGCCCGCCTCAGCCGCCCGTCGGGGCCAAAGCGCCCGCGCAGCTCCAAGCGCTCGATGGGATCGCTGCTCAAAAACTCAAGGGAGAAGCGCACATCTACGTAGTTGGCCAGCAGATTGTCGTTGAAGCGGGCAATGGCGTCGCGCAGATCGACGTCGAGGTGCGGCGCCACGCTGAGCAGCAGCACGTCGCGGTCGATCGCATCCAGATCGCCCTGATCAGCGAGCAGGTCCATGGGCAGGCGCAGGTTGGCGCTGCGGGCCTCTTCTGCGATTTCCTCTACTGCTTCAGTGGCTTGGCCGACCTCCATTTGCGTCGGCTCCACGGACAGCAGCGCCTCTTCCTCGCTCAACCCCGCCGCCCGCGCTTGGCGCACTTGGGTCGCCATGACCACGCGCTGACGCAGCTGCGCACAGGCCAGGGCCAACCAGCGCTGACACAGCGCCACCCGCGCCGCCTGATCGAGCTCTGGGACGTGTTTTTTCAGCGACTTGGCCCTGGTGCTCATCGATCCTCCGCGATGCTTCACCGTACCACGACGGCGGCGAATTGGCACCCCAGGCGCCTCGACCTGCGGCTGCCGGGGCAAATCCAGTCCAACTAGCTGATTCAGCGAAGGGTGCTGGGTTTTCTGACAGCTTGGTGACTGAATTTGTCGCCGATCAATGCTACAGTCTTTCGCCGTGCGGCCGCTGCCGCCCCCGGGACCCATGCATCAGCTCGGAACTGCGCTCCTGTACACGACCTTTGTGGTTACGCTGGTCAACGGCCTGCTGGCTTTTGTCGGTTCGATCCGCCGCCTTCCCGGTCTGCTGCTGGCCTCGCGCCAGGGCCTGCTGGTGATGCTGCTGTTGTTCATGTCGATCGACGCCGTGTTGATGCACGGGCTGTTGACGCACGATTTCCGCAACAAATACATCGCGGCCTACACAGACGTCGACATGCCCCTCGCCTACTTGATCGCCGGATTTTGGGGCGGTGAGAAGGGCGCGCTGCTGTTCTGGACCACCTCGTTGACGGCGATGTCGGCCTGGTCCGTGTTGCGCAACCATTCGCAATCGCCGCGGTTTTTGGGCTACGTCACCGGCATTCTGTCTTTGGCGGTGTTCTTCTTTGTGATGCTGATGTGCTTTGAGTCCAATCCTTTTGAGGTGTTCCGCGCCAGCACCGGGCCTTCTGACGGCAAGGGCATGAACCCGCTGCTGCAGAACCCGCTGATGTCGATCCACCCGCCCAGCCTGCTGACCGGCTACATCGCCTTTACCGTGCCCTACGCCTACGGCCTCGCCGCGCTGATTACCGGCCAGTTGGACGCCCAGTGGCTGCGCGACACCCGCAAATGGACCTTGATTTCTTGGCTGTTTCTGAGCTTGGGGCTGATTCTCGGCGGCGCCTGGGCCTACACCGAGCTCGGTTGGGGCGGCTTTTGGATGTGGGACCCGGTAGAAAACGCCGGCCTCATCCCGTGGTTCACCGCCACCGCCTTCTTGCACTCGGTGATGATCCAGGAGCGGCGCAACATGCTGCAGCGCTGGAACGCCGTGCTGGTGGCCCTCACGTTTTTGCTCACGATTTTTGGCACGTTCCTCACCCGTTCGCAGCTCATCGACTCCGTCCACGCCTTTGCCGACTCCGCGCTCGCCAGCTACTTCTTGGTCTACATGGCGCTCATCACCGCGGTGTCTACCTGGGCCATTGGCATCCGCTGGAAGGCCCTGCGCGCCCAGGCGGATCTGGACTCCGTGTGGAGCCGCGAGTCGTTCTTTATTCTGAACAACGTGTTGCTCGTGGGCTGCGCCTTTGTGGTCATGTGGGGCACCGTGTTCGGCCAGATCAGCGAGGCGCAGGCCGTCCAGGATCTGTACAACTCGATCGTCGGGGTGTTTGGCAAGATCGGCATCCCCATGGAGCCGCTGACCCAGAAAGTTCAGCTGGGCGAGCCGTGGTTCAACCGGGTGATGACGCCGCTGGGCCTCGCGCTTTTGCTGATGACCGGCATTGGCCCGCTGATCAGCTGGCGGCGGGCGACCCGCAAGAATTTTGAGAAGAATTTCCGCGGTCCGCTGATGGTGTCGTCGCTCGCGACCTTGACGATCTCGGTCGGCTGGATCCTCCGCTCGGCCTGGACGCGCAGCAAGTGGGAGGGCGCGACCTTTGACGTGGCCCTGCGCTCGGTGATCGACGCGCTGTCCATGACCGAAGTGTGGGGCGCGGTCAGCGTGTGGTTCGGCCTGTTTGTGTTCTGGACCATTCTCATTGAATTTCATGTGGGTGCCCGTGCGCGTCAGAAGGCCCACCAGGAGCCCTATGGCCTGGCCATGCTGATGCTGACCCTGCGCAACAAGCGGCGCTACGGCGGCTACATCGTGCACTTGGGCGTGGTGTTCTGCTTCTTGGCCTTTACCGGCAACGCCTTTCGCACCTATCAGTCTGAAGTGCCGCTCCACGCGGGCGATCACTTGGCGGTGGGCGGCTATGTGGTGACCTTTGCCAATGCCATCGACGGCTTTGAGGACGACGGCGCCTACGCCTTTGCCCGCGCTCAAGTGGCCGTGATGGATCGCGACGCGGAGCTGCCCAAGAGCGTGCTGCAGGACGTGACCAAAACCGCTGAGCCCTATGGCAAATTTGCCACCAGCACCAAGCCCGGTCAGGCGCGGGTGGAGCTGGTGTTTGACAATGCCGAGCAGGGCAAGCGCCTGGGGGCGCGCTGGTTCGCCGGGCAGCTGGGGCCCAAGGTGCGGCTGCGCCAGGCGCCGGCAGAGCAGCCCAACGTGCTCAAGCTCTCGCTTTCAAACCGCTATCTTGAGATCGCCGAGGTCAATCCGCAGGCACTCATGCGCGTGGTGGCGGAGATCAAGGACTGGGCCAAAGACAAAGCGCCGACCGCGGTACAGGTCCGCACAGCTGCGGGTCAGCCTGACTTTGAGATGGAGTTCATCAATCCCCAGGAACGCCAGCGGTTTTTGACGGAGCTCCAGGCGGGGCCTCTGGCGGGGATGCGCTACGCCATGGTCAATCCGCGGGCCAATGTCGCGGCCGGCAAGGTGCGCATTGACGTAATTCATGAGAAGGCCGGGCGCATGCTCGAGCCGGAAGTGCGCAATTACAAAAAGCATAGCTCGCCGACGACCGAGGTCGCCATCGAGTCGACGATCGGCCACGACCTGTACTTGGCCATGCGGCCCGCTCAGGGCCAGCGCCACATCAGCTTGCTCGCCGTGGTGTTTCCGTTCGTCAGTTTCCTGTGGCTGGGGGCCTTTGTGATGCTCGCGGGCGGCGCCATTTGCCTGCTGCCGACTCGCCAGCCGCAAACTGCCAAAGAGCGCGCTGAACCGCCGGCCGAGCCGCTACAGGGCGCCGTGCGGGTCTGACCGCGGCCGTTCCTGGTGCTCCGCCGGCGTAGCGATCACCACGCGGCAGCGCCCCTCCATCGGCAGATCGACCAACTCGACGGTCATGCCCCCTTGTTCCGCCAATTCAGCGATGTGCCGCACCCACGGCTTGTAGGGCATGCTGTTGTCTGAACAGCACGGCACCACCGCCACCGGGATTCTGTGCAACACCGCGTACTCAATGGCGATGCGCGTGGCGCCGTCCGGATGCATGCCCACCAGAAGATCGCAGCCGCACGGCTCGTCTAGGGTCAAAAAGCGCTCTTCATAGCGCAGATTGGGTAGGCGTTTCCAGCGGTTGTCAAAGGTCGTGACCTCGCGGCCCAGGGCGGTCAGCGCGGCGTTCAGGCGGCCCTGGCCACCGGCAATGTCCCAGATGCGCGGCGCGGCAAAGCGCTCGGTCATCAGGCGCGCCATCAGTTCAAAGCGACGGGGATCGGCCAACGGGGCCTCCTAGGGCAGGGTACAGGGGCGATGGCCGGCGGCGGACGCGTCTTGCGGTGCCTTGGTCTCGCAGAATTGTCGCGGTAGACCTACCGGGCGGTTGCCGGTTCGTCACCATTTGGTCATATTTGCTACCGGTCGGCAATGCGCAGGCGAACTTCAGCCGATCCGCGCTTATGATGAGGACGTCCACCTGCCGATACCGCCAGAAGAGAAATCACCATGATGAGCCTCCAGCCCGCAGACTCCGGCGCCCCCATGGCCGCGGTCCCCGTCCGTCCGCCCAAATTTCACGCCGAGAGCGCTTTTGCCCGCGATCTGCACGCCCGCGCCGATCAATACCTCGCCTCGATAGGCCAAGAGCCCCGCGACTTGCCGGCGATGCGCCTCAAAACGGTGCAGATCTGGCTGTGGTTCTTGGGCAGCTGGGCGGCGCTGGTGTTCCTGCCTGTGCCCTGGTGGGGCAAGATTCTCCTGGCCCTGAGCCAAGGTCTGGCCATCGCGGGCATCGGCATGGCGGTGATGCACGACGCCAACCACGGCGCCTACAGCAAGAGCCCCGCGGTCAACCGTTGGGTCGGCTACTCGATTGATTGTATGGGTGCTTCTTCGTTTATCTGGCGCACCAAGCACAACACCCTGCACCACACCTGGACCAATGTGGAAGGCGTGGACGACGACCTGGAAGTCGGGCCGCTCGGGCGGATGTCGCCGCGGCAGCGCTGGTTACCTGTGCACCGCCTCCAGCACCTCTACATGTGGGGCCTGTACGCGCTGCTAGTGCCCAAGTGGGCGCTTTTTGACGATTTCTATAACATCGCCATTGGCCGGGTCGGGCCGCTGCCCCTGCCCAAGCTGGCGCCGCGCGACTGGGCGGTGATGATGGGCGGCAAGGCCCTGCACCTGACGTTGGGCTTTGTTATCCCTATGCAATTTTACGATTTTTCCGTGGTGCTGGCCTTCTACCTGCTGGCCCACGCAGTCGCCGGGGTCACGCTCGCGGTGACCTTCCAGCTGGCCCACTGTGTCGACAACGCCGCGTTTATCCCAGTGCCGGCCAGCGGGCGCCTGGACGACGATTGGGCGGTCCACCAGCTGCGCACCACCGTGGACTTTGCCCCCCAGAGCAAGCTGCTGAGCTGGTACCTGGGCGGCCTCAACTTCCAGGTCGTCCACCACCTTTTCCCCAAGGTTTGCCACATTCACTACCCGGCGCTGGCCAAGATCGTCGACCAGACGGCCCGCGATCACGGCCTGCCCTACCTGGTTCAGCCTAAGCTCAGCGGCGCGCTCGCTTCGCACTACCGCTGGCTGCGCGAGATGGGCCACGAGCCGGCAGCAGCGCACTGAGCTGAAGCGATCCCCCTGATCCAAAAACATCAACGAGATCAGCGATCAGACAATCGCATGGCACCTGTTGCGCAGTACCCGCGCGCTACGCCGCCGGCTCTTGGGGCGCGGGGGTGATCGCCAGCTTCATGCCGGTATCGCCCACTTCGACCGCGATGCTGTCTGCGGGTAGCTCATCGTCGACCGCCGCGGCCCGGGCGCCGGCAAGCCAATCGGCCAATACTTCAAGTACTTGATGGCGCTGTTCGCCAGTGGCAAGCAGGTGCACCGTCTGCAGGGGGCGACCGCCGCCGATCTTGCCCGCCGTCCGTGCAGCCCGCACCGCCGCCACCAAGGTCAGGAGTAGGCGGCCGCGCTGCAGGTCTGCAGAGTCGACCTTGCCGTTGAACACGTCCACCGCACCGCTTTCCGACTTCGGCCAGGGCGCGATGTGGATCGACTCGGGCGCACCTTCGCCCAGCAGGGGCTTGACGCTGCGCTGGTACAATTCCTCAGTAATAAACGGCAGAATCGGCGCGAACAGCCGCAGAATCGCCCAGGTGCCGTAGAGCAGGGTGCGGCGGCCGGCTTCGATCTCGGCCAGGTCAAAACTCGTGCCGTCGCGGAAGCGATCCTTGACGATTTCCAGGTAGTTGTCGCACCAATCGCCCCAGAACAGCCCTTCTACCGCCCGCACCGCCTTGTTGTACTCGTAGCCCTCAAAGCCCGCGGTGGCGTCGCCCACCACTTCGACCAAGCGGCTGCGCACCCACAGATCCGCGGCGGTCGGCATCTCGGCGACCTCGCCTGGGGTCCATCCGGCCAGGTACATCATGGCAAAGCGCGTGGAATTCCACAGCTTGGTCAGCAGGCGCTTGCCGCCCTTCACGTCGTCTTCCAGGTAGCGCAGGTCGTGGCCCAGGGTCGCGCCCGCCGCCCAATAGCGCAGGGAATCGGCGCCGTATTTGGCAATGACTTCACCGGGCTCGACAAAATTGCCCGAGCGCTTGGACATCTTCTTGCCCTGGCGGTCCAGGCCCCAGCCGGAGATCATCACGTCGCGCCACGGCAGGGAGTCCGTGTGCAGGTGCGACTTGGCCACGGTGTAGAACAGCCAGGTGCGAATAATTTCATGGGCCTGTACCCGAACGCCGGCCGGATAGATCACCTTGCGCGCCTGATCCTGCACCGGGGTGTCCAGGGGCTGATCCTCGTTCCACATCGCCCAGTTGGCGTTGATCATGGGCGTCAGCGAAGAGGTCATCCACGTGTCCATCACGTCGGGCTCAGGCCGCGCCCGCGTCGAACCGCATTTTCCGCACGGACGCGGACAATCGCCCATCATCGGATCGATCGGCAGTTCATCCGCCTGGGCAAAGATCGCTTCGCCGCAATCCTCGCAGAACCAAACGGGAAACGGCACGCCGTAGAAGCGCTGGCGCGAGATGTTCCAGTCCCAGCGCAGGTTCTCTACCCACTGCTCGTAGCGCTCGCGCATGAACTCCGGGTACCAGTTGAGCTCGCGACCGCGGGCCAGCAGCGGCTCCTTGAGATCCAGCAGGCGAATAAACCACTGCGGCGCCACCTGAATTTCTACCGGCGTGCTGCAGCGCTCGTGCAGGCTGGCGCGCGAGGAATTGTCCTTGATGCCCTGCAGGTAGCCGTGCTCTTTGAGCAATTCCACCGCGGCCAGGCGCGCCTCGCTGTACACCGCAGAGCCCTTGGCCTGCACATGCACGCGCTTGCCGTTCAAGGTCGGCAGGTTGGGGGTGTCCATCCGCCCGTCTGGGCCGAGGATCAGCACGGTCTCCAGCTGGTGCTTGCGCCACTTGGCGATGTCTTCCGGGTCGCCAAAGGTACAGACCATCATCAGGCCGGAGCCAAACTCCGGATCGACGCTCTCGTCCAACACCAGCGGAATCGAACGGAAATCCCCCGCCGGCAGCACCACGGCTTCGCCACCTTCGGCGGCTGGCTGAGCGCGCAGGTCCGTCAGCGGCACCAAGAAGCGCAGACCGGCAAAAGCGGTAAAGCGCTGGTCGCTCGGGTGGCAGGCCAGGGCGACACAGGCCGGCACCAGCTCCGGGCGGGTCGTCTCGATCAGGCCGTGCTGCGGGGCGCCATCGGTCCAAGTCTTGGGGTCTACGCCAAAATTGACCGCGTGCATCGGGCGATTCTGCTCGTCGCCGGCCTCTACGTCGGCCTGGGCCAGCGAGGTCGCGCAGGCGGGGCACCACAGGATCGGGTCCTGGCGCCGCTCCAACCGGCCCTTTTGCACCAGATCGAGGAACGAAAGCTGGGCGTGCTTGACGGCGCGCGGCTGAATCGTCGAGTAGTTCATCCGCCAATCGACGGACAAGCCGAGGTCGCGCCACAGGTTTTCATAAACCGCCGCGCCCTCGCGGGTCTCCTTGAGGCACAGGTCGACAAACTCTTTGCGGGTGATCTTGGCCTTGTTGATCTTGTACTTCTGCTCGACGTAGCGCTCCGTGGGCAGGCCGTTGTCGTCAAAGCCCATCGGGTAGAAGATTTCGTAGCCGCGCATGCGCTTGAAACGCACCACGAATTCCGCCTGCGAGTAGCTCATGGCGTGGCCGGTGTGCAAGTGCGCAGCGCTGACATACGGCGGCGGCGTGTCGATCGCGTAGGTGCGGCCCGCCTGAGCTGCGGCGCTGTCTGGGCGGTAGCGGTGAATCCCCATGGCGTCCCAGGCCTTGACCCAGCGCGGCTCGACCTCGGTGTGCTCGTAATTCTTGGGCAGGGCGTCGGCGGTGTTGGCGCTCGGCGCGGGGCTCTGGGGCTGGGTCGGCTCGCTCATCGAATCTCTCCGCAAAAAACAGAAGGAAATTGCCGTGGGGTCGGGAGGCTGGCTCGGCGCGCCCACGGGCGGCGAATCCTAGCAGGGTTGGAGGCCCTGGAGAATGGCACGGAAGTCACGCAGCTGGGTCGTCGTCGAGCACTGGCGCGGCCGCCCTTGGGCCACTCGCTTGAATTCGCAAGGCTCCCTGCCGTTGTACGTGCGGTGCCAGCACGCCTCGGCCGCGGCCATGGGTGGTGCGCAGCGCGGGATGCCGGCTGGAGCTGCTCGACGCCGCGGGACTCGCGCAGCCGTGGTCGCAGCCGCACCCCGCGTGCGAAGAGGCGGCGCTTCCGTGGTCGTGATCGTGGCCGTGGTCATGTCCGTGGTCGTGGTCGTGGCTGTGACCAAAACCGCTGCCGGCGGCCAGCTCCAGAATCTGCCCCAAGAAGGCCCGCGGACCTTGGCGCAAGAGGCTCGCAAGCATAGCGATGGCCACCGCGTACAAGGCGATTTCCGCAGCCAGGCCGTGTTCATGCGCCGCCGCGGAGGTCTTGGATGGTACCTGGTAGCCCGGCAGCGCCAGGTTCACCAACACGCCCAGGACCACCGCCACAACCAGCGTCATGGCCGCAAACGCCAGCGCCGTGCGCCGACCGTGCAGGCGCGCCAACACGCCCACCGTGCTGAGATTAGACGCAGGGCCCGTGAGCAAGAATGCCACGCCCGCGCCCGGCGAAACCCCAGCTGCGACGAGCACCGCCACCATCGGGGTCGCCCCAGAGGCGCAGACTTCAACCGGAATGCCCACGAGGGCCCACATCAGCACTTCGACGCCTGGGGGCAGCCAATTGAGGATGCTGCCCTGCAGAATCGGCGCCGCCACCGCTGCTACGCCAAGGCCAAGCACCACCCACGGCCCGGTGTGGTCCACTTGATCGCCCAGGCCCAGCTCAAGCGCGCGCCGCAGCCTGGCAAAGCCATGCAGGTGTTGGCCTTTGTCGACACTCAGCTCGGTGGGAGCGACCCGCAGCGGCTTGCCCACCAGCCCCGACAGCAGCAGCCGATGAACCGCCCAACCCATCGTAACTGCAGCGATAGCCGCCGCCAGCACCCGCGCAACCGCCATCTCAGCGCCCAGCAGGGGCAGCGACAGCAGCACGGCGTCCAGGCCCAGTTCCGGTGTCGCCATCAGGAATGCCACGGCAGCAGCGGGGGGAACACCCTGCAAAATCAGGGTTCTATACACCGGCAGCACGCCGCAGGAGCAAATGGGCAGGGGCAGGCCAAACAGGGTGCCGCGCACCGCCTGCATCAGCGGCCCGCCTTTGCCCAGCCATCCCAGGGAGCCGGTGGGCAGATAGACCTGGACAAACCCCGCGACAATATAGGCAATCAGCAGGGCCGGGGCAGACTCCGCCGCCATGTCGTAGAAGGCGTGGGCTGCCTCCGCGTGGCCGTGGCCGTCGCCGTGATCGCCGTGGTGCTTCATGGCCGTGGCGACCAGGGCCAGGCCAGCCACCGCCCCCAGGCCAGAAGCCCAGCGCCACCCGGCCGGCATCGCCTTGATCATCGGATGCGGGCGGTGCACCACCACATGCAGCAGAGAGCCGCTGACAAAGGCCTCGATCCAGCCCATGGAAGTCGAATTGCTGAGCCATTCTATGTGCGGTGCAAAGGCCAGCCCGCCCGCCGTCGCCGCCGCCACGGCCAGCAGCACCGCCCCGGCCACGCGCGGTCCGTAGCCGGGACTCAGCAGCCACCAGATGGTCAGGCCCTCTGGCAACCGGTGCACCAGCACGGCCATCGCCAGACTGCCGCCGCCGTGTCCCATGCCCTCGGCGAGCACCACGCCGTCCAGACCCGCATGGAGCGCCAGGCCCAACACGCCCAGAGACAGCGCCGCCGTGTGCACCGCCCGCGCTGCTTTGTGCAGAAAACGCTCCAGGAGCGTCGGGCCCACCAAGCCCGCGGTCACCGCCAGCAGCACCGGCCAGCCGCTGCGCTCCCAAGCTTCCGGCAGCACCTCGACGACGAGCAGCGCGCCCACCGTCGCCAACACAAAGCCGTCTACGCCGTCCAGCGCCCAGGCCTGATAGCGCCGATCGACGCGCCGCGCCAGACCCAGCAGCAGCGGGCCCATCAGCAGTGCGGCGATCGACAGGATCAGCAGACCCGGCGCATCCAGGGGCATGGGCTAGGCCTGCCCAGCGAGCCAGCGAGCCGCTTGGCGGGCGTAATAGGTCAGGATCACGTCGGCACCGGCGCGGCGAATCGCCAGAAGGCTCTCCAGCACCACGCGCTTCTCATCGATCCAGCCATTCTGCGCCGCAGCCTTGATCATCGCGTACTCGCCCGACACCTGATAAGCCGCGATCGGCAAAGCAGTATTTTCGCGCAGCTCGCGGATCACGTCCAGGTAAGGCCCGGCCGGCTTGACCATGACCATGTCGGCGCCTTCGGCCTCATCCAGAGCCAATTCGCGAAGGGCTTCGCGGGCATTGGCCGGGTCCATTTGGTAGGTCTTCTTGTCGCCAAAGCGCGGCGCCGAGTCCAGGGCATCGCGGAAGGGCCCATAGAAAGCCGAGGCGTACTTGGCGGTGTAAGCCAGGATCGACACGTGGGAAAATCCGGCCGCATCCAAAGCGTCGCGGATCGCCGCCACCCGGCCGTCCATCATGTCTGAAGGCGCGACGATGTCCGCTCCGGCCTGAGCCTGGGCAACTGCTTGTTTGCACAGCACTTCAATCGTCTCGTCGTTGAGGATGATGCCGTCGCGCACGATGCCGTCGTGGCCGTCGCAGTTGTACGGGTCCAGGGCGACATCGGTCACCACCATCAGATCGGGCAGCGCGGCCTTGAGCTGGCGGATCGCTTCCGGCACCAGACCTTGGGCGTTGAAAGCCTCAGCGCCGTCTGAAGTCTTGAGCTCTTCTGCGACTTTGGGAAACAGCACGATCGCCCGGATGCCCTCGCTCCACGCCGCCTTGGCCTCCTCGACCAGCTCGCCCAGACCCAGACGCTCGCACCCGGGCATGGAGCCGATCGGCTCGCGACCGCTGCCGGCGTGGATGAACAGGGGCAGGATGAAATGCTGAGGCGCGAGCCAGGTTTCGCTGTGGAAGGCCCGGATGGCGGCGGTGCGGCGATTGCGCCGGGGGCGCTGGCGGAGCTGCATGGCTGACCTTTGCGGCGCCGCAAGCAGGGGGCGCCAAGGCCAAATAGGGTAGCGCAGAGCTGGCGATTTTGCGACTTGACGGCGACAGGCCCGGCTGCTAGCCAACCAGCGAAGAGAGAGCGCGCAAAAGACCCGGCAATTCGCCGTCATCCAGCCGAGGCGGTGTGCGCCAAAGTGTAACCGCCGCGGGCAGTTCCGCCAGGGTGGCCCCCTGAATCTCGGCCGCAGAAACCGCGAGGAGGCGTTGGGGCCGCTGCGGCGTGTCGCGGGTCAGGGGCTCGACTTGCCAACTGGCGCTCATGGCCCCGGCGCGATCGGCCAGCTCCAAATCCTCGGGCAGCGGCGGCACAAGGGTGTGCAGGCACAGGCCATCGGGCAGGGTGGCGGCCTGGTGCGGCTGCAGGAGCGCTTCGGCCGCGTCATTGGGCAGGCGCTCGCCCAGCTGCTGCAGCGCCGAAAGCGCGTCGTTGATCGGAAAGAGCAGCCGCGCATCGCTGTCCAGCGCCGACGTTTGCAGCCCCGCCACCGCCGGCAGTGCCACAGAAGTGCGTAAAACGGCAGAGAAATCCGCATTCTCGCCGGCGGCGATCTTCAGATCGTGCAGGGTCCAAGCCGCGGCGGGGCCCAACGCGCTCAGGGCCTGGCGCAGCGCTGTCCACGCCTGGCCAAAGGGCGCCTTGCCCGCCACCCGGGCGGTGTGGTCGCAGGCCGGAAAGCGCCAGATGTTGCGCGGTCGGTTGAGCTCCAGGCGCAGCAAATCCCAAGGCTGCATCGGCAATTCACTCGCGGGCAGCAGCACGACCACTTCCGCGTCGCCTTCCATTTCGATCAGATCGCGCAGGAACGCCGGGCCGCCAAGAGCTGGGGCGCGCACAAACACAAGCTCCCACGGCCTTTGCTGTTTTGAGTCCTGCAGCGCGTGTAGCGCCGCCAGCCAGGCCATCGCCGTGGCCGGCCCACCCAGCGGAGCCAGCCAGCCGGGCCAGCACCCCGCAGGATCGCCGCCGTGCAGCGCCGGCAATTCAAGGTCCAGCGCAAAAATCACCAAGCGCTGGGCGGGCGAAGGCGCGGCAGGCCCGGCGGTGCGCACGCAGATCGCGTCGCCGCCCTCCAGCGCTACGGCTTGCTCGCGCACATTGCAGCCCGCGGCAAAAAGCAGGTCCAAAAGCGCAAAGCGAAAGCCAAAAGCGTCGCTGTGCTTGGCGTGAACAGTGCGGGCCGCGCGGGCAAGGTCAAAGGCCATGGGGATCCTCGCCAAGCGGACCGAGCCGCGGCGCTGTATCGCGATTGGGTCGCTGTGCTAACGCCCCTTCAGGCAAAACGCAAGCGCTGGCCAGCTGTCGCAGAGAATGGGCGGAAAACGCTTTGCGGGTAGCAGGTTTACAAGGAGGTCCCCCTCGCCACCCCGTCGTCCCCGCCGCAGCGCCGTTCCTGCCGATCCGCCTCTGGGGCATGGACACCCCGGTTTGCACGGGCCGCACAGGGCGCAGGCGCGACAAAGGCGTGCAACCCCGCTATGCTGGCAGGCGACTGGCATTTTGCCTGCCAGTCCAGAGGTCGCCATGCCCACGCCGCAGGTCCAGCCGCAGCAAAATCAGAACCAAGGTCCCCAACAACAGCGCCAGCCCGGCGGCGGCCAGCAGCAGGCCGGCGGCGGTGGCAGTCAGCAGCAGCCGCAGAGCCCCGGCGCTCCCGGCGGCGGCGGTCTGACCCAGCCGCTGTTCTCCGGCGATCACGTTTTGGAGACCGTGCTGACCGGCCAAGTCTACCTGCGCGAAGGCGCCCGCGGGCCGTCTGTGCGGGCGATCCAGAGCTTTTTGGTGGCGCAGGGCATGGATGTCGGCCGCACCGGGCCGGACGGTTCCTGGGGCCCCTCGACGACCAAGGCCCTCAAGGCCTGGCAAGCCGCCCATGGCGTGCCGTCCACAGGTGTGTTTGGACCGATGACGCTCAAGGCCATGGAGCTCGAACCGCCCATCACTTCGGTGCCGTCGACCCCGCAGGCCGCCGCGCCGCAGGCCCAGACTACGCCGCGCAACCAGCCGACCAACCCGCAGAATCCCGCCGGTACCACCCAGGCCCAGGCCGCGGGCGGCAACCGTCCGGCTCAGGGCGCGCCGGGCAGTCGCAACGGCGGATTGCCGGACAATTTCCAGAAGATGTGGGACGCCCACCCGCACAACTACCAGAACGACGGCAGCGACACCAGCAGCGCCGATCTGCAGGTGGCCCAGGGCTGGAACCCCGATCAGTACAGCAACACCTGTGCGATCCGCTTGTCGATCATGCTCAACCAGCTCGGCGGCGATCTCAAAATCACCCGCGAGAAGGCCAAGGGCGCAGGCCTCGATCCGGGGCGCATCCCGCACTCCAAGAAGACCGGCTGGTACTACATCCTCTCGGCCAAAGAGATGTGGACCTATCTGACCAAGTACGCCGGTCAGCCGCACCAGGAGTGGCCGCAGGGCAAGCGCTTTAAGACCGCCGACGAATTCCAGCAGAATTTCGACAAGGACATCGAGCCGGTCGTCTCTGGCAAGAAAGGCATCGTGGCCTTTGACAAGATCTTTGGCTTCTCCGGCACCGGCCACGTCGACGTGTTTGAGGGCACCCGCCTCTCGGACGCGCCCAACTGGTACCCCTGCCAGAGCCTGAAGGTTTGGTACATCTGATCCCGCTG
>CAXNCS010000039.1:0-23637 GCA_964201005.1 Myxococcota bacterium
TGTCATCTTCCGGCCCAGAGGAACACCCCAGCGCGGCGGTGACAAAAGCGGTGGCGGCCGAGGTGAACACCGGCACCAGCACCTGCGGCTCATTGCCAGACGCCGCTTGCTTCTTGGTGTAGTAGGCGTAGCTGACCTCGCCGCCCGAAGCCGAGACAAAATCAAACGCCAAGGGCTTGCCAAAGGTGTCGCGGCCGCCAAAAAGCGCGTCCCACACGGGCTTTTCTTCGTCAAAGCCGTGGCCGGGCACAAAGATGTCGGTCTGGTTGCCAAAGAACACAAAATCGCCGCCGCCGACCCCGGCCTTCTGATAGGGCACGTCGTCGTCTTTCTTTTGGCCCAGGATTGACTTGAAGATATCCTGCGATCCCATGGTGTTCTGCATCTGGCCGATGTCGGAACAGCCGCAGATGGCGCAGCCGTAGCTGTCGAATTTGACCGCGGTGGTGCAGGTCTGGCCGGCGCAACCCTGTTCAGCAAGGGTCTTGCAGGTGCACTTGCCCTTGTCGCTGGCGCTGGCGCCTTTGCACACCATATTCGCGGTGCCGCCGCACTCGGTGTCGTTCTGGCAGGAAGAGCCAGCGGTCGAATCCAGGCCCTGGTTGGCGCGCGGACGCAGAATGACCCAAGTCTTCATGGTCACAAAAGATTCGCCCGGATGCAGCGTGTAGTCGGTGCGAAAGTTGACCGCGGTTTTGACGTCGGGGAAGAAGAGGCCCAGCAGCGGGCGCATGCTCTCCAGGATCGACAGGGCTTCGAATAAGAACACGCCCTTGCCTTCTACGCGCACCGTCGCCGCTTTGCCGTCGCTGCCGTCGGCCAGCACGCGCACGTCCGAGTCCAGGGGCGCTGGCACCAACAGGTTGGCAAAAGGAAAGACTTCTGCGAGCTTGTCTCGACCTTGGCCCGGAGGAAAGCGCGGATCGTTGCGGCGCACATCGGCGTCGACCAGGCTGCCGCCAAACACGCCGGGGCCCCAAGAGCGGTTGGGCCCCAGGATGGCTACGCGGATCTTGTCATTTTCAAGAATGAAATCGCCAATGTCTGCGTACGACACCGGACCGCCCACCAGATCCTGGCGATCCTGGGCGACAAACGCCCGCAGGGTCGACGGCTCATCGGCGTCACAGCCGGGCAGCGCCCCAAGCAGGGCCAAACAGGAGGCAAGCAGGCTGGAGGCCAGCCAAGAACGGCGCCCGACCATGATTCCTCCGGCTTAAAGCATCAACTGGAACTGCAAGAACAGCGTGTCGTTGTCGACGGCGGCGCCGCGCAGCTCCTGCCGGTGGTCAAATTGCAGTTGCGCGCGGACTTTCTGCTGCGGGGCCTGCACGCCCAACGCCGCGGAGAAGACCCGCTCGTCCTGATCGTCGTCGCGGGCCGTGTCGGGGTCGATCTGCTCAAACCGCGCGGCCAGATTGTACCATTTGCGCGCATAGCCCAGCTCGGCGATCATCGCGCGGCGGGTCAGAGAGCCGGTCAAGGTCGCCGGCAGGGTCGGCTTGTCCTTGGGATCGGCCTGATCTTGCAGCACCTCCGCGATCAGGTGCAGGCCCTTGTACTTGAGGTGCAGATCGCCCTCATAGCCCTGCATTTTCACGGTGCTCGCGTCGCTGTAGTAGGCCGAGGCGCCCACTTCCAGGCGCAGATCGCCGCCCACGGTGTCCAGGGTCTCCGCGCCGACTCGGCCCAGCGGCGACGCCGACACCCGCGCCACCGCAGACAGCCCGCCAAAGCGATTGCCGGTGATGCCAGAAAACTCGCGGAATCCCTCGTGAAAATTCACACCGCGCTCAAAGCCGTTGTACGCGCCCAGGTGCCACTGCAGGCCAGCCAGGTCGTAGTGGCCAGAGAGCGTCGCGCCCACTTGGCGGAAAGGCGCCATGGCCACGGTGGAAATGGCCCGCTCGGCCAGGCCCAGGTGACCTGAAGAGACCATGGCGGTCTTGGAAAAGGGCGTGCGGTGGGCGCCGACGACCAGGGTGCCGGTGCGCCACGGCTCGACCGAGACCCAGGCCTCGCTGAGCATGCCGGCCTGACTGAGCGGGTTGGCCACGGCGTCTGCGTACAGGCCAAACTGGGCCTTGGCCGGCCACCAGCCGCCGGTAAAGCCAAAGCGGGCGCGGCGCAGGGTAAAGCCTGGATTTTCTGCGCGATCGCCGCGGCCCTGCTGGTTGTCGTCGCCGGTCAGCAGCGCCGCCTGGGTCTGCACCAGCACGTGGGGATCGAGGCGGCCCCGCAGGCCCAGAATGCCGGCCAGAGGCCCGCGCAAACCAGGAGGAAGCATGCCGAGTTGCGCGCCGATGTGCAGGGCCTTGCAGCGCGGATCGCCGGGGTGCTGGGTCTCGCAGTCGTCGGCCATGCGCCGGCAGTCGTCGGGATCGCCGCAGCCATCCTCTTCGCCCCCGCCAATATCCATGTCCGATTGCGGACCTACGCCGCGGCGCTGCCGGGGAGGCTCGGCGACCTTGGGCCGGCGAATCTCAACCGTGGGAGGCTCGGCCTGCTTGAGCGGCGGGGCCGGCTCTGCAGCGGGCTCAGCGGCAGCAGCCGGTGCTTCTTGGGCCTGTGCGGGCAGCGCAATCGCCGCGGGCAGCAGCAAACCAGCGGTAACAACCAGGGAACCGGCCACATTGTTCACAACAGAACCACGCCTCATCTGGACCTCACGCAGACAACCCGGGGGACAATAGCACGGCGAATCAGTCGAGGGTAGCGAGAGAAACGAGGTAGACCGAGCCCAGGTCTACGCCGTTGGCTCCGGCAGGCGTGCCGGTGGGGGCCGCGGCGACCAGGGCGGGCTTGCCGGCCACCAGCCCCACCGCTAGCGATTCGCCCATGCGGCCCAGGCCCGGCGAAGTCTCGCCCACCACCTGCAGCGAGGGATCGGCCTGCAGGCCCGTGCCCGGCTTGGCCGCGGCGCCGTAGTCAAAGCGGTGGACGCGGACATGGCCGCTGAGCGGCACGCCCCCCGCCGCGCCCAAGGGGCTGCCGACGACGATGCCCGCAAAGGCGCTGCTGGAGGTGCGCGGCACGATGGCCACCGCCGATCCGGCGCGCTCGCCGACTGCGGCGCCCTCTACGGCCAGACCCACCCCTGCTGGATCGAGCAGAGGCAGCTTGGCCAGCGGCGCACTGCCGTCCACCCACAATTCTGAAGACAGTTTCGCGAGGTAGCTGCCGCGCACCACCCATGCGGCGCCGACCTGGTTGCCGGCCTTGAGGTGGCCCACGGCGCCGACCACCAGATCGCCGGCGGCGTCGCCATCCAGATCGCCCGCGGCGAGGGCAAAACCGGCTTGAGCGGCGGCCTCACCGGAATAGAGCGCCATCCACTCTGGGGATTTGCGCTTGCACGCCGCACCGTAGCCAAACACGATGAACACCGCGCCCTGGTCGTTCTTGCCGACTTGGTCGACCCCGGCCGCGCCCACGGCGATCTCGTCGCAGCCGTCGCCGTCCAGATCCGCGAGCCCCGCGACGGAGCGACCCAAGCCGTCATTGGCGGCCAAGCCGGGGATCACCAGATCGGGGCACTGCACCTGAATCCCAGGCGTGGAAGAGACTTTGCGCCCGCGCACCAGCAGCAAGGCCCCGGCGTTCAGGCGGCCCGGAGCGTCATAACCTACCGATCCGATGGCGAGATCGTCCAGACCATCGCCGTCGTAGTCAAAGCCGCCGGCGACGCTGTCCAGCACCTGGCCAGCCTGGGGACCGTAAATCACCCAGCGCGGCGCGTTGACCAGCGGCGAACCACTGGCGCCAGCGGAAAAAACGTAGACGGCGCCTGTGTCATTGGCGGCCTTGAAGCTCGCGGGCTTGGCTGGATCGCCCAGGCAAGCCACGGCCGGCGCTACCAGCGCATAGGACTTGGAGAAGGGCACGATCACGTCTTCTGACCGCGCCACGACCGCAAGATCGGCCTTGCCGTCGCCGTCAAAATTGCCAGCCGGGGCCATGGCATAGCCAAATTGGTCGGAGCTGCTGTGGCCGGTGAAGTCCAGCCAGTCAAAGCCGGGCGCGCTGGCCATCCCGCTCGCCCCGCCCTTCCACAGCCACAGGTCGCCGGTGTTGGGCTCGCCGCCTTTTGGGTCGTCAAAAGCGTAGGCCGCGGCGATCAGATCGGCTGCACCGTCGCCGTCAAAATCGCCGGGCAGAGCCACCGCGGTGCCCAAGCGCTGGCCGGCGGGAAGGCCAGGCATCGCCAGCTTGACCAAGGGCTTGCCGGGCACCAGCCAATAAGGCCGGCCGACCTGCGGGCCCAGGTCTGAGCTATTGGAGGCAAAGACGAGCAGCGCGGGCTTGGCGCCTGCCGCGCTCTTGGGCAGCACCGCGGCGGCCAGACCAAAGCGCGCGCTGTTGGCTTCGCCGGCCCATTGCTGGGTGGGCGCGACCGCGGGCAGTTCGGCCTTTTTGCCCGGGTACAGGGCCAAGACGCCGGTGTCCGTGGGCGCTGCGGGGGCACCGGGAGCGGCGGGCAGCTCAAAAAGCGCATGGCCGACCAGCAGATCGGCGAGGCCATCGCCCGTCAGGTCGCGGATGTGAACAGAGGCCCCAAAGGCGTCGCTGGTCTTGGCCCCTTCGACGGTCCACTGCGCCGACGACGCCAGCGCGAGCTCTGCGGGCGCCGACGCAGGCAGAGGCCCGCCCTGCCAAACGCGCACGGCACCGGCGTTGACCAGCGCAGTTGCGCCCACCGCGGCGTCGTGGTTGCGCTGGGTCACCGCGAGCTCGGCCTTGCCATCGCCGTTGAGGTCGCCTGCGGCCAACCAGCGGCCCAAGGCGGACTGAATTCCCGAGGCAGCATCGGGCTGAAAGGCGCGCACGGGCAGCGAAGTCACGCCGCCAATCGTCGCCTTGGACGCCGGCACGCCGCGGAAGACGAACACCGCGCCGTCGCCCGCCGCCCCGCCCGGCATGGTGTGGTTCAGCGCGGTGACCGCCAGATCGCAGGCGCCGTCGCCGTCAAAATCGCCGGCGGCAAGCGTCTGGCCCAAGCGCAGGTTGGCCGTGGCCTTCCAGGTGCCGTCCGCACCGGGCAGAGCGCCGTAGATCCGCTGCTCGGCGGCGTCCAAAAAGCCCTCGTCGTGGCCCAGGAAAATGTGCACCGCCCCCTGATCGCCGACGAGGGGGCTCAGGTCGCGGTTCTCCCCGCCCGGGGCGCCCACGGCTAGGTCGAGCGCGCCATCGGCGTTGAAATCGCACAGCGCTACGGCGGTGCCAAACTGGTCGCTCGCAAAGGGGCCAAACAGCTGGCGCAGGGGCGCTTCGCCGAGCTTGCCAGCGGCGGTATCCCAGCCAAAGATCGAGATCTGCCCGGCATCGGCGGCCCCTGCATCTGCCAGCGGCGATCCGACGACCACCTCGGGCAGGGGCGAACCCGCGACATCGCCGGTGTCGAGGGCGTAGCCAAAGCGGTCTTCTGACAGCGAGCCGTGCAGGACCTGGCTCGGCTCGGTCGACAGCCCCACGGCGCTGCCGCGATAGAGATAGAGGGCGCCGTCGTTGTAGCGGGTCTGATCCGACTCGGGCAGCCCCAACAGCGCGTCGCTCCAGCCATCGCCGTCCAGATCCGCGGACCCGGCGGCGGCGACCTCAAAAAAGTCACCGGAGCGCGGCATTTGCGGCAGCTTGGCGGCGACCACTTCGACCGTCACAGCCGTCGCCTGGCCGGTCAGTTTGTCGGCCACGGCCACGGTAACGGTCCCCGTGGCCACCGCCGTGACCAGGTCGCCCTGGGCAGTCACTTGCGGGCCCTTGGCGGTCGTTTGCAGCACGCCAGATCCGCCGCGCACCGCCAGTTTGGCCGTCGAACCCACGGGGATGGCCAGGCGCTGGGGCACCGGCGTCAGGGTTGAACCGGCGACCACCGCCACCGCCACCGCCACGCTTTCGCCTGTGCCGCTGTCGGTCACGGCAATCGCGTCGCTGCCCGGCTTGGAGCCCGCGGTGTACAAACCCGCCGCCGTGATGGTGCCGCCGCTCTGGTTGCTCTTGAGGCTAAAGGCATACGCGCCGCTGCCCAAGCTCGCCTGCACCGCCAGCTTGCCGCCCGGAGGCAGCTCGGCCTTGCTGGGCAGAATTGCCATCGGTTCAAGCACTTGAATGGGCAACTGGGCGCTGCCTGTGCACCCGGCGTCGCTCAGCTCGACCACGTCTGTGGTGCCCGACTTGTCTCCCGAGAGGTACGCGCCGGTGTAGAGGTTGACCAGGCCGTCCGAAGGGTTCTTGACCAGCTCAAAGCGGTATTGCCCTGTGCCGCCGCTGGCTTTCAGGTTGATCAGCTGCAGCGGCAGGACCTTGGGCGCGGTCGGGCCGAGCTTGAGCGCCGGGCTGCACGGGGCCAGCGCCTGGGTATCTTTGGCGATATCCCAGCCAAATTGGACGTCCAAGGGCGGAACATCGGCGGAAGTGTCGGTGTCGGCGGGGGTTGTCGCATCGGGGCTGGACATGTCGGCTGTGTCGGCGCCGGCGTCGCTGTCCACGGCATCGCTTCCCAGCGCATCCGTTCCACTAACGTCAGCAGCATCCGCGACCGCTACATCCACGTCCGCAGCCGTGTCGGCCCCTGTGTCGCCGCTAATTTCGCTGGCAGAATCCGCCAAAGCGTCTGCGCTGTCGGGAAGGCTCGGCGCGTCAGCCGGTGCATCGGCGGCCGAATCGGCGTCGGCAATCCCCAAGTCCGCAGCGACGGCATCAGGCGCCTCTTCTGCGAGATCCTGCAATTGCCCAAGGTCCACGCCACTATCGGCGGCCGTGCTCGCTCCCGGCTGGGCTGGCGAACCGCAGGCCATCAGCGCCACCAGGGCGATCAGCAACATGCCCGGCCCAAGCGGTTGACGACACCGCGGCTCTTGCCTCAACCTGTTGGGCTGCATGCTCACTCCCCCTTTGGATGTCCTGACGGTTCCCCTTGGCGATGCTGGCACGGCTTTGCGGCCCCTGACAAGGCGCTGGCCGCGGCTGGGCGTCGCTGCCTGCCTATGGGCGCTGGTGTCGTTCGGCGGCTGTTCGGCGGAGTCGAGCTCTGCACCTGGCCAGCCAAGCGGCGCAGCGGACGCAATTGTCCTGGCAGACGCCGCAAAACCGCTCGATAGCGGTGCGGATGGCGCTGGGGCTTTGGACGCAGCTGCGCAGGGGATCGACGCCCTTGCCGACTCGATACCCCCTGACTCGACGCCGCCTGACTCAACGCCGCCTGACTCAACGCAGCCCGACGCGACCCCGGCCGACTCCGCTGCGCCCGACGCGACGCCAGCCGATTCGACTGCGCCCGGCGCTGACGTCGCCGATGCCGAACCAGCCGACGCCGGCCCGGGCTTGGACAGCGCCTCCACTGCAGACACGGAGCCGGAACTGCCTGCGCCTTCTGCGGATCCGGCGATCCTCGGCCCGGCGGTGCCCGCGCAGATTGAATTGCTCTGGGGCCAACAGCCCAGCTTTGCCGCGCCCGGCCAGGGCAGTGTGGTGATGGCCCAAGCCGGCACGGAGACCGCCCTTTTGGATATCGCCGGGCTGCCGCCGCAATTTCTGCAAGGGGATCCAGGCCCTGCGCGGTCTCTGGCGGTCATGCCCGGGCCCCAATACCTGCTGGCGACGGACAAAGGCCTGTACGGCCTGCAGGGCAAGAAGTGGGGCATTTCGCCGGTCCAAGCGCTGATCGGCGCGGCGCCGCAGTGGCTTTTGGTGCAGGGCGGCAGCGGCGGGCCGTGGCTGTGGCTGGGTCAAACCCCGGCGGCGGGCCAGGTTGCGGCGCTATGGCGCCACGATGGACAGCTGCTGCAGCCAGTGGCGGTGCCCGAGCTCGACCTGGCGGCGGCCCTGGTCCAAGGCGCCCATTGGAGCGATGGTCCAGCGATTGGCCTGAGCGCCGCGGGCCTGCCCCAAAGCGGTGGCCAGCCCAAACCGGCGCTGTGGCTGGTGGCCGCGGGGTCGCTGCGCGCCCTGGTGACCAACGGCAAATCCGCCAACGTCTGGCCCGATCAGCCCCTGCCGCCGGGCAAGCGCTTGGCGAGCGACGCCAGCGGTCGGCTGTGGTGGCTCGCGAGCGACGGCACCCTGCACCAGCGCGACCCGGGGGGCGACTGGCAGTGGCTGGCCCTTCCAGAAGGGGTTACGGAGATGGCGGGGCGCCCCGATGTGCCCTTTAGCGTTGTACAGACGGCCCAGGGTCTGTGGTTACAGCAGCAGGGGGTGTTCTTTGCCGTGCAGGGCACTGCCGGGCTGCAGCTGCGCGGCCTGAGCGCCACCGGTGGGATTATCGCTGTGGGCAAGCAGGGTTTGGTCAGGGTCACCCCAGGCCAACCGACTCCGCCGCCGCCGCCGAGCTGGGCGGAAGACGTGCTGCCGCTGCACAACGCCCGCTGCGGCACTTGCCACGGGCCATCGGCAGTGACGGTCAAACTGCACACGGCGGCGCTGTGGCAGCAGTGGTTTGGCAAAATCCAGAAGCAGCTGGCCACGGACGCCATGCCTCTGGTGGGCACCAAGCTCAGCGCGGCAGACAAGGCGCTGATCAAGGCCTGGGGTGCCGGCGGGTACCAGCCCTAGTACCCCAAACCCGAAATTCGCAGCGGGTTCTGCGAGCTCCAGGGCAGTGGTTTGGGGTACTGCTGCTCGGTCTTTTTTCGTCCATCGAACTCGGAATTCCGTACAACTCGCCGCGACCTTGAGGTTCGATGGACTTGTTGCCCTTGACTTTGGGCGCGCATTCCCCCACGGTTACGCCTGGGTGGGGGTGCAGATGCCGCGGGCAACGCAGCGAAACGTCGACAACAACCGTTACCAGCCTCGAATTGCAGCCTCGTTCCTCCCAGGGAAGGGTCGGCTTGTGCGCCTGCTTTGGCTCGCCGCCTGGGCGCTGACCGCAGCTATCGCGCCGCCCGCCTTTGCATTGGCCGAGAGCGCGCCGGCGCCCAACGAAGTCTGCAGCATCGATCCGCCGCTCTTGGACGCCGCCGCTCACCTGCGCGCCGTGAGCCTGGACTTGCGCGGCACCCTGCCAGAGGTGAGCGAATACGCAGCCCTAGCGCCCACAGCGACCGCGGTGCCGGCGGCGACGGTCCAGGCCTGGCTCAGCTCGCCGCAGTGGGTTGAACAGGCCCTGCGGCGCCACCGCAACCTGCTGTGGATCAACCTTGCGGCCAGCGCGGGGCGGCTGATGCCCACGGCGATGAACCTGGGGGTCGAAAACGGCCTGTATTACCGCACTCAAGTCGCCCCAGCGGTGCGCGGACTCAAGGTGCCGTGCCTCGACAAGCCGGCGACCTATGACAACGCTGGCGATCTGGTCTTTGAGGACCAAGCCGACGGCACCAAGCGCGAGGGCTACGTGCTGGTGAGCCCCTACTGGGCGCCGACGACCTCGATCAAGGTCTGCGCTTGGGACGCCCAGGACAGCGTGTTCAGCGCCACCGGCACCTATTGCGGCTCGAGCGGCGCCAACACCGACGACACCTGCAGCTGCGGCCCCAACTTGCGCTTTTGCATGGGCGGCGGGGCGCAGACGGTCATTGCCAATTCCTTTGGCGCGTCGCTGGAAAAGCAGATCGCCACCTGGGCTGCGGAGGGCCGGCCGTACACCGATCTGTTTACCGAGTCGGTGCTGTGGGTGAACGGTCCGATGGTCCACTACTACCGCCACAAGGCGCAGATGCCGGGGCAAGTGCGCTTGACGCCTCTGCCTTTTGGCCTCACGCAGCTGCCGGACCTCGCCTACACGGAGAAGGACACCTGGGTCAAAATCGCCCTGCCCGCCTCGTCTGCCGGCATCCTCACCCATCCGGCATTTCTGCTGCGCTTTCAGACCGATCGCGCGCGGGCCACCCGATTCTTCAACGTGTTTCTGTGCCAACCGTTCCAGGCGCCGGACGGCGGCATCCCGGTCGCGGGGGTCAGCGAGGTCATGGAGCCCGATCTGCAAAAGCGCACGGGCTGCAAGTACTGCCACGTGCTCTTGGAACCGGCCGCGGGCTATTGGGGCCGCTGGACCAACTACGGCGCCGGCTTTCTCAGCGCCATCGAGTATCCCGCCCAGCGCAGCGACTGCACCACTTGCGCGCTCAGCGGCGCCAACTGCAGTGCCGACTGCAAGCAATTCTACTTGACCAAGGCCTATGCGCCGCCGGAGAAGGCCTGGCTGGGCTGGCTGCGGTCGTACAACTACAAACAGCCCCAGCACTGGAAAAACATTGAGCAAGGCCCCAAGCTGTTGGCCATGACCGCCCTGGCCGACAACCGCCTGCCGCGCTGCGTGGCCCGCTCGACCGCCGAGTGGCTGCTGGGCCGCGACCTGCAGGCGGAAGAAGAGGACTGGGCCAACCAGTTGTCGGTCGAATTTGCCAACGGCGGCTATGATTACCGCGCGTTGGTCCAGCAGATCGTCCTTTCTGACGCGTACCGGAGGGCCCCGTGATGGCGCGCGCTCAGCCCTCTAGCCCTTGGCGAAACGCCGGCGCCGCACTGCTCAGCACGGCCGCGTTGGCGTCTTGCGACCACGCCGGCCCGCCTGCGCCCGCGGCCTCCTTTGCCGCAGCGCCGCCCCAACAACCCCAGCAAGCGCCGCTGGTTGCTCCGCCCCAGGCATGGCTCAACCTGCCGCCCAGCCATCCGCTGCTTGAGCGAGCGCCGGCGGGTCGGCAGCTAAAGCCCCTGGTGGGCGACGCGCCGGCGGATCAGGGGGCCCTGGGCGACGGCAAGGCGGTGGCGCTGCTGCCCGAGCCGGAATACCCCACCCGTCCGCGCAAGCGCATGAACATCGATCAGTTGGACGCGGCGCTTCTGAAGGCCAGCGGTGGTTTGACCTGGATGGTCGCCGGCAAGAACCAGTTTGAGGCGCTGTCGGCCACCCTGGGCAAGCCGGATTTTGCCGACCAGGTGATGGAAGACCTGTCGCCGTCGACGATTTTTCAGAAGTTCCTCCAGGACGCCGCCCTGAACGTCTGCGAGGCGCTGATCGCCAAAGACGCCAAGGCCAAGCCGGCCGATCAGGTGTTCTTTGTCCACGCTTTGCCCACGGCGACGCCTGCCAAGGATCCGGCGGCGGTCGAGCAGAACCTGCGCTACCTGCTGCTGCGCTGGCACGGCCGGCAGTTGCCTAAAGGCGCTCCACAGCTAGAGAACTGGCGGTTCCTGTTGGCAGGTGCCCAAAAGACGGCGAGCGGTACGGCGGCGGCCCAGGCCCAGGCCGGCTGGCAAGCGGTGTGCGTGGCCTTGGCGACCCACCCGTCGTTTTACACCTACTAGGCCTGGCCCAGCTCGCAGCGCCAAGGAGGCAGCGTGTCCAACCCCCGCGAACCCCAGCAGCCTGACCCTCAGGTCCGCGCCTTGGACCCCCTGCAGCTGCAAGAGGCGGCGCCGGCCGTCGCGGCCATGACGCGGAGAAACCTGCTGCGCCAGGGGCTTTTTGCCGGCCTGGGCACCGCGGCGTTTGGCGGGTCGGCGCTGTGGAGCAGCCTGAGTCACGCCCTGCAGCCAACCGCGCCCGCGGCGACGCTGAACGATCGCTACTTTCTGTTTGTGTACTTTGCCGGCGGCTGGGACATGCTGCTGTCGACCGACCCGCGCGATCCCGTGCAGTTCAACGAGGGCAACGCCAGCAAGACCCAAATCCTGCCGGGCTATGACAAGCTCAAGGTCGGCACGGCCGCGTCAAACCAGCCGCAGGTGGTGGCGACCAGTGACGGCGGCACGGCGCTGCTGGGCCCCTACTTTGGGCAAATGATCGGCCAATTCAAAAAGAACCGCGTGGCCGTGGTGCGCGGCATGTCCATGGATACGGTGACCCATGAGGTGGGTCGGCGCCGCTACCTGACCGGCAAGCCGCCGTCTGGCCTGCTGGCCCGCGGATCCTCTGGGGCCACTTGGCTGTCGACCCTGCTGGGCGCGGAACAGCTGGTGCCCAACCTCGCGGTGCGCTGCGAGTCCTACAACGTCGACCAGCCCAATTTTGCCACCGGCATGAAGGTGTCGAGCGTCGGCGACCTGACCCGCGCGCTCAAGGCCTCGGCGTCGAGTCTAAATGCCAAGCATCTTCAGCTGGTTGACAGCTTCTTGGCCCAGGAGGCGGCTTGCCCATCGGCGGCGGGGCGCGGCACCTGGTCGACCGCAGAGGCTTCGCGGCTCAAGGCCCGGCAGATGGCGTCCGCGGGGCTCGATAAGCTGTTTGGGTTTCAGGCCAAGACCGCCGAAATGGAGCAACTGCGCGGGTTCTACGGCATTCCGGCGAACGACGTGGCTCTGGCGGGCCTGCCGGCCCAAGCGGCCATGGCGGTCACGGCCCTCACCGGCGGCCTTTCGCGGGTGGTGAGCGTCACCTTGACCGACAGCCTGGACACCCACTTTGAGGATTGGACTACCGCCCAAGGTCCCAGGCAGCAGGCAGGTTTTGACCTGGTGGCCAAGATGATCGACGACCTGGCCGCGCGGCCTTTTGCCGCCCAGCCCGGCACCTCGTGGCTCGACCACACCACCGTCGTGTGCTTTTCCGAATTCACCCGCTCGCCCAACCTCAACGCCAACACCGGCCGCGACCACCACCTGACCAACGTCTGCGTGCTGGCGGGCGCGGGCATCCAGGGCGGGCGGATTGTCGGCGCGAGCTCAGACGTGGCCATGGCGCCGCAGCCGGTCAACCTCCTGACGGGCAAGGTCGATCCGGGCGGCGAGATCCTCAAGCCCGAGCACATCTACATGGCGCTGCTGAGCCAGCTGGGCGTGCAAGGCGATCCGTATGATCTGCGCGTGGATCCGCTCAAGGCCTTGCTGAAAGCCTAGGACCGGCGAGGGGTCAACCGACCTGGCGCGGAGGCGACGTGCCGTGCAGAATTCGCGGCTGACCATCGGTCCACGGCCCTTGCGTATCACATCGGACAGTAGCATGGCGACTGCTAAGTCATCAAAGCCGCGCTGGTCGCGTGGGCTGGGGTGGCCGCGTGGGCTGGCGTTGCGCCTTCCCCGCGGGTCGTCAGGACATGCGCCGGCGCCAACGGATCACCAGCCAAGCCAGGCCAAGGAGCGATAGCGGGATCAGGCTTGCGACGCCGCCGGCCCTTGGGCTCAAGCCGCACCCGGCGGGTCCGAGCTCGCCGCCGTCAACTCCGCAGAGATCGCCGCAGTTTCCGGACGCAGAACCCGGCTTTGCGCCGGCAGGACTCTTCTGAAAGCTCAGCACTTTGCGCGGCGCGGCCAAGCCCACAAACGCCAAGACCGCCGCATCGCCCAACACCGCCGCGTCCAAGGTGCATGCCTCGACAGACTCCGGGGCCACGCCGACACTGGCGCAGGTCTGGGCGGCGTGGTTGCGGCTTTGGTCGTCCAGATCGGCCGTGGTGAACGGTGTGGAGCCGCAGGTGACGGCCGGCTCGGCGTCTGGCCCCAAGAGCGACTCGGCCAAAGGAACCCGCCAGCTTTCGCCAAAAGTAGCGTAGAACGCTGGGTAATCTGGAGTTGGCACCAGCGCGATCTGCCCGCCGCCGCGCAGCTGCAGATCGTTGCTCGGGTTGCCGTCGGCGTTGCCCAGGAGACCACTCATCGGCCGGTGAGCGTTGGGGACGGCGGCGCGCACGTTTAGATAGCCCTTCTGCACGCATGTCGTCACGGTTTCTCCAGTCATCAAGCGGACCACATAGCTGACCACACAGGCACTTGGCGGCGACGAGCTTCCGCACGGCCCCGTGTTCACCCCATGCTTCTGCTCTTCGATGCGGCTGCCGTCGGCGAGCTGGCCAAACCGGGCGCAACCGGGCGCAGAGTCCAGGGTCGCACAGGCAAACGCCACCGCTTGGCCGTCGGCCCAAACGCACGCATCGGGGAGGCCGGGGGTCGAATTGCAGTTTGCGCCGATTGTGGCGATGACCAGGCGGTGAACGCCATGCTGGATAGCCAGTTGCGTGTTGACCGAGGTGAGCCGATTGGCGCCCCAGGGCTTCTGCCGCACCTGAAGCTCAAACTCGCGCTTGGGGGTCGTCAGCAGCACAAAGTCGCCGCAGGCCTGAAAGTCATACGCGAGCCCATCCAAGGTACGCAGATGCGGGTCTCCCGACGACCCGCCGCTTGGGTTGACCAGGAGCGTGTAGCTCTGGCTTCCGGTGCAGTTGGCGGCGTCGGTCGCCTGCACGCTGAAGCTATAGCTATTCGCCAGTGTTGGCGTGCCGGCTAGTGCCCCGGCGCCCGTCAGCGCTAGGCCAGGCGGCAAGCTGCCGCTAGACACGCCATACGCATAAGGGGCGCTCCCGCCCGCCGCCGACAGGCCCTGGCTGTAAGCCACACCCACTTCCGCAGCGGCTAGTCCGGCCGGCGAGAGGGCGATAGTTCCACAGCTTGGGCAGGGGGCGACCGCACTGCTGTCCAGCGACACGGTGCCGTTGCGCGCTACGACCCGGCCCGAGACGGACGCGCCAGTGTTCAAGGTAATGCTGACCAGGGCGATCACATTGCCGGCTAGGCTGGTGGCCGTGCCCAGCGTGCTGGAGCTGCCGACCTGCCAGAAAACATTGCAGTCTGAGCCGCCGTTGATGACTTTGACCGAGGCGCCCACGGCACTGCCAAGGGTCGAGCCGGTCTTGAAGACAAACACCGCATTGGGATCGCCCTGCGCATCCAGCGTGAGCGTGCCCGTGATGATGGCAGACGAGGCAAAGCAGTACACGCCGGCCACCAGGGACATTCCTCCAAGGTCCTGGCCGGTCAGGTCGGCGCTGCAGGGTTGCGCGGCCAGCGCGTTGTAGGCCGCCGTGGCGTCCAGGATCGCTTGCTGAGCCGTTGCGTCGGCAGCGTGGATGGTGCCGCTGGTTTGGGTCGCGGGTGGAAAGCCGCTCACCACTGCCCCGGGATAGACTCCCACATCGCCACCCAGAACCGAGGGGCCGATGCTCACGACCGATGTGCCGGCAAGGACCGCAAAGGCGGAGGCCTGCCCAAGGTTCGGCGCAACCGCCGCCTGGGCTGGAGCAGTGCTGGCCAACAGCCCCAAGAGGACCACGGGCCATAAGAGCCTGCAAACATGCATTGGTATCCGAGTCACGGCCAGCCCCACGAGCGACAGTTGGAGGAGAAATACGGCAAAAGCACGGCCAGACCGCCGCCTGCAAATCAATGCGGCGGGTTGGACAAAGGGGCCAGCTTGACTGGGCAAACAACGGGCGGCATTCGACGCGAACTGGGGTCACCAACAAGACAAACTCGTTGATGCCCCTGGCGTTGCCGACTAGACGCTAGGATCAAAGATGCGGACTCTCGGCGACACTGCGACCCCAAGGCGGTCGCTTTGGCGTAGGCGGGGCTCTAATGGTGCGACCTGCCCACGCCGCGAACCACGGCCATCGCCAGAGGCAGCCGCGCCAGCGCTTTCAGGGCTACACGGTTCGCATCGCTGGCTGCGGTCAGCGCGCTGGTCAAGCTCGGCCCCAAGAGCCGGTTTCCGCGAGCGACGGGTACCTATCCCGACCCGCTGCAAACGGAAATCCTTGAAACGACGCTGCCTCTGCCAAGGTAAGGGCGGGCAGAAGGCTGTCAACCCCCAGCGGCCGGTCTGCAGCGCGAAACCGCTTCGCCCGCGATTCGCCCGTCTTGATCCGCTGGCTGGGAGGCACGCAAGGGCGAGGTCCGGCGGGCACGGGAGGCGCCCAGATGTTCAAGCCCGGCAACGCGGAATTCGCCGCTAGCCCTCGGTCCACGGCCCTTGCGTATCACATCGGACAGTAGCATGGCGACTGCTAAGTGTCCGCCAGTTGCTGCCCTGCTGTGCCGGCGCTACTGAACCGCGAGCGATGAGGTGCAGAACCGCGCCACCTTCATGTCGCGCAGGCCGGTGGCGGTGCAGCCGTCAGCGCTCTGGCCCGCATAAGCCGCGCCAAAGGCTCCGGAAATGTAGACCACGCCGCTGCCGCGCGACATCTTGCCGCCGCCGTCGTCGCCCGAGGTGCCGTAGGGATACAGGCCCACGGTGGCGCCGCTGGCCGGGTCGAGCTTGGCCACGTACAGGTCGTTGCTGCCGTAGAGCGGCGTGGCGGTCTGGGTGACCACATTGCCGCTGGTCGAGCCCGAGACAAACAGGGCGTTGCCGCCGAGCTTGCCGGGCACGTACTGAATGCCGTAGCCCGTGTCGCCGCCGGCGCTGCCAAACTGCTTGACCCACTTGACCGCGCCAGTGCTGACCGCGATCGACGCCACCACCACGTCGCCGCCAAAGCCCCAGCTGGAGCCGTTGGATCCCAGGTACTTGGTGCCGACCGGGGTGCCCGTGGCGATGCCCTGGACAAAGCCCGTCGCAAAGATATTGCCGAGGTTGTCGACCGTTACGCCGCCGGCAATGTCAAAGCCCGGGCTGCCCCAGTGCTGCAGCCACACGGTCTTGCCGGCGCCGGTGACGCGGTAGAGGTACAGGCCGCCGCCGTCCGCGCCGGTGGTGCTGAGCGCGCCGGGGATGGCCCACTGCGAGCGGCCGTGGACGTAGAAGTCGCCCAAGCTGTCGACCGTCAGGCCCGCGGGATTCTTGTTCTGGCCGTCGTCCAAATAGGCCCACACCTGCGCGGGGATGCCGGTGGTCAGCGGCACGCCCAGCACCAAGGGCGAGAGGCCGCCGCCGCCGGGATTCTGGCTGCTCACGAGGATCAGCAAGCGGTTGCCGACCTTGTCAAACTCCATCTCCGAGACAAATTCGACCTTGGACGAACTGCCAAACACTTTGATCTGCAGCTGCTTACCCGTGCTGTCGTACTTGGCGACAAACACGTCGCTGGTGTTGGCCGGGGGCAGAGGTCCGGGGCCGGCGCCGTCGATATCGCCGCTGCTGGTGCCCGCGACCCAGATGTTGCCGGCGGCGTCGACATAGACCGCGTTGGCCGAGTCGCTGAGTGCCGTGCCAAACTGCTGGATCCACAGGCGCTCGCCCTTGGGATCGAGCTTGGCCAGCACTGCGTCATTGCCGCCCGCGCTGACCTTTCCGGCAAAAGCGCCTTCCGTGGTGCCGGCGACGTAGAGGTTACCGCTGGTGTCGGCCGACGTGTCGGCGGCGGTGTCATTCTTGGCCGTGCCCCAGTGGCGCACAAAGTCGCTGGCCGGGCACAGGCACTGACTGCAGCTGTAGTGGTTAAATACCAAGCTGTTGGAGCAGCCAGAAGCGGTGCCGGCGCTGTCGACCGCCTTGGCAGAAACCGCCATGCACGTCTGGCTCTTGGCGGTAAAGGCCACAGAGAACGAGGCGTTGGCCACGGCGACTCCGGTCGCATTGAGCGCGGTGCCAGAGCAGTTGGCGCTGGGGTACAGGCTGATCAGCGTGGTGTTTTCGCCCGTGCCGACGCCCGCCGTGGCGGTATTGGTCGACGGCGACGCGGGGTTAAAGCCCGTCAGCACCGGCGTGCAGCTGGCCTTGGGAACACCGGCGCATTTGCCCGCGTTGCACACATCCTTGTCGGTGCACAAGCTGTTGTCATTGCAGACAGTTCCGGTGGCCAGCGGCTGCGTGGTGCAGCCCTTTGCGGCTTCCGTGCACAGCGACGAGTAGCACTGCGCCGGCTTGCCGCACAGGGGCGGGTTGCCGCCGCCGCACTTGCCCAGGCCGTCGCAGCTCTCGCCCACGGTGCAGAACAGGCCGTCGCTGCACACCGTGCCGGCTTTGTACGGCACTTTCTTGCACACGGGCAGGCCGTTGTTGTTGGCGCAGACCGCGTCATTGCACTGATCCTTGCCGCCGCTGCAGTCGACCAGGGTCTTGGCCGCGCACTTGCCGGCGCTGTCGCAGCTGCTGGCGGTGCTGCACGGGTTGCCGTCGTCGCAGGTGGCGCCGGCCGAGATGGTGAACACGCACTTGGTGGCGACACATGTATCGACAGTACAAGGGTTTTTGTCATCACAAGACGCCGCCGTCTGGCAGCCGCAGGTCACGTCCCAGGCGCCGCCGACGCACTTGCCCGCGCCGTCGCACTTGTCGCCCACGGTGCACGCCTGTAGGTCGCTGCACGCCGTGGTGTTGGGCTGGGGCTTGGCTTCGCACAGGCCGCTGCCGGGGTTGCAGGTGTTGGCCGTGCACTCGGTCGACTTGCAGACCACGGCCACGCCGGCCTTGCAGGTGCCCGCGCCGTCGCAGGTTTCTGCGCCATTGCACAGGTTGCCGTCGGCGCAGCTCGTGCCAATGCTCAGGTTCTTGAACACGCAGCTGCCGGTGACCTTGTCGCAGCTGTCTGTGGTGCAAGGGTTTTTGTCGTCGCAGACCTTGGCCAAGCCGGGCTTGCACGCGCCGCTCGCGCAGATGTCGCCGCTGGTGCAGGCGTCGCCGTCGCTGCAGGCCAGGGTGTTTTGCACGTTGCTGCAGGCGCCGCTGAGCTTGTCGCAGCTGTCGCTGGTGCAAACGCTGTTGTCATTGCAGTTTTTGGCCGCGCCGGGCTTGCAGGCACCGCTCGCGCAGATGTCGCCGGTGGTGCAGGCGTTGGCGTCGCTGCAGGCCAGCGTATTGTTGGCAAACACGCACTTGCCCGTGAGCTTGTCGCAGCTGTCGCTGGTGCAGCCGTTGCTGTCATTGCACACGACCGGCGTGCCCACCACGCAGGCGCCGGCTTTGCAGACATCGCCCGCAGTGCACGGGTTGCCGTCGTCGCAGCTCAGCGGCTTGCCCGGCGCGCACTTGCCGGCGGCGCAGATGTCGCCCACGGTGCAGGCATCATTGTCGTTGCAGGTCGCGGTGTTGTTGACAACGGTGCAGGCGCCGCTGACCTTGTCGCAGCCGTCATCGGTGCACGGATTGGCGTCGTCGCAGACCTTGGCGCTGCCGGGCTTGCAGCCGCCGCCGCTGCAGAGGTCGCCCACGGTGCAGGCGTCGCCGTCGTTGCAGGCCAAGGCGTTGGCGGTATTGGCGCATTTGCCCGCGGTGCACGCGTCCGTGGTGCAGGGATTCTTGTCATCGCAGTCGGTCGCCAACTTGCAGTTGCCGCCGCAGCCGATGATAGGCGTGTTGACACAGGCCCCGGTGGCAACGCTGCAACTGTCGGTCGTGCAAGCATTCTTGTCATCACAGATCTTGGCAACGCCGGGCTTGCACGCGCCGGCCGCGCAGACATCGCCGCTGGTGCAGGCGTTGTTGTCGGTGCAGACCGCAGTGTTGTTGGCGACCACGCAGGCGCCCGAGGCCTTGTCGCACTTGTCATCGGTGCAGACCTTGCCGTCATTGCACACTTTGGCCGTGCCGGGCTTGCAGGCGCCGCTGGCGCAAACGTCGCCGCTGGTGCACGCATCGCCGTCGCTGCACGGGTCGGCGCTGTTGACGCTGAGGCAATTGCCGGTCTTGGGGTCGCAGCTGTCGCTGGTGCAGGGGTTCTTGTCGTCGCAGTTGGTCAGCAGGCCGGGCTGGCAGGTGCCGGCGGCGCAGCTGTCGCCGATGCTGCAGCCATTGCCGTCGTCGCAGCTGACGCTGTTGGGGCTGTGCTGGCAGCCGGCCGACGCGTCGCAACTATCGGTCGTGCAAAGGTTCTTGTCATCGCAGTCGGTGGCGCTGCCGCTGCACTTGCCGGCGCTGCACACGTCGCCGCTGGTGCACTTCTGGCCGTCGTCGCACGCCGCGGTGTTGGGCTTGACCTGGCACTTGCCGTTCTCGCACAGGTCGTCGGTGCACGGGTTGCTGTCGTTGCAGTCGCTCGCGTCTTTGCAGTTGCCGCCGCAGCCGGTGATCGCGGCATTGCTGCAGGTGCCGCTGGCGCTGTCGCAGGCGTCCAGGGTGCAGCCGTCGCCGTCATCGCAGTTCTTGGCCGTGCCGGAGGCGCAGTCGCCGCCCTTGCAGCTGTCGCCTTCGGTGCAAGCGTTGCCGTCGCTGCACAGGCCGGTCAATTCCGTGGCGGTGCAGCCCGCGGCCGGGTCGCAGGCGTCGGCGGTGCAGGCCTTGCCGTCGTCACAGGCGATCGGCGTGCCCTTGCAGGTGCCGTCGGCGCAGACATCGCCGCTGGTGCACACCGTGCTGTCATTGCACGGCAACCCGTCTGGATTGCTGGAAAACTGGCACTTGCCGTCCTGCTGATTGCACTTGGCGCTCTGGCAGGCGTCGGTGCTGGTGCACTCCTTGATCACGCCCGGCAAGCACTGGCCGTTCTGGCACAAGTCGCCGATGGTGCAGGGGTTGTCGTCCTCACACGGCGCGCCGTCGTCCGGGCTCTTGGTGCAGCCCTGGGCGGGATCGCAGCTGTCTACCGTGCACGGATTGTTGTCGTTGCAGTTCTTGGCCAAGCCGGCGACGCAAGTGCCGTTCTCGCACGCGTCGTTCTCAGTACACGGATTATTGTCGGCATTACAGGCGCTTTCGACCGGCTTGTGCTGGCACTCGACCTTGCCGCCCTCGCCCGCCGCGCACAGGTCCTGGGTGCAGGCATTGCTGTCGTCGCAGGTGGTGTCGTCGACTTTGCCGTTGCAGTCGTTGTCCAGGCCGTCGCAAATCTCCGCAGAGGCCGCGGGGGAAGAGCAAGCGCTGAGCCCCTCTTTGCCGCACTGGCGCTGGCCCGGGCAGCCGCCGCCGCCATTGGCCGCCGCCGTGCACGTGGTCGACAGGGCCGCAGCCGTCGCCGCCGCCGAGCAACTGCACGCGCCGATGGTGCTGTCGCTGCTGCCCTTGGGCGCGCACTGCTTGACTTTGGTGCCCTCTACGCTGGTCAGCTCTTTGCAGCTATTGCCGGCCGGGCAGTCCGCGTCGGCGGCGCAGGCCAGGCCGCAGAATTTGCCGGCGTCGCCGTGACTGACACAGGCCGCCTCGCCAAGGCCAATCGCCTGGCAGGCTTGGGAGGTCAGGCAGGGGTTGCACAGCTTGCCCGCCAGCGGCACGCAGACGTTGACGATGTCGCCGCCCTGCCCCGGCACTTGCGCGCACTTAAAGCCGTCTTGGCAGGTGGTGGTGCAGAGCTTGGCGCACTGCTTGCCGTCCGGGGTGTCGATGCACAGACCCGAGTCACAGTCCTTGTTTTCCGCACAGGTACAGCCCGCCGAGCCGGGGCACGACGAGGCGTCTTGGCCCGCGAGGTCCAGGGTCATGCTGTCGGCCGCTGCGTCCGCCTCTTCCGTCTGGCCACCGCCGCCTAGGTCGATGGACGCGGAGGCATCGCTGCCCGCCTGGGCCGGGTCGCCGCTGCTGGTGTCGTCCGAGCAAGCTGGGGCGACCAGCAGGGCCAACAAACCCAAAATCGCCAGCCATCGCTGCGGTTTGGGGGGCGTAGCGGGCAAGAGGCTGGGCGAGCGGAAGCGGTGCATGGGGCCCTCTGGGCTGGTGGGGAATGACAGATTCGTGACAGTTTGCGGGACGAACCGGCCAGTGTCAAACCGGCAAAGGGGCGCGCGTGCCGGCGAATCGCCGAGGTTCGCGGGGTTGGCGCACGGGTAGGTCTTACTTGGACCTTAGCCGGGGGGGGAAAGCGGGCGACACAGCCAGCGGCAGCACGCCGCATCGGCCTCGGGGCAGTCGACTCTAACGCAGGTGAATTTGAGCGGCTCCGGCAGGGCCGGACCGGGCGCGGACCCGCGAGCGGCGGCGCCTGGCGGCAGCTGCCAGCCGCAGGCTGGGCGAGCACTGGCGCGACCCTACCCCGTCTGGCACTCTGAAGACTTGCCACGGCTGTGGCCCAAGAGGAAGCCCATGACGAGGCTGCAGCACGCGTTCCGGCGCCATTGCGGGCAACTGTTTCTCGCAAGGGTCAATTGGCGAATCGCAGCAACACTGCTTACCGCGTGCCTCGCAGTGCTTGGCTGCAACGGCACCCCCGCCCCAGCGACACCGGCCGACAGCAGCGGCGATGTCCCGGCGGATCAAAGTGAAGTTGACACAGCCGGCAGCTCAGATGCAGCGCCTTTGGACGCCGCCCCAGACTCCGCCGCCGACACAGACGCGGCGAGCGAGGCAACAAGTCCCGACGCATTGCTCTGGGCCTGCCCCAAGGTCTTTCCAGGCGATGTCCCGACGACAACTCAGCCGTGCGGTGTCGCCCTGAGCTGCTCCTACGTGGAAGAGCACTGCTGCGGGGAAGACTATTTTATGGATTGCTCCTGCGAGGTTGGCAAGCCGCTCAACTGCTCCGTGGGCGACTACTGCGGCTCCGTTGCCCCGTGTAGCCCCGGCTGCGCCAAGAACCAGTTCACTACCGACAGCGGCTGCCAGGACTGCAGCGATATCGTCAAGGGCATCCAGGCCGACTTGACCGTGGCGTTGGCTGCGGCGGCTACCTGCGCGAGTCCCAGTGACTGTGTGGAAGCCCCGTACAGCCTGTGCGGCCATGACTGCATAGCCGCGCTGCCCAAGCTCGCTGTGGCCGCCCTCAGCCCCGCCGCTGCCAGCGTCGCGACAAGCTGGTGCCCCGACCAAGGCAAAGCGTGGCCCGTAAAGATGAACTGTTGGTTCAATTGCTACGCCAACCAGACAAAGGCGCCCATGGCGTGCCTCAGCGGCAGATGCGCCAAGGCCAGCGTGTGTCCGCTGGGGTCGTCCTTGCCCGGCGATAGCTGCGACGACCAAGACCTTTGCACCTTGGGCGACCAGTGCACCGGCCCCGGCACTTGCAGCGGCAAGCCCAAGAATTGCGACGACGGCGACCCTTGTACGCTGGACACCTGCGCGGAGGGGGTGTGCGGCCATGCGAAAGACCTAGCGTGCGGACTCAAGGCCTGCACGCCAGCGGGGCAGTTGCTGTGGACCGCGGACCTGGTCGATCTGCCGAGCGCCGCGACCAAGTTGGCCGGAGATCTTGGGCTGGCGGGCCCGACTCCCCAGCGGCTGAGTCCTCTGGGGGCGGTCTCTGCGCTGCCGCAGGCCCAGGGATGGCCAAAGGCCAAGCTGCGCATCGGCTTTGGCGGGGCCGTCACCGCGCTCGAGGCGGCGTACACCCCTGCGCCAGGCGGTGTAGCGATGACGTGGACCGCCTGCGCGGCGGCGGATCTGAGCCTGTCGCCCACGTGTACCGTCGGCAGCACAGCTGTGGCCTACCCACCCTCCGTCTGGTCGACCGACCTGTTCAAGGGGCACGTGATCGCCCTGGTGAACTGGCCTATCATTGGCGATCAGTTCACAGGATTGTTGGATACCTCATCGACGGGCGAGTTCTTGCCGTTGCCGACGAAGCAGCAGGTTTCGAATTTCAAGCAATTGGCAGCGGTAGGCGGTACCGACGTGGCGGTCCTAGCGCAGACCAATGGCGGCGCCTGGCTCCTTAGCCAGGTCTACGCCGGTGTCACCCAGACTGCGGAGCAGCCCAACGGTATCTTCAGTTGCCCAATGGCGATCCTGCTGCCCGACGGTGGCGCCGCGGGCCAATGCATCGAGAAGGCCGGCTTGAATTCCGCGATGGTGCGCTGGCTGCCCAGCGGAGTAGTGGCCTGGACTGTCTCCTGGCCGGCCGCGCCCGCCCCACCCACACTGCAGGTCGACGCGGGGGCGCTGATCGTGTGGGGGCCCCTAAAAAGCGGCGAGTTGCGGGTGGTTCGTCATCCGCTCGACGGGTCAGCACAGCAAGAATGGCTGCTGCCTAAGGGAATCTTTGAACTGGTCTCACCCGCCGCCGTACACTTCGTCTGGGGCGACCTCCTCGTCTACGGGAAAGTGCCGGGGTCGGCATCCAAGGTTTTGGCCCTGCGCTGGGCGGCGAAATGCCCTAGCGCTGGCCCGCCGTAGCCGCGCGCCCT
>CAXNCS010000040.1:0-23058 GCA_964201005.1 Myxococcota bacterium
GCCTTGGGCCTGACGCCGCTGCGCCAGTTTGCCAAGGACGCGAAGCTTCAGCTGATTTCCAGCAATGTCCGCGACGCCAAGACGGGCCAAGCGGTGTTCTTGCCGTACGTGATTCGCCAGGTCGGGCCGCTCAAAATCGGCATTTTTGGCCTGACCGCGGCGCCGCTGGACATCGGCAAGCTGGTGGTCGATCAGGGCCTGCGCATGCAGGACGCCGTGACCTCAGCCCGCGAAATTGTGCCGGAACTGCGCAAGCAAGGGGTAGACGCCGTGGTGCTGCTCAGCCAGTTGCGCCGCGCGGATATTGAGGCGGTGGCCAATCAAGTGCCGGGGATCGACCTGGTGCTGGGCTCGATGGACTCGGAGCTGACCCTGCAGCCGGTCACCGTGGGCCGGCAGACGCTGTTTGTCGACGCGTTTACCAAAGGCAAATACGTCGCCGAGGTGGCGATCAGTGTTCGCGGCAATCGCACGCGTATCTATCCGTCGCGGCTTCGCGAGGCGCTGATGGCGGAGCGCAGTGAGGCGGCCAGCCAGGTGCAGAACCTCGCGGCCCAGCTAGAGGCCTCCAATCGCCCCGACTCGGCGCTGCGCCTGACCGATGAAACCCGTAAAATCATGGAGTCTCAGCTCACCGGTGCGCGGGCGCGGCTCCAGCGCTTGACCATGCAGCTTGAGGGCACCGAGCAAAAACTGCCGCCGGACGCCACCACCGCAGAGATCACCGCGGGGGCGCTGTCTCAGGACGTCAAAGACGATCCGCAGGTGGACGCCTGGGTCAAGAAGTACCAGGTGAAATTTCCCAAGCTGGGCGGACATTAGCCGCAGTCGGCCGCCAGGCGCTTGAGGCTCGACCCGCGCAACTGTCGCCTGGGGCGCGGGAATTCGCCTGTCCCTCTGTGCTGCAGGACCCTAAAGCTTGGCCTGTTCGCGCTTGGCCACTTCGACAAACCGCTGCTCTTGCTTGGCGTTGCCCGCGGCGGCGATGTACGCGTCAAAAGCGGCCTTGGCCTTGTCTTTTTCGCCTTTGTCGCGCAGGGCAAACGCAAGATTGTACAGCGCCGGCGTGTATTTGGGCTTGAGCGCCAAGGCCTTCTGGTAGGCCAGCACTTCGGACTCCAGGTCCTTGAGCTTGTGGTGCACTACGCCGATGTTGTACCAGCTGCGGTGGTGCACGGGATCGCGGGCCAAGCACAGCTGATAGCTGCTGATCGCTTTGCGCAGCCACTGGGTCCGCTCGGGCTCCTGCAGCTTGCCGCCCTTGATGTGCTGGGCCTCCGCCAGATCGTAGTAGCCCTCCGCATTCTCGGGCTGCAGCTTGATCGCGCTCTCAAACCCGGTGATGGCGTCGTCAAACCGCTCCAGCGACAGCAGCAGCATGGCCCGGTTCAGGAGCGCGTCCATGGCCTGCGGCTCGGCCTGAACCGCCAGATCGTAGTGGCGCAGCGCATCGGACTGGCGGCCCAAATCTTCATAGGCGACGGCGAGATTGAAGTGGGCGCGGCCATACGCTGGGGCGAGCTTGACCGCCTCCAAATAGGCCGACGCTTCGCGGGCGTAGTCGCGCTGCCGCCCATAGGCGATGCCCAGGTTGAACCAACACTCTTTCAGATCGGGCTTGAGCTGGGTGCAGAGCTGAAAAGCCTGAGTCGCTTCTGGGAGTTTTCCTCCCTGCATGGCCTCGATGCCTTCGCGAAAATAGTCCTCTGCGCTCTTGCCTGCGACACCCGGATTGGCCAGAGCTCCGCTGGAAATCAGCCAGATCGACACGGCGGCCGCCGGGGTGCCTAGCCAGCCATTGCGAATTGCGTACATGTTCTTCCCCTCAGAGCTCAGTGGTCGACCTAGGCGACAAGTGTGCGCACCTCGCGCGCCGTGTCAAACCGCCGAGGCGCTTGGCGATTCCCAAGCCGCGGCCATCGGACACCGAACTCGGCGCGGCGCGTGGGTCGGCAAGACCCCGGACAGCCGTGGTTTTGACCGAGCCGTGACGAGAAAGATGCACGCGACGTGCGAAAGGTGGCGCTCGCGCATTGCCGCGATGGCCGACGAACCCTACAATTCTGCGGTCGGCCCAGCGGCCGCCTAGCCCAGGAGAGTGCATGATCCGCCGAATTTCCCCCCATCGCAGCGCCATCGCGCCGACCGCCCGCGCCCCAATGCTGGCCTCTATGGCCCTGGTTGCCGTGGCATCTCTTGGCCTTGCGAGTTGTTCGGACTCGGCCGACCCGGATGGCACGACGACGACTTTGCCGACCGACACGATGTCCGGCTTTGACGTCGCCAAGACGGACGGCGACGCGGGCAAGATCGACACATTGGTCCCCGACGTAACGGGCAAAGCGTGCGTGGTGCCGACGGATTGCGACGACGACAATCCCTGTACCGACGACATGTGCATCTCCAAGAAGTGCCAGATCCTCGCCAACTCGGCGCAATGCGATGACGGCGACAAATGCACCACCGGCGACATGTGCAAGGGCGGAACTTGTACAGCCGGCAAGCAGACTTGTGACGTTTCTGCCGATGTCGATGCGGGCAAGACCGACACGGACACGACGACCCAGCCGGACACCGAATTGCCGCCGATTGGCCCAGACCTCAAGTCCGGCGATCTGGTGATTACGGAAATGATGTTCAACCCTTACGGCGCGGGGCTCGTCTCGGACGACAACGGCGAGTGGGTGGAATTCTACAATACCCTGGAGAAGTCGGTTGATCTGGGCGGCGCGCTCATCAAGAGCCCTGGCGACACCAAACCCTTCGTGATTCCTGGCAAAACCGTGGTCTCCGCCAAGAGCTACATCTTGATCGGCACGTCGACCGACAAGACCAAGAACGGCGGCGTGACGATCGCCGCGGCTTGGGGCACGCAGATCAAGCTGACCAATGTCACCGACGGAATCATTTTGGAGTCCAACGGTGTCGAGGTGGACGGCGTAACGTACGACCAGTCCAAGGGCTGGCCCAACCTCAATGGCGTGTCGCTGTCGCTGAGCCCGTCGAGCACCGACGCGACCGCCAACGACAATGCCGCGGCCTGGTGTGGCGCAAATTCGCTCACCAGCACCACCGACAAGGCGACCCCGGGCGCGGCCAACGATGAATGCAAGGCCGATCTGGACAAAGACGGCGTGCCGGACGACACCGACAACTGCCCGACCTTGGCCAACCCGACCCAGCTGGACGCCAACAAGAACGGCGTAGGCGACGCTTGCGAAGGCCCGGTGCCGACCTGCGGCAACAACAAGATCGAGATCGACGAGAACGAAGCCTGCGACGACGGCAACAAGTTCTCTGGCGATGGCTGCAGCGCTTGGTGTCAGCTTGAGAAGGCGATCCCCGCGGGCGCGCTCATCATCAGCGAAGTCATGACGAATCCCGCCAAGGTGGCGGACGACGTGGGCGAGTGGATCGAGATCAAGAACGTCAGCAGCAGCCCGGTGGAGCTCAACGGCCTGATGGTTCAGACGGGGACGCTCAAGCCGATTCAGTCGCCGATTGAAGGGCCAACAGCGCTGATCTTGCAGCCAGGCGGCTTTGCGCTCTTGGCGGCGAGCGCGGACCCCGCAGTCAATGGCGGTTTGCCCAAGCCCACGGCGGTCTATGCCAAAGTCGCGTTCTCGTCTACCGCGGCGACGGTGTCGATCTGGAGCGCGGGCATTCAGCTGGACCAAGTGACGTACGGCACGGGCTGGCCGCTGGTCGCAGGCAAGTCGATGGCTCTGGAGCCGACGATCACCACCGGCGAAGGCAACGACATCCCCGCGGCTTGGTGCAAAGGCCAAGCCATCTACGGCGATGGCGATTTTGGCTCCCCCGGTCAGGCCAATCCGGCCTGCGCGGGCGGCGATCAGGACGAAGACAAGGACGGCATCCCGGACAAGGCGGACAACTGCTTGGCCGAGAAGAACTCCGACCAGCTCGACGCCGATGGCGACAAAGTGGGCGACGCCTGTGACAATTGCCCGGGCGATGCCAACACCGATCAGCTCGACAGCAATGGCGACGGCATCGGCAACGCCTGCGAGCCGCCGGGTTGCGGCAATGGCGTGGTGGAGAAGGGCGAGCTGTGCGACGACGGCAACCTCAAGTCCGGCGACGGCTGCAATGCGGCGTGTGGCGCGGAAACCCTGCCGGAGCCTGGCCAATTGGTCATCAGCGAGATCCTGCCCGACCCGTCGACCTCGACCGACGCCAATGGCGAGTGGGTGGAAATCTACAACGCCGGCACGACCACGGTGGAGCTGGCGGGTCTGGTCATCAAGAGCAGCAATCCGGCGAGCGCCGTGCCCAGTGACAAGTCCTACCTGCTGCCCCCGGGCGCCTATGCGGTACTGGCCAAGACCGCTGATCCGCTGCTCAATGGCGGTATTGAGGGGGCGATCGTCGTCGCTGGGCTGTCGCTGAGCAACTCGACCACGACCAAGGTCGACGTGCGCTTGGAGTCGGCCGGAAAGACCATCGACAGCGTGCTGTACAACATCGCCGGTTTCCCCAAGGTGACCAGCGGTGTGGCCATGCAGCTCGATCCGGGCCTGCTGATGGCCGACAAGAACGATCTGGCCGCCGCTTGGTGTCTGGCCTCCACGGCTTTTGGCAAGGGCGACAAGGGCACGCCGGGCAAAGTCAATCCCGCTTGCCCCAAGGACACGGACACCGACGGCGTGTTCGACAACTTGGACAACTGCGTAAACAAGGCCAATGCCGACCAGAAGGACAGCGACGCCGACAAGGTGGGCGACGCGTGCGACAACTGCGTGCTCGACAAGAACCCCGACCAGCTCGACAGCGACAGCGACGGCAAGGGCGACGTGTGCCAGAACAAGCCGGTGCCCGTGTGCGGCGATGGCAAGGTCGAAGCGCCGGAGGCCTGTGACGACAACAACAAGACCGACGGCGACGGCTGCAGCAGCACGTGCACCAAAGAAGGCGTGGCGGGCGAGCCCGCGGCGGGCGATCTGGTGATCACCGAGATCATGTTCGACCCGGACAAGACCGCGGATGCCACCGGCGAGTGGTTTGAGGTCGTCAATGTCAGCAACAAGACTTTTGATCTCAAAGATATGGTCGTGATCGGTGGCACCACATCGGAGAAGTTCACGGTGACCAAGTCGCTGCCCTGCACCCCAGGCCAGATTCTGGTCTTTGCCAACAATGCCGACAGCAAGGTCAACGGCGGCGTGACCGTGGATTACGCTTACCCGACTGGATTTACCCTGTCGAACAGCAATCCGGACACGATCGACCTGCAGTGGAAGGGCGCGAGTGTGGACAAGGTTGCCGGATTCACCTGGGGCGGAAGCTGGCCGGCCAAGGCCTCTGGTTCATCCCTGAGCCTCTCTGCCAGCAAGACCTCGGCCACGGCGAATGACTCCGGCGCCTCCTGGTGTCTGGGAGCCGCTCCTTGGGGCACGACCGACAACGGCACGCCCGGCAAGCTCAACCCCGAATGCAGCGCGCCCGCGCCTGGCAAGCCGGTGTTCTGGCCGTCGTTCCTGCCGATGTTCTGGTAGCCTGGACAGGCGCGAGACTGGGCAGCTAAGGCTGCGGTTCAGCGCATCAATTTACCCACGGACGCTGGGCGGTCAGAGAACTTGTGACCGCCCGGCGCCTGGGCGCACGCAGACGCCATCGCGTGCAGGAAAAAGCAATGAAGCACTTGTTTCGCCAGTTCGCGGTCTTTGGGGCGATGGCAGCCATGTCTGCGGCTTGCGGCGCAGAGGATCCTCCCAGTAGCGGTTCCGCGGTCGATGCAGCGGGCGTTCAGGACGGTCTGAGCGAGGTCGCTAACGCGGACGGCGCGGCGGACTCGGCAGGCGCGGACACGGCGGCGGGCGACAGCGGCCAAAATGATGTCTCGCCTGGGGATTTGGCGCCGGCCGATGGCCAAATCTCCGATGCGGTCGATGGCGCTGGCACGGACGGCGTGGGTCCGGACAGCGACGACACCAGCGCAGAAGTCAGCCCCCAAGACAGCGATGGCGGTGACGCAAGCACTGAGGATATCAGCGATATTGCCGAGCCTGAAGACGGCGGAGGCGATTCCGCGCAGGACTCGGCCGAGCCAGACGCGACCGATCAAGACAGTTCAGATAGCGCTGATGGCAGCGATGTGGCGCAGAATCTCGCACCCAAGCTCTTGATTTCTAAGCCTGAGTCGGGCGCTGTGTTCGCCAAGGGCGCGGCGGTTGCCTTTGAGTTCAGCGGCAGCGACGACGGAGCACCGACCGACGCCTTTAAGCTCAGCTGCACCCTGGACGGCAAAGCCGGTGTGTGCGACGGCGTGGTGCCAAAAGTTGCGGGAAAGCCTGGTGAAGTCACGCTGACGGCCGAGTTGTTCTGGACTGCAGACCTGCCCGGACAGCACACTTTGGCGGTCGAACTGACAGATGCGCAGGGGCTAGCGGCTCAGGCGTCGTTGACGGTGATCGTCGATGCGCCGCCGACCGCGCCCAAAATCGCCCTGGAGCCGGCTGCGCCGACCGTCGCCGATTCGCTTGAAGCGAAGATCACGCAGGAATCCGTTGACGCGGACGGCGGTGTGATCAGCTACGTGTACAGCTGGACGGTGGACGGCAAGCCCGTGGCCGGGGACAGCGCCAAGCAGCCGGCGGGCGTGGCCAAGAAGGGCCAGGTGGTCAGCGTCGCTGTGGTGGCCAAGGACGCCCTGGGCAGCAGCGAGGCGGCGTTGGCCGAGGTCAAGATCGCCAACAGTGCGCCGACCAAAGCAAATTTTCAGCTCACCCCGGAGAATCCATCGGTTGTCGCCATTCTGGAGGCCAAGGAATTGCTGGCCGCGACCGACGCCGACGGCGACACCCTGACTGTGAAGTACGTGTGGACCGCCGCGGGCGAAAAACTGAGCGGCGTAGGCTCTTTGCTCAACCTCGCCGGCTTCAAGTTGCCGAGCGGAGCGTCGCTCAAGGTGGGCGATAGCGTGGCCCTGGGCGTTGAAGTCAGCGACGGTGAAGCCGTTGTCGCCGCGGTGGTCAGCGGATCGCCCGCAGTATTAGGCGCTTATGACGCATGTGCTGGCGGAGTCAACCCCTGCAGCGTCAACGCCACCTGCAGTGTGGGCGGCGACTTCGCTGCGGTCTGCAAATGCAACGGCGGCTACCAAGGCAATGGCAAGACCTGCAGCGATATCGACGAGTGCGCGGCCAACAACGGCGGCTGCGGCGACGCCAAGTACTTCAGCTGCAAGAATAATGTCGGTTCCGCGGCCACGTGCAGCGACATCGACGAGTGTGCAGCCAACAACGGCAGCTGCGGCGACGCAAAGTACTTTAGCTGCAAGAACAATGTCGGTTCCGCGGCCACATGCAGCGACATCGACGAGTGCGCGGCCAACAACGGCGGCTGCGGCGACGCCAAGTACTTCAGCTGCAAGAACAATGTCGGCGCTGCCGCGACGTGCAGCGATATTGACGAGTGCGCGAGCAACAACGGCGGCTGTGGCGACGCCAAGTACTTCAGCTGCAAGAACAATGTCGGCGCTGCCGCGACGTGCAGCGATATCGACGAATGCGCGGCCAACAACGGCGGCTGCGGCGACGCCAAGTACTTCAGCTGCAAGAACAATGTCGGTTCCGCGGCGACGTGCAGCGATATCGACGAGTGCGCGGCCAACAACGGTGGCTGTGGCGACGCCAAGTACTTCAGCTGCAAGAACAATGTCGGTTCCGCGGCCACGTGCAGCGATATCGACGAGTGCGCGGCCAACAACGGCGGCTGTGGCGCGGCGCCAATCTATGGGTGCACAAACCAAAGTGGGGCTCTGCCGACCTGCAGCGGGCCCAACGGCCCCAAGCTCGCGCCTGGCGATCTGGTCATCGCTGAGCTGATGTACAACCCCGCGACTGTCACGGATGACAAGGGCGAGTGGTTTGAGTTGTATAATCCCAGCACTGTGGAGATCGACCTCGGCGGTGCCGTCGTGCGTTCGGCAGCCAATAAGTTTGTGGTACCCGCCGGCACGCTGATCGGCGCGGGTGGCCTTCTCGTGTTTGGCCTCAACAAAGACATGGCGGTCAACGGCGGAGCGCCGGTAGACGTGGCACTGACGGCCACCCAGACAAACCTACTGATTACCTTGGTCAACTCGGGTTCTGACGACTTGACGATTGAGAGCAACGGCGTCGTGATTGACGCGGTGGTCTACGATTTTGCCAAGGGCTGGCCTTCGGTCTCGGGCGCGTCCCTGATGCTGAGCGGCAACAAGCTCAACGCCGGACTCAACGACAGTCCACTGGTTTGGTGCGTGAGCACTGCGCCCTTTGGCCTTGGCGACAAGGGGACCCCCAAGGAGCTAAACGGCAACTGCCCGGACGACAAGGACAAAGACGGGGTCCCGGACGCGGACGACAACTGCCCAGCGCTCGCCAATGGCAGCCAGCTCGACACCGATGGCGACAAGGTCGGGGACGTGTGCGACAACTGCCCGAGCGATGCCAACACCAACCAGGCCGACGCCAACGGCAACGGCAAGGGCGACGCGTGCGACCCGCCGGAGTGCGGCAACGGCGCCATCGAGGTCGGGGAAACCTGCGACGACAGCAATAAGATCAGCGGCGACGGCTGCAGCTCTCTCTGCGCGATCGAGACTACGGTAGCGGAGCCCGGGGTCGGCGATCTGGTCATCACGGAAATCATGGTCGATCCCTCCACCACCGAGCCCGGAACAGAGTGGTTTGAAATCCTCAACGTCAGCAATAAAACCTTTGATCTCAAGGGTCTTGTCGTGCAGGGCAAGGATGCGACGGAGAAGTTCACGGTGGCCGCAACCCTGGCCTGCAAGCCGGGCCAAATGATCGTGTTTGCCAACTCTTTGGATCCAACCAAGAACGGCGGGTTCAGCGCCGATGTCGTCTACTCCAATTCGTCCTTCCCGCTGTCCAACAGCAGTGCGGACGGCGTCGAATTGATCTGGGCCGGTACTTCGATCGACAAGGTGATGTTTACCTGGGGCGGAACCTCTCTTGGCTGGCCCTCCAAGGTCGCAGGGACTTCGCTCAACCTGTCTGCGAGCAAGACGTCGGCCGCCGCCAATGACGCGCCTTCATCGTGGTGTCTGGGAGCGAGCGTGTGGAGCGGTGGGGTGGACAAGGGCTCGCCAGGGGCGCTGAACCCGGATTGCGCTGCCCCGGCGCCCGTCAAAGCGGCTCCCGCGCTGTGGTGGCTGCCAACGAACTGGTGGCCGGCGCAATGGCCGCGCTTTTGGTAGGATCGGCCAGCGACACCGCACCGCTTAGGCGAGCGACTCGTTTTCGTCGGGCACCTCCTCGGGCCAGACGCACACAAGGAAGGGTATGAAACCAATTATTCGTCAGCTCATTGCCGCAGGGTCCGCTGCCGCGCTCACGGTGGCCTGTGGCACCACGGAGTCGACAGGCGGCACGGTCGGAGCGTTTGATGCGGCGACCGATTCGCTAGGCGATAGCGCAACCAGCGACGCTCTTGGCGACGGCGGCGGTCCCGACACTGCAGGTATCGACGGCGCAGGCCCAGACGGAAGTGATACCGCCGAGCCCCAGGACGGTTCCAGTGACACATCCGCGGACGGCGAGGCGCTGCCGGACGGTACGACCCCAGACACCGCCGAACCAGACACTGCCGAACCAGACACCGCCGATGGCGCCGACGCGGCGCAGAATCAGGCGCCCAAGCTGACGATTGCCAAGCCCGAGGCGGGTTCGATCTTCGCCAAGGGCGCCAAGATTGCCGTAGAGCTCAGCGGCAGCGATGACGGCGCGCCGACCGACGCCTACAAGCTCAGCTGCAGCGTGGACGGCAAGAGCGGTGTGTGCGATGGCCTGGTGCCCAAGGTCGCGGGCAAGCTCGGTGAAGTTGCCGTGACGGCTGAGTTTTCCTGGACAGCGGACCTGCCGGGCCAGCACACGTTGGCGGTAGAGCTGGTCGATGCCCAGGGGCTGGCGGCCCAAGCGTCGGTGACGGTGCTGGTCGATACACCGCCAACCGCGCCCAAGATCGCTTTGGAACCCGCGTCGCCGACGGTGGCGGACGCCGTGGAAGCAAAAATCACGCAGGAATCGGTAGATGCTGATGGCGGTGCGATCAGCTACGTCTACAGCTGGAGCGTGGACGGCAAGCCGGTGGCGGGGGATACCGCCAAGCAGCCCGCGGGTGTGGCGAAGAAGGGCCAGATGCTAAGTGTCGCCGTGGTCGCCAAAGACCCCGTGGGCAGCAGCGAGGCGGTTTCGGCCGAGGTCAAGATCGCCAACAGCGCGCCCACCAAGGCTAATTACCAGCTTGCCCCGGAGAATCCGTCTGTCGTGGCGATCCTGGAGGCCAAGCAGACTTTGGCGGCGACGGATGCGGATGGCGACGCGCTAAGTGTCAGCTATACCTGGACAATCGCTGGAGAAAAGCTCAACGGCGCCGGCGCCACCCTCAACCTCGTGGGCCTCAAGCTGCCGAGCGGCGCTGCGGTCAAGGTGGGGGATTCCGTAGAATTGGTCGTGGAAGTCAGCGATGGGAGCGCCACCACCGCGGCAACCGTGAGTGGAACACCTGCGAAGTTAGGTCCTTACGACGCATGCGCTGGAGGCGTCAACCCGTGCAGTGCCAACGCTACCTGCGCGGTGGGCAGCGATTTTGCCGCCGTGTGCAAGTGCAAGGCCGGCTTTGACGGCGACGGCAAGACCTGTAGCGATATTGATGAATGTCAAGCAAAGACCGCGGGCTGCCACGCAGATGCGCTGTGCACCAACCTTCCGGGCAGCGCTTCCTGTGCGTGCAAGCCGGGTTATCTGGGCGATGGCAAGAGCTGTCTCGATGTAGATGAATGTCAAGCAGGCACGGCTGGCTGCGCTGCGGACGCGACGTGCAGCAACTCGCCGGGCAGCTTTGCCTGCACCTGCAAGCCGGGCTACAGCGGCAACGGCAAGGCCTGCGGCGACATCGACGAATGTGCCACGAACAACGGCGGCTGCGACGCCAACGCCACCTGCAAGAACAGCGCCGGCAGTTTTTCCTGTACCTGCAAGACCTTCTGGGAAGGCAATGGCAAGAGCTGCAGCGACGTCAATGAGTGCGCCGCCAACAACGGCGCGTGCGGCACGGCGCCCGTCTACACCTGCAAGAACCAGATCGGCGCGGCGCCTCTGTGCGAAGGCCCGTTTGGGCCAAATCTGCCACAAGGGGCGCTGATTATTAGTGAAATCATGTACAACCCGGCGACGTCGACCGACGACAAGGGCGAGTGGTTTGAGGTGACCAACGGCGTGTCCACAGAGCTGGAGCTCGGCGGCATCGTCATCCGCAGCGGGCCCAACAAGTTTGTGGTGCCGGTGGGTACCAAGATCGCCGCGGGTGGCATCCTGGTGTTTGGCCTCAACAAGGACTTGGCGAGCAACGGCGGCGCACCTGTTGACGTCGCGATGACGGCAACCCAGACCAGTTTGTTGATCACCCTAAGCAATTCGGGCAGCGACGAGATCATTCTGGAGAGCAACGGCAAGGTCATCGACAGCGTGACGTACGATTTCGCCGCGGGCTGGCCTTCGACAAATGGCGCCTCGATCAGCCTCAGCAGCGACAAGCTGAGCGCCGAAGCCAACGACGACAAGCTCTCGTGGTGTGTGAGCCTGGATGCCTTTGGCCTGGGCGACAAGGGCACCCCGGGCAAGCTCAATCCCAAGTGCTCCACTGACAAGGACAAAGACGGCATCGATGACGCCTTGGACAACTGCCCGCTGGCCTACAACGCCGACCAGAAGGACACGGACAGCGACAAGCTCGGCGACGCGTGCGACAACTGCGCGGCCAAGGCCAACGCCGATCAGGCCGACGCCGATTCCGATAAGGTTGGCAATCTCTGCGACAACTGCCCGGCCACTGCCAACGCCGACCAGAAGGACGTCAACAGCAACGGCATCGGCGACGTGTGCGACAGTTCGGCCACTTGCGGCAACAAGATCGTCGAAGCCGGCGAAACCTGCGATGACGGCGGCAAAGTCGCCGGGGACGGCTGCGACGCCAACTGCCAGACGGAGAGCACCGGCAACGAGCCCAGCCCGGGCGACCTGGTGATCACCGAAATCATGGTCGATCCAGGTGCCGTCAACGACGACAAGGGCGAGTGGTTTGAGGTCAAGAACGTGTCGAGTAAAGCTTTTGATCTTAAGGGGATGGTTGTGATGGGCTCCTCGACGAGTGACAAGTTCACGGTCGCCACCTCGCTGCCGATCGGCGCTGGCAAGACCATCGTGTTCGCGGTGTCGAGCGATCCGGCTCTCAACGGCAATGTGGCTGCGCAATACCAGTACAGCGCCTCGGCCTTCCCGCAGTCCAACAGCAACGCCGATGTGATTGATCTGCAATGGAAAGGTGTGACGATCGACAAGGTGCAGTATCAGTGGGGCGGCACGGCGACGGGCTGGCCGGTCAAGCAGACTGGCGCGACGCTGCAGCTGACCAACTCCAAGACTTCCGCGAACTTGAATGACACGGCCGCTCATTGGTGCTTGGCCGCCAAGGCCTGGTCCGGCGCCGATCTGGGTAGCCCGGGCACGGACAACGCGGAATGCGGCACTCCAGCGCCCGCAGGGTGGAACGCGCCGTCGCCGATCCCCGCATGGTGGCAGAAGTTTTGGGCTTGGTGGGGGAATTAGGTCGGCGGCCCACAGTGGCCTAGCGCCTGCCGCCGCGGCGAATCACTTGGACAATGTGGCGGGCGCGCCAGGCCTCGTGGTCCAGCAGATGGCCGGCGCATTGGGCCAGGAACGCCTCCATGGCCCGCACGCACCGGCCGTCGCCCAGGGTCTCTAGGGCATCGAAGAACAACGCCCGCGCCTGAGGCTGCAGGTCAAGACAATGCCTCTGCAGGCACTGGGTAATAGTTTCCTGTAGTTCACTGAGACCGAGCCGCGCCGAAGCCTGGGCCGCCAAGGTCCCTAGCTCCACATCGCCGCTGTTCAGAGCCCGCTCGATCAGCTGGGCCAGGGCGCCATGGCTTTGGGTCTGCGGATGATCGAGCTCCAGCACCGCTCGCAGCGCCAGCAGGGCCCCCGGATAGTCTAGCTCGGCGAGTCGCGAATCCGCTTGCCATTTGGGCCAGAGCTCGGCCAAGCGGGTAGCGCCGGCCCTCTCCAGCAGATCCCGCGCCTCAGCCCTGCGCCCAGGGCTCGCCTCGTCGCGCCGCAGTGCCAGGAGAGGCCGCGAAACGTCAGGGGTTTCACAGAGAAAGTCCAGGTCCTCCTCGTCCTGCGCCGCGGTCAAAGAGTCCACTGGCTGGGCTCCCGCCGTCAACCACGCGATCAGCGCTCCGGCTCCAATCGCTGATTCTGTTTGACTATCTGCTGCTTCTGACTGCGCCATGACACGCCTCGCTTGCCGCGCCCGCGCCACCGTGGTAACCGGTGCGCCGGAGGTTCTGGATGAAAGCTCAAATCCGTCTGCGCCTGTCGAGTCACGACGCCCACTACGGCGGTGGCCTGGTCGATGGCGCCCGTATGCTTGGTCTTTTTGGCGACGTGGCCACTGAACTGCTCATCCGCCACGACGGCGATGAGGGCCTGTTCCGCGCCTATGACAGCGTCGAATTCCTCGCCCCCGTTTATGCGGGCGACTTCATCGAAGCCGAGGGAGAGATTGTGGCAACCGGCCGCACCAGCCGCAAGATGCGCTTTGAAGCCCGCAAAGTCATCGCGCCGCGCCCGGATCTCAACGACTCGGCCGCAGAAGTGTTGAACGAGCCGGTGGTGGTCTGCCGCGCCACCGGCACTTGCGTAGTGCCCGCCGACAAACAGCGCGGCCGCGGCGCCAGCTGAGAGGTATTCCGATGCCAGAGTTAACCCCCATGCCGCCGCTGATGATCACCGCTGCGATTTGCGGCGCCGAGGTGTCGCGCGACCTAACTCCGTATGTGCCCTACACGCCTCAGGAACTGGCCGATGAGGCGCTCCGCTGCTTTGACGCGGGGGCCACCATGGTCCACCTGCATGTGCGCCTGGCCGACGGCACGCCCAGTCAAAGTGCTGAACTCTTTGGCGAAACCATGGCGCTCATTCGCGCTCGCTGTGCGATCCTCGTGCAATTCTCCACGGGTGGCGCGGTGGGCATGAGCGTGTCCGAGCGCGCCGATGCCCTCAAGCTGCGCCCCGACATGGCCACGCTGACCACCGGCTCCGTCAACTTTGGCGACGATATCTTTGCCAACGCCACGCCGATGGTCCGACAAATTGCCCAGCGGATGCAAGAGTTTGGCGTTCGTCCGGAGATCGAGTGTTTCGACACCGGTATGGTCGACACGGCGCTGCGCCTGGCCAAAGAGGGCCTTGTGCCGCTGCCCGGGCACTTCAACTTTGTCCTGGGGATGGCCGGCGGCATGGGCGGAAGTGTCCAGCACCTGGAGTTTATTCGGTCCCTTCTGCCTGCCGGGTGTACGTGGAGCGCCGCCGGCATCGGCCGTTTTGAGCTGCCGCTGGCCCAGCACGCAATTGCCGTGGGTGGCCATGTGCGCGTAGGGCTTGAGGATAACCTCTACCTGAGCAAAGGCGTGCTTGCCAAAGGCTCCTGCGAGCTGGTCCAGGCCGTGGCGCAGATGGCCCGCCAAGCAGATCGACCGCTGGCCAGCGTAGCCCAGGCCCGCAAGCTGCTCCACCTGCCCGACTAGCAGCAATTCGCGAAGTTGTGTGGTGAAATGCTCAGGATGTCAACTGGTTATCCGCCGGGCCGCACCGTCGACGGGCCGCCACTGGCCGCGTTGGCCTGCCAGCGGAAGTTGTCGATCAGCACCACCGAGTCCAGGATGTGGTCGCCTTCGTCAAAGATCATAAAGCGCAAGGTGATGGTCTCGCCCGGGGTGACCGGAGACGTGGTGGTCAGCCAGCCCGTGCCGCCGCCGATTCCGCCTTCATAGCCCGTGCCTTGCAGCCCCGTGTCGCCTAGCGAGCAGCCCGTGCATTCGTTGAACAGCGCATTGTTGATCGAGATACAGCTGCCCTTTTTGTCAAAGCTGATGTTGCCCTTGAAGGACTTGGAGTCGAGCACGGCGACAAACTTGTCATTGAAGGTCGTGCCGACGTACTCCGGGTACTCGCTGGACATAAAGTTGAAATCAAAGGCGAACGCCTTGGCGTTGGCCGGCACCTGGATCACCAGCTTGAGCTCGGTAAAATCGTAGACGGACCCGGAGTTCGTGCAGCTCACCGGCGGGAAGGGCGCGCTATTGCTGAAGGAACTGCCGGATTGCGGCGACACATAGCCCGGCTGGCCCTTAGCTGCGGCGATGCCCGAGGACATCACGACAAAGGTGGAGCCCACCGGGACATTTTTTGGGCCATAACTGCTGTGAATAGCGCGTGAATTTGCGGCAGCGGCCACGGGGAAGCTCGCCGAAATGACCCCGGCGCACAGGCCCATGGACTTGGGATAATCGGTGGCCACACTGGACTTGAGCGCGGGACTGTCGCACTTGACCGCGCCCTCGTCGGTCTGGCCGTTGCAGTTGTTGTCGATGTTGTCGCCGCCGATCTCCAGGCCGCCGGGGCTGATGAGCTTGTTGTAATCGTTGCAGTCTTGGCATCCCGCGAAGCCGTCGCCGTCGCCGTCCTCTTGGGCGTCGATGATGCCTGAGCAGTCATTATCTTTGCCGTTCTTGCAGTTGCGCCCAGCGCCGGGGTTGACGGTCAAGTCCTTGTCATTGCAGTCGAGCTGGGTGTCGGGCAGCTTGCAGCCATTAAAGCCGTCGCCGTCGTTGTCCATGTCGTCGGTGACGCCGTTGCAGTCTTCGTCCTTGCCGTCGCATGTTTCCAGTGCGTACTTGAAAACCTTGGGATCCTTGTCATTGCAGTCGGTGCAAGCGGGATCGCCGTCCTGATCGACGTCCTGGGCGCTGTCGATCACCCCGTTGCAGTCGTGGTCCTTCTTGGTGCTGCAGTCCAACGGCGCGCCGGGGTGGACGGTCTGGTCTTTGTCATTGCAGTCGTTGCAGGTGGGGAAGCCGTCGCTGTCGTTGTCGACCTCCAAGTCGGGGATGCCGTCGCAGTCGCCGTCCTTGCCAGCCGCGCAAAAGCTCTTGGCGCCAGGAAAAATCTCGGGGTCGTCGTCATCGCAGTCCTGGCCGGCGCCGGGGCACTTGGAGTAGCCGTCCTTGTCGCCATCCGCGTCGTCGAGCTTGCCGTTGCAGTCGTCGTCGCGATCGTTGCACAGCTCCACAGCCCCCGGGTGCACGTCGGCGCGGGTCTCGTCGCAGTCGCCGGTGGCAGGGCTGAAACCATCGCCGTCGCCATCGATCTTGGACAGATTGGCCGTGTCGACTGTAGTGCCGTCCTTTGCGTCTGTGCCCTTGATATCGCTCGACTTTGCGTCGATGTTGCCGCTGTCGGCGGTGCTAGCGTCTTTGATCGAGCTGTCGCCCGCCGCTTCGCCGTCCAAGGCGGTGGCGCTGACGTCTTTGGCGCCCGCGGCGTCGCCCCACGGCCCTGTGCCGCTTGCATCTCCGACTACGCCAGACGGGAGACTGTAATAGCCACCCGAAGGCGCTGGGTTTCCCTGGGCTGCACAGCCGGCGTGGGCGAACGCGATGGCCAGGGCCAACAGCTTTGCGGATTCCAGCCCAACAGTTCTTCGCCGTGTCATGCGCCCACCTCAGCCGAGTCCGCTCGCGGCTCCGCCCCAACCCTCCAAGCTAATGGAAGATGGGCAGCGGAGCAACTGCCATTCGAGCCGATCTGCAACCCTTGAGGTCGCTGAGCAAATTCTCTCAGCACAGGCCGGATGCGTGCTCGTCCCCCCGGCTCTCGCGGGCCAAGGCTTTGCGCGCTACGTCCTCTTGGGCAAAAAGCTCCACGAGCTCACCGTCAATGTGGCCCATGTCAGCTTCGCCTTTCAGGATTTTCACAGCATCCTGGTGGGGTACGGCGCGCTTGTAGGGCCGATCGGCTGCGGTGAGCGCGTCGTAGATGTCCGCCACCGCCATGATCCGCGCTTCCAGGCAGATCTCGCTGCCGCGGAGCCCCAGGGGATAGCCGGTGCCCGACAGCCGCTCGTGGTGGCCGTGGGCAATCTCCGGCACCCGCCGCAGCCCTCGCGACCACGGGATTTGCGACAAAAAGCGAAAAGTGTGGCTGACATGTCGCTCAATTTCCGAGCGCTCTGGCGACGAGAGGGAACCCCTTGGAATCGACAGCAGCTCGCACTCGTCGGACCTCAGCAGCGGCAGATCGCGGTCATCCGGGCCGAGGTAGGTGTGCCCAAGCAATTGTCGCAGCTTGTCAGGGACATCGGCGGGCAGCACCGTGGGGCGGTTGCACGTCTCGACCACATGCCACATGCGCTCCAGCTGCTGGACCTGTCGCTCAAACCACAGGTCCTGTTCCGCCAAATCGGCGGTCTGGGCGCCGCTCTTCATCAACTCCATGCAGCGGCGCAGGTGTTGCACTTCCAGGGAACGCTTGGCGTAATCAAAGCGCGATCGCAGCAGCTCGCGCTGGAGCGGCTGGAGCTTGTTGGCCTTGGTCAGCACATCTTCTCGCACGCCCACCTTGCCAAAATCGTGGAGCAGGGCGGCATAGCGCATCTCCAAGCGCTGGGCGGCGGAAAACTGCAGACCGCGCCAGCTGGGCGTACCCACGTGCTCCACGGCGCTGGCCAGCTCCATGGTGAGGCGAGCTACGCGCTCAGAGTGGCCCGCGGTGGTCGGATCGCGGGACTCAATCGCAACCACAGAAGCCTGAACGAAGCCTTCAAAAAGATGAGTAATATCCTCATGGAGTAGGGCATTTTCTACCGCTGCCGCCGCTTGCCCGCCCAGGGCCATGAGCAGCTCTTCGTCGTCGCCGTCAAAATTGCCCTCGCGCTTATTGAGCAATTGCAGCACGCCCACGATATCGCCGTGGGTGTTGCGCATGGGCACGCAGAGCATGTTGCGGGTCGAGTAACCGGTGGAGCGATCGACCGCGGGGTTAAAGCGGCTATCGGCGTAGGCGTCGCTGAGGTTGACGACTTCGCCGCGGATGGCCACTGCGCCGGCGATGCCCGTGCCGCGGGGAATGCGGATCTCCGAGGCGCCCATGCCCTGGGCCACCTTGGACCATAGCTCTCCGGTGTCGGGGTCCACCAGGAACAGCGAGCCGCGATCTGCAGCCACCACCCGCGCCGCGGCATCGACGATCAGCGCCAACAGCCGGCCAAAATCGCGTTCGCTAGTAAGGGCTTTGGCGATCTCTAATAGCGCTTTGAGCTGCTCGGTCTGTTCACTTCGGCGCGGTGAACCAGGCATCGCGGGTCTCCCAAATGGTGAAGCGTCAGGCTCCTGCGACCTGCCAAGTCCGGGCTTGAGGGCGAACCTTCCCTTCGCGATCGTCCTCGCAAACTACCACATCGGCGTTCTTGCAGGTACCGCCGGCAAGTCAGCTGGAGGCTGCCGCCGCACCACCTGAGGTTGAGGTGCCCCACGCAGCCGCCGAGGGCTCGCCATGCGCAGGGCGCTGGTGTACATTTCTCGGTCATGAGCGCACCCCAAGAGCCCCGTTCCGCCAGTGCATCGCGCGAGCCAACCCATTGGCCCGTCGCCGGTTTTGAAGACGACCTCGTCGACACCGCCGCTTTAGCCAAGGCCGCGCTGCCGTTGCCCTTGCTGCGTCAAGGCCTCGTCGACGGCCGCATCGCGGTGCGGGTCAATTCGCTGCGGGCGTTGTCGCTGACAAAGCCTTTGGATGCCGCGGATATCGACCTCGTGCTGGTGCTGCTCAAAGACGGCAGTCCGTCCGTGCGCGGCGAAGCGGTGCGGGCTTTGCTGGGGGCGCGGCCGTTTGATCGACTTGTTCCAGCGCTGATGGCGGCGAGTTCTGGCGATGCGCGGCTGATTCCAGGTATCACTGAGCTGGTCGCGAGTGTCGGCGCGGCCGCAGTGGGCCCGCTGGTTCAAGCGCTGCGCTGCGATCCAGAGACGGCGGACAAGTTCGTGTTGCCGCACCTGGTCGCCCTGGGTGAACCGGCCGCCAAAGCCCTGGGGGCGGCGCTCGCCCATCCCGATCCGCGGCTGCGCAGCAACGCCTTGGCGGGGCTCATGCTGCTTGGCGTACCGGCGCTTCAGTCGGCCCAGCGCATGGTGATCGCCTTGGGCAGAGACGGCGACTCCGCGGTGCGCCAGCTGGCCCGGCAGGCGTTGACCCTGATTTCGCGGTCGTCCTCGCCGGCCTTTGCCGAAGCGCGGCCCTTGCCCCTGGACGACTTTGCGGACCAACTGGCCGACGATGCGTCTCTCAAGAAGGCCACAAAACAGCTTGAATCTACAGCGCTTCTTGCTCTGGCCCGCGATGGTCGGCCGCTGGTCAGGGCCAACGCCTGGCGGTCTCTGGCCGGTGCCGGGCCGCTGAATCCAGAGGCGGCGCTGCTGGCCGGCGTGGCGGTGCGGGACAGCGATCCCGTGGTGCGCAGAGAGGCGGCGCTAGCCCTGCGTCAGGTCGATGAAGCCTCGTTTATTCAAGTTCTTCCGCAACTGCTGATCGCCAGCCGCGACATCGACAAGACGGTCACCCAGGCGGTGCGCCAAGCGATCCTGAGCCTCGGCAAGAAGGCTGTGCCCCACCTGATCAGCCAGTTCTCAGCGCGGCAGTCCGAGCTCGCCGCCGCCGCGTTGCACAACGTGTTGCTGTTTGAGGGCGATGCCGTACCGCAGCTGCAACAGGCCTTGCTGGCCAGCCATCCGCTGACCCGCGAATTCGCCTTGGCGGCTCTGCAAGACCTCGGCGGCGCTGCGGTGGACGGGGTAATTGACCGGCTCCTGGACCTGGGCAATGACAGCTTTGACGGCGTTCGCCTGCGGAGCATCAAGGCGCTTGCCAGCCTCAGCCCGGCGGTCACCAAGGCTAATTTGGCTCGTCTCAAAGCATTTGCCGATCAGCGCGCCCAGGGCGACGCCAGCTTGGGGGTGCGCAATGCGGCCAGCGCATGGGCCGCGACCCTGGCGAGCCTCAAGTAAGGGCCGCCGCGCGCGGTGGTTTTCTGGAGCCCCATGAACTCACAGCTCTTGGCCAGACAAATTCTTGAGCAGGCCCGCGTTGTTGCGGTGCTGGGTGCCCATCCCGACGCTTCGAGGCCTGCCCACTACGTCCCCGCCTACCTCGCGGCGATGGGCTATACGGTCTTGCCCGTCAATCCCACCTGTGCTGGGCAAATGCTCTTTGATCATACGGTAGTAGCTGAATTGCCAGAGATTGAGCAGCCGGTCGATGTCGTGGACGTGTTCCGCCGCTCTGAGCTCTTGCCCGGCCATGTGCAGGAAATCCTGGCCATGCGCCCACTGCCGCGCTGGGTGTGGCTGCAATCCGGCGTATACCACGACGCTGTGGCCCGGGAGCTGGAGCAACACGGGATCGCCGTTGTGCAAGACCGCTGCATGCTCGCCGATCACCGGGCGTTCGGTTTGCCGCCGCGAAGTTAGGTCCAGCGCCCCATGCCTTTGCCTCAGCTCGCGGTGTTTGCCTCCGGCCGCGGCTCCAACCTGCAGGCGCTGATTGCCGCGTGTGCCGATGGCCGGCTGGCCGCGCGGATCGCCGTCGTGGTGTGCAATCGGCCGCACGCACAGGCGGTGCTCTGGACGCAAGCAGCTGAAATTCCTTTGCTCCTTTGTCCGCGCCACGGCCAGGATCGCCTGCAATGGGAGCAGGGGCTAGTCGATGCACTGGAGCCGCTCCAACCGCAACTGCTGGTGCTGGCGGGTTGGGACCAGCTGCTGCGAGGGCCGCTCCTCGAGCGCTATCCCCAAAGCATCATCAATCTTCATCCCGCGCTGCCTGGAGTTCATCCGGGGCAGGGGGCGATCGCTCGGGCCCACCAAGCCTTTGTTCAAGGCGGGCCGGCGACGACCGGTGTGATGGTCCACCGGGTGACGGCCGAGGTCGACGGTGGGCCGGTGGTGCTGGTCGACGAAATCCAGATGATCCCTGGAGAAAGTCTGGAGTCGCTCGAACAGCGCACCCACGAGGTGGAGCACGCCCTGCTGATCCGCGCGGTGGCCAGGGAGCTGCAAAACGAGTGACGGCCTGCGGGTGACCCTGCGCGGCCAGAGCCATCGCCACGGCCGCTTGAGGTCGCGACCAGGGCCGGGAATTCGACCTTTGCACGGCCGCTGCGGCATGCTAAAGGCGGATCAGCGATGCAGTGGCCGGCGGAGGCAGAGATGGAAAGCGACACGGGGCAGAGGGCAGGGCGCGGCGCTGGGCGCTGGCTAAAGGCGGCGCTCGCGGTGGCGCTGCTGACTGCCGCGGCGTGCGGTGAGGACGAAGGGTTGGTCAAAGGTGCGCTGACGGCGGTGGGCGACGCCAGCTCCTCAGAGGTCAGCTCTGTAGATGGTGTGGCAGAAGACGGCGCTGCGCTTGGTGATTCTCTCGGTTCAGATGGCGGCGAAGCCGATGCTTCTGAACAGGACCTCCAGGCCGACGACGCCGGCGAACCGGGCAGCGACTCTCTGACGGCCGATTCAGATGACGCCGCTGAAAGCGATTCGCTGGCCGATACCGCTGGTGATGCTGCGGCGCTTCAGTGCCCAGGCCAGAGCGGCTGTAGCTGCCAGAGCGACACCGATTGCCCGGCAAGCGGTGCATGCTTGCCGACGGCCCAAGGCAAAGCCTGCGCAGCCCCTTGTATTTCTGAGGTCAAGTGCCCCACAGGTACTGTTTGCGCGGTGATGCCGCCAGCGGATCCGTCGAGCACGGAAGATGGCAAGCCGTTGTGCGTTCCCAAGTGGCCTACGCTTTGCGATCCCTGTGCAAGCTCAAGCGATTGTGCGCTGCCGATGGCGGTCCCCGCCGCCTGTGTGAGCGGGGCCTCGCCCGCAGGCAGCAGCGGCTGGTTCTGCGGCGCGGCCTGCAAAAGCGACAGCCAGTGCCCCCAGGGCTACAGTTGCCAAAACGCCCAGATCGTCGAAGGCGACAGCGGCGGCTATTGTCTGCCATCAGCCGGAGAATGTGCATGCAGCCCTGTGGCCATCGCTGAAGCCGCTTCGACCAGCTGCGCCAGCGCGACCAGCATCGGCGGGGCGGTGGCGGTTTGCGCCGGCTCGCGCAGCTGCAAGGGCGGCAGCTTGAGCGCTTGCGATGCGCCGTCGCCAGCCACGGAAACCTGCGACGGCCTGGACAACAATTGCAGCGGCCTCACCGATGAAGGCTCGCTGTGCGACGACGCCAACGCCTGCACCGACGACAGCTGCGACCCAAAGAAAGGCTGTCAACACAACGCCAACACCGCTCCGTGTAGCGACGGCGACGCCTGCACTCTGGGCGATGTCTGCTCCGGCGCCGCGTGCAAGGTCACCCCCAAGCTCTGCGATGACGGCTTTGCGTGCAGCACCGACAGCTGCGACAAGGCCACCGGCCAGTGCGCCTTTGCCTTGCCCGTCGATGCCACATGCGGCGTTCAACAGGCGCCATACATTGACAATTTCCCTTGCGACGCTACCGCAACTGCGGCCCTCTGGCACCGCTCTGGCGCGGAGTTGCCGGCTGGCAGCGTGCGCTGGAGCTTTGGCGAAGCCGCGGGCCTGCCCCAAGCGCCGACCGGCTCGTGCGCCTTGTCTGTCAACAACGGCAAGGAATTGCAGTGCCCAGAGGGTCAGACGGCCACGGACGCCTCCGCGGAATCGCCGTGGATCGACCTCTCCGCCGTACCGCCAGCGACGCCGATCCTGCTGCGATTCAACTCCGGCGGCAGCTGGACGGCTCAGCACGCCGCAACCGTCGCGGTCCGCAGCCCAGGTGGCCAATGGACAGAGGTGGCCAAGGTCGCCCCAGTTGCAGGCAACAATTGGACACCCCTCAGTTTTTCGATCAAGGGCTATTCGGGATCCAAGCTCCAATTCCGTTTCCGCCTCACGGGACCGTGCGCCGCAGGGCAGATCGGCTGGGCCATCGACGATTTTGCCGTGTTTGCCGACGCCTGCACCGCTGCGCCCTGCAAAACCACGGAGACCTGCACCACTGGGGCGTTGGGCAAGGCCGTTTGCACCGCGTGCAAGCCTGGCTTTGAGTCCATCGGCAATCAGTGCGCAGATATTGACGAATGTGCCAAGGGCAGCCCCTGCGCCGCCTC
>CAXNCS010000041.1:0-22885 GCA_964201005.1 Myxococcota bacterium
AGCGCACAGCTGCGCCCCTGCAAGGGCTTGGTCCGCGCGGCTGGCTCCGTGGACGCCAGCACATAGGCTTCGTCTGGCCATTCGCCCCGCTCTGCGCTGAGCCCGGCTTCCACAGCCATGCACAGCTTGCCGACATCTTCGACGTCGGACCGGTAAGCACGCTCTGGGCGAACGGAGTCAGAGACGACTCGGCAAAACAGCACGGTGGGAATGGCCGTTGTCTCGCCGGTGTCCCAGACGACCGGCACATAGAGGTCGGCGCTCATGACCACTCGTCGCCAAACAGCTTGGTCAGGGCCAGCCGCAGACCAGAGAGTGCCTGCCCCAGTTCGCCATCGCAGCTCGCCACAAGCTCCTCCCAGTCGCTGTGCACGGTATCCCTTTGCTCATCATGGACATGGCGCAGCAGGCGAGTCAGGAGAGAGGGCTGCGCCTGGGCCGGGCCCGGCTCCAGGATCTCGTGGATAGCAGGACTGTCCCCACCGGTCCCGCGCGCAGCCGTGACCTCAAAGGGCTCGTCGACGGCATCCGCGGCGATCGCCAAGCCACCGGGACTCCACAGCTCCGCAAGCCACGGCGCGCCAGTCCCTGCCAGCTGCAGCGACGCTACCTCCAACTCCGGCACGAACAGCCAGACGCGCTGCCGACCGCCGTCAAACGCCCGGGTACCGTGGGCCACCACACCGATGCCAGGCAGCAGTTCCGCCGCGGTGCAGAAGACTCCCGCCAAGGCGTCCAGACCCGCGAGCACTGGCCGATCGGGCGCGGTGGCGGCCGCAAGGCGCTCTGGCCGGCGGCTTTCGCCCGGTCGCCACAGCGGGAGCACCGGTGCCAGTCGATTTCCAGACCCAGTAACCGCCACAGATGCGGCGCTCGCCAGCACCTCGGCCACGCTGCCATGGTGCGTCTGCGGCGCGGCCGGCGCGAGGTCGAAGTCCAGGCGATCGCCCAGGAAAGCCGCCAGCCGCTGGCCCTTGGGCGTCGCCATTAAGGCGGCAGTTTCCTCGGAAGCGAGCCGCAACTTGGCGCCAGCGGGCGATGCGACGACTCGCTCTGCCGCCCAACGCTGCAGTTGAGCTAGCGCGCTCTCATTCGCCGCATCGCGCTGCTCCAAAGCCTCCGCGCACGGCGCCGTCCACCACCAATGCGCCGCTCGCTCGGCCGGATCGACCTGGGCCGCCATCCGCGCGCGCTCGGGCGCCAACACCGCAAGGCAGCCGACGATTTTGCCCAGCCGTTCGTCGACCGCCGCAGTCTGACCGGCCATTTCGCCTTGGATGGCGCCGTCTTTTTCCAGCCACGTCGCCGCCACGCCCAGCTGATGGATCCGCTCGCGGGTGTGCAGCGCAGCCAGGGCCTGGGCCTGGGCAGACTCTGCGGCTTCTGGGTCGTCGGCCAAAATGGCGGGCATGTCAAGCAGTTCTGTGCAGTCTTCAAGGGCATCGAGCTGGCGCCGCAAAAAGGCCAGGTCTTCTTGGCGCTCGCCCTGGGCCCACCGGTGCAGCGTCTCTGCGTCTGCAATGGTCCATTCACCCGCTGCAAAGCCCGCCGCGTCAGGGTCGGCTTCTGCCAGCCGGCCGAACGCGAGGAGCAAAGCCAGGCCTTCGACCGGCGGCGGGTCTGCCGCGCCGACATGCGCCCGCGCCCACTCAGTCAATCTTCTGCCAATCGCAAGGTCGCTCATCTGATACTCGCTGCGCAGAGGCTGTGGCCTCCATGGACAAGACGCCGGTGGGTGCCGGCTTCTGACAGAATTCTAGGGCCAGGAAATGAGGTCGAATTCGGCAGTTCTGGCGGCAAAGGCCCGCAAGCGAGCCAACTTATCGCCTGCGCCGCCCGCTTGGTCGATCGGGTAGGTCGAGCGCCACAACAGCGCGTGGTGCAGACCGCGGCGGTCGCGAGCGACGGTGAACAGGCGGTCCTGGGCAACCGCGACGAGCTGTTCAGCGCCCGGGGCCAGGCCAATGGGATCGCCCAATAGCCGCAAAAGCCCATCGATTTCGCGATGGACGGCACCCGGCGCGCCCAGCAGCCGACCCACATGAACCGATGGACCGTCGAGCATCCCGGCAAACGCCGCCACGGTCGCCGCGGTATAGGCTTCAACCAGCGGCCAATACTCAGGCTTTAGACCCACAAGCTCGCGAGGCCCATCTTGAGCGCGCCGGGCCAAGCGCACCGCCGTCTTGAGCTGGTGGAGGCGAATTGGCAAGCGCTGGCGGTCGACAATGGGCTGCCATAGCGCCAAATCCTCTTCAGACATCAGGTGCTTCTCGATGTGGGTCCGCCAGTTCTCCGCCGCCCAGTCCATGCGGATCCGCAGCGCTTGATCGTCGCCGCCCGGTGCCAGGCCGCGCAACTCAAGCAGCCCTTCCGGTCGCGTGGGCTGGCCATCTTCATCCATCACGACGCGAATTGGCATCGAGGTTTCGAGCAGGGCCAGCGCCGCCAGGGGGCGAAAAGCCGGCAGCTTGGCGTCCAAGACCGCGTGGACAAGGCGATACGGCCTGGTCAGTTCGCTCAGCGGCATCTCGATCGTGAGGCGCGGAATCGCCGACAAGCTCTCCAGCACCACCACTGCCGACGCCAACGGCCGATCCAGCGGCACGTCGACCACCTTGAACCAACGCGATGCAGTCACCTCGAGCGGCTGGATGCGGCAACTGCCGGAAAAGGGCGGGTGTTTCAACACCGGCAGCGGCTTGGCCTGGGCCGTGGGCTGGATCGGGGCGGTCATTTGTCCTCCGCAGCGAGCGTGTGGTGGCGGGCTGGCTCCCAGGCAATCGGCAGGGGCCGGCGCTTCTGCCCTGGCGCGAGCGGCTGCAGTGGAATGTCGGCAAGGCCATCGACGATCTCTCCGCCTAAGCCCGCACACTCGCTGTAGGTTTTGCGAAAGCGCCCGAGGTGCTGATAGCTCAAGGCGCCTTCTGCGCTGCGCTTGTCTTGAGGCATCTCTTCAATACGATAGTAGTTTGTTGCGCCCACGCTGTGGTAGTAGCGCACTTGCCATGCCCGCGCGTGGTTGTCATTGCCGTTGAAGCCGTCTGGCCAACGCAGCCGATCGGCGCCCAGCTCAAGGTCTCGGCGCAGGTGGCCCGCGGAATCGCTCCACTTCTTGACCGAGTCGCGCCAAACCTTGCGCGTCGCTGCAGGCGGCTGGGCGAATTCGTGCTTGGCGGGCAGCTCGTCGCACACGCCCAGCAGGACGGCAGTGAAATTGGCAACGTCGGTCAGGGTTTTCTCCACCTCGCGCGGCACGGCGCCAGGGTCTGAGTCGCCCGCCAACCCTGCGTCGCCCGCCATTCCCGATTCGCCCAGATCGCGTTGTTCGGCGATAAAGCTTCGCTCGCGGCCCAGCTTGCGCTGCACGTCGATGAGGCGGCGGTTCAAGCTCTTGAGCAGCCACGCTTTGGGGTATTCGACGGGTTCGGCAGCGTTCTCGAGCTCGTCGAGCAAGCCCTTGCGTTTTGCGGTGCCAAAAATGGCGTCCGAGACCGCGTCGTCAAAAGCCGCCTGACCAAGGGAGCGGATGAACGAGTGCAGGCAACCCGCGGCGTCGGTCATGCCCAGGGCAAGGCGCTCTTGGCTAAGGCGATAGGCTTTGACATCCCCGCTTGGGCCGCGCCGCAGGGCATCGACGTGGGCCCGCCATTGGTTGGAGTCTAGGCGATTTGGCGCAGAACTGGGCATCGCGGGCCTCGTGGTCAGGTGCCGCGGCACGGTACCATTGGGGTTGCAGGCTGCCAAGCGGCGATCGGCGCGGAGTCGCTGCCTTGGGCTCTCAAGTTCGTGGAACCGACGTTCTTTCACAACCTCTCCGACGGCCCTATGCCTGATGCGCGACTAGCCACCCAGCGTTGACGAGTCGCAGGCCCCGCAGTACCGTGCAGGCAGACTTGGAGACGAGCCATGACCTTCTGCAATTCCCCAACGTGGGCGCCGTTTCTGGCCGCCGCAGCCTGGATTCTCTCAACGGCCGGCTGTGGCGAAGAAGCGCCCACCGCCCCTGCTTCCGCCACCTCGCAGGTCGCCTCCTGCCCAACAGCCGGGGCAAAAAAGTGTGGGGTGAGCGGCGCTTCTTCCGCGGTGATGGTCTGCGGCACCCAAGGCTGGGCGGTTCAGCAAGCCTGCGGCGCCGATGCGCCTTGTGCCGTGGTTGACGCCGGGCCGGTCTGCCTGGGTGCCAGTGAACCATGCGATTCGCTGACTGAATCGGAGCGTTGCCAAGGGACCCAGAGCCGCCAAGTGTGCACCAAGAGCGCATGGATGCCTCTGGCGGGCTGCGGCGCAGGCGAGACCTGCAGTCAAGAGCCCGTACCCGGCGGCCTTGGCGGCTGGCGCAGCGTGTGCTTGGCCCCTCCGCTGTCGTGCCTGGGTCAGGACGGCAAGCCCGACACGAGCTTGGGGGCCGTCGTCAGCCTGAGTTTTCCGGCGTCGCCCGCTGACGATCCGCGCAGCCCCAACGCTGTGCTGATGCTGACCCTAGAAGGCGAGGGCATTGCTGACGGCAAGTATCGACAAATCAAGCCGTATTCTCAAGGCATGGACGCCAACCTGCTGTGCCAAGGCGGCACTTGCGCCAGCTTGCCCTACGGCAAACACCTGCGGGTCCGCGCCGAATTGTGGGGCGGCAGCAGCGCTTCTGCCGAGACTCTGCTGGGCCTGGGCTACACAGCCGTGTTTCAGCGGACCTGTGGAGCAGCGCCGGCCGCTCTGAGTGCCTTGGTGACCCGCGCCAACCGCTTTACGCCCCTTGGCCCCAGCTTGGGCTCGGAGGGCGCCCCTGGAGGTGCCGGTTCGGCGGCCGTGGCCCTGGCGCAAAAGGGCGGCGAGGTGCTAGTGATTGGCGGGGCGCGGCCGGCCAGCGGCAGCCAATTGGACCCCCAAGATCCCGACGGATATGGCGGATTTTCCGACGCGATCGCCCGCTACAGCCCGGCAACGGCCCAGTTCAGTGTGCTTGCGGGTCCGGGCTACCGCCTCAGCCAGCCGCGGGCCTTTCACGCGGCAGCTGTTGGCAAGGACGGCGTGGCGGTGGCGGGCGGCTATGTCGTCGGCGCGGCTGGGGCTAAGCTCAGCAATACCGTGGAGTTTGTCGGCCTTGACGGCCAAGTGACGCTGGGTGCCCCCTTGGCCTTTGCCCGCGCCGGCGCAACCATTGTCGCACCCTATGCAAACAGCAACTATTTTCTAATCTTGGGTGGTAAGGGTGACACGCCGTGCTTTGAGCCCAGCCCAACCAAAGCCACCTGCACCGGTGACAGCGATTGCTCTGCGGGCGACACCTGCTTGGCCAAGCTCTGCAGTCGCCAAATCAATTGCGCTGGCAACACCTGGGAGTTGTGGCACCCGACCGAGGGCAACAAAGCGCAAGGTCGGCTCAATGCCCCGCGCTGGAACCACGCCGCCGCGCGCCTGCCCGGGCTCAAGGGCGGCTATGTCATGCTCATCGGCGGCGAGAGCGAGGCGGGAGTGCGCAGCGACATCGAGTTCGTCCAGTTCACCAGCCTGGGCGGCGGCTTGGTCTCGCGGGCCGGTGCCAAATGCGATCCGAACGCGGTCGGCCTTGGCGACTGCCTCAACAGCAAATTCATGTGGCAGCCGCTGACGCAACCGCTGGACGGACCCCGGACCTTGCCGGCCGCCGCTCCGCTGCCAAGCGCGGTGGGCAGCAGCGATCCGGCCTTTCACTATGTGGCCATCGTCGGTGGCTACTCGGATGCAGCTCACGCCAAACCCATAGCGTCGCTTGCGGTTTTTGACGTGGCTGCCGGCGGTCTGTTGGCGGGGGCCATTCCCCTGCAAGAACCGCGCGGGGCCCCTGCCGTCGCCGCGATCCAAGTGGGCCCCGACGCAGGCCAGCTGCTGATCGCCGGCGGGCAGAATTCACCCACAACGGCAATAGCTTCTGCCGAGGTCTTGCGCGTCACCTTCGCCAAAGGCTCCGCGGTGCCGACCCTTAAGACGGTGGCGGCGTCCCACGACCTGCCCGACGGCGGCCGATCCTGGGGCACGGCGACGCCCTTGACCTCGGGCCACGTCCTGCTGGCCGCCGGGGTGGGCCAGGGCTCGGGCGGGTGGACCTCTCGCGACGCCCTGCTGCTCTGGACGCCCCTGCGCTGAGGCGGCTCGCTGCCGGGGTTTCGCCTTGAAGTAGCTGGCGAGTTTGCCGCTATGGCGTGCGAAACAGCGACTGGTGGGCTCTCCAACAGTTCCGGCTTCGCAGCCACTGGCTAGGCGATCCTCTCAAACCCTCAAGGCCCCGCCGCACCTTGGGCTTGCGCGGGGTCCAGCTTGTCATAGAAAAGCTCGACCTTGTGCTGCTTCATCAGGGCAAAACCCAGCTTCTGCGCCTCGCGTTCGCGCACCGGCCCCACGATATTGCGGGCGATCTCAGCGCGCACCTCGGGGTCTTTCCAGGTGCGGTGGCTCGCCGGCTCGACCTTCTCTAGGTACGGAATATGCCAGCCAAAATCGGATCGCACCGGCGCGTGCAGGTCGCCCGGCTGCATCTGCAGCACCGCCGCCGCGTAGGGCTCGACCACCACGTCATAGCCCTTCTGTTGATCGTGGGGCTTGGCTTTGTCGTAATAGAACTGCACTTCCGCGGGGGCCAGGTCCGGGTATTTTGCCGTCAGCACGCGGATTCTTGCCCACATCTCCTGGGCCGAGCGCGGCTTGTCTGCTTGCAGCGCGGCATAGACGGCCTGGGCGCTCGCGGCGGCATCGTCGATGCACTTGACGACCTCTTCGCGGCGGGAGCACTGGCGAAAATCGCCGGTACAGCAAAGGAATTGCCCATCGACCGTAAAGAACGAGTCGACGTGGTCAAAGCGCACCACAATCGCCGGGTTCTTGTACGCCAGCTGGATGTCGGCGTCGGCCATGGTCGCCGGCTGGACCTTCTCCATCTCGCGGTGCAACAGCACGCTTGCGACCGTGCGGCGCTGAAGATCGCGCAGATCCTTTGCATTCCACAGATTCTTGCTCGCGGCCGCCTGGGCCAGCAGCTCCTCGTCCACCAGGGCCTGGGCGATATCGCGCACCGGCGTTTCCGGCGGATAGGCGCTGCGCACCGCCTCCACCTGGGCGCGGGTAATGGCGGCTCCGCTGACACAGGCGATGAGATCTGCGCGCTTTTCTCCGGGCTTGCATGTGGCGGTAGCCCAAGGGGCGTGGGCCAAGGGGCCAGCAGGTAGGGCCAGCTCGCTCGGCGCTCCGGGCACGGTCGGTCCCGCGCGGCTCGGCTCTGGCGCGGCAGTGGGCTGGCAAGCGCACAACACCCAGGCGAGGGCGAGAAAAGCTGAGGCGCGGGCCGGGGTCACGCGTCCTCCTTGCGCTCGGCCAACACCGCCAGATCTGTGCCTGTGCGCGCCACCACCCACGTCAGCGCCACCAGCAGCGCCCCCGCCAGATAGTCCTGCTGCTGCAAGGCCGCCAGAGCCTCATAAAGAGGCCAGCACGAGGCCAGGGCCAGCACTCCGCCTATCCAGCGCATGGTTCACCGCTCCGGGGTCAGCGCGCGCCGCCCACGCCGCGATTGTGCAAGGCGGAGCGCTGCGGCTCAAGGGGGCTGGGCGCGGAGGCTGCCGATCCAAGACGGCGGTCTGTCGCCCGCTTCGCCGACGGCCGATCAGCGCCCTATCACTTCCCCGCATCGCGCTTGGGGAATTTCTTCTGGTGCGCTGCGACCCACTCGGCCACCCCCGGTTCGTCGGCCAGCCCCACCTCCAGGCCGATGACGCTGAGCGTGACGGTGCTTGCGTCGGCTGGCAAGACATCTGCCTGCAACTCCAGAGAAAGGCGCTGTAGTTTGGCGCGCTTGGCCACCAGCTGCTTTTCGAGGGTGGCGCGCTTGTCGGCCGGCGTTGAGGGCGCGGCCAGCTGCTGCTGGAGCTTGGCCAGCTGATCCCCCAGGTCTTTGTGCTCGCGGGCCAGCGAGCCGCGCTTCTCGCCTGGATAATAGCGATCGCGCCGCCCGCGCACCTGTACCAGCACTTCGGCCAAGGACCGGCCTTTCTGATCGGCATCGGCGTAGAGAGCAGGGCCCATTTCCTCTAGATCGGTGGCCATCTCCATAGCGCTGGAGCCCAGCACCAGGTCGATCCCCGCCACCTGGAGCACCAGTTTTTCGGCATCGGCGCGGCGCAATTGGCTCAGCATGACCACCAGATCGCAGCCCTGACCGCGCAAATCAGCCACGGTCTGGCGCGCCGCCTGGGTCGGATCGGCCACCGTCAGCCCCGCCTGCTTGAGCCAGCGCGCCCCCGAGGGTTTCAGCGGAGACAGGCCAAAAACCCCGACCTTGAGCGGCCCGCGCTGCTTGACCAAGCTCGGCAAAAACGCCGGCTTGGCCCCCTGCATGAGGTTGGCCGACAGCAGCGGCACCCGCTGGGCCTTGCTCAGCTTGCGCAGGCGGTCCAGCCCCAGCGCCAGGTCCGCCGCCGCGACGTGCACGCCGGCATAGCCCATATAGCCCATGGTCTGCATCAGCAATTCGCCGCGTGCCACCGCTTCGCCCGGTCTCTCCGCCAGCCCCTCTTCGCCCACGGTGAGCGACGCGCCGGTGTCGAGCAGCAGAGGGTGGTTGCGCATGCGCTGGCGATCCTGCCAGGCCTGGGCGCGGCGGGCCAGACCGCCCATGGGCTTGTTGGCGCAGCCGCAGGGCTCGATCTCGCCCAGGCCATTGCCGGTATAGCTGATCGCCACTTGCATCTTGGCCGGCACCGCGGGGAGGCCCAGGGCGGCGCTGCAGGGGAGCTGCCAGGCCAGCGCGCAAGCCAGGACTACCCAGCTCAGGTAGCGCCACGGGTAGAAAAGCAAGGCAGAGCCAGGGGATTTTGCGCAGCCGGGGAGCACTCTCGCCATCGCAGCCTCAGCAGGGCAGACCCGGAGCGTCGCGGTCGCCCTTCTGGCCCGACTTCAGCGCCGGACCTACGCGGCCATCATGCGCCAGCACAGCAGGACGGTCACGTCGCCGCACCGTGGGCGAGTCACGCCTTTGTGACACTGAGGTTCTGGCGGTCCATCAGCGCCCCCAGCACCTCTGGCGACAGCTCGTCCAGGTGATCCACCACCAGTTGCGCGTGGCCCAACATCGCCGCCGGCCGCGAAGAGGTCAGGGCCACCGCGGCAATCCCCGCCGCGAGCGCCGCAGTGACGCCTTGGGGCGCATCCTCCAGCACCACGCACTGCGCTGCGGCCATCTCCAAGCGTTGAAGGCACAGCAGAAACACGTCCGGCGCGGGCTTGCCGTGCTCTACGTCGTCGCCCGTCACCACCGCGTCCAGGTGTTCGCCAATCCCCAATACGTCAATCGCCAAGCGCACATTGGCAGACGGGCCAGACGAGCCCACCGCCAGCTTCCACCCGGCCTGGCGCAACCGGGCAAACAGCCCCAAAGCCCCGGGGATCGGCTGCAGCGTTGTGTGGGCAAACTCCCGATAGTACGTCTCTTTTTGTTCGGCTAGCTCCAGCACCCGCTCGCGCGGCAGGGCCTGGCGCAGCAGCATCGGAAAGATCTGCAGGTTGTGCATGCCAAAGGTCTGCTGCAGCTCGGCGTCCGTGAACTGCACGCCCAGATCGGCGCCAATGCGGTGAAAAGCCTTAAAGTGGGCCGCATTGGAGTCGATGAGCACCCCATCCATATCAAAGATCGCCGCGCGCTGCATGCCGTTACCCGCCCGATCCGCCGGGCGCGCGGATTGTGCCGGCCTCAGATGCCCTGGTGCAAGGGGCGGTGGCAGCGCACGGGCGAGTTGCCAACCCCAGCGCCGCCGCGTAGGTTTGCCGCAGCCCAGCCCCCCTTGGACGACCGCCGCATGCCTGTTCCCGACCCCCAGCAAGCCCCGGCCATGTCCACCCCGCGCAAGCTCTTGCTGCTGGCAGGCCTATATTTTTCGCAAGGTTTGCCCTACGGCTTTTTTACCCAAGCGCTGCCGGCGTGGCTCCGCCAGCAGGGCGTGTCGCTCGAGCACATCGGCCTGACTTCGCTGCTCGCGGTGCCGTGGGCGGCCAAATTGCTGTGGGCGCCGCTGGTGGACCGCTGGTCTGGTTCGCCTCTGGGGCCGCGGCGGGGCTGGATTCTGCCTCTGCAGGGCGCGGCAATGCTGCTGCTTGTGCTGATCGCCGGGGCCGAGGCGCGCAGCCACCTGCCGCTGATCCTGGCCATGGTGCTGGCGACCAACTTTTTGGCGGCGACTCAAGACATCGCCACGGACGCCCTGGCGGTCGAGCTGCTACAGCCCCGCGAGCGCGGCCTGGGCAATGGCGTGCAGGTCGCCGGGTATCGCGGGGGGATGATTGTGGGCGGCGGCGCCTTGCTCATGGCCTTTGGCGCCCTGGGCTGGGTGGGCACGTTCGCGGCGATGGCGGCGCTGCTGGGCCTCGCGACCCTGCCGGTACTGGCGCTGCGCGAGGCGCCGTCGCTGGCCCACACCCTGCCAAAAACCGCACCCACGCTGAGGATTCTTCTGGCCGACCGCCGCGCCTGGCCGTGGTTTGCCGTGCTGCTGCTGTTCAAGGCCGGCGAGGGTGCGGAGACGGCGATGCTGCGCCCTCTGCTCGTCGACCGCGGCCTGGACCTGGCGGCGATCGGCTGGCTGATGGGCACCGTGGGCTTTGCCGCGGGGCTGGTGGGGGCGCTCCTGGGCGGCTGGGTGGCGGATCGCGTGGCCCACAGAACTGCGCTTGGCCTCTGCGGATTAGCCCAAGCTTTAGGGCTGGCGAGCTGGGTACTGGCCGCGCAGCCCGAGGTGGCAGTGGCGAACCTGGGGGCCTTTGTCGCCCTGGAGCACCTGACCAGCGGCATGGCCACCGCGGCGCTGTTTACCGCCATGATGGACCGCACCCACCGCCAGAGCGCGGCCAGCCACTACACCCTGCAGGCGAGCCTGGTGGTCATTGGATCGGGGCTGGCCGCGGCGCTCTCTGGCTGGTCGGCGCGCCATCTGGGCTACGCCGGGCACTTTGGCCTCTGCGCCCTGCTGGGGCTCGCGGGGGTGACGGCGGCGCTGGTGGTGACCAGCCGGAAGCCAGAATCGCCAGCCTCTGCAAAGGCATAGGGCGGGTCTGGCGGGGCCCATCGACCGCAAGCGCCGCTATTTCAGCAGCTCCACCTTGGCTAACGGCTTGTCGAGCGCCGCCACCGCCGCAGAAATAACCGCGTCGCCAGAGATGGCGTAGACAAAGTCGTCCATAAACACGCTGCGCTTGACCCACGAGTTCGACTGGGTCCACCAACCGCCGCACATGCTGCCTTCGCTCGTCGTCTCAGCCGGGGCGCTCGCCAGCCCGCCCAACTTCTTGAAGCCGCTGCCAGAAGTGACGTCATAGACGTACAGGCCAGAGAAGCTCATCTTGGTGCCATAGCTGCCGCCGCCGGAGCTGTCCTCGCACACGGTGATCGGCAGACCGAGCCAGTGCTTGGCGGCAAAAAAGGTAAAGGCCAAGTGGTTGGTGGCGGCGTCGCTGGTCGATCCGCGCGTGCCGATGACCTCGGCGTAATCCAGCTTGGGGTTGCTGTAGTCGCTCACATCGATGACCTGCAAGCGGATACCGGTGAACCAGGCAAAACTGCCCTGGTCGTCGGCGTCGTAGCCGATGGTCAGCAGGTGATTGGCATCCAGGACGTGCATGTAGGTCGAGAAGCCCGGGATCTTCAACTCGCCTAGTATTTTGACATTCTTGGGGTCCTTGAGGCTAAACACAAACAGCGGATCGGTCTTCTTAAAGGTCACGACGTAGCCGACCTCGCCGTCAAAGCGCACCGAGCGGATGTCTTCACTGGGGGCGATGTTGTCGAGCATGCCTTGCACGGCCAACTGCACGCCGCCGTCGGCGATTTGCACCGGCGCCAGCGTCGCCACAGTGCTGTGGGCGGTGGGGCTGGGCGCGTGGCCCGTGGTGGTGGCAATGCGCAGGACGCCGTTGAGCTCATCCATGGAGAACTGATTGAGGATTCGACCCTTGACCGCGCCGCTGCCCACATAGCTGGTCTTGTTGCCGCCTTGGAACTTGAATTTGTGGACGGTGGTGGCCTCCTGGACCGCGCCCTCGCCCTCGTAGTACCAACCCTTGGTCTGGCCCGCATAGTGGCGCACACCCAAGTACAGCGCCTCTTTGGAGGCAAACACCGCGCCCGTGCGCCCGACCACCGTGGTGGCGCCAATCGGCCCCAAATCGTCCATGGCCATGCTCACCACCGACACCAAGCTCTTGCCGTCGCCCTCTTGCGACAGGTAGAAGCCTTTGCAGTCCTGCAGCAGGCCATTCTCTTCTACTGTCCCCGCCGCGGTGTAGCGCTTGTCCTTGATCCCCGGCAGGTATTGGGCAATCGACGACGCATCAATCAGCGCCTTGTTCTTGGCCGCCAACCCGGCAAACATCTGGGTCAACTGCGCGCTGGTATAGGGGAAATCCTCTGGTTTGCCGCACCACTTCCACGGATCGCTCAGCTCGCTGGGCCAGTACTGCAGGCCGGGCACCGACACGTCGGGAAACACCACCACCGTATGCACCATGTTGTCGATGCGCCGCGAGTTCAGGTACGAACCGGAGAAGGTGGTCTCGCGCAGCAGCTTGGGCGCGGTGCGGTCGCTCAGATCAAACAGAGTGATCTTCAAGACCTGGCCGTCGCCCGCAAACTCGCAGTCGTAGCCGTAGGTGCACTCACCCGAGCCGCCGTCGTACGACATGCCGCCCCAAGGCCCCACCGGCGCCGCACCCGTGGCCGCAGCAACAGGCCCAAGAGCAGAATAAACTAAGGCTTTGTTGTTGGCCACGTAGAGGCGCTTGGGCGTGCCTTCTACCGCGATTTCGCCGATGCGCTTGAGCTCGCTGGCCGGCCAGGCCTTGAGGATCTGCAGCTTGCCCTTGGCGACCACGTAGATAAACTCATTGTCATTCTTGACAAAATCGGCCTCGTCGACCCCCGCAACCTGGGTGTTCGTACCCGAGGCCTGCTGGGCGCCACCGCCGCCTGCCGAGGGCTGGCCATACTCGCTGTCGTACACCATGCAGCCCTGTTGGGGCCACTTCAAGGCGATTTGCAGGTTGTCGGCGACCGCTTTGGCGGCGTCAGCTGCGGCTTTGGCCTTGAGGTCCGCCAGCACTTCGCCACAGCCACTGGCCTCGCTCAACGCGGCAAGGCTCTGGCCGTAGGTGACCTTCTCTGTCGTTACCGCGCCGCTCGCGCCGCCATCCTCACAGGCCGCCAAGCCCGCGACCGCCAGCAGGGCTGTGCCGATGGCTACCACCCTCTGAATCAGAGTGCGACTTGCTTCTGTGCGCCGTACGTCCGTTGTCATGACCGCCTCCCTAGCGCTAGGCGGGAAACGTCTCCGCCTGCTGCCAAAGACGCTGCATGGAGCGTGCCAACAGCGAACGGCTGAAAATACAGCGAACGGGCGGCCGATGGGACCGACGGACGTGAGGGAATTTTCCTCTATGTAGAAATTGTCGACACCGCTGGAGCCTTCAACCGCGGCGAAACCCGGGCGGATCAAGTCTGCCCAAGCCGGTAGGCAATGTCTGATCGGCGAAATTTCTCGGGTTTCCGACACCGCTCGGGCTTTCGCGGGTGCACCTCCACGTCCGGCCTATCCCGGCGTTGGTCCAATTGCGCGCGGCGAGCAGGGGGCAGGCGTGATCACCGGGCTCCTGGCCGGCAAGCACAGTTTTCGGCCGTCTGCCAGGACTGCCAGGACGGTAGGCAATGTCTGATCTATGATTTTGCTACTGATTGTCTGGGCGGGTTGGCTGTGGCGATTGCCGCGCATTGCCAGGCCGAAAGTTTTTTCAGCCACCCCCAACATTTTTCTCGCCTCCGCCGCGGTTTTCTTGGGCAGCCGGCGATGACTTTTGTACGAGGGCAAATTCGCCCCGGGCTCGAGTCCGCCATGCACGACCTCCGCCTGTACGACCCAGATTTCTACTGCGAAGTCGCCCTCCGCTGCGACAATGGCGCATATCGCTTTGATATCAATGATACAGACCTGCGCGACGAGACCTACGGGGTCTTCGCTGAGGCCGTCAAGCGCTATGCGGTGTCAATTTTTGTGTTTCATTTCATGAGCGATCACTACCACGGCCTGTACGGGTTCAAGTCCCCAGACGAGTTTGTGGCCTTTCTGGCGTTTCTGCACGGCAATCTCGCCCGCCTCGGCCACCGCTTCAAAGGTACGCGCGGCACCTTCTGGTCGCCCCTCAAGGTGATGGCGGTGGCTCCGGATGCGGAGTCGGTCTCGCGGCGCGTTCGCTACATCATGGCCCAGGCGGCCAAGGAGAGAATCGTCGATCACCCTGCGCAATTTCGCGGGGCGTCGTCGATCGATGCGATGCTGACCGGCCAGCCGCTCAAGGCCCGTCGGGTGAACTACTCGCAAAAATGCCGCGATGCCGCGCGGTTGGTCGGAGGGGCCAAGCCTGACGCCGACTATGAAACGTGGACGGACCTGCACATCGCCGTCCCGCAGTGCTGGGCGCACCTGAGCCCGGAAGCGCTGCAACGCCTGTACGGCGGCATCGCCGATGAGATCGCCCAACAGTACCAGCCCCGTCCCGCGCCGAATGTGGAAAATACCTCTGATGCTAGCGATATACAGGATGGTGGGCAATGTCCGACCGGGCCCTGCGAACGCGCCGACCCTGGGCCTGGCCTGGACGGAGGGCAATGTCCGATGCCCGACCTGCCGCCCAAGCAGCGCGCCGAGACCCGGGAGGCAGAAGACGGCGGGATGTTCAGTCAGGGGCCCGTCAAGCCCAAGGACGGCCAGCGCCGCCGGTCTCGCCCGCCGCGGCTGTACTCGGTCAACCCTGTGCTCGTCGCGGCGTACGAGGAGCGGTACAAGCTGGCGGTTGCGGCGTACCACGAGGCCAAGCTGGCGTGGCGGCTCAGCTCCCCAGTGGTCGACGGCGCGCTGCGCGGCGCGGAGATCGCCCTGCCGGCGTGGATGCTGTTGGGCACGTTGCCGCTGCGGCTTGGGCGGCGGGATCTGGCGGGCGCGGAGGAGCTCGCGTCGGAAACCTAGCGCTAAAACGCGTACAAAACGCCGAGGTTGAGCTTGCCAAACTCGTCCTGGCTGCACTGGTAGGTGCCCGTCACCTCGTCGAGCACCACGTCGCGGCACTGGGAGCCGACGGCGATGCCGTAGTCCAAGCGCACCGGGATCTGCCCGGCGATGAGGTAGCGCACGCCGGCGCCGACGCCGTGGCGAATGGCGTTGCGGTGCCAGTCGCTCCAGCCCTCGGCGAGGCCGCCAAAGTCCCAGAACGCGGCGCCAAACACGCCCGCAGCGGCCAACACCGGAAAGCGCAGCTCTACCGAGCCGTTGCCTACCGCGTTGCCGTCGGCCAGCGTGTAGTCGCCGGAGGCATAGGTACTGCCGCAGCGCTTGAGCCGACCGGTCGAGTCCTTGACCTTGGTGCAGCCGCTCTCATCGTATTGGCGGATGCCGGCATCGGCGTAGCCGCGCAACAGGCCTTGGGGCAAGGAGCCGCCTAGGCGAAAGCGCGCGTCGGTCGGCAGGGCTGCGGCGTTGCCCAGGGACCAGCCGCCGCCGCCGTGCAGGGCCACCGCCAGCGTGGAGGTGTCGCCCAAGGCCAGGTACCAGCGGGCCGTGGCGTCCCATTTGAACAGGTTGGCGCGGAAGGGCCGTGCTTCTGAGCTGTTGGCGCGACTGAGCGGCGTCACCATCGCGTTGATGTAGGGCAGCTCAAACTTGAGGGCAAAGCCGCTGCGGGGGTTGATGGGCGAGTCGGTGTCGTCATAGGCCAGCTGCGGTCCCACGGAGTACTGCCACTCAAAATCCTGAGCGAAATCGGAGCTTCTCTCGCTCGCCAGCCGCGTGCGGATCTGCCCGCCGTTGAGCACCAGACTCGCCCCCAGCTTGCCAAAGCGCCGCGCCAACGTCACAGAACTGCCGATGCGGTCGGCGTCGTAGCCGGCAATCGCGTAGTCGTGTTCGACATACGGGGCCACCACGCGCACGGCGGTGCTGGAGCCAAACAGCCGCGGGTCCTCATAGATCGCCTGCACGGCGGCATAGCGCAGCGTGTCCGACCACCACGGCGGCTCGCGGCGGCTGGCGTTGTACCAGTTGACGCACTCATTGGCCTTGGCCAGGCTCGAGCAGATGGGCGTGGGGCCGTAGGGCACGCCGCTGTAGTCCGGGGCCAAGGTCGCGCCGATCTTGCTGGTCAGGCGCAACAGCTTGCCACTGCGCAGGAAGTTGCGATTGACGTAGGATCCTTCCGCGGTCGCCAGCAAGTTGGGCAGGCTCAAGTTCTGCGCGCTGCCAAAGCCCAGGCTCATGCGGTCGGTGGTGGTGGTCCAGCGGTCGATGGCGTCGCGCACGCTGCTCGCCGTGGTGACCTCAAAGGCGCTGCGCTGGGTGTTGATGGTCTGAAAGCCCACCGCCGCTTCCCAATAGCGGTTGCCGCCTTCGACCAAATGCAGCGCCGTGGCCATGCGCTCGCGCGGCGGCTTCTCTTTGTCGCCAATGTGCTGCAGGCTGACCTGGCTAAAAATGCCCAGGTTTCTCAGGCGCCGCTGCGCTTCCGACTCCTCCGCTGCCGACCAGGGCCGGCCCACTTTGGGCAAGTCGCGCAAAATGACCTCGTCGTCGGTGCCAAAGTTGCCGATGAGGAACGACTCGCCAAACTGCACCCGCTCGCCCTCTTCAATGTCAAACTTGACGCGCACGGAGCGGGCCAACACAGAGCGCGGCTGACACTCGCCTTCCGCCACATCGGGCTGGCTAGCGGCGCAGGTCAGCTTGAACTTCATGCGAAAGAATCCGTTGTTGCGATAGCGCTGTTCCAACAGCTTGACCGACTGGGCTAGCAGCTCAAAGCTAATGATCTCCTTGGGCTTAATCGGCAATAGCGCCCGCAGCTCACTCTCTGGCACCTGCGCCGCGCCGCGGATCTCCAAGCCCTCTAGCCGCGCCCGATCGCCCTCATAATAATCGATATCGATGTAGATAAAGTTCTCTCCCGCCGGGCGCCGCACGCGCAAGCCCTTGTCTGGATAGCGGTAAACAAACTGGGTGTGGCCGGCAATCTCTTGGCGGATGCGCACGTTGGTCGCGGTCGGGGTCACGCCCTCGGGCAGCAGCGTGGCGTAGCGGAACTGGTAGTAGCCTTGGCTCAAGAAATGCCCGCGCAGGGCGTCCAAGTCGGCGAGCAGCTGGTCGACCTGCAAAAAGCCGCCACTGCCAAAAAAATCATAGGCTTTGCTAGAGAGCACCGCGCGCAGTTCGTCGTCTGGGAGTCCAGAGCGGCCCGGGCGATCCAGGGCGTGAAAGAAGATGCCGCGCACCTGGCTGACATACCCGGTGGTCACGTAGTAGGTCAGCGCCGCCGACACCGCGGTCGACAATTGCGGCGGCACCGGCCGAAAGTCCAGCCGCACCTCGGCAAACAGGTGTCCGCGATTCTCCAGCGCCCCCAGCAGGGCTTGGCGACCGCGCTCGGCCTCGTCGAAGTCAAACAGGCCGCTGTCGGCAAAGGGCAGGGCCTCGTACAGCGCCTGGTCGTCGCTCAGAACATAGCCGCCGTGGCCGCCGCCGCCAGAATCGTCGCGCACCAGCACCCGCACCAGGGCACAGCGCCCCGGGCGAACATCGATGCGCACCGCTTGCTCCGTTTCGTCGTGGACCACTTCGATCCGCGGCGTGCCGTAGCCCAGCCGGCGCAAGTAGGCGCGCACCCGGCCGCGCACGCGGTTCACTTCGCGCTGGCTAAACACTTCGAGCTTGCCCGCATCCGCGGCGATCCGCACCGACCTCTCCGTGACCGCGGGGCAAGCCAGGCCGTGGCGCTTCTCTTCCGGCGTCGGCGGCGCTTGGGTGGCCACGCTGACCTTGACTTGGGTGACGCGTTTGCGCTCGCCTTCATCGATCTGCACCACCAGGCGCAATTGCCCAGGCGCGATCACCTCTGTCGTCAGGTCCACCCGCGCGTTGTCAAAGCCGTTCTTGCGGTACACGCCCTCAAAAGCGTCGCGCTGGGTCTGCAGCTTGGCCAGGTCCTCCTTGACCTCCAGGTTGAGCACTTCGCCCGGCTGGATCAGCAGTTTGCCGCGCAGTTCATCCTGCAACAGCGCGCCATTGCCGCGAAACTGCACCGAGCGCACCAGCTGATTGCCCACGACTTGCCAGCGCAGCCGCGCCCGACCGCCGCCCTCAGACACGCACACCGGCGTGACCCGCTTGAAGTAGCCGACCTGGCGCAACCTCTCTGTGGCCAAGCGGATTTTGCCCGGCTGGAGCGGCCAGCCCACGGCGATATCGGTCAGCGTCAACAGCCGCGCCTTGACCGCTGGATCGGCACAGGCGGTCGCCGCGCAGCCCTCCAGGTCGATCGACGCCACGCGGCGCTTGAGGCACTGGGCCTCCGCCTTGGCCGCCGCCGGGTCGCCGACAAACTGTTGGGCCACCGCCGTTCCCAGGTCGCTCAGCGTCGCCGCCGCCGGCAGAGCCACGACAGCGCCGGGGGCCTTGACCGGGGTGACCGCGGCCGCCAGCCCCACCGCCTGCGCCCGCGCCTCAGGGCCCCACAGCAGGAGTGTGATCGCAAAAAAGCCAGCGATCACCCAGGGGATCCACGGGTTCGCCGGTCGGCAGCAGCGGCGGCCCTCAGTCATCCAGGATCACCTTGTAGCGCAGTTTGGACTCGTACGTGTCAATTGTCGTCTGGCTGTTGGTCGAGGTGTCCAGGGGCCGCGTGCGCCGCCACAGGCCGTTGAGGCTCAGCCGGTCGGTGATGCGAAAGGAGAAGTCGGCGTCGTAGCGGTTCTCCTTGCCCGTCTGCACCCGGGTGCCCATGCTGATATTCTTGCCAAATTTCTTGACGACCTCGGCATTAAAGCCCAGGTTCAGCGCGTCAAAGTCAAAGGTCAAGGTGTCGACCAGGCCCTGAAACACCGCCAGCACCGCGCGATTCACCGTGTCGCCAATCAGGAAATCGGTGGTCAGGCGCATCCCCGGCCCGCCCTCGTCATTGCAGCGGCGGCGAAAGGCCAGCAGGCACTGCACGTCGGCCTCGCTGTCGCCCTTGTTCGAGCTGAACTTGAGCGCCATGTCCTTCTCGCCCCAGTGGCCCTTGATCCCCACAAAAACCTGGACAATTTCTGTGCTCTGGGTGTTGTCCGACGTCAGTTCGGAGCTGACACTCAGCGTCGCCGTGGAGCTGGAGCGCGAGCCCGCCTTGACCGGGATGTCGATGCGCGCCATGGCGTCGATCAGCGGCCGCGACGGATCGCCTTCAAATTCCAGGACGCCGCGTTCAACGTCAAACACCAGGTTGTTGTACGGCACCGACACCTGACTGCCCGACCCCTCAACCACGTTGATATTGTTGCGCAACTCCAGAGCCATCAGCGTGCCGCCGACCTTGAGCGCGCCGTCCGCCACCACGTCGCACTTGACCGCAGACACCCGGCTCGTCACTTCAATGCCCTGCAGCACCACATCCAGGTCCATCTGCACTTCTGTCAGCAGCGGCATCGTCTCGGTCAGCGGCTTGCTATAGCTCTCTACCTTGCGATCCGTCACGTTGGCAATCACTTCTGTGGTGGCATTAAAGGCCTTGCTCACGGTGCCATCGGTGATCTTGACCCGGCCTTTGAGGGTGATCGAGCGATTCTCTGGGTCATCCATCTCCGTGCCCACCAGGGTCACCTGTGGCGCGACAGAGAGCTGATATTCCTTGGGTTTGGCCACCAGCAGCTCGCGACCTTCGGCCTGCAGGTCCATCGACAGCAGCTGATTGCCCTGCAGCCGCGCGCTGCCGTGGGTGGTCAGGTCGCCGTCCATGAGGTGCATCGCCAGCGGCTGGTCAATGGGAATCAGCAGCGACATCACGCCCTTGCTGTTGGTCGCCAGGTACAGCCGCGCGCCCTCGGCAATGGTCATCTCGCCCAGGCCGCGCATCACCAGGGTGCTCGCGTGGGTGCGCACCACGCCCTGGACCTTGAGGGGGTCATCGCCCAGCCCGCCCTCCAGGCGCAGCCGCCCCGCCGCGGCCTGCAGACACTCCGATCGGCGATCGGCGTTCACCAGCGGATCGCTCAGGATATCCAGCTTGACGTCCATGCTCGCCAGCGACTCCGCCAGCGGCCCCCAGCGCGGCACGGCCAGAGTGCCCGCAATAAACGCCAGCAGATGCATGGGCTTGCCGTCGTCCTGCGGAATCAGCGACCCGCACATCTCCAGCGGCGTGCCCTCGACCTCAAAGTAGGTGCTCTCCAGGGTAATGGCCTTGGGCGTCACCATTCCGCGCGCCACGCTGGTGTTGCGGATGGGCCGAACACCGCCGCCCAGATCGACCCACAGGCCGCCCGATGGCACCGCCGCCTCGACCTTCCAGTCCAACGGCCGCGCCGCCAAATCCAGGGTGGTGATGACTTCAGCTTCCAGCCGCACCTGCATCCCGGGCAGTTTCTCCAGGCCCATGCGGCGAATCGGGTCGATGCTCCCCACCGTCGCCACGCGGATCTGCGCCTTTTGCGGCTTCATGCCGGTGAATTCGATCTGGCTGCCCTCCATCAGCTTGAATTGGCCAAAAAACTCCTGGCTGCTGAACAGCATGGGGCCGTTGCGGCTCTTGCTGATGTGCAGCTGGGCACTGCCGATGGGAATATCTGCCCACGCCAGCTCCTTGGCCAGCACGTCGGCCTCGATCTCCAGGCCCCCTGCGTCGCCGCGCGCCGTCGCCGTCAGCCCCACCTCGCCGCGCATCGGCAGATCGCCCATCGCCGGCATGGCGGCCAATTGCACTGGCGGCACCTGGACTTCACCGCCAAAGCTGCCGTTGCCCAGGTGGTAGTAGCCGGACAGCTTGAGGTCCTCATGGCCATCCGCCGCCCCGCCGCGCCGCCGCAACCGGCCGTCCTGCACCTCTGCGCGCTGGCCGTTGAGGGCCACCCGCCCCTGCAGCGCCTCCAAGTGCTCGCCCGCCACTTCCAGGTGCCGCGCGCTCAGCTGGGCAGATAAATGCATGGTCGTCTTGGGGTTTTTGGCGTCCATGCTGACTTTGCCGTCGCGGATTTCCAGCAGGCCCGCCACTTTGGGCAGGACCGTCAGCTTCAACGCCGTCTGGGCCTTGGCCAGATCGAGCGCCGGCATGTGCAGGTTGCGCAGGCTCAGCGGCTGGCGCGGGCGCTGCACCGTCCAATCGCGGCCAAACAGCGCCATCTCAAAATCACCGGTGGCATCGCCAAATTCCGTAGCTACCTTCAAGCCTTTGAGCCCCAGCACCCCTTGCACCAAACTGAGCTTGGCCGCGGCCCTGCGCACCTTGAGCCACGGCGTTTGCAGGTCGCTGACCGTCGCCGCGCCCCCCGCATCCCACGCCATCATCGCCCCAGACATCCGCCCGGCCTCCAGGCGCAGCGCCCCGGCATAGCCCGGCAGCCCCAGCGGTGCCAGCCAGGTCTCGATGCGCGGCATCCACAGGCTCAGGGCCAGCTTGGTCTCCCCGCCCATCAGGTCGATCACACCGTCCGCGTCCAGGTCCAGCAGCAGCTCGCCGCCGCCGCGGTTGTCTTCAGCCCGCAGCCGGGATTTATCCATCGCCACGCGCATGTAGCCGCCGTCTTTGCCCGGGCCCATCTCAAAGCGCATGCCGCCGCGCCACTCCACCTTGGGCAGGGCCTGGCCGATAAACGCCAAGAAAGCGTCGCGCTCCAGGCGCAGATCGGCGTCCAGGGCCACGTCCATGTCTAGCGGCCGGCCCGTGGGCAGGTGGACGCGCACCGCAGTGCCCAGGCTGCCATACAGCCGACCCGCGGCCAGTTGCGGGGTGATGCCCTCCAGCTTGACCGCCTGGCTCAACAGCGGCAGGTCGCCGCGCATGCCGTCCAGGTGAAACACGCCGCGCACCGTGTGTTCCGGCTTCTCCGCGGCCATTTTGTAGTCGATGCGCTCGCTGCTCAGCTGGCCGCCGTACGCGCGCAGCTGCAGGTCGGTCGTCACCACCCGCACCAGCGAGTCGCCGCGCGCCCCCGTCTCCACCCGCACTTTGGCGTTCACCGCCTCGCTGACAAAGCCGGCCATCAGCCCTGTGCCGGCGATCTGGCCCTCCGCGGCAAAACCATCGCCCAGGTTAAAGCGGAACTCGCCGTTCACCGCCGCCTGGGCCTTGAACAAATCGCCCAGCAAATCGCGAATAAACGGCGAACGGCTGGACGTCACCAGCCCCAGCTTGCTGCCGCGGACCTCCAGCTCGGCGCCCATGTCGACTTCAATCCGCGCCCGGCTCAGCAGGGTATCCGGCTCGGCCAGCGGCTGGCGCCAATCCACCGGCGGCATCTGCAGGCTCAGCCCCGCGACGATGACGCGCTGCAAATCACCTTCGATCTCATCTATTTGCAGTGAAGCGGCCGGCACCTTGGGCATCAGCCGCATCGAGTCCATCGCCACTTCGGCGCTCCCCGCCGTCACCTTCCGCAGCGCGTAGCTCACCTGCGGCGGCCCGCCGATCGGCACGGCGATCTCCGCCCCTGGCAGCTCAAAGTCCAGCTGTTTTCCGCTGATCTGGATCGACGGCAGATCCAAGCGAAAAGTCGCGTCCTTGATCTTGGCGTGGCCCAGGCGCAGCGACACGGGCATCGGCTTCGCGTCCGGTTTGGGCGGCTCGTCGGGGTCGGCAAAGGCTGTCACCAGCCGCAATTGGCCCTTGGCGTCGTTGTCCAGCACGATGAGCGGGCGCACCAGGTCCAGCCGCGGCAGGCTCAGGCGCAGGGCCCCTTGGCGCAGTCCATCGATCAGCCGCGCCGGCGCCAGCTCTGCCACCAGCCGGTCCGCCGCCAGCACCACCGCCCCGGCCGGTTCGCGCACCTCCAGGCGGCTCGCCCTTAGCCGCACCCGCAGCTCGCCGTCGC
>CAXNCS010000042.1:0-22786 GCA_964201005.1 Myxococcota bacterium
TCCAGACGGCGCCTACGACTTTGCTCCCCACGCCCACGTGCTGCCGGGCCAAGTGGCCGACCCTGGCGAAAAACGCGCACTGGCTGCGGTTTTTGACTTTGAGACCCGGCTCAAGACCGCCCCTGAGCGGCCCGGCGTCTACCTGATGCACGATCGCGGCGGCCAGCTGGTCTACATCGGCAAGGCCTCGAACCTGCGGGCGCGCTTGCGCCAGTACGCCCAGGGCCAAGACGAGCGCTTCTTTGTGCGCCAGCTCCGCCAATTGCTTGGGGCGATTGAGCTTATCGTCACAGCGACTGAGAAAGAAGCGCTGCTGCTGGAAAACGAGCTGATCAAGCGCCATCAGCCGCGCTTTAACGTCAAGCTCAAGGACGACAAGCGCTTTTTGCACCTGCGCCTGGACACTCGCCAGCCCTATCCGCGCCTGCAGGTGGTGAGGCGGCCGGCCCAAGACGGCGCGTTGTACTTTGGTCCCTACGCCTCGGCTTCGTCGGCGCGCCAGGTGATTGGCCAAATCAATCGGCATTTTCAGCTGCGCACTTGTCCCGACAGCATTTTTCGCAACCGCGTGCGGCCGTGCCTGGAGTACCAAATCCACCGCTGTCTGGGGCCGTGCGTGCTGCCGGTGGACCAGGACGACTACGCCGCCCACGTCAAAGATGTGTCGCTGTTTCTGAGCGGTCGGCGCAGTGAGCTGGTGGGGCGGCTCAAAAAGCGCATGGCGGACGCGGCAGAAGCCGAGCATTACGAGCGCGCCGGGCGCCACCGCGATCAGCTGCGGGCGATTGAGACGAGCCTGGAGCAGCAGTCGACCGTGTTGGCTCAACACCGCCAGAGCATGGACGCAATTGGGATTTATCGAGAAGGTGCGCGCGCTTGTGTCGCGGTCCTGACTTTTCGCGAGGGCACGCTGCTGACCCACCACGGCCACCTGCTCAAAGATCAGGAGTGGAGCGACGCCGAAGTGGTCGCCGGCTTCTGCCAGTGGCTCTACGACCAAGGCCAGGCGGTGCCAGACGAGGTGCTGTTGCCCGTCGAGGTCGCCGATCAAGAGGTGCTGGCCGAATGGCTGACGGATTTGCGCAAGCAGCGGGCGCTGTTGTCCGCTGAGACGGCGCCGCGGACCAAGGTGGAGGTGGTGAGCCCGGAGCGCGGGGTGCGGGCCAAGCTGCTGCAAGCCGCGGCGGACAACGCCAAGCAGACCTTTGAGGATCGCGCGCGCAAGTCGGCCAGCCAGGCGGCGACCCTGCTCGGGCTGCAGAGCCGGCTGCGTCTCAAGAAATTGCCTCGGCGCATCGAGTGTTACGACATCAGCAACATCCAGGGCACCGATCCGACCGGCTCCATGTCCGTGGCGTGGGACGGTGCGCTGGCCCCGCGCGAGTACCGGACTTTTGCGGTGCGCTCCATGGAGACCCCCAACGATTTCGCGATGCTGTATGAAGTCTTGGGGCGGCGCTTTGAGCGGGTGCAGAGCCACGGCTGGCCCCTGCCGGACCTGGTGATGATCGACGGCGGCAAGGGCCAGCTCAAAATGGCCGAGGCGGTGCTGGAGGAGCTGGGTATCCAAGGCGTCGAGCTGTGCAGCTTGGCCAAAGCCCGCACTCAGGACAGCGACGATCTGGGGCCCAGCCAGAGTTCCGCCGAGCGCGTGTTCCTGCCGGGGGTAAAGAATCCCCTGGTATTACCGCAAAATTCCAACGAGATCTACCTGCTGACCCAGCTGCGCGACGAGGCCCACCGCCTGGCGATCGGCCTGCACCGCAAGCGCCGCGACAAGCGCACCCTGGTCAGCCGGCTAGACAAGGTCCCCGGCGTGGGCCCGCAGCGCAAAAAGGCCTTGCTTGAAGCCTTTGGCTCGGTGCAGGGGGTGCGCGATGCGGCCGAGGCGGACGTGGCGGCGATTCCCGGTGTCGGCGAGGGCTTGGCGCGGCGGATTCAGCTGGCCCTGGGGCGCAAGGCGGCGGGAGAAGTCGCGCCTCAAGAGCCGGAATTGCCAGAGCTGGAGGAGGGGGACCCACTTGTAACCACAGCTGACGGCTAGGAAATGTGTCGATCGCCGCTGCGGTTACTTGGGCTTGCTCATGTCCTTGACCGTGGTGCCCAGGGGCGGGGTCCACTCAAACAGCTTGTCGTCCGCGGCTTCGTAGCGCACGTCTCGCCACACCAGATCGGTGCTGTCCCCCACCGGGTCCACCAGCTTAGAAGCCTTGACCGCGAAAGTGGTTTTGTCGACCACCAGGGTCAGCGAGCGCAGCGTCTGCGTGCCTTGCTTGGGCGTCAGCCGCAGCGCCAGGGTGCCGGGCAGGGCGGACGGCACCAGCTCCAGGGCAAAATCGCGGGCCAGATTGCCTTGCCCCACCAGGTATTGGGTGGCCTGGTACACCTGGCTGTTCTTGACCGGCACCTTGACGGCCAGGCGCTCGCGGCGCTCATACGACCACAGCACCTCGCCATTGCAGAAGTAGAACACCTCTTCCCCCGGGTAATCCCAGCGCATTTTGCCCTGCTGGTCCTTGGCGGGGTCGCCTTTCTTCAGCCACGCCGATCCTTCGCGCTTGAGGCCGGTCGACAAGCCCTTCTTGGTCACCACTTGGGTAAAATTAGCTCGGAATCCAGGCTGTTTGGCATAGAAGGCCTCCAGGCCGTTGGCCACCTGCTGGGCCGTCACCCCGGCCGCGTCGGTCGGTTGCCCCGGATCGGCGGGCTTTTCGGCGGGTCCGGCTTTGTCCGCGGGTCCTGCCTTGTCTGGGGGGCCAGCTTTGTCGGCAGCACCGGGCTGAGCGGCAGCAGCGGGCTTGGCGCTGGCTGGCGTCGCAGTTTTCTGAGCCGTTTTGGGCTTTTTGGCGGCCTTGGCCGTCTTGGAGGCCTTGGCGGCTTCAGCGACGTCTGGTAATGCGCTCGCCCCCGCGGCCAGCAGCGCCAACTGCAGGGCCCAAGCCACGGTCTTGCGGTAGTTCCTCTCGATCGCCACGCTGTCCTCCTCGTCGCCCATCTGCCGAACTCGAGCCGGCCTGCGAGCATCGCACGGTCAGCGCGTCTGCAAAACGCCGCAGGGCTCAAAAACTTCGCCGCGCGGTTCCAGGGGCGCGCGGGAGACAGGGGGTTATCGCAATAATAGGCGCAGGATCAGGATATTAGCCGCCTCTGGTTCAGTGCGGTCCTTTTGGGGATTTAATGGTTTCAGGCAGTTGCCTTTGGCGCCTGAGGATTTCTGGCGGGCTCGACGCTGCGTGGTACGGTCAAGCCCAATTCGCTGCTCAGGATTGGCCATTCGGCCGCCGCGCGGCGCCCCCTCTCTCGCTTCCTGCAAGGTGCGCCATGGCCAAGGCCTCCGCCTCTGTCCCCTCCAACGATTCGCGCGCCGCTGCCCCGGCGGACGGTGCGGCGTCGCGCAAGTCCAAGCCCGCTGCGGCTCCCGGGCCAGGCGATGTGCGCCAGAGCGAATTGCGCGGCGAATGGGTCGGCATCGTGCTTTTTGGCGCCGGCGCGGCTTTTGCCCTGGCGCTGGTGTCCCACGATCCCCGCGACATGGCGATCGTCGCCGCGGGCCAGGGCCACCAAGAGGTTGCCAACTGGCTCGGCCCGGTCGGCGCGCGCATGGCCGACTTGCTGCTGCACTTTTTGGGCCTAGGCGCCTTCCTGCTCGACGGCCTGGTGTTGGTGCTGGCCCTGGCGACGCTGACGGGGCGGATGAGCGCGCCGCGGCCGCGGGTGGCCCTGGGCTTGGCGGGGGCGAGCCTGTCGCTGCTGGTGCTGCTGCATCTGGTGGCGCAGCGCTGGCACTGGCGGCCGATGGGCAAGGATGCGGCAGGGCTGCTGCCGGGCGGCGTGGCCGTGGTGCTCAAGGCGATGCTGTCGACCACGGGCACCGCGCTGCTGGCCACCATGGGCCTTGTGGCGGCCTTGGCGGCGATCACCGGCAAGTCTTTGACCAGCATGTTTGCCCGCTGGGTCGCGGGGCGCGCGGCGCCGGTGGTCGAGCACGCCGTGGTGGCCACGGGCGAAGCGGCCAAGCAGGGCGTGGCGAATCTCAAGGAGAAGGTCGGCTCGGCCAAGCTGCGCAATACTGCGGCGGCCAGCGCAGATTCCGACCAGCTGGAGGCCGTGATCGCTCCCGCGAGACACGCCAGGGCCAGCGACGCCCAGCAAGACAGCGCCGCTGCCGAAGCGCGGTTTTTTGCTGAACTCGCCGACGAAGACCGCCGCTGGAGCGAAGCGACCCCTGCGCCGGTGGTGCGATTCTCTGGCGCCGACCTGCGGTTTTCTGAGCCCGTGCCAGAGCTTGCGGAAACGCTAGTGGCGCGGCGCACCGCCCCCGTGGCCCCTGGGACGGCCGATGCAGCGCCTGCCCAGCCCGTGGCCACCCAGAAAAGTGCCGCGCAGCTGAGTCGCAGTGAAGCCGACGACGAGCCGCTCGAGAGCCTCGACATCACCGATCTCCCGGGCGACCTGCCCGATCACGTGCCCGCGGACAGCGGCCGTCGCCAGCCCATGATCCTGTCCACCCAGCCGATTCAGACCTTTCAGCCGCCGGCCGCTCCCCACCTCAGCCACGCCGAGCTGAGCCGCACCGCGCAGATGAACGCCCTGGAGCGCGACCAGGTGATCGCCGAGTTCAACAGCCTGGAGCGCGGCGAAATCCCAGAGCTCAGCCCGGGTTTTGTCATGCCGGTGGTGGACGACCGCGTGGCCGATCCAGTGCCGCAGCGCGTGCAGAACCAGCTGATCAACCAAGTGAACTCAGTGGATATCCACCAGAGCCGGCCGGCGTTGCCCCAAGCTGGCGCGGCGCCGCAGCCTCCCGCGCTGCAGATGGTGCCGCCGGCCCTGGGCACCACTGGCTTTGGCCCGCGGATCGTCGAGACCGAAGCCCTGCGCAATTCGACCCAATCGGTGGTGTTGGAGGCCGTGCAGCAGCCCCTGGCCATCGGCGGCAAGCAGTGGGTGCTCCCGCCGTCGACGCTGCTGCAGGAGCCGCCGCACCGGGCGCTCAAGCTAGACGAAGAGGCCCAGCGCATTCTGCGAGAGAACGCCTTTACCCTGGAGCAAAAGCTCAGCGAATTTGGCATCCACGGCGAGGTCACGGACATGCGCCCGGGGCCCGTGGTGACGACGTACGAGTACCGCCCGGCTTCGGGGGTCAAGATCAGCAAGATCGTCAATCTGCGCGACGACCTGACGATGAAGCTGTCTGCTCTGCGCGTGCGCGTGGTGGCGCCGATTCCGGGTCGCGACGTCGTGGGCATCGAAGTGCCCAATAAGCAACGGCAAATCGTGTATTTTCGCGACGTGCTGGAGCGCCCAGAGTTCCGCGACACCAAGAGCCCGCTGACGCTGATTCTGGGCAAGGACATTGAGGGCAAGCCGCTGCTGATGGACCTGGCCAAGGCGCCTCACCTGCTGGTAGCGGGGGCAACGGGCACGGGTAAGTCCGTCGGTATCAACAGCTTTATTTGCTCGCTGCTGTTCCGCTGCACCCCGGACGAGTGCCGGCTGATCCTCATCGACCCCAAGATCCTCGAGCTGTCGAGCTATGCGGACATCCCCCACCTGCTGCTGCCGGTGCTGGACGACCCGCGCAAAGCCGAGTTGGCCCTGAAGTGGGCGTGTACCGAGATGGACCGCCGCTACAAGATGATGTCTGAAGTGGGCGTGCGCAACCTCGCGAGCTACAAGCAGAAGGTTCCAGAGATTCGCCAGACGGCCCAGCGCCAGCACATGATGGCCGGCGATGTCGGCGAGGTGGCGCACATCGAGGATCCGCCGTACATCGTGGTGGTGATTGACGAATTTGCCGACCTGATCATGCAGCAGGGCAAAGAGGTCGAGATTCCGGTGGCGCGGCTGGCGCAGAAGGCTCGCGCGGCGGGGATTCACGTGGTCCTGGCGACTCAGCGGCCGTCGACCGACGTGCTGACCGGCATGATCAAAGCGAATTTCGCGACGCGGGTGTCGTTTCAGGTCGCTTCGTCCATCGACTCCAAAGTGGTGCTGAACCAGATCGGCGCAGAGACCCTGCTGGGCCGCGGCGACATGCTGCTGGTGCCGCCGGGCGAAGGCCACCTCAAGCGCTGCCACGGCACCTGGATCACGGACGACGAAGTGTTGGACATCGCCAAGCACTGGCGCGACCAGGGCACCCCGCGCTATGAGATGGACATCCTTAAGGATCCTGAGACAGAAGCGGCGGCCGATGGCGACGACGGCGAGTCGGATGCGCTGTATGACGACGCCGTGCAGGTGGTCATTGAAGCCGGGCAGGCCTCGGTGTCGTTCCTGCAGCGCAAATTGGGCATCGGCTACGGTCGCGCCGCGCGGATGATCGACACCATGGCGGCCCGCGGCATCATCGGCCCCTCGCGCGGCCCCAATAAGCCCAGAGATATCCTCGTCAACTCCCTGTAGCTCCGGCGCTGCCCGGCAGGTCCCGCGGGGGCTCTGCCGCTCGGCGCTGGAATCCGCTATGCTGCACGCCTCAGCCAGCGGTAGGCGCTGCTGCAGATGGCCAGAGGAACCCATGATCCAGATCAAAGTCCCGTCCTTTGCCCGGCTGAGCGCCCTCCTTGGCCTCGCCCTCGCGTTGACTGTCAGCTCGGTCGGCTGCGGCGAAGAGGAGAAGGCCAGCGGCCCCGCCACCTCGTTCTGCACCGACGGCCAAAAAGTCTGCAAAGGCAACTATGTCGCCACTTGCGCCAACGCCGGCACCGCCTACACCGTGGAGTTCTGCGGCTCTGGCGCCTACTGCAAGGCCGGCAAGTGCGAGCCCACGGTGTGCCCCAAGGGCAACGTCAAGTGCTCGGAGGACAAGAAGTCGGTGCTTCAGTGCGCCGCGGACGGCTCCAGCGACTACAGCAAGGTCGCGACCTGCAAGAGCAATGAGGCGTGCCAAGACGGCGTGTGCATCCGCAAGACCTGCAATGAAGGCGAGGCGTGGTGCGGCGCAACGACCCTGTTCCTGTGCAGCAACGGCCTCAAACAAGAGACGATCTGCGGCTCCGACCAGATCTGCTCGGTCAGCGACAAGAAGTGCGTCGCCCGCACCTGCGAGCCAGAAAAGGCCGTGTGCAAAGACGACAAGACCGCGCAGGTCTGCAGCGCCAGCGGATCGGCTTGGAAAGACGCGGCTTGCCCCAGCGGCCAGGGCTGCTTTGACGGCATCTGCCACCCGGTGATCGCCAGCGGCAAGGACGCCGGCAGCACCGACGCCACGGTGGGCGAAGTCAGCGACGGCGTGATCATCGGCACCGGCGACGTGTTGATCAAGCCGCCCAAGGATATTGTGACGGAACTGCCCAACATCTTTAAGGTTACCTTTAGCAAGACCAAGACGCCTGGCGCCGGCGACCCGGAGATCGTCTTTGACTTCCCCAGCGCGATCTACCTGCCGACCTTGCAGATGCTGCAGATTTCGGGCGACAAGGACCTGTATAAGCTGGAGATTCAGATCGCCAAGGTAGAAGAGTTTGCCACCGGGCTGTTCACCACGCTGGAAGGGCAGGCCGCGGACACGCTGGTGCAGATCAACGATGGCACGCAGCCGCAGGGCGTGGACTGGGTGTGGGGATCGACGGATTACGAGATTGAGATCACGGAGTTTGGCGATTCCGGCGGGCGGATCAAGGGCACGATCAACTGCGAGATGGTCAACTTGCTCGACAAGAAGACCAAGGCCTGGCTGGTGGGCGGCGAGTTTGACATTGGCCGGCCGTAGGATCCTGGTGCCCTCAATTCCTCAGGCGCTGCCGCAGGTTAGGAGCGGCCCGCAGTGTGTGTATGACGGCATGCACCTGTGGGAAGAGGCGCCGTCGCGGAGCGCCGATCTGACCTGCCCCGCGTGTGCCAAGCCGCTGAGCGTGGCGCTGGTGGACGTGCTGGGTGCGCCGACCTTTACCTCGCTGGGCGAGCCGGCGTGGATCCTTGCGCTGATTCAGCAATTTGCCCTGCGCCGCCACGGTTCGGCGCCGTTTGAAGCGATCGTCGACGAGACGGGGCTCCTTGCGCACCTGCTGAGGCACACCTGCCCGCACTGCCGCGCGCCCATCGCCAGCGCCTGGGGGCATGGCGAATTCCAGCCGGCGCGGTACATCGCCACCTATATCGGCGCGGTTGTTGTGGATTTGGGGCACGGCGCGGCTGAACCCGGTCCACAGCAGACGGCATGCCCTTGAGTCCAGCGCCCTCCGCCGCGGTCTTGGGCTCTTTTGGCGACGCGCGGGCCTTCTGCTACCGCTGCTGGAAGCCGGAGCGCGTCTGCGTTTGCCAGTCCTTGCCGCAGCTGGCCAACCGCACGCCGGTGGTCATCCTGCAGCACCCGCGCGAGAAGAACCGCCCCATCGGCACCGTGCGCTTTGCCAAGCTGGGCCTGCAGCGCTGCGAGGTCGAGGTCTATGCGCCGTGGTCCGGCCAGCCGTCGACACTGCCGGCGCGACTTTCTCCAGGCGTGGCCGTGCTTTTCCCCAGCCCCAAGGCCCGCGCGGTCGAGTCCTTGGCGCCCGAGGAGCGGCCCACGCAGCTGCTGGTGCTGGACGGCACGTGGAATCAGGTCAACGCGCTAGTGCGGGCCAATCCGTGGCTAGAAGAGCTGCCGCACGTGACCCTGGAGGCACCCGCGCCGAGCCGCTACCGCATCCGCGCCGAGCCTCAGGTCCACTATGTCTCTACGCTGGAGGCGATTGTGGCCACGCTGCGGGCGCTGGAGCCGGACACGCTTGGATTTGATGAGCTTCTGGCGGCCTTTGACGCGATGATCGACACGCAGATCACCTACGGCGGTACCGGGGAGAAGCGCTTTAAGCAACGGCGCGCGCGGCGGCCGCCATCACCGGCGGCGGAGCTGATGGCCCAGGCCGACCGCCACGTGCTGGTGCATTTGGACACGGTGGGTCCGCGCGGGGCGGCGAGGCCGATTCACGTCTGCGCGTGGCGCCTGCAGACCAATGAGAGCCTTGAGGTTTTGCTGACCAGCGACCCGCAGGGAGAGACGCCCAAGCTCCCGTACTTGGATTTGCCTCCAGGGGCTTGGGAGACGGCGGTCAGCCCGGAGGAGTTTCTGCGCCAGTGGCAGGCGTTTCTGCGCCCGGGCGATGTCGCAGTGGTGTGGAGCCAGCGGGCCCTGAACCTCCTGCCCATGCCGGAGGCGACGGTGCAGCTCAAGGCCGCGTGGTGCAACCGCGACCACCGCAAGGCCGGGCACCTGGGCGACGCGCTGGAGAGCTTGGCGATCACCGCCGATCCCACGGGCTTCATGGGCGAAGTGGGGCGGCAGGTGGGGCAGATGGCGGCGCTGCGGCGCTGGCTGCTGGGGCAAGCGACGGGCGGCTGAGGCCGCGGCGGGCCAAATCACCAGGGTTGTCTACCGCAATCGCCCCTCTGAGCTTGCGCGACGGCCGCCAAATTGCTACACGGTCCCCCGCCGCGGCGATTGCGCTGCCGGCCGATGGAGCCTGCCGTGATCTCGCCTCTCTCCCCCAGCGCTGCCGCCATGGAGCGCTTTGTCGCCCGCGCCACCGGTCTGCGCGAGCCGCGCCTCTCCGTCGCGGTTCCGGGCCTGCCGACCCTGCCGGATCTCAAGAAGCTCGCCCGCGATCGCCGCGCCGCTGGCCTGCCCGTCATCGATCAGTCGGCGGGCGACATTGACGACGTAGGCCAACCGCTCAATCCGGCGCTGGGGGAATGGATCGAGCAGACCCGCGATCGCCTGGTCGCCGAGGGGGCTACCGAGCTGCGCCGCACCCAGGGCGATGCCTACGGCTACCCGGGCAACTACCAGCAGCAGTATCCGGCGGTGCTGAACATCCTGGCGCGCAGCTGGGGGATCTCCGGCAAAACTCTGGCGATTCATACGGTGTCTGGGCGCGCGGCCCTGGATTGCGCCTTTCGCGGTCTGATCGCCGCAGCCCAGGCCCGCCAGCTGCCTGGGCCGTACGCGGTGGTGCTGGATCCGCTGGCGTGGTCGGGCTATCAGCCGCTGGCCGCCGATCTGGACCTCGCGCTCATCCACATGCCCGCCGTGCCCGGCCATGGCTTGGCCGGCAGCGCCGAGGGCCTGAGCGCGGCCTTGGCCTTTGCGGCGGAGATCGGTCAAACGGTCATCGGCGTGGTGCCGGTGGTGCCCAGCAATCCCAGCGGCATTGGCCTTAGCGCCGACGAATTGGTGCGCATGGCAGAGACGGCGGCGGCCGCCCAGGTGCCTCTGCTGATCGACGCGTTTTACTCGCCCCTGGACCCTCGCGGCCACGCGGCGTGCGTGCCCATGGCCGAGCTTGAAGCGCGCCTGGCCCCCGAGGCGCTGGGCTATGTCGGCCTGCTGGTGGGGGAAACCAAGGTCGCCAGCTCGCAGAACAAGACGGCCTCGCTGATTTGGTGCGCGCCGGCAGGTCACGACGCGCCGGGCAAGCAGGTGATCCACCACGCGGGCGAGCGGCTCAAGACCACCAACCTGTATCCGCGGCCCCAAGAGGCCCTGGTGGCCGCAGCGCTGCACACCTTTCCGGGCGGCCTGCACGCCGCGATGGGGCCGCGCTACATCGCCCTGCGCGACGCCCGCGACGCCATGCGATCCGTGTGCGATCGCCTGGAGATTCCCCTGTCCATCGGCGGGTCCTTCTACGGCACTGCCGCGCTGGTGGACGCCCAGGGCCACAGCCTGCTCAAAGACGACCGCGGCGCGGCGCTGACCGATGCCAAGGCGGTGATTTCGGCGCTCGTGGCGCGCTACGGGCTGGTGGGCGCGCCGGGCGGGATGTTCTCCCCCGCGCCAGAAGCGACTCTCCTTGTGCGGCTCACCGCAGCAGTCACCTTGGCGGATGTCGAGCGAGTCGGTGTGATTCTTGAACAACTGCTGGAGCAAGCGCGTGCCTGAGCGTATTTCATCCCGGCGCCTGGACGCCATTCGCAGCGCCATCGAGACCGGCGCCCCGCACCTGGGGCCGGAGACCGAGGGCATCGTCATCGACTCGCAGACTTTTGAGGTGCTGCACAGCTTGGCCGGGCAACAGCCGACCACGGCGATCCGCAATTGGCTGCGGGCAAAGGGCGGCGATGTCGCGCTCCTGGCTGAAGAAGTCGTTCCCGATGTGCCGGAGACCATTGTCGAAGCCAACCCCGCGCCTCTGCGCTCTGCCATCGCGACGGCGGCGGCGCAGCGGCTCATGGCGATCCTCATCGACGCGGCGCTGCAGGACCTGAACAAGACCCACGGCCATCGCGCCCAGCTGCTGCACGGTGCGGCTTGGCGTCCGCCGGGGATCACCCAGGACGACGCGACCCGCGACACCGATCCGTTCAAGCGCTTCTACTACCAGTACCAGATCGGCGTGCATGGCGACAAAGTCGGCGCCGCTGCAGGCGATCACTTCAACCTGTCCGCGCCGTGGATCGGCGACGTGGGCGAGGCCGACATCTCGCGCAAGATGATCGAGATGACCGGACGCATGCGCCTCGTGGCCGGTGCGCTGTCGATCGCTTTGTCCGCCTCTTCGCCGCTGTTCTTTGGCGCGGGGTTTGAGCGGCCGGCGCCGGTGTTTGGCACCAGCATTACCCCTTGGGATTCTGCGCGCTTGGGTCACGTCTGGCCGGGCCGCACGCTCATGGACGTGTCCGGTCTGTACCACGACCCCGTGCAATTCCGCAGGACGATGCGCCAGTTCGCCGAGTCCGGCACGCTGCTGTCGGGCCGCGACATTTGGCTGGCGGTGCGCGCTCAGCCGGGCCGGGTAGCCCCTGGGCCTTCTTTCAAGGAGTTCTGCGCCGATGCCGGCCTGGACCTGACCACCCCTGAAGGCGAAGAGAGGGCCAAGACCCTGCTGCACGCCTGTTTTCAGCACGGCCCCCATTACCTGGAGAATCCGCACCGCGGCGACCCGGCCTGGCAAAAAATGGAGCATTGGCGCCAGGATCTGCTGGAGCGCTACGTCCGGGCGCCGCGCAACCGCGTCGAAGTGCGCACGCTGGAGACCCCCCCTGCCTTTGCCGCGGACAGTCCCGGCGGCGATTACCGCACCCCGTACGAGTGGATGCGCGCCGTGCACAGCTTCTTGGACGTGGTGTTTATCTGGCTGGCCGAAAATCCCGCGCAGATCGACGAGCTCGAGTACGGCGAGCTGGAGCTGCAGGCGGCCAAAAGCAATGAGCAGGCGGTGCTCAACGGCGGCCTCAACGCGCAGGTCCGCTGGATTCCCTCGTCGATGCACGCGATGTCGGCGCGCGAGGCCCTTTCGCGGCTGCTGGATGACACCGCCCATGTGGCAGAAGCGCTTGGCCGCACAGAGGATCTTGAGCTGATTCGCCGCGCCGCTGTGGGCGATGTGGCGCCGCCGGCCGAGCGCATTCGCCGCGAAGTTGGGGCCTGGTACGGCATCGACACCGACTCGCGCTACAACGCCCGGCTCCTGCCCGACGACTCGTATCCCCGCGAGCTGCTGCGGCGTACCCGCGAGGCGATGGCTCTGGAACTCCAGCAGATCGAAAGCGATTTGCCCAAGCTGCCCGCGCTGGACCAGACGCGCATCGCCTCTTTGCTCGCAGCCGTGCGGCGGGTGCGGGCCTGACTTCGGTCGGCCAGCGTGACCCCCCCCTTACGTCAAGTCAGCGCCGCGCTTAGCGAAAACCGCGAATTCAGCCACATGATCCGCAGCGCTTGCGTCCGCCGATTGCTTGCACTAGGTTCCCGCCGCCCTCGCTGTCGCGGACGGACAGCCCCTGGCGGGTTCCCCCATGCAGACTCTTGATTCCCTTCGCCATTCTATTGTCGAGCGCTTTCTGCGCTACGTGACCTTTGACACGCAAGCCTCTGAAACGTCAGAGAGTTACCCCAGCACTCCCGGTCAATTGCTGCTGCTAGACGCGCTCGTGGCCGATCTGCAGGCCCTGGGCCTCGGCGACGCCTGTCGAGACGAGCACGGCTATGTATTCGCCACGCTGCCGGCGACCACAAATAAGCCGCACGTTCCGGTAATTGGCCTGATTGCCCATGTCGATACTTCGCCCGAAGCGAGCGGCGCCGGGGTCAAGCCCATCGTCCACCGAGGCTGGCAGGGTGGCGACATTGTGCTGCCCGATGATCCCAGCGCGGTGCTGCGTCCCGCCGATCACCCGGCGCTGGCGGCCTCGCTCGGTCACGACATCATCACGGCGTCTGGGACCACCCTGCTGGGCGCGGACAACAAAGCCGGCGTTGCAGTCATCATCGGCGTGGCGGAATACCTGTTGGCCCATCCGGAGATCCCCCACGGCACGCTGCGCCTGGGCTTTACGCCGGATGAAGAAGTCGGCGCCGGCACGCGGTTTTTTGACGTCCAGAAGTTTGGCGCGCAGTACGCCTACACGATCGACGGCGAGACCCTGGGCCATCTGGAGGGCGAGACCTTCTCCGCCGACTCCATGACCGTGACCTTTCACGGCTGGAACACCCACCCTGGCCTGGCCAAGGGCAAGATGGTCAATTCCATCAAGGTGGCCGCGGACTTTCTGGCGCGTCTGCCGCGCGAAGGCCTGTCGCCGGAGACGACCGAGGGCAAAGAGGGCTTCGTACACCCGTATGTGATGGATTCGTCGGTTGAAAAGACCACGATCAAGCTGCTGATCCGCGACTTTGACGCCGCCAAGCTGGGGGCCTCAGAGGCGTTGCTGGAGCGGCTGGCTCAGGCTGCGGCCGCCGACTGGCCGGGGTCGCGCGCCGAGACGCACGTCAGCGAATCCTATCGCAACATGAAGGAAGTGCTGGATCATTACCCGCAAGTGATGGAAAACGCCCGCCAGGCGATCCGCCGCGCCGGCCTGACGCTGCACGAGTCGGCGATCCGCGGCGGCACCGATGGCTCGCGCCTGTCTTTCATGGGGCTGCCCACACCCAACCTGTTTGTCGGCGAGCACAATTACCACTCGCGGCTGGAGTGGATCTCTGCCCAGGACATGCAGAAATCGGCCGAAGTGATTGTCGAACTGGCGCGGATTTGGGAAGAGCAGGCGTAAGAACCGCTGGCCGCTGAGCTTGGCCAAGGGCTACGGCTGGCACGACGCGAGGTTGGTGTGGCCGCACGCGCTCGTCGGTTCGCACTTGCCGCCTGGGCAATTGCTTTGGAATTGTGCGGCACTGCAGGTGTCACCGCTGCACGCGATCCCGTCGGTGCAGTAGGTCGCGGGCAAGTCAAAGCACGGTCCAGACGCGCTGCAGGTGGCGTTGCCGTAGACGTCGCGGCGCGCCAGCCACGCGCTCTGACCCTGGGAGCCTCCTAGCCAAAGGGCCTTGTAAGAGCTGGCGATCGCCGCAAATTGGCTGTCTGGGTTTGAGCCGCTGAGGCTCGATTGCCAGGCAATGCCGCCGGTCTCTGCGTAGCGCCAGAGCAAATCGCCCGCCACTACTGCGGCACCGCCGCCGGCTGTGTTGGTCGGCATCCAGGCGACCATGGCCAGCGGCAGCTTTTGGCCCAGCCCCGAGCTCGTGATCTTGGCCAGCGTCGAGCCCCCCGCGGCCAAGCGGTAGTAGACCGGCGCGCCGGCGATGCTGGTGCCCACCGCCGCGATCTCGCCGCCCAGCGGGGCCACCCGGACCGCCGTAAAGCCAGCACTGGACGCTTCCAGGCTGAAGGTCTCCTGGTTATTGGCGCTGTCCGTGCGCACCGCCCAGAGGACCTTCCCGCTGATCTGGGTCGAATAGCCCACGGTCCAGAGCTGGTTGTTGGCCCAGGCGACGTCGACAAAGCGCTCCGCCAGCGGTGTTCCCACATTCTTGTGAAAGCCGACGGAGAAGTCGCTGTTGAGCCGGGCGTACCAGCCGTTCTCATCGCCCAGGGCCATCTCTGCGTAACCCGCCAGGATCGCACCGCCATTGGCCGCCGCCGCGATGGCCAGGGCCGACGCACCCGGCACCGGCTCGATGACGCTTGCGAGCTGCACGCCATTGCCGTTCAGGTGCAGGAGCCAGGTCTTGCCAGCGGATCGGCCGACGATCCCCAAGGTGCCGTCGCTCAGCGCCGCGATGTCCAAGGCGGATTCAGCCGCTGCCGTGCCAAATGTCTTAGACCACAGCACCTTCCCCGCGGGATCGACGCGCCATACGCAGACATCGCCGCCTTGGCTGGCGCAGGTGCCTACGGCGATCGCGTCCTCTCCCAACGTCGCCAGCGCAGAGATGGAGGCGGTAACGCCGGCGCTGTCTAGGGTTTTGGACCACAGCGGCGGTCGCACCGTGCACTGCCCGGCCAAGCACTGGTCGCCCAAGGTGCATGCCTGGCCGCTGCTGCAAGCGGTCGCCTCTGCCACGGGCGTGTGGATGCAGCCCTTGGGGCCACAGGCGTCGGCGGTGCAGACGTTGCCGTCGTCGCACAGGGCGTCAAAAGGGTTGTGCAGGCAGAGGGTGCCGCCGGTGCAGTCGTCGCTGGTGCAGGCCAAGCCGTCGCTGCAGTCGCTCGGGCCCTTGCCCAGGCAGTCGCCAGAGGTGGTGCAACTGGCGTTGCCAAAGGCGTCGACGCGGGCGAGGTACAGGTCGCCCACGTCCATTTTCTCGCCGTACGTGCCGCCCACGGCGATCGCCCCACCGCCCGGCAACATCGCCGCACTGGTGCCATCGCTGCCGTTGCCCAGGACATGGCTGCGCTCCCACAGAGGCCAGCCGTCGCCGTCGACGCGCATCAGCCACATGCCGGTTTGGGCGTCCTTTTCAGAAGTGCCCACCACCAGCGCCCCTCCGTCGGCCGTGGCGGTGATATCCGAGGCAAATTGGATGGGCTGGCTCCCCAGCAGGCGGCTCCACTTGATCGCCCCAGTGCCGCTGTCGACCAGGGTCACGCCGGCCTTGCCGTAGCCCGCCGCGCCGCTGTCCGCGTAACTCGCCACCATCAGCTGCCCACCCACCAGCGCCGCCCCCACGGCATAGTCGTTGACCCCCGGCCACGACAGCGTGGTCTGCCACTGCTGCTGCTGCGTCTGCAGAGATACGCGCAGGATCAGGGTATCTTGATTCGCCGTGTTTGGGCTGGTCTGGCCCGCCAGCAGCAGGCCGCCGTCGCTGGTCACCCGGGCGGCCGTGGCAAACTCGTTCAGGCCGGCCACCCCAAAGGTCTTGCTCCACAGCAGCTTGCCCAGCTTGTCCGTGCGCACCACAAAGACGTCCTGCGGGCCTTTGTACGCGCCCTTTCCGCCGACCAGCACAAAGCCATCGGCCAGCGGCGCCATCGCGTAGGGCACGTCTTCCGTCTCTGGCTGGCCGTACTTGAGTGCGTCGCCGCCAACGAGGTTCATCTGTCCGTCCAGAAAAAATAGCCAAAAATCAGCGGGCTGTCCCGAAGCCGATCGCGCCACCGCCAGCACCGCGTAGCCAGCGCCGTTGGCCACCCCGTCGACAGCCAATTCCTGACCTGTCGGCGCGCCAAACGAATTTTTGCCCAGCAATTTGCCGGTCGCGTCCACGTGCCAAACCACCGCGTCGTCGGGCTGGTTGGTCGCATGCTGATAGCCAAGGGCGAGATAAGTGCCGTCTTGACCCACGGTTACCGCTCTCGCCGTCGCGTAGTGTTCTTCGACCACGGCTTTGGACCACAGCGCGGGCAGCCCGGCGTTGCACTTGCCCGCCAGGCAGCTCCCCGCAGTCAAGCACACGCCGCCACTTGCGCACGCCGATCCGTCGGCGATGTTGACGTGGCTGCAAATGCCTTTGGTGCATTGGTCGCTGGTGCAGGGGTTCTGATCGTCGCAATCGACGGGGATGCAAGGCACCGTCACATCCGAGGTGGCGTCGGTGTCGGTCGCGGCATCGCTGTCGGCGGGCGGATTCGCGTCGGCATCGGCCCCCGCGTCGGCGTTTGGTGTGGCGTCAGCGTCTGCCGGGGCGTCGGTATCGCTCGCGGAGTCGCCGTCGGTGGGCGCATTCGCGTCGCTATCCGCAGTCGCATCGGCCGCCGCGTCGGCGTCTGGCGTGGCATTGGCGTCTGGCGTGACATCGGCGTCGGCGGGGGCATTCGCGTCGGCGGCTGTGTCGCCGTCCGTCCCGAGGTTGGCGTCGACCGCCGCATCCGTCGCGGCGCCCACAGACACGCATATTCCCTCGGCACTGCACGAAAAACCGCTGGCACAGAGCTGGCTTGGTCCGCAGGCAAACGCCAAACCCTCTGTGCTCACGGCGGACTGGCAGCTCGCCAGTGCCAGCAACAGGCCAAGCGCCGCGAGTCCCGCTGCCCGCAAAGGCCAGAGCTGTCCGTTGTTCTGCTGCATGGGTGACCTCAGTCGTCTGAATCTAAGAACAGCACGCCTTTGACGCGGGCGCCGCGAGGCCTCAGGACGCCCTAAAACCGCAGGGCCAAGCCGGCGCCCACAGGGCTCACCTGCACCTCGGCGGTGCCCGCGCGCCACCACCACGCGCCCACCAGCAGGGCCGCCGCCGCCGCACCGGCCCCCACGGCGGACCAGGTGCGCAGGGAGCCATGGCGGGCGCGCAAATCCTCCGCGTCGGCTTGGCTTATCCCAGTCACCCGGCCGGCGCTGTCGCGCTGCTGCAGGGCCCGCTCCAGCTCGGCCTCGTCCTGGCGCACCCAGCCGTACAGCCCCGCAGAGGCCAGCGCGAGCAGACCGCCGCCGCCCAGGGCCAGTGCCGCAGGCAAGCGCGACGGTGCAGGCGGCTTGGCGGGTTGGGTCAGCCCCACAGTCGGGACAGGTGGCGCCGCGACGCTAGGGCTCGGCTCCGCCGGGGGCGCGACGGGCGCTTGAACGGGCTCGCCCACCGGGGTCGCAGGCGGGGTGGTCGCCGCTGCCGCTTTGGCCCGCGCCTGGGCTTCCAGCGCTTCAATGCGCAGTTGTGCCTCTTGCCGTCCCGCTTCATCGTCGGTGATTTGGCGGTACAGCCTAAAAAGCGCCACGGCCTCTTGGGGTTTGTCGGCCTTCTCGTAAGCGCGCGCGGCGTTGAACACCCGGTCCGGGCGCTTGTCCAGGGCGTAGGCCTTCATGAACAGCTGCGCCGCCAAGTCGTGTTCGCCCTCTTTGAAGCGGCGGGTGGCCTCGCGGGCCAATTCGTCGCCCGCATTGGCTTTGGCGCTGGCCTTGGCGGCCCAGGCTTGGTGCGGCAAGGCCAGCGGCGCTGCTGCCAGGATGGCCAGGGCGAATCCCCAGCGGCGGGCCAGCGTTGCGACGCGGATGCCGAAGCTTGGCGCGTCGCCGATTCGCCCCGCAGCCCGGCCGTCGACGAACCTGCCGCGCTGCCCAACTTCCCTGCCGCGCTGCTCCATGCTGTGCCCCATCTGCCGTCGTTGGCGTCTACAGGGCCCATGGTAGCGCTCTACGCGGCGTTCGACAAAACCGGGCGGGGTCTTGCGGACCACGGCCTGCGGAATTCCGGACAGAGCGGACAGGTGCCATGCGATTGTCTGATCGTTGAAGTTCCAGGGGAATTGTCCGCAGACCCCGGCCGCCGACCCCGCCGCTGCAGGCTGGCTCTAGTACAAGCCGATCAAGCGCAGATAGAACCCGCCGTCGTCCTTGGTCGTTTCAATGGACCCGCTGGTGGTCTGGGCGATGTGGCTGAAGTTGTAGCCCACGCCCACGCGCACCGCTTTGGCAAACAGATACGCCACTTCCGCCAGGGCGCCGTGCTTGGTGTCGCTGACCAGCGGCGTGGTCAACCAGCGGTATTCCGCCGCCAGATCCAGGGCATCGGTGGTGTGCCAGGCCAGACGCGTCACCCACAGCCAGCGGTCCGAGGTGGCCGAGAACTCCTGCCCGGTCATCTGCTCGGTCGCCGACTGCCAGGCCCACTTTTGCGACAGCTGCAGGCGCATCGGCAGCTCCGCGCTCGGCTCCAGGGCCAGGATCAGCTTGTCTGAGCGCAACTGCGCGCCGCTCGCCTCATTGGCCGGGCGCTGTTCCACCAGGCGCGTCGCCTTGCCCAGCACATTGAGCCAGTTGCTGCGAATCGGCCTAAAAGCCAAGGCCACCGTGGACTCCAGCGCTTCGGCCTCGATGGCGTCCGCAGTCTGGTTGTGGGTGCGGGTGTAGTTAGCGCGGCCAAACAGGGTCAGCTCGCGGCTCAGGGCCAATTGGCCGTTGTTGAGCGAGAGGATCTGCAGCTTGCGCACCCCGCCCGTCGACGGATCGCCCGCGTCCAGGCGCATTTCCTGGCGGCTGGTCAGCTTCCACCAGTCGCTCTTGAGCCACTCGCCGCCCAAGGACAGCGCGTCGCGGCTCATCGCCCCACTGGGACCGCTGAACACCTGCTGGCGCTCGTAGCCGGCGTCCAGGCGCAGGGCTTCGCTCAGCTGAAAGCGCTTGCCCACGCCCATGACCGCGCGGTTCTGGGCCCCAGTGCCCAGCGCGTCGATCTGGTACTCGGCAAAGCCGCGGCTGTTCTGGTCCTGGCCCCAGCGCTGCTCGGCGCCCAAGACCGTGGCGCTGACCAGCCGGCCCGTCTGCAGCGTGTCCTCCAGGCGCTGCTGGGCGTACAGGGCGGTGTCCTTGTCGATCATGGTGCGCAGGCCCGCCGCGGTGCTGTTCTGGCCGCCCCAGCCCAGGCGCTGGTTCAGGGTCAGGGCCAGGGCCTTGTCGAGCTTGTAGTCCGCGCCCAGGCTGCTGATCAGGTGGTCGCCCCAGCCGCGCAGCTGCGCTGAATCGCCAAGCGCGATGAGCTGTTGGTCGCCGCGCAGGGTCAGCCGATCCGTTGCCCGCCATGCCGCGCCGCCGCCGACGGTGACGCTGTGGACGCCGCTCGCCGCGCCATCTTGGCCAAACGTCTCCGCCCAGCCCCAAGAGGCGCCGCTGGTGGCCGTCCACGCCGGCGAGAGCTTGTGCGTGTCCTGCAGCAGCAGCGTGTGGCGGTTCCAGGCAGAGAACGACCCGGCGTTGGCTTGGGCGCCCAGGCCCCACTGGCTCTGCAGCCCGGGGCCACCCAGCAGGTCTGGCTTGCCCTCGGCCATCAGGCCGTCGTAGCGCAGGGTCAGCACGTTCTTCGCGGAGACCGCAAAGCTGCTGTCCACGCCAAAGCGCTGCTGGCCCTGTTGCGCCACCGTGCCGCCCGATTGGAAGCCCGGCTGCACCCACTGGTACCACACCTTGACCCGGCCGCTGTCGGTCGGCGTGGCGTCCTTGGGCAGCTTGCCCGGCTGGCTGGCAAAATCGCTGAGGCTGACCTCGACCTGGGCCTTGACCGCTTGGCCCGATACGGCCTGGCCATTGCCACCCAGCACCGTGGCGTACTTGGGCGTGCCAAAGGTCAGGCCGCCGTCGTCAGAAGCGGAGAGCAAGGTGTCGCGTGACTGGCTATACGCGTACTCCACGCTGGCCTGGCTGCGCGGGGCGATCTGCACCTTGGCGTGCGCGCCCACGGTTCTGTAGGTCGGATCGCTGTCGCTGCGGCCTTCCTGGACAAACGCCGCGCCGACACTCAGCTTTCCGCCCACCAGGTTCTGCTGCACCTGGCCGCCAAAGGCCGCGCTATCGGCACCGTTCATGCCTCTGGACTCATACACGACTTCCAGGAACACCGGCTGGCCATTCCACGCCAGGTGCCCGCCCGGCAGCCCGACCGCGCCACTGCCCATTGCGCCACTGCCCAGGGCCCCGTCCACCGCGCTGGTAATCGGCGTCTTGAAAATCAGCCGGCCCTCGCGGTAGTCGATGGTGTAGTCGTTGTTGCGCTGCTGGGGGATGCGCGTCAGCTCCAGGCCAGAAGCGCGGTCGCGCACCACCAGTTCGATGCGCTCCGAACCCTCCAGAACGTCGCGTCCCGCCAAGTAGAACAGCGATCCGCCGGTGCCGCGCAGCACGTCGGTGCGCCTCATCACCGCGCGGTCCTGCTGGGCGCCAAACACCGCGGCCTTGGTCTCCAGCCCTGGGGTATTGGCCAGCTTGGCCTCCACGCGCGCGCCGTACAGGGCCCGGTCGTAGCGCAGCAGCTCCAAGCCCTGAATCGCCGAACGGAAATTGCCAACCTGGGCCTTGCCCTGATCCGCCTCGACCAGCACGTACAGCTTGCCGCGGGCCTGTACGTCTTGCACCTGTTGGCTGCCGTCGCCGTACACCGGATAGAACCGCGTGGGATCCAGCAGGTTGGTGGCAAAATCGGCCAGCTGGGGATCCTTGGCGGTGTCCAGGTGGGCGGTCATGCGCAAGTTGTTCAGACCCAGGTACTTGCCGGCGATCCGCCCCTTGAGGTAGACCGCGCCGCGGCCCATGACCTGCAGCGATCCGGCCTGCCACACGCCGGTGGTCCAGTCGCGGACGCCGTCGCGCTCAAATTCGTCCAGGTGGGCGGCCACGTGGCTGAGCGAAGTATCGGCAATCGCCAACAGGAACAGGGCCTTGTCTTTGACCTGCAGGTTGCGCTGCAAGGTGGCCTTGTTGCCACGCGGGTCCGTCGCCACCACGCTCAGGGTGTTGGCCCCGGCCATCAGCGGCACCAGGGCGTAGAAGCGGCCGTCGCTGGCCACCGGCACGGCCTGGCCCTGGATCTTGACCAGGTTGCCCGGCTGGGTGCGGCCGCGCACGGCGATCTCCGGGCTGCCCAGCTCCTTGCCGGCGGGCGGCAGCCACACCTGCAGGTCGGCAGCGGCGGGCAGGGCGGTGTCGGTCGCGCCTTCAGCCAGCACAATGGGCGTCAGGGCGCCGGGCTTGGCCGCGACCTTGGGCTTGCCGCTGTCGATCGCCCTCAAGTCCCGGGCCAGGCCGTCGAGCAATTCGCTGCCAAAAGCCCCCACGTCGCGGCCGGCTTCCGCTGGAACTGCCTCATCGGCCGGAGCCCCCGGAGGCGCCGCCGCCAGAGGCCGCTGCCACAGCGCCGCCGGGCCCGCGGCTTTTTGCCACAGGATCCGCGTCGGCTTGCCCGGCACGGCGTCGATGCTGGTGGGCAGCGAGGCACCGCTGGCCCTCTTGTCGTCGACCCACAAGCCCGCGGGCAGATTGAGCTTGTCGCTGTTGCCCTCGGCCGAGCCGGTCACTTCCGGGCGCCAGCGCAGCTCAATGCGGTGCGGCCCCAGGGCTTCGCGGCCGGGCTTGCTGTCGGCCAGCGCCGCGCCTACCGCGGTCACCAAGTAGCGATCCGCAGGCGCACCTAGCCCTTGCAGGAGGCCACTGACCGCCGCGGCGGCCAATTCGCTGCGCCCCTGGCCATCGCCAGCGCCGTCGTCGTGGATCGAGATGACCGCCAGGCGGCTCTTCTCGCCCTTGATCGTCTCCACCAGCTTGGTCAGCCACTCCTGGGTGCTGTCGGTCGGCTGGCCCTTGGGGTCAAAAAGCGTCGCGCGGGCGTGCTTATCCGGCGCGCCTGCTGGCACCAGCGCCGGCCCTGTGGTGGCCAACGTCAGCGCCGCCGCGGGGGTGCGGTAGCCAGACAAGCCGTCGCCATCGGCCGAGAGGATCTCCAGGGCCACGCCGTAACGGCCCGCTACCAGCCCCTGGGCATTGGGCGCCCATAGGAAGCTCGCCGGGGCGGAATTCCCCAGGGATCGCCGGGCCAATACCTGGCCCTGGGCATTGACCAGGACTACCGCAACCTCGCGGGCCTCGCCCACGCCCGCTGTGTTGACCATGATCTGGCCCAGGATCTGCCCTTGTGCCAGAGGCACGGCGGCGGCGGGTCCACTGACCTGGGCCGCGCCGCTGCGCCCTACGAGCTCGCGATCGCCGACCTGAAGGCCGCGGGCAGAGACGCCCAGCGGCAGAGCCATGGCCTTGGCGGCCGGCCCTGCGGCCGGTGCTGCGGCGGGAGCCGCCGCGGGAACAGGCGCGGCAACAGGCGCGACCACAGGGGCGCGGGCCGGGGCAGGGGGGGCCACCGCCGCGCGCGGCGGCGGTGCGGGGCTTGCCG
>CAXNCS010000043.1:0-20487 GCA_964201005.1 Myxococcota bacterium
CCGTGGGCGCGCCCCGGCAGCAACATGTCGTCATCGCCGCCCTCGCCGTCGTCCGGCAGGTCGATGTCGCCGTCCTCGATGTCGCCGTCGTCTTCCCCCCGGCGCCGGCGCGCTTTGACCGCACTGCCCCCGACAATGCCGCGGCGCGAATGGGTCTTGCGGTCCTCAATGGTGTTTTTGCGCAGCTCAGCCAGGCGGTCGGCCACCCGGCGCATGAGCGTTCCCGGGGGGTAAGTGCCGTCCGCCTGCAGGTGGCCCGATTCATAACCTGTAAGAATAGACAGCCCTTCTTCCACCGTGTGGATGGGCCAGACGTGGAATTTGCCCTTGGCGATGGCGTCGCGCACCTCGCGGTCGAGCACCAGGTGCTGCACGTTTTGCCACGGGATCATCACGCCCTGGCGACCGGTCAGGCCCTTGGCTTTGCAGAAGCGGTAAAAGCCCTCGATTTTTTCGTTGACGCCGCCGATCGGCTGGATTTGGCCGAGCTGGTTGACGCTGCCCGTCACGCCGACGCCTTGATCGATCTTGACGCCCGAGATCGCAGAGAGGATCACATAAAGCCAAGTACTGGATGCAGAATCGCCATCCACTTCGCCGTAGCTCTGCTCAAAGGCCACCGTCGCGGTCAAGTACAGGGGCTGGCGCTGGGCAAAGCGGTCGCCCAGAAATCCTGAGAGGATCTGCACGCCTTTGTCGTGAATTTCTCCGGACATCGCCACTTCGCGCTCAATGTTGACGATGCCCGCACCGCCGGCAAAACAGCGCGCGGTGATGCGAAATGGCCGGCCAAACTGGTGCTCGCCCACCGACAGCACCGCCAAACCATTGATCACGCCGACTTCTTCGCCATCGGCCTCCATCAGCCACTGATCGTCCAGCAGGTCCTCGTGCATCTTGTCGGCGATGAGGGCGCTCGACTGGCTGCGCTGCTGGATCGCCTTTTCAACGTGCTTGCGGGTGATCGCCTTGCTGCGCGACTTGGCGGCGAACCAGTCGGCCTCGATGAGCAGCATAGAGATGCGATTGAACCGCAGCGTCAATTTGCGCTGGGAATCCACGAGTCTGGCGCAGTGCTCCAGAATCGCCATCACGCCGTCGCGCTCCACCGGTCGGCACTCGTTGTTCTTGACCGCCGTGGCGATAAAGCGCACGTACTTCTCGACGGCTTCCGGCGTACGGCGGATCTCGTGGTCAAAGTCCGCCTTGACGCGGAAAATCTTGCGGAAGTCATCATCGCCGCGATATAGCATGTGATACAAAGAGTTAGAGCCAATGAGCACGATCTTGACGTTGAGCGGAATCGGCTCGGGCTTGAGGCCTGAAGTCGGCAAGAGCCCGGCTGTTTCGCCCAAGTCCTCGACCGACAGCTCGCCATTGCGCAGGGTGACCTTGAGGTTTTCCCAAACGCCCGGCGACTGGACGAGATCGACCGCGTGGCACACCAGGAAGCCGCCATTGGCCTGGGCCAGAGAACCATTGCGGATCATCGTGTGATCGGTGAAGTAGATGCCCTGCTCGACCCGCCGTTCCAGCCGACCAAACAGCCGGTAATAGGTCGGGTGGCTCTCAAAAACCACCGGCGCGCCCTTGGTGGCGTGGTTGTCGACAAACAGGTTGACGCGGAAGCCGACAAACGGGTCCTTCTCGTCGCGATCCTTCTCTTCCTGAGCGTCGTCGCCTTCTGGCAAAAACCGCGCGATGTTGTCGTGAACGTCCGAGCGCAATTCGTCCAGGTACGCAGAGAGTTTCTTGCCGCCGGACTTGAAGCGCTCGCGCAGAGGGGCAAATCCCGCCTTGGTCACGGCGGCGGCCATTTCGCGCTGCAGTTCCTCGATCTTGCCCTGGGTCTCCTGCTCAATCTGGCGATTTGTCTGAACAAACTCGGTAAACAGCGGCTCCAGTTGCTCGCGGCGCTTGTCAATCGCTTTGCGCCCCTCTTCTGGCAGGGCGAGGACCTCTTTGTCTTTGAGCGGCTTGCCGTTGGCCACGGGCAGCGTCTCTAGCTCGCCGTCTTTGGAGGCGCGCACCACAAAGCCGACCTGCTCCGCCTTGCGCGAAAGGGCGACAAAAGCGTCCGTCTGGGCCATTTGCGACTGGCTGACGGTGTGCTGCAGGCGCAGCTGGTGTTCCGGGCTGTGAAAGGCCGCCGGAATGTCCTTCTTGAGGGCTTCCAGAAGCTTATCAAAGGCCTTCTTCAGCTCGCGGCCCTCACCGGGCTTGAGCGCGATGGCCCGGGGCGCGTCGTCATCGGCAAAATTGTGCAGGTACACCCAGTCATTGGGGGTCTTGCGCGAGGGGGCCAGCTTGTCGAGCATGGTGCGGAGCAGGCTGCGCTTGCCCGTACCCGACGGGCCGGCGACGTAAACATGGTAGTTGGGCCGGGTGACGGACAGCCCCAGCTCCATGCTGCGCATCGCCCGCTCCTGCTCGATGACGGAGGCCAGCGGCTCAAGGTCGGCCGTGCTGTCAAACACGAGCTTGGCCAGATCCAGCTGCACCGTGCAGTCGTCTGGAGTCAGGCCGGCGGGGCGGACCGTGGGATGCAGGGGCACGGCGGGGGCGGCGGGTTTGGCCATGGGGTCCTCAAAGCCGCCCAAAAGGCGGAGCCGTCCCCATAGCACATTGACCGGCCCGATACAAACGGCGGGACCTCGGCGAGGACGGCAATCTGCCTAGGGATCTTCAGCGGATCATGCAGATAGGCTGTGTCACGGCGTTGCCAAGATGATCGTCGCGTGGCCTTCTGCCTGCTCTAGCTTCTTCTGCGCCGCTCGAGCCGCCTCAAGGGTGCCAAAGGGCCCCATGCGAACCCGAAAAAACTGACCCTTGTCCAGCACTTCAACCGAAGAGACCGCGACCGTGTAGCCTTTTCCGCGCAGCTCTTCGGCAAAGGCGTCGGCCTCTGATTGATTGCGAAATGCTTTGATTTGCAGGACATATTTCCCGGCAGCTGGGCGCCCTGCCCGCGGCAATTTGGCGGCGTCCGTCGGCGGCGCTTGGTCAGCTGCCCCGGGCTCGCCGGCCTCTGCACCGTCAGCGGAGTCAGGTTTGGCCTTGGAAGCCTGAGCTACAGCTTGGGATTCTGCGGCCTTTGCCGCGGCCTTGGTCGCTTTGGCGCGGACCCCAGCCGACTGAGCCGGAACTGGCTTTGCCGCTTCGGCGCTGACTTGGGTCGGCGGAGCGGCAGTATCGGCGGCCGGCGGTGGAGTTTCTGCCGGGGCGGCGGGCAGAAACCGCGCGTCACCTGGCGCAGTCGCTGGGCGGGCGGCGACCTCGGGCTCGGGACCTGCGGCTCCAGCCACGGTCGGCGTCGGTGCGGTGTCGCCTGGGGCAATGACCTGCTCTTGCGGATCGGCAGAGGCGACCTCAAGGCCCGGCTCTGCCACAGCGGGGCTGGGCTGCGCGGCGACAGCGGTGGGCAACGGCGAGGCCGCCGCGGCGGCAGCAGGGGCCACGTCCGGCGAATCTGCCGCAGCCAACCCCTGGGCAAAGCTCTGATCCAACCACGCCGGCCTGTAGCCGCGGGCCCCGGCGACGTACCCGCCGACAAAGGCGACCGCCGCCAAAAGCAGCGCGGCAATCAGCCATTGGGCGATGTGCTTGGGCTCCACCCGCAGGATGATCCGCTCGCGCACCTTCTCAAAGTCGCGCAGCTTGGACATGCCACTGCCTTCCAGCGGCGGCTGACCGGGCGGCGCCCGCGGATCCTCTGGAAACATCCCGACCTCCCACCTGGCCGATGTGCTGCCTGCAAATACTGAACCGCCGCGGACAGATCCACCGATCTGCCTCTTGGGCGCCGTTGCGCGTGCCGATCGCTGGGCTTGGCGGGCCGCCTAGCCGCGCAGAGCCAAAGGCCAAGGTCGCGCGACGCTCCGGTTTGCCTCGCGGCCGCCGCAGCGGGCCTCAGCCCTCTTCTTCCGGCAGCTCAGCCATGCGCTCCGGGGCGCTGACACCCAGCAGGCCAAGACCAGCGGCGATCACCTGCTTGAGCGCCGCCACTAGCGCCAAACGCCCTTGCGTAGTCCGGTCATCGTCGCTGATGACCCGCGCGTCGTGCTTGTGGCGCGAGTAGTAGCCGTGAAACGCCCGGCAGACATCCATCAAATAGTACGCCAGCTGATGCGGCTCGCGGCTCTTGGCGGCGCGGGCGACAACTTCTGGATACTCGGCCAAAACCAGCGCCAATTCCCGCTCATCGTCGAGCTCTAGGCCGCTGAGATCGCCGCCATCGCGCAGCGGTTTCCCTTCTGTGGCGGCGCGCGCCAGGATCGAGGCTAGGCGGGCGTGGCCGTACTGCACATAATAGACTGGGTTATCCATTGATGAGCGCCGCACCACCTCGAGGTCAAAATCGAGTTGGGCGTCGGCCTTGCGGGTCAGGAACACAAAGCGCACGGCGTCTCGGCCGCTGCTGGGATTGCCGGCGGTCGTGACCTCGTCGACCACATCGCGCAGCGTGACGAATTCGCCCGAGCGCTTGCCCATGGGCACGGGCTTGCCGTCGCGCAGAAGCGCCACCATCTGAATGAGGATGACCTCCAAGCGCTCGCCGCTCCAGCGGTCGGCCTTGGGATCGCCTTCGCTCCGGCGCAAGTCGCCCAGCGCGTGGATGACGCCCTTGAGCCGCGACACGTAGCCATGGTGATCGGCGCCCAACACGTTGATCAGGTGATCAAACCCGCGGCCCAGCTTGTCATCGTGGTAGGCGATGTCGGCGGCAAAATAGGTCGGCCGGCCGTCGCCGCGCAGGATCACCCGATCTTTGGAGTCGCGGAACGGCTTGGGCACGTCTTCACGGGTACCGCGAAAGAACACTGCCTTTCCCTGCAGCTGGTTGCCGTCATCATCCTGGCCCGTGCCCTCCTCTTCATAGGCCCAGTCGCGGGCCAAGAGGCGCTTGGCGCAGTCGGCCACGGCGTTGCGCAGTTCCAGCTGATCGCCCAGGGGGTCCAGGCCGTGCAAAGCCCGCTCGCTGAACCAGCGGTCAAAGCGAATATCCAGGACCGCCAAGTCCTGCTCAATGCGCCCGAGGTTGGCGCGCCATGCCGCCACGGTGATGCCGCGGTTATCCGCCCGGCCGCTGGGGTTTTTTGCTTCGGCCTGGCCCCAGGCAGCGTCATTGAACCAATCCGCTTGGCTGTTGCAGGCGTCGGCTAGCTCAGGCTGCTGGCGAAGCTCGTCGGCGATCTGGGCGATGTAGGCGCCGCGGTAGCCATCTTCTGGAAATCCCTGGGGAAATCCGTCTGGAAACGCCACTGGCTCGCCTCGGCTCCACACCGCCAGCGCGGCTGCACGCTTGGCATCGTCGCGCAGCCAGTGCCAAGTCGACTCGCCCAGCTTGGCCACTTGGTTGCCGACATTGTTGATGTAGTACTCTGTGGACACCGTGTAGCCGGCTGCGCGCAGGATTCTGGCGAGCGCATCGCCCAGCACCGCGCCGCGGCCGTGGCCCACGTGCATCGGCCCCGTGGGATTGGCGCTGACAAATTCGAGCAGCACCTTCTCTCCGCCACCGCTGTCGCTGCGACCGTACTGCCCACCGGCCAGCAAAACGTCGCGCACCGCAGTACGCCAACCCTCTGGTGACAAATGCAAATTGACAAATCCAGGCCCGGCAACTTCCATGGTCGCGATGAGCCCGTCGCTGTCGCTCTGGCGGATCAGCGGCAGCATCGCTTCGGCCAAGGCCCTGGGGTTCTTGCCGGCGGTCTTAGCCAAAGAAAAGCACAGGTTCGTCGCCAAATCGCCGTGCGACGCCTGCTTGGGGCGATCCAGGGCGACCTCGGACGCAGCTGCGGCTCTGGGCAACAGGCCCTGATCGGCCGCCAAGGCGGTAGAGGCAGCGAGCAGCTGGCGAAGGCGCTGAGGCAATGAAAGGACAGGAGAAACAGCAGACATGCGCGAGGCCCGACGCGCCAGGGACACGGCGCGCAGATTGGACCATAGCCGCTTGTGGATATCTGTCAACTTTGGCCGCGCATTCGGCGCGCGGATGCGGTTGCGGTGGCAGAGTCGGTTCTCGCGCGATCCAAAGCGCTTGCGGCCCCCCGGTGCAAGGGCGTAGGCCAGCTTTAGGCCCGGCGGGCGACCGACGTTGGGCGGAGCCCTGGACATGGACCGCGCTGGACATTCACGCCGCGAGCGCTACGATCCTGGCCCGCGTCCGTCCAATTGAGGTCGGCGCGGTCGGCATGGGGCGCGTGGCGGCCCCGGCGATGCGCACGGCGAGGTCTTCCATGAACAAAGAGCGAGTAGTCATCACCGGCGGGGCGGGATTCGTCGGGTCGTCGCTGTGTGAGAAGTTCCTGGCCGACGGCTTTGCGGTCACCGCGGTCGACAACTTGTGCACCGGAAGGCTACAGAATGTCGCTCCGCTCCTGAGCAATCCCGATTTTTCCCTCCTGCAGCGCGACGTAAGCGAGCCGTTTGACATCGACGGGCCGGTGTACGCGGTGCTGCACTTCGCGTCGCCGGCCTCGCCGTTTGACTACCTGGCGCTGCCAATTGAGACGCTCAAGGTCGGCGCCCACGGCACCCTGCACGCCTTGGATCTGGCGCGGAGCAAGAACGCGCGGTTCTTACTGGCGTCGACTTCAGAGATCTACGGCGATCCGACCGAGCATCCGCAAAAAGAGAGCTATTTGGGCAATGTTTCCTCGATCGGACCGCGGTCTGTCTATGACGAGGCCAAGCGCTACGCCGAGGCGGCGACGATGGCCTACCGCCGCACCTTTGGGGTCGACACCAGAATTATTCGTATTTTCAATACTTACGGCCCGCGAATGAAGTACAACGACGGCCGGGTGGTGAGCAACTTCTTGACCCAAGCGCTGCAGGGCAAGCCGCTGAGCATCTTTGGCACGGGGCTGCAGACCCGCTCGTTCTGCTATGTCGACGATCTGGTGGCGGGCATCCAAGCGGTGCTGGCTCGCGGCGATGGCCAGCCCTACAACCTGGGCAATCCAAACGAGTTCACCATGCTGGAGCTGATCGACGAGATCGGCAAGCTGCTGGGCCCCCAACAGGTGACCTACCATCCGCTGCCTCAGGACGACCCGACGCGGCGCAAGCCCGACATTAGCCGCGCGATGGCAGATCTGGGCTGGCAACCGCGCATTGAACTGGCCGAGGGCCTTCAGAAAACCGCCGCGGGGCTGCGCCTGCAATTGGGTTTGGCGTAACCGCCTGATCGGAAACCAGGGCCAAACCGCCGCGGCGAAATTCGGCCGGGTCGATGCGACAAAGCCCATGGGCGCGCGCAACTGCTGCCGACCCAGCGCTTGACCGCCGCCTTGCAGAAATTGCTGGCGTTGACGCGGGCCGCCAATCTGAACGGCGGCGAAAATCTGGATTGTTCGGCGGGCAACCGTATCCTTACGGGCATGGACCGGTGCCCCCGCCAGCCTGACTGCCTCCTGCCTCCCCACCCTGCCCTGGCGCCGTCGCGCGAGAGGCCAGCGGTTGGCTCCGCAGCCATCGCCCAAGCCGCCCGGGCGGTGATGGCGCGCGTGGGAGTGTTGGCCGCGGCCCTCACCTTGATGACAGCCGTAGACGCTTGGGCGGTTGCGCCGTCGCCGATTGGCGGCTGCCCTGCGCCACTCAATAGCTTAGTGATCACCGAGATTTCTCTGGGCGATGCTCTGGCGCCGCGATGGATCGAGTTGCACAACCCAGGCAAGCTGACGATCTCCCTCGCCAAAGTGCAGTTGGAGGTCCATGAGACCGCGGCGACCAAGAACGCCCAGGCCAGTACCTACGCGATGGGCGATCTGTTGCCCCAGCTGCTAGCCGGCGAAACAGTGGCGATCGGCTGGGTGCCCGCGGGCCCGGCGACGGCGCTTCTCAAGCTCAAGGTCTTGGATCTAGGTGAATCGTTTGTGCTTCCTTGCGCAGCCAAGCTGATCCTTGAGGGACCGGCGGGCCCAATAGACCAGTTCAGCTACGACGTGTGCGCGAAGGGCGGCGGAGTCTGGGGCCTGGACCCGGCGCAGACCGACATCTGCAAGAACGACACCTTGACGAATTGGTGCCCCGCCTCTGGCGATCTGCTGGGCCTGGGCAGTCCTGGCAAGGTCAACGCCCCCTGTGACCTCGACAGCGACGGCTACCCGTCTGTGGCCCTCACCGGCGGCCAAGCGGATTGCGACGACTTGAACAAGGGCGTGTTCCCCGGGGCTACAGAGGCTTGCAACGGCAAGGACGACGACTGCAACGGCCAGACCGATGAAAACCTGCAGGCGCCTCCCGGCACTTGCTTGAACAAGGGCGTTTGCGCCGGACCGCTGGGCGATGGCAAGCCAGTGGCCAAATGCGACGGCGTCGGCGGGTTTTCCTGCACCTACCCCTACGGGTATGAAGCGGTCAGCGAGACACTTTGCGACGGATTTGACAACGATTGCGACGGTTTTACCGACGAAGGCTTGAGCAACGCCTGCGGGGGCTGCGGTGCCGTGCCTGCCGAAGCGTGCAACGGCGTGGACGACGACTGCAACGGCGCCACGGACGACCTCGTGGCCTTGGCCAATGACTGCACGGCCACGGGCGTGTGCGGCGAGAGCACGTCGATCTGCAAGGGCGGCAAGCCAACCTGCGCATTTCCCCTGAGTTGGGAAGCGACAGAGACGCGCTGCGACGGCTTGGACAACGACTGCGACGGCCAAACCGACGAGGAGATGGGCATCGGCAGCCAGTGCTCCAAAGGCGCGGGCATTTGCACAGGTACTGGCCAGTGGCAGTGCGGTGCGGCGGGCGAATTGGTGTGCAGTGCGGTCTTGCGCCCAGCCAGCCCTTCAGAGCTCTGCGGCGACGGCCTAGACAACAACTGCGACGGCCAAACCGACGAGACCTTTGACATCGGTGCCCAGTGTCAGGCGGGCAAAGGCGTTTGCAGGGTCGTGGGCAAGCGCATCTGCAGCAGCGACAAACTCGCGGCGACCTGCAGCGTCCAACCGCTCGCGGCGGCGTCGGCGGAGATCTGCGCAAACGAGCTCGACGACGACTGCGACGGCCAAACCGACGAAAAGTCCTGCGAAGAGGCCGACAACCCGGGGATCATCGACTGCAGCGCCCGCCGTCCATCCGGCCATCCGCTGGCTCTGGGACTGCTGTTGCTGGCCAGTTGGTGGGCGATCCGCCGGCGCGCTTGCAGTTAGGCCGGGGCCCCCGCTATCCTCCTTGGACGGAGGCCGGATTTGGAACAGAAAAAGCGTGGACGTGCCGGGCAAAGCCGCGGTCCAAGGATGTGGCTGCTGGCCTTGAGCGGTGCGCTTGTGGTGGCGTCTGGCTGCGGCGACGAGCCAAATGCCAGCGACGACGGCCAAAAAACCGCGGACAGCGCCGGGGCAGCGGACGCGCTAGCAGCCCAAGACACCGCTGCGGACGCGCCGATCCTGCCCGACAACGGCAGCATCACCACCAAGACCGATACCTTGGGGCCGTACGCCGCCCAGTGCGCGCAACTGCCGCCGCTGTGCGATGACGGCAACCCCTGCACCGTAGATGGCTGCGACCCGCTGAGCGGCTGCACCAGCGAGGTCAAGGCGTGTGCCGACGAAGATCCATGCAGTATCGATAGTTGCGACGTCAAGACCGGCGAGTGCCAGCACAAGAACGATCCTTGCGATGACGGCAATGCGTGCACGGTGGGCGCGTGCTTGCCAGTCGAGGGCTGCACCTATAGCGCGATTGACTGCCAGGATGGCGACGCCTGCACCGCCGACGGCTGCACCCCCAGCGCCGGCTGCCAGCACGACGCCTTGAACTGCGACGACGGCAAGACCTGCACCGCCGACAGCTGCGACCCGCTCAAGGGCTGCCAGCACCTGGTGGCGGACGGCGCGCTGTGTTGCGAAATCGCCGCCGATTGCGAAGACGGCAACGCCTGCACCGTGCATAAGTGCAATGCGGGCCTGTGCGCGAGCGAGGCGGTGTTTGGCTGCTGCAAGGGCAACGGCGACTGCGACAACGGCAACGCCTGCACCGTAGACACCTGCACGGCGATCACGGGGGCGTGCAGCTATAGCCCCAGCTCAGCCGCGGGTTGTTGCGCGGGCGTGCTGGACTGCGACGACGGCAAGGCCTGCACCGTCGACATCTGCCAGAACAACACCTGCGGCCACGAGACCACCTGTTGCAGCAGCGCTGCGGATTGCGCGGGGGCGGTCAGCGGCGTCGAACTATGCGCTGAAGCGACTTGCAGCAACGGCGCTTGCGAATTGGCCGCGCTGACCGGCGATTTGGGCAAGGCGTCGGCCGGCTGCTGCGTCCCCACCCTGCTCCAGAGCGGTTTTGAGAGCGGTGACGGCGACTTGCCCGTGCTCGTGCCCTCCGCCTTTGGCCTATGGGAGATCGCCCAGGGCTTTGGCAAATCCGGTTCAGGCCTCAGGTTTTCTGCCAAGGCCAGCGGCTCTGTCCCGGGTGGCAATGCCGTCGCCCAAGCGCGATTCGCCGCGGTCGAATTGCCCGTGGGAGTCGAAAGCAAGCTGACGTTTGCCTACAAGGGCACGTTGGGCAGCGGCGATGTCGTGCGATTGCGCGCCACCACCAGCGTGGGCAGTTGGTGGATCTGGCAAGGCGGCAACAGCGGCAGCAATTGGGTCACGGCGGTGGTCGACCTCAGCGGGTTTGGCAGCCGCGCCGCCACGCGCAAGCTCAAGCTGAGCCTAGAGATTTTGGGCGGCAAAGGCAGCAGCGCCGGCTGGACCGTGGACGACTGGCAGATCTCAAGCACCTGCAAACCGCGCAGCTGCAGCCAGGCGAGCCAGTGCAATGACAGCTTGGGCGCGACCGCAGATAGCTGCAGCGCGGGCCGATGCGTGTATTCGACCAGCAAGGATTATTGTATCCCAGGTGAGCCAAGTGCGCTCTGCGGCGATGATAATGCCTGCACTAACGACTACTGCAGCGGTTTTGGCTGCGGCCACACCAAGAAAGCCGGCTGCTGCCTCCAAACGAGCGAGTGCGACGACAAGGACCTGTGCACAACCGACGCCTGCTCAAACAACCTTTGCCTTTACACCAAGTTGCCTGGAAGCCAGTGCTGCAACAAGGCCGGCGATTGCGACGACGGCAAGGTCTGCTCCCTGGACAGCTGCCCCGAGGTGGGTTTGGCCTGCGCCCACACCGTCGTCGACGCCGCGTGCTGCGACAGCGCCAAAGACTGCGACGACGGCTCGGCCTGCACCATCGATTCCTGTAGCAAAAACGCGTGCCTCCACAAGAACACCTGCTGCAGCAGCGACGCCGACTGTGCCGACAGCGACCCCGTGTGCACAGAAGACAAGTGCGTCGCCGGCCAGTGCGTGTGGACCGCGGTCAAGAAGCCCGAGTGCTGCGAACCACAGGTATTTCTGGCCGATTTCGAAACCGGCTTGGCCAAGACCTGGATGACCAGCGCGACGTCCAAAAGCGTGCAGTGGCAGGTTGTCAGCGGCAAGAAGAGCAAAAGTGGAACGGGAGCGCTGTATTACGGCAATCCAGCGACGGGCAACTACGACGACGGCAGTTCCAACAGCGGCACGGTCGGCTTGGTCGCGCCGATCAGCGTGGCGGCCGGCGAATCGCTGGTCCTGAGCTTCTGGCTCTACATCGACACCGAGGCGGGGAGCTACGACACCTTGGATCTCGAGGTCGTGGCCAACGGCAAGGCGCCCGTGGCCGTGTGGCAAAAGGAGACCGTCGGCGGCGGTGCCTTGAGCATGAAGGCGTGGACGCAGTTCTCGGTCGACTTGTCTGCCTTTGGCGGCCAGGCTATCACCGTGCAGTTCAACTTCGATACCCAGGACTCTGTGGCCAACACCATGGAGGGCGTCTACATCGACGATCTGAGCATCGTTCGCGGCTGCGCGGCCAAGATCTGCAGCACCGCAGCGGACTGCAGCGACAATTGGAGCGGTTCGACCGACAAGTGCAGCGGCGGCAACTGCAATTGGTCGATTCCCTAGCCTTCCGCCGAGGTTGTCGAACGCCTATCTACAGCCGACACGCGGCCGCCGTTGACGTCTCGGCGCGTCCATTGGATGCTGTCGGCTGGTCGGGACACTGACCAAACTGAGGCCCATGCGCTACTGCCCCCGCTGCGGCAACACCACCTCTGCGGCCTATTGCCCGACAGACGGCACGCCGACGGTGCGCCAGATGAGCGCTTCGCGTCAGGGCGTGCAAGTTGGCGATGTGATTGGCGGGCGCTACCGCATCCTGGGCGAACTGGGGCGCGGCGGCTTTGGCGTGGTCCTGGACGCCATCCACGTGACCACGGGCCACCCGGTGGCGGTCAAGATCCTCACCCAGGTTTCGGGCAGCGAAGGTCAGGAGCTGGCGCGGCGGTTTTTTCAAGAAGCGGCGACGACTTCGCGGCTGACCCATCCCAACACCGTGCGGGTCTTTGATTTTGGCCAAACCGACGCGGGTGATCTTTTCCTGGCGATGGAGCGCCTGACCGGCGAGACGCTGCAGAACATGCTGGGCCGGCTCCGCGATGCCCGGCAGGCGCTGACCGAGGTGCAGGCGGTCGACGTAGCCGTGGCGGTGCTGCGCAGCTTGGGAGAAGCCCACGCCCTGGGCCTTGTGCACCGCGACATGAAGCCGGCCAATATCTTCTTGCACCAGATGGCGGGCGGCGAAGCGATCGTCAAAGTGCTGGATTTTGGCATCGTCAAGACCCACGACGCGACCATGACCCAGGCCGGAAAAGCCTTGGGAACGCCTACGCATATGAGCCCCGAGCAGGCGATGGGCCAGGATGTCGACGGCCGCAGCGATCTCTACTCGCTGGGGGTGGTGCTGTACGAGGCGCTGGCCGGGTCGCTGCCGTTTGATAGCGAGAACCCCTTGACCGTGGTGATGAAGCACGTGATCGAGGAGCCCGAGCCGCTGGCCCGCCGCGCGCCGGGGATGGTCAGGCCCGCCCTGGCTCAGGTTGTAGAGAAGGCCTTGGCCAAAAAGCCGGACGAGCGCTGGCAGTCGGCGAGCGAGATGCGCAGTGCCCTGGAAGCGGCGATGGGCACGCCTTCGGCAACGGGGATGTACCGAATTCCACTGCAGGTGACAGCCCTTGTGCCGGAGCCTGCGCCCACGCCCATGGGATCGCCGTCGGTGTCGCCGCAGTCCGCAGCGGATCGCCAAGCCGCCGCCCTGACCCCGGCGCCTCGCCCGGTTGTTCCCGAGCCAGAGCCGACGCCGCGGGTGCTCATCGCCGCCCAGCAACCGTACGACGACAAAGCGCTGCAGGGCCATACGGTGGTTCAGGCCCATGTGTGGCCGGCGCCGAGCCCGCCCGATGAGCCCGACTACTTTGAGATTGGCTCAGAATTACCTGAAGCAGAAGAGGAACCCGTACAAGAGCGCGGCGCCATGATGTCGGAAGCGCCGCGAATGGACAATCGCCGCGAGGTGCGACTGCCGTCGATGCCGCCGACACCGGTGCCGCTTCGGCCGCCGCCGCAGGTCGACCCCGATCTGCACAGCCTGCTGGCCGGAAGCGGCTTTGCCCCAGAGGTGCCCAGCTTTGCCGGTTTGCAGGGGATGCCCGGCTTGCAGGGTCTGGCAAGTCTGCAGGGCAGCGCCTCGGCGGGCTTGCTGGGCGCCCTGCAGCAGATGACTCAGGCGATGCCGCGAGCAACCCAGCCGTCGCGGCGCCAGGTCGAGGCCATGTGGCTGTCGCCCGACCTCAAGCACGCGATCTACGCCGATCCAGGCCATCGGCTGCAGCTGGTCGAGCTCGGCCCGCTGGGGCAACAGCCTGTTTCTGTGCTCGATCTGGTCGACGGTGTCGATTTTGGCGGCCACGACGCGTTGATTCAGGATGTCGCGGGCACGCCGGACGGTCGCCTGGTGGTATCCGCGAGCATCGACGGCCAGCTGCGCCTGTGGGACGTGGGCGGCGGGCGCATGGTGGGCGAATTGGAATGCGACGCTGCGCCGACGTGCCTGGCGGTGGCGAGCGACGGCAAGCTGCTGGTGGTCGGCATGGCCGATGGCAGCGTGGCGCTTTACGAATTGCCCGATTTGGGCCTGCGGCGGGTGCTGCGCGGCCATCGCGAAGCGGTGACAGCGGTGGCCTGCGCCGGCTCCAAGCGCCTAGTCGTCACCGCCAGTGAAGACGGCATGGTGCGCACTTGGGATCCGGTGGGCGGCGGCGCCAGACTGACGGCGCGGGTCCACGAAGGCGCGGTCGCGTCGGTCGCGGTCAATAGCAGTGGCCAGATGGTCGCTTCGGGCGGGTGGGACGGCAAGGTCCACGTGTGGTTTGGCCGGACTGGCGAAAAAGCCGCCGAATTTGCCCTGCACAGCGATGTGGTGGCGGGCCTCGCGATCGACAAGTCGGGCAATCTGCTCTGCAGCGCTGGCGACGACCGCGTGGCCAAGGTAGTCCACATCAGCTCCGGTCTGGTCAAGGGCGAGCGCCACGACTTCCGCACCGGGGTCAAGCTCGCGCGCTTCTCTGAGGACGGCAGCGAGGCCGTGGCGGGCGCGTGGGACGGCACCTTCCGCCGGCTGAGCTGGGGCTGAGGTGCGGCAAGCGGCGCCACTGCCCGTCAATAGACTTGCCTATCTGCTGTCAATTGCTTTGATAGCAGGCGCTTGTGCGAGCGAATCCCCAGCGTCCTCCGCTCAGGCGGCCGTCGCCAAGCCGGGTTTTGGCCAGCGCTGCGCGCCCAGTGTCGGCTGCGAGGCGCCTCTTCAGTGCGTCGACAGCGAGTACGCCCCGGAGCCGTGGTGCTTGGGTCCTTGCGACAGCAGTCAGGTAAAGAACTATTGCACTTCCAAGCAGTTGGGCGGATCGGCTGCCCCAGACCAGCAGGGATTCTGCGTCCAAATGCCCAGCGGCTTTGCCGGCCCTGCAACGCCCATGTGCCTGCCGATCTGCGCCAACACCGCCCAATGCAAAGCTTTGGATAGCCAGTGGGAGATCTGCGCCCAGCCCTCTTACAAGGGCCAGACCTTTGTCAAAGACCTGCCGACCAAAGTGTGCCAGGCCCCCAGTGCCCACGGACAGCTCAAGGTGGACCCCGCGACCTGCGACTGGCAGTCCCAGGCAACCGATCCGATCTATGCAGAAGCCAAGAACAATTGTATCGCACTCTGCAAAGGATTCCTCAAGGCGTGCCAGCTCTGGCCCAAGACCCGCAGCGAAGCGTGTTGCGGCTGGGCCTGCTTTAAGCACCTGACCCCCGGCGGCCAGGTCGACGCCGAGCGCTTGGGCGGGGAGATCAAGTGCTATATCAAAGCCTTTACTGCGTATCAGTCGACCGGCTTGGTGTGTACAGCCTGGAAGGACGAGTGCCCGCCGCTGCCTGAAGGGCTACAGCCGCCTCCGTAATTTGGACCTGGGCTTTTCTTGCCTGGTCGCCGCAGCATGTCATGCTTTTGCCGGCCTGCGCCCGACCGAAGCGCCACGCTGAATCGGCCCAGGGTCCAAAGCGTCGTGGGGACGCGACCGACGACCGCTGCAGCGAATGGCTCCGGCGGCGCCGAGGCAGGGCCGGTGAACCTATTCTGGATGCGAAAGAACAACCATGGATAACATTGGGCTTTTCGACTCTCGCGGGCCTGAAACTGCCGTTCTTTCACATCCTTTCAGTGGAGGCTCGACATGATGTACCTTTTTGGCCACTCTCGCTTTGCCAGCTGGCCGATGCGTGTTGCGGTGGCCGCGCTGGCGTTGTTGATGGCCGCCCCAGCGCTGGCGGTCGAAGTCTATCTGAACGGCGTCAAGCTGAGCGGTCTGCGCAATGCCGAGCTCAGCGGCTGCACCGTGCGCTTTGACGCCAACGGCGATGTGCAGATCATGTCGCCCGGCTACCGCATTGAGTACGGCAGCGACGGTCAGCAAAAGGTCGTGGGGCAGTCTGACCAGGCGGCCAACAAGCCCTCTACCACCCGCCCCAAGCAGCGCTACGTGCTGGTGTATGAGCCCAATCCAAAGGTTAATTTCGCGTTTGACGTGTGGATCAACGGCAAGCTGTTTCGCAAGGTCGGTCTCGATTCCGCGCGCTTTACCGTGGAAATGACCCAGGACATGAGCGCTGGCGACAATACCCTGCGGGTGGTGGCGCGTCCCGGTGACACGGTACCCGGCGGAACCGACAGTGAGACCACGAGCTTGCGGATCTTCCGCGGCGAGGCCGGTGCGGACGGCGTCTTCCGGGCCAAGACTCCGGCCGTGTGGGAGCTGGTGCGCGCCGCGGTCGACCGGCAAATGCTGGACCGCAGCTATACGCTTTCGATCGAGTAGCAGCGGCGCAAGCCCAGGTAAACCCTTATGCAGACCAATGATCTACAGAGCCCGCCGGCCCAGAGCGATCGGCAGCGCTGGCTCGCGGATGGCGGGCGGCGCTGGTGGCTGATTCAGGCCAGGGCGGTGCTGCTCCGGGCGATCCGCCAGTTTTTTGACCGCCGCGGCTTTGTGGAGGTCGACCCTCCTGCCATCGCGACTTCGCCCGGCCTGGAACTGCATTTGGACGCGGTGGCGGTCGATTTGCGCGCCGGCATGGACGCTTCTGCGCCGTTGCTGCGCCGCTGGCTGGTCACGAGTCCGGAGTACCACTGCAAGCGCCTGCTGTCGGCGGAATTGCCGCGCATCTACTCGATGCAACACGCTTTTCGCTCGGGCGAGCGCGGCCAGAACCACAACCCTGAGTTCATGATGCTCGAGTGGTACCGCGCCGGCTCGAGCTACCTGGACCTGGTGGCGGACAGCCGGGCGCTGCTGCGCCACTGCCAAAAGGCCTTGCGACAGCCCAAGCTTGCGCCGCTGTGGCAGTTGCCGACGCCGCTGACTCCGCTGGATGCCTTGGGGCCGTGGCAGCGCGTGTCGGTGCGCGAGGCCATTGCCCGCTGGGGCGGTTTTGACCCGGGGCGCATGGACAACGCAGCGCGGTTGCGCGATCAGGCCCTTGCGGCGGGGCTCGACGTGCGGCCTGGCGACGGCGCGGCGGAAGTGCTGCTGCAGGCGCTGGTCGAGCGCGTCGAACCGGCCCTGGCGCGCTTGCCGGCGGTGGTGTTGGATCGCTGGCCGATGAGTCTTGCGTCGCTGGCCCGGCCCTTTGATCGCCACCCGCACCTGGCGCAGCGCTTTGAGGTGTACCTGAACGGCGTAGAACTAGCCAATGGTTTTACAGAATTGACCGACCCGGTGGAGCAACGCCGGCGCTTTGAGGTCGACCTGGCGGCGCGGCGCAAGCTCGGTCGGCCCGAGTATCCGATCGACGAGCGGTTCTTGCGGGCCCTGGGCGAATTGCCGCCGGCCGCTGGGGTGGCCCTGGGCGTGGACCGCTTGCTGATGGCCCTGACCGGGACCCAGGAGATCGGCGATGCCCTGGCCTTCCCCTTTGAGGTCGCATAGATCAGCGGCGCGGCACCCCGTGTTGGAAGGGGTCGCTGTGGGGATGGCGCGAGGCCCTTCTGACAAAGCCGTGGCACAACGGCCGCGGCGAAGCCTGCAGGACTCGACAACGCGACGCCGTGGCGCCATCATCCGCCAGTGCGCCGGCTGACCGCGGGCCGGCCTAACAAACGCACGACCTGACCGGCCCCTGACTCATTGGGCCCCACCCTGAACTGCTTTTGGAGGACTCGAAATGCCCTACATCATCACAAGCCTTTGCATCGACTGCAAAGACACCGCCTGTGCCGACGTCTGTCCGGTCGAGTGCATTTACGAGGCCAAGGGCGACGGCTACGACAACCAGCTCTACATCAACCCCGACGAATGCATCGACTGCACCAACTGCGAGCCCGCGTGCCCGTGGAAGGCCATCTTTGAAGAAGACCAGGTGCCGGCGGTGTTCGCCAAGGACATCGAGAAGAACCGGGCGATCGTCGACAGCATCGACGACTTTGTGGTCGCCAAGGTCAACAAGGGCCACGGCCCGACCCCGGCCGAAGTCGAAGCCAACTTCACCAAGTGGAACTACAAGCCGTAGGCCCAGCGGTCCAGCCAACGGGCGGCATTCTCGCACGCCGTCGGCAGGTCCTGGCCGTTAGCTAGGTTAATTGCAATCCCGGTGGCCAATCGGCACCCCGTACCGCGCCTCGACAGGCCCGGGGGGCTGGTTGGCCACACGGGTTTTTGCGCCAAGGGCAGCCAGCGGTCGCCATCCCACAGCCAGTCCTGCCCCAGCCAAGGTGCCGGGGCGTGGCCCCCCTTGAGGATCACGGGGCACGGCAGGGCCTGGGCGAGCTCTTGGGCCTCCGCCAGGCTCTGCGGCAAGGCGGCACCGACAAGCCAAGCCAGTTCCGGCCAGTTGGGCGTGACCAGCGCCGCGCGGGGCAGCAGGACCTCCCGCAGGCACACCCGCACATCCCCTTGGGATTCCTGACCCCACATCCAGCCGCCAGAGGTGCTGTAGAGCAGCGGATCGACCACAAGCGGCGCGCAGGATTGGCGGCTCCAGGCGGCGACGACCTGGGCATTGGCCAGTTGGCCTAGCATACCGAGCTTGATGGCCGCGGGCGCCTCCAACGTGGCTAAGGTATTTGCCAATTCCTCCGCATCGGTGGGCCAGGCCCGGCTCCACAGGCCGGTGCGCTGGGCGGTGCGGGCGGCGATCACGGGCATGCCGCGGGCGCCCATGGAGAAGCACACCTCCAGGTCCGCGGCGAGGCCGGCGAGGCCAGCGGGATCGAGACCGCCGATGAGTGCGATGGGCCTGGGGCGCGGTAGTTCGACAGCGGCGAGGGACACGGTCGGCCTCCCAAGGGCTAGGGGTAGGCCACCGGGTTGGGATTGCGGTACACAGTCCAGTGATCGCGGCGGTACACGACGGGCAGGTCGGTAGGGATCTGGTCGTCGTACGGTGCCCGCGGTGCCCCGGGCTCGGCAAAAAGCGCCACGTAGTCGTAGTAGCGGCCGTGCTCTTGCCAGTTGAAGTTGTCTTGCCAAAAACAATTGGGCGCAGGCAAAGCCGTTTTCCGGTTCACCACAAAGGGCTTTGACGAGGTGTCGGCAAAAGAATACGGCACATAGCCGCCGCGCAGTACCGGATACCACTCCGTCACGCCGTTGAACAAGGGCGCGCGCATGTTGCGGGCTTCAAACTTGCGCCGCAGCACGAGCACCTTCTTGCCGGGCGGGATCGCCTCCATGGCTTCGCGGACGGAGCCGTACTCGGTGCGGGCCAGAAGGAATTGCCCCGCCGTGAGCGCAGGCGTCGCCACCGCAGCGAGCAACAGCAGCGCCGTTCCGGCCCACACCCGCAGGCGCACCTCGCGCGGCGGCTGAAACGGCGACAGAGGGATCGCGCAAACCGCAAGCACGGCAATCACTTCGGCCAAGCGGAAGTTGACCCCCCACAGCCAAATCGGCTTGAGCAGGTGGCGGGGAAGGAGGAAATAGGCAATCAAGACCAAGGCAAAGGTCCAGCCCACATAAGAACTGCCGGGGATCGAGATCCAGCGGCGGTTGGGCTTGCCAGGAGGCTGAGGGGCGGGACTGCGAGGGGCGCGCGCCGCCGACACCACCCACAGCAACAGCCCCGCCAGCCAAAGGGTGCTGATGAGCTGCCCCGGCCGGTCCCACAGGTGATTGGGCGCGTTGGGCGGGGTGAGGCGATCGAACATGTAGTCGATGATTTGCTTGAGGTTATCTACCGGACCCAGGTATTCGCCGGAGTAGACCTGGGCGAGCCGCTCGGTCAGCGTGCCGGCTTTGGGACCGTCGACCTGGTCGCTGGTGGTCACGCCTTCAGCAAAAACGAAGTAGGAGAAGAACCACGGCAGGAGCAGCCCCAAAGAGGGCAGGCCAAGCAGGCCGTCGCGGATGGGCCACCACAGGGCGCGCTTCCAGCTGTGGCGCACGCCAAACACCAGCGCTAGGGTCGGAAGCAGCGCCAGGGCAATCCCCCACAACAGGTAGTGGGTAATCGCCATCACCGCCAGCAGGACGACGATCACCGCGGCGCGTTTCCAGGTCGGCTTCTGCAGCAGGCGCAAGTGCGCGGCCAGAACCAGCAGAAACAGCGGGATCGACATGAGGAAATTGAAGAACCCCATGATGAAGTCGGCGTTGAGCATCCACGGCAGCGCGCCCAGCACCAACCAGCGGCTATGCCCAGCGGCCCGCAAAAGCGCCAGGGCCGACAGAGGCAGCCCCGCCAAGCACACGCTCAGCACCACGCGGTTGGCCCACTCGATCGGCCCCAGGTAGTGAACCCAGTGCACCAGCTTGTAATAGCTGAGGTAAGGGACGATCGCGTTGACCTTGGTGTAGTGCTTCTGCAGCAGCGGGCTGGAGTCCCACTCGTGCATCAGCTTGATCAGGTGCAGGTGCGACTGCCCGTCGACCACTGGCAGCAGATCCGTCACCCATACGGGCCAAAGTCCGTAGGCAATAAAGGCGATGAGCAGGGCCCAAAACGCGAAGTCGCCGAGGCGGCCATTGCCCAGCACCCACGCGGGCAGGCGGCGCGGAGGATGGACCGCGGTCGTCTGGCTGGCCTCGGCGAATTCTGGCCCGGTCTCTGTTTCCTGGTCCTGGTCCTG
>CAXNCS010000044.1:0-20426 GCA_964201005.1 Myxococcota bacterium
ACCACCATCTACATCGGCCACCCGGGCTGGAAGGCCATGGGCGCCCGCGCCGGCTATTCGGTGCTGAACGGCGTTTTTGCAACGGTCGTCTGCCTTTCCGGCACGTTGGCCTACATCGCCTGGGCCGTTCCGGTAGACGCCGGCATGGCGATCGTGCTGTGGATCGGCCTTGTGATCACCGCCCAGGCCTTCCAGAGCGTGCCCAAGGAGCAGGCCCCGGCTGTGGTGGTCGGCATTCTGCCCGCCGTCGCCGCTTGGGGCGCGCTGTTGGCCAAGAACGGCATGCGCGCAGCGGGCATGGGCACGCCCGACAAACCCTTTAGCGCCAAGGTGATTCCCGCTTTTGAGCAGGCCGACACCTGGATCACCGGCGCCTTTGCCTTGGAGCAGGGCTTTATCTTCTCCGCCATGGGCTTGGCCGCCGCCACCGTCGCCATCATCGGCCGGCGCTTTCGCCTCGCCGCGCTGTGGTGCTTGGGCTTGTCGGCCGCTTCTGCGCTAGGCCTTTGCCACAGCTGGGTATTTACGCCTGCCGACACGACCTTTGCCCTGACCCCGGCCTGGGGCCATGCGATCGGCTACGCGGCGATGGCGGCGCTGTTGGCCGTGGCGCCGTGGATCACCGAGGAAAGCAGCGGGCATTGATCCCAAGGCGCGTGGCCCTCGCCCGCCCCAATCTCCGCCGTTGACCGCAATGGCCCGCGCGACTAGCATGCCGTCCCCGGGCTCCCGGCGAAGCTTTCTCTCGCCCTCGCACCAGCCCCGCCGTGCCGCAATTCCACTTGGCGGCGCACGAGGATCGCATGGGGGTCAAGCCCTTTGTTCAGCCCAAGACGCAGAAGTACGTGTTCATCACCGGCGGTGTCGTGTCGTCGATCGGCAAGGGCCTTTCGGCGGCGGTGCTCGGCGCCCTGCTAGAAGCCCGCGGCCTGGTGATCACCCACCTCAAGCTCGATCCGTACATCAATGTCGACCCCGGCACGATGTCGCCCTATCAGCACGGCGAAGTGTTCGTCACCGATGACGGCGCAGAAACCGACCTGGATCTGGGCCATTACGAGCGGTTTACCCACGCGATCATGCGCCGGGCCAACAACTTTACAACCGGCCAAGTGTACGACGCGGTGATCCAGAGAGAGCGTCGCGGCGAGTACCTGGGCGGCACCGTGCAGGTCATTCCGCACATCACCGATGAGATCAAAGAGCGCGTGCGCGCCGCTTCAGAGGGCTCGGACGTAGCCATCGTCGAAGTGGGCGGCACCGTGGGCGACATCGAGTCCCTGCCGTTTCTCGAGGCGATCCGCCAGCTTCGCCTTGAGGTCGGCGTGCGCAACGCCGTCAACATCCACGTCACCTTGGTGCCCTACATCGCCAGCGCGGGCGAGGTCAAGACCAAGCCGACCCAGCACAGCGTCCGCGAATTGCGCGAGATCGGCATCCAGCCGGACCTGATCCTCTGCCGCAGCGATCATCCGCTGGACGATGCGCTCAAGGGCAAGATCAGTCTGTTCTGCAACGTCGCCCGCGAATGCGTGATTTTGGCCCCGGATGTGGCCTGCATCTACGATCTGCCCGCGACCCTGCACGATGAAGGCCTCGATCACCAGGTGCTGGGCGCTCTGGACCTGTACCGCGACTACTGGCGCGAGCCGGATCTGTCGGCGTGGAAGCGCTTTGCCCACATCTACCAGCACGCCACCCGCAACGTGGTCGTGGGGATTGTCGGCAAATACGTGGAGTTGCGCGAGTCGTACAAGTCGCTGACGGAAGCGCTCTCCCACGCCGGTGTGGCCAATGAGGCCCGCGTCGAATTGCGCTACCTGGATGCAGAAGAGCTCGAAATTGGCGATCCTGCAGCGATTCTCGCCGGTGTGGACGGCGTGCTGGTGCCCGGCGGCTTTGGCAAGCGCGGCATTGAAGGCAAGATCCGCGCCGTCGAACACGCCCGCACCAAGGGAATTCCCTATTTTGGCATCTGCCTGGGCATGCAAATCGCCGTCATCGAGTACGCGCGCCATGTGGTCGGCCTGGCCGGCGCTCACTCGACCGAGTTTGACGAGACCTCGCCCTTCCCCGTGGTCGATCTGATGGATTCGCAGCGCGGCGTGACCCAAAAGGGCGGCTCGATGCGGCTGGGATCGTGGAAGTGCGCGCTCGGCAAGGGGACTTTGGCCCAGCAGGTCTACGGTGTCGATCAGATCGACGAGCGCCACCGCCACCGCTTTGAGGTCAACAACGCTTTTCGCGGTCAGCTTGAAGAGAAAGGCCTGGTGCTCTCTGGCCTCTCGCCCGACGGCAAGCTGGTGGAAATGTGCGAGCTTCCGCGCAGCGGCGAGGGCGCCCACCCGTGGTTCCTGGCCTGCCAGTTTCACCCGGAATACAAGTCCAAGCCGCTGCAGCCGCACCCGATTTTTGTGGGCTTTGTCGCCGCGGCCTTGGCCCATCAGGCTCGGCGCAAGAAGTGAGCGCGCGTCGCCCCGCAGAGGCCGGTCTGCTGAGCGTAGTGGCGACGCCCATCGGCAACCTGGGCGATCTGCCCGCGCGGGCGGCGGCGGCTCTGGCTCAGGCCGACGCGATCCTCTGCGAGGACACCCGCCATACCGGTCAATTGCTCCATCATTTGGCGATCAAGAAGCCGCTTGAGCGCTTTGATGCCCACACGGAGTTAGACCGCGTGCCGGCGCTGGTAGAGCGGCTGTTGGCTGGGGCGCGCCTCGCGCTGGTCTCGGACGCGGGGACTCCGTGCTTGTCCGATCCCGGTGCGAGGCTGGTAGATGCCGTGCAAGAGGCGGGAATTGCGGTTGAATCTCTGCCCGGCCCCTTTGCAGCGGCGGTCGCTCTGGCGGCCAGCGGCCTGATCCCGCAGCCGTTTGCTTTTTGGGGCTTCTTGGCCAAGAAAAGTGCTGAACGCCAACGGCAATTGACCGCGCGCCTGCTCCCGGGGCCGGACGGGCCGATGACCCACGCCTTCTACGTGCCTGGTCGCGATCTACCGGAATTTCTTGCGGATGTTGCCGGCGTCGCCCCCTCAGCCAGGGTCTGCGCTGCCCGCGAGCTGACCAAGCTGCACGAACAGTACCTGCGCGGCACGGCGGCCCAGGTGGCGGCGGAGCTGAGCGCAGAGCAGGAGCGCGGCGAGGCGGTGCTGTTGGTCGAAGTCAGCGAGCTGGCCCAGCCGGCCGATGCCCCGGACGCCGTCGCCCTGGTCAAGGCGGCGCGCCTGGCCGGCGAAGACCGCAAGTACGCGCTCAAGCGCATCGGCGAGCGCACCGGGCTGTCGCGCAATGAGCTCTACGAGCTGTGGCTGGCCGCCGGGGATGAGCGCGCAGAGCCTTGATAAGCCAGCGGAAAGTCCAGAGTTTCCCGGGGTGCACAGCGGGTCCCAGACCTTGACAAGTGCGCACCTTGCCGCTACACTCGGGCGCGCTCTGCGGTCCGGCCGCCTGCTTTGGTGCAGGTGCCCACCGCCAGGTCGGCCTAAGCGCCGCACCAGCACGGAGCACTGCGGGGATGAGGCTGGGCCGATGCGGTCCACGGGCACGCCGGACGGACCGGACACCCTTTGCCTCCCCTGCCTCAGTCACGGACACCAGTTTGGCCGGGCATTCACGCTGCCCCGCCGCTGGTCGCAGGCCAGGGAGTTCTCCTGACCCGGACGATCCACCACGCTTGGAAGGCCCCTGCGCCCAAGGCGACGGAAGCGCGCACCCCTGCGCTCCGCCTTGGTGCCACCGAATCCCTGCCTCCGCTGGGCGCCCTATCGGCCGCCGGTGTTGTAGCAGGGGGACCGAGCGCCCTCGCGGCGCTAAGAGCGGTCCACGGTGAAGGCCCCGCGCCGACGACGCCATGTCGCAGGCCCAGCGCGCGCGATCTGTCCGACCACGGAGACCGGAAAAACGGCCATCCAGCCCGCCCCTCCGCCCAGTACCGCGAGCCGCCTTTGCGCTTGTTCGCCGCCTGCCAGAGTTCCCCCTGCGCTTTGCCCTCGCACTGCTTTCCCAGCGCCTCTGCCTTAGCCGGCGGCGGTCGTTCTGCGCCTTTGCGAGCGCGGATCGGGGGCAATTGTGCAGGACCGCTCGCCGTGACCAACAGCCCTTCCAGCAGCATCCGCCGCACCGCCTGATTCCTTTGGAATTGGGGCTGAGGTCGGGGGATCTGCGAGGCGCGAAGGCGTGAGTCGCGCGGGAGTCCCTGGTGAGCAAACGTATGTTGATTTCGGTCGACCGCGATGAGTCGCGCGCGGCCGTGGTCGAGGATGGCCAGCTGGTCCACCTCGAGATTGAGCCTGTCAGCCGTCTAACCTGCAAAGGCAATATCTACCGGGCGATGGTGGCGCGGGTTGAGCCGTCGCTGCAGTCGGCCTTTGTCGATTTTGGCAATGACAAGCAGGGGTTTCTGCCCGTAGGTGAGATCCACCCTAAGCTGCGCGGCAAGAACGACGACAAGAAAGCGGCCATCCAAGACCTGATCCGCGCCAAGCAAGAGATTCTGGTGCAGGTGGTGCGAGACGAGATCGGCCAGAAAGGCGCGACGCTGTCGACGTTTATCTCGCTTCCCGGTCGCTACCTGGTGCTGATCCCGGAGAGCGACAAAGACAAGGCCGGCGTGTCGCGCAAGCTGAGCGATGAGGCGCGCGATCGCATCAAGAAGCTCACGGAAACCATGAAGGTGCCTGAGGGTTTTGGCCTGATCGTCCGCACGGCGGGTGAGACCGCGACCGAGACCGAGCTGGCCAAGGATCTGCTGTACCTCACCCGGCAGTGGGAACACATCACCAAGAAATACGATGAGTCCAAGGGCCCCACGCTGCTGTACGCTGAGCGCAGCCTGGCCGTGCGCTTTGTGCGCGACTATTTTGCCAAGGATATTGAAGAGCTGGTCATCGACGACGATGAGACCCTGCACGAAGTCCAGGAGTTTCTGCACGTGCTGATGCCGCGGAGCCTGGCGGCGACCCACCGCTACTCGGGCGATGTGCCGATGTTTGCCCGCTACGGCATTGAGGGCAAAGTCGAAGACGTGTTTTCGCGCCAGGTGTTTTTGGCCGGCGGCGGCTCGATCGTCATTGACCAGACCGAAGCACTGGTGTCGATCGACGTCAACTCCGGGCGGGTCAAAGAGAAAGACATCGAAGAGACCGCCCGCGCCACCAACATTGAAGCGGCTCAGGAGATCGCCCGCCAGCTCATGCTGCGAGACATGGGCGGCCTCGTGGTCATCGACTTCATCGACATGCACGAAAAGAAGCACGTGCGCGAGGTCGAGCAGGCCCTCAAGGACGCCTTCAAGCACGACAAGGCGCGGACAAAGCTGGGCCACATCAGCGAATTTGGCCTCTTGGAGCTGTCGCGGCAGCGCATCAAGTCGTCGGTGAACAAGGGGGCGTTTGACACCTGCCCGCACTGTTCCGGCACGGGTCGCATGCGCTCGTTTGAGTCGGTGGCGATGAGCGTGCTGCGGCGCATTTACGAGACGGTGGCCCAGCGCCGCGTGCGCTACGTGGTTGCGGTGGTGCCGGCGCCTACGGCCCGCTATCTGCTCAACGCCCGTCGCACGGAGCTCGCTGGAATTGAACGTCAATATCATTTGACTGTGGAAGTGATCGGCGTAGAGAACATGCCGTCGACGCTTGTGCAGATCGAGTACCTGGAAGAGCCGCCGGCCGAGACGGGCACCGAGCGCATCGACCGCATCAAGATGCAGCGGGTCAACCAGGACCTGGATCTAGTGCGCAATGTGCTGGTGCGGCGCGAAGAGACTCGGCTGCAGCTGGATGCGGTGCTGGCCAAGCGCGGGCCCAAGGTCGACTACGCGGCGATCTACAAAGAAGTGCTGGAAATGGCGCCCAAAGAGGGCGATTTTGCCAAGGCGCCGCGCAAGGATCGCGACCACGTCGGCCGCGGTGTGGGCCGCAAGGACGAGACGGTGGTGCCGACGGTCGAGCCGGTGGCGACGCCTGCGGTGGTCGACGTGGATCTGGAGCCGGCGCCGCAGCGCGGCTTTGGAGCATGGATCAAGCGACTGTTTGGCTTTGGTGAACAGCCGGTTGCAGGGCGCCCAGACCAGGTGGAGGAGCCGACTCCAGCGCCCGCTTTGGCGGCCCCCGTTGCCGCGCCTGCGGCCGAGCGGCTGCCTTCCGCCCCCCAGGATCGGCCTCGCTATGAGCGCAATGACCGTCCCGAGCGCGGTGACCGTCCAGACCGCCCAGAGCGGCCAGACCGCGGTGAGCGGCCAGACCGCAGTGAGCGAGGCGAGCGCGCCGATCGTCCCGAGCGCGGTGACCGACCCGAGCGAGGCGACCGTCCGGACCGAGGCGACCGCCGCGATCGGCGCCGCGACAACCAGGGGGAACCGCGCGTAGCCGAGTCCAAAGGGCCGGGCGAAGTCAAGATCGCCGAGGCCAAGCCCGCGGCAGAAAACCGCAGTGGCGAAGCGCGTCTAGCAGACATTCGCCCGGCAGACGCCAAGCCCGCGGAGGTCAAGGTCGTCGAGGTCAAGGGCACGGAAGTCAAAGCGCCGGACGCCAAGGCCGGAGAGCCCAAGGCCGCGCGCCCAGAGGGGGCCCCGGCAGAAGGCACAGAAGCGGCGGACAAGGAAGTGGTGCGCCGCCGCCGCCGTCGCCGCCGTCGCGGTGGGGCTGCGGGTGACCGCGGCGACCCCACCTTGGCGGCCGGCCAAGAGGGCACAGAAGGCGAAGGCGATGACGAGGGCGATGAGGGCGGCGAAGGCTCGGCCGATGCAAGCGCTGATGGCGCGGACGCGACGCCGGCCAACGGCCAAGAGCTGGTAGCGGCGGCCAATTTCCCGGCGGGTGAACCTGCTGGTGAGACGGCTTCAGCAGCTGCGGATACTGATTCTGAGGCAGTGGAGGACTCCAAAGGCGATGCGGAGGCGCGCCTTGCCCCTGAGGAGTCGGCAGAATCGGCTGTTGCACCGGCGCAGGCCGAGCCCGCCGCTGTGGTGGAACCCCTCGCGCCAGTGCAGGTGATCGCCGCCCCCGCGGTGGATGAACCGGTGGACGTGCGTTCGCTGATGAACGACGAAATCGCCAAAGTGATGGCAGAAGGCGAATCGGCGGTTGTCGCGGCGGAGGTTCCGGTAGTTCCGGTCGCCGCGGTCGATGCCCTGCCGCCGCAGAGGCCCGCGGCCAAGCGCTTTGTCATTGACCTGCGCACGCCCAAGTGATCAGCGCCGGCCCCTCCAGCGATGGCGGTCCCAGCCGCACCGGTGTGCTGGTGGTCGACGATGACGCGGCCAACGCCCAGAGCCTGCACAAGATTCTGCAGCGCGAGGGGGTGCCCTGCGAGATCGCCAGCGACGGCCGCCAGGCCTTGGCGATCCTGCGGCGCGGCCGCGTCGGCGTGTTGCTGACCGATCTGATGATGCCCGGCGTCGACGGGTTCGAGCTGCTCCAACAGGTGCAGCTGTCGAGCCCGGCGACCGCCGTCATCGTCATGACCGCCTACGGCACCGTGGAGACGGCCGTCGCCTCCATGAAAGAGGGTGCCTACGACTTCCTGACCAAGCCGCTGCGCCGTGCCGACGTGGTGCGGGCGGTGACGCGGGCCTTGGAGCGATCGGCGCTTCGCCAAGAAAACCAGGAATTGCGCGAGGAATTGGCCAGGGCAGGGCGCGGCAGAGAGATCATCGGCACCAGCCCCGCGATCCGCCGCGCTGTGGATTTGCTAGAACAGGTCGCCAGCGCCCGCACGACGGTGCTGCTGCAAGGCGAGTCAGGCACTGGCAAAGAGGTGTTCGCCCGGGCCCTGCACCGCTCCAGTGGCCGCAAGGGGGCCTTTATCGCGGTCAACTGCGCGGCCATTCCGGAAAACCTGATCGAGTCTGAGCTTTTTGGCCACGAGCGCGGTGCTTTTACCGGCGCGGTCGCCACGACGCAGGGCAAGTTTCAGCTGGCGGACGGCGGGACCCTGCTGCTCGATGAGATCGGCGATCTGCCGCTGGCCCTGCAGGCAAAGCTGCTGCGGGCCCTGCAAGAAGGTGAGGTTCAGCGCGTGGGGGCGCCGCTGGCCCAGCGCGTCGACGTGCGCGTGGTGGCGGCGACCAACCGCGATCTGGAAGCAGAAGTGCAGGGAGGCAGGTTCCGCGCCGACCTGTTTTACCGCCTCAACGTCATCGCCGTGGATCTGCCGCCCCTGCGGGCTCGCGGAGAGGATATCCCGGGGCTGGTGCAGCATTTCTTGCGGCGCTTTGTCGCTCAGAACGGCAAGCCTGGCCTGACCGTCTCCGCCGAAGCGATGGCCGCGCTGTGCGCCTACAGCTGGCCGGGCAACGTCCGCGAGCTGGAAAACTGCGTCGAACGCGCGGTGGTGCTGTGCCGCGGTGAGGTGATCGGCCCGCTCGAGCTGCCCGATCGGGTGGTCAAGGCAGAAGGTGGCAGCCGCGTCATCAGCTTCGCCGTCGGCACCCCGCTAGAAGAGATCGAGCGCTTGGCAATTGCCGAGACCTTGCGCATGACCGGGGGCGACAAGCGCCGCGCCGCCGTGCTCCTGGGCATCGCCGTGCGTACGATTTACCGCCGGCTAGATGAGCTCGAGGCGGCCAAAACCTAAACGAATTTGTACGATTCGCCTGTCGCTGGCTCGCCTGCCGCGCCTGGAGGCCCGATGACTGCGCCCCGCCGTTCCCGCCCGTCTTTGCCCAGCGCTTCCGGTCCAAGCCGCGATCCCTGGGGCATGCCGCGCCCTGGTTGGCTGCCCAACCCCGCCGAGGCGGCTCTGGCGCTGCCGGCGCTCGGCGCGGTGGATGACGCCCGCCTGGCGGTCTTTGTGGCCATTGCCGTAGAAAACGGCGGTCGGCAGGACCAATTGGCAGAGTGGCTCTCTGGCGAATTGGCCGCGCGCCCGGGGGCTTTGCTGTCCCCCGCCTGGTGGGCGCTCGCAGGCTGTGCCCGGTTGGCCACCGATGTCGAGGACGATCGCCGCGCCGTGACCTGGGCCTCCACCGCCGCGCTGATCAACGCCGCCGTCAGAGACCTGGCCGTGGCCGACCGCAAACCCGACGGTGTAGCGGCTGGCGTGCCTTTGCCAACCCTGGAGGCCGCCATCGCTGCAGGCGAGGCCCATGCGGCTGCGTCGTTGGCGGCCGCGCTTTTGGCCCAGCAGGGCCCGGCCGCTGCGTTGGCAGAGCTTTTGCGCTTGGCCTGTCGCTATCCCGGTGACGCTGGGGTGGCGGCGATCGCCGCTGCTGCTCTGGCGCAGCTAGCTCCGTCGCTCGGGGCCAGCGCCCTCGGCCAGCTCTTGCCGGGTTTTGCCGCGGCCTTGGCGCATCGACCGCGGCAATTTCCTTGGAATGACGGACACTCTCAGCGCATGACCGCGCTGGGTCCGCGCCTGGATGCCATGGCCGATCGCCGCGACCCAAGCAAAGGCAAGGCCTTTGCCGAGGCCAAGTTCCGCGTGCACTTGATCGACGCGGGGGCCGATGGCGCCATGCGCGCGCTTCTCAAGGCCGCAGAGGTCGGCGTACCCCATGAACTGCTTGGCGGTTCCTTGGTCATGGCCGCCGCCGACCGCGTCCTGCGCGCCGAATTGGCCCATCCGGGTGACCCAGATAGCCTCGAGGGGGCCGACGAATTGGCCGGCACCCTGCTGCTCGCCTCGGCGACCCGGCAGCTCCGCAGTCACGTCCCAGCGCGCGATTGGCTCGAATTGGCTCTCTATTGCGCCAGTTGGACCGCGGCGCTGGCCCCGTTGGATCAGCCCGAGTCGGCGCGGCGGCCGCTGCCAGAGCCCGCTGCGCTGCACCAGACCTGGGACCACGGCCCGGAAATTGCCAAGGTCATTGGGGCTTTGCAGCAGGGTGCCCCAGAGCCCGCGATCGCGCTGCTGCGCGCCTATGCGCTGCTGGCCCTCCCAGAGCAGCCGCTGGCGGCGCAAATGCGCCAAGTCGCCGTGGCCCTGCCCACCGATGCAGGCCTGCCGCGAGCGCGCGCGGCCGCGCTTTTGCACGCCGGCATCGATGAATTCCTCGCCCTGGCCGAATTGCCTCAGCGCGAGCGGATCTTGGCCGCAGCGGTGCGTGCTGCCCTGACGCTGGCCGCCCCGGCCGATCCGCTGCAGCTGGCCGAGGCCGCGGTGCGCCGATTGCACCTGGGCGGCTCGCGTCAGTCGATTCTGGGGGCTGGGCCGCGGGCCTGATCGCCGCCTATTGGCCAAGGCCTCTGCTTGCGCGTGTGGCAGCGCTCCGGCGACGACGCGACGCCTGAATTGCGTCGTCCTCCGCCGCCTCGCCCCTCGTTGCCAACCCGCCATTTTTGCGATATCCTCCCGGCCCCTTGCCAAGCCCCAGGGTACGTTGCCCGCGGCCTGACTGGACAGTGTGACGGTCGCGTACCCGGTGGGGGAGCGCGGATCGACCAGAACAGCGGATAGGCCCCGGCCGTCCGTCCCAAACCGAGAGGCTAGGAATGTTTACCCAACGCTACTTCAAGGCCGCGATTGTGGCCACCGCTTGCGGCGCGCTGGTCGCTCAGACTGGCTGCAAGAAGAAAGAAGAGGTCAAGCCTGCCGCCGCTGCGGCCGCGCCTGCCAACAAAGACGAGCCGGTCAAGGTCGACGACAAGGCCGCGGCCGCCCCGGTGGCTGCCCCGGTCCTCCCCGACATCGAGCTCGCTGCGGGCGAAGGCATCGCCGGTTGGGTGTCCCTCAAGAGCCTCAACGGCACGTTCGACGCGGTCGAGGCGATCGGCGCCAAGCTCGGCGTGGTCCCCCCGGGTGGCAATCTGCGCGGTCAGGCCCTTGGCGCCGCCACGGCCAACCTCGCCCAGGCCGGCATCAAGGACCTGGAGTGGCTCGACAAGACCCGCCCCATCCACTTTGGTCTGCACGATCAGCCCAAGCCGGCGGATCCGGCGGCCCCGGCGCCTGCCGCGCCCAACCCGGCTGAGATGGCCGGCGGCCTGTTCGTGGTTCTGCCGATCACCAGCAAGGACGCGATGTTGGCGGCCATGACCACCGTCAAGAAGGACGCCGAGGCCGAAGGCCACGCCGCGATGTTCGCCTCGCCCAAGGGTGAGAAGCTGTACATCGACTTCCTCGACAAGCACGCCGTCCTGACCCTGCTCGACAAGGACCGCTACGCCAAGGTCAGCGGCTTTGCCAAGCGCATTGCCGCGGTTGACGCGCCGGCCCTACTCTACATGGGCGTGTCGATTGACGATCTGGCCAAGACCCGCAAGACGGAGATCGAAGGCTTCGTCAAGATGATCGAGGCCATGGGCGCCCAGGCTGCCGCCAAAGAGGGCAACCCGGCGGTCAACGCGCAGGTCATGGGCATGTACACCAAGATGCTCACCACCTACATCAATGACATGAACCGCTTTGAGCTCCTGCTCACTGGCGACGTCAACAACATGGGCCTCGAAGTCCGCGCGACCGCCAAAGACGGCACCAAGCTCGCCAAGCAGCTGGGCGCGGTCAAGGGTCGCACCACGGCGTCGATGGTCAACCTGCTCCCCGCCAACAGCTATGTCAGCTTCGGCGCCTCTTCGGATCCGGCGGCTGCGGCCGAGCAGATGGATGAAGCGCTGGTGCTGCTCAAAGAGACCTTCAAGCTCGACCAGGCTGCTTTTGACGCCATGTCCCGCGACATGAAGGACCTGACCAAGCTCATGGACGGCAACAGCGCCATGGGCATGTACCCGGACGGCTCGGCGGCCATGGGCATGCTGGTCGTGGGCGGCGCGACGGACGGCGAGGCCGCGGTCAAGCAGGGCAAGCGCGTCATCGGCGCTCTGTTGCTCCACACCATGGCGATGGTCCGCGCGGAGAACAAGGCCAAGGGCAAAGAAGAGTCGCCGGACGAGGTCGCCGCCTTCGCCGCGGTCGAGCAGTCCCTCAAGGAAGGCAAGCTCGAGCCCGTGCTCGCCAAGTTTGGCCCGCTGATGGAGCCCGCCGGCGTCAAGATGACCGCCAACACCACCAAGGAAGGCGACGCCGCCTGCGACACCCTGGACATCAGCTACGACGCCACCAAGCTGCCTCCGGCCGATGCCCCCAAGATCAAGGCGTTTGTCGGTGACAAGACCGCCCTGGTGCTCTGCAGCGCCAAGAGCAAGTTCGCCTTTGGCTTTGGCCCGGGCGCTCTGGAGAAGGCCCGCGGCGCCGTCACCGGCAAGATCGGCGGTCTGATCGACGCCCCGGCTTACAAGTCGGCGCTCGGCCAGGACGGCGCGGTCACCATGTACCTCAATCCGGGTTCGGCCCTGGCGGCGTTCAAGGCGCTGCTGCCGATGCCGCTCAACATCTCGGGCGACAAGGCCGTCTCGTTCTCCTGCGTGCACCGCGCCAAGTCCTACAGCTGCGGCGTCAATGTCCCGGTGGACCTGGTCAAGGCCGGCATGGACGCGGCCAAGGGCCCGGCGGGCGGCATGGCTCCGGCTGGCGACGCGGCGGCTCCGGCTGGCGGCGAAGTGGCCCCGGGCGGCGCTGTGGCTCCGGCCCCGGCTCCGGCTCCTGAAGCCAAGCCCGCCAAGTAGTCTCTGACGGATCGCGGTGCGGCGGCGTCTCCCAGCGATGGGCGGCGCCGCCGCACTGCTTTTTGCCAAGCCGCTGCGGGGCTGGTAGGCTGGTCGGCGGCAGTTTTCGTTACAGATGCACATCAGTTCTGCGGATGCGGAGGGACATGCGACACAGGCGTACAGCGGCGGTTAGCGCTTGGACGGCGTGGGGGCTGGCCCTGGCCGTTTCTGCGGCTTGTGGAACCGAGGAGGCAGCTTCTGGCGCTGTCAGCCCTGCCAGTGACGCCAGCGGGGCCGATAGCTCGGACGCTGCGCTTGTGGACCTCGCCGGCGATAGCGCCGCGGACAGCCAGCTCCTCGATGCCTTCCCAGATGTCGATCTGGACGTTGCCGACGACGCCACCGCTGCGGTCAGCGACGCGATCGCCCTGGCGGATGCCGCGAGCCAGGTCGCGGATGCCGCCGCCGTCGATGCTGCGGGGGACGCCGCTGTCGACGCCGCTTCGGATGTGTCGGTCGTCACCTGTAGCCCTGGCGCCCAGAGCTGCGAGGGCGCCAAGCTCAAGACTTGCCTGCCCAAAGGCGGCGGCTACGTCCTGTCCAACTGCTTTCCCGGCACCACCTGCTACGAGGGCAAGTGCGTCGCAGTCGCCAACAACCTCATTATCGCTTTTGACTCCTCGGGCTCGATGACCGATGCGGTCAAGGTCGGCGGCATAGCCAAATGCAGCGGCAACTACAACAACTGGCCCGACTGTGAGTACGTCAAGCCCGAATACGCCACCGGCTGTACCCGCATGGGCGTGTCGAAGTATGTGTTCAAGCAGGCACTGTCCAAGATCGACGAGTCGCTGGTCCACATGGCGCTTTTCCGCTTTCCGCAGAAAGTGAATGCCAGCATTTCAAGCAGTTGCAGTAGTGGCGGTTATTCGGGCAATTCGAACATCAGCGGCGACGCCAATCAGCAGGCCATTGGCCCCACAGATCCAGCGTGGTTCTGGAACGGCCTGGCCGAGATCATGTGCGTCGGCTTCCCCAAGGACAAGGCAGAAAAGGTCAAGGATGCCATGGTTTTGTGGATGGACGGCAAGGAGTCCAAGGGTCCGCCGGCCGATCCGGAGTTGCGCGCCACCGGCGGGACGCCCATCGGCAAGACCTTGTTCTACGTGGGTGAATACATTAAGAATCGCGTGGTGATCGACGGCAAGCCGTGCACCGACGACGCGTCCTGCGGCAACGTGAACTACCACTGCAAAGCCGGCAAGTGCGCCGACCCCAACCGCAGCTGCCGCGAGACCGTGGTGGTGTTGTTCACGGACGGCGGAGAGAGCAATTCCAACAGCTTCTTTGCGCCGTGGGTGCAGGCCAAGCGCTTGGGCACGGGCCTGGGCTGCAAAGTCGACGGCGACTGCGTGGGCGGCGCCACCTGCCAGACCTTCAAGTCCTGCACCAACAACGCCGGCAACTTGACCAAGTGCATCAGCGATGGCGACTGCAAGACCGGCAGCAAGTGCACCGAGGCGACCCAGTGCATGCCCAAAGAAGAGGTCACGGGCTGGTACTGCTCCAAGGGCATGGCGCCGTGCCTCCCAGACGCATTGCCCGGCAGCGCAGCTCATTGCGCCGGCGGCCAGTGCGTTCAGGACCCGCGCATGGCGCTGTACGCCAAGGCCACCAAGGATGAAGACAACGTGCTGCGGAGCTTTGACGGCAAGGCTTTCCAAGTGCGCGTCATCGTCGTCGACATCAGCGGCAGCACCAATGTGAGTGATATCAAAGGTTCTGCGTCGATTGCCATCGCCGGGGCCGGCAAACTGCTGGGCGCCGACGCCAGCGACCCGCAAGCGCTCATCTCGACCCTGGACAGCGCCTTTGACATCAAGCAAAAAAAGGTCTGCGGCATCGAATAGTGCGGTCCAGAAGGCTGGAGACCGGTATTTTAGCGGTTAGGCTCAGGCGTCGGCCGACGCTGCCGCAGCGAGAGGTCCAGGTACACCGCCAGCGGCACCAGCGCCGTGTACAGCCGCGTCTCATTGACCACGCCAAACACCAACATGCTCAGGTACATCGCCAACAGCACCGCCGCAAGCACCGCTTGATCGCCGTCCAGGCGGCGGCGCAGCTGCCACAGGCCCGCCGGAATCGCGACGATCAGCACGTCAATCAGCCAATTCTGCCCGGCGGTCGGAGTCACGAGGTTGGTCGCCAACTGCTTGAGATTGGCCACAAACGGGATGTGGATGAACGACCCGTGGATGACCCCGGGCTGAAGCGCGGAGGCCGGCATCGTCTCGCGCACGAGCAATGTGGCCCGCAGATACTCGACCAGGGCCGCCACCGCCAGCGCTGCGGCGATCCCAGCCAGGACGCGGCGCTTGTCGCGCAGACCCACGCGCAAACGCTGGCCGTCGTGAAACAGCAGGCCGGTCAGGGCCAGCGCCGCCGCCATGAACAGCGCGGACTCCTTGCAGATCGCCGCAAAGGCCAGCCAGCCCAGCCAGTGCCGCGGGCCCTTGTGCCCCAGAATCAGCCAGCCGAGTCCAGAAAAGACGAGCAGATCCGTGTAGTCCCAGAGGTACACCCAGTCGGGATCGCTCAGCGCCAGGGTGCCCGCCGCCGTCAGGGCCATCGCCCGCAGCCCCGCAGCCGTGGTCCCGCCGAGCTGGGCGCCGCTCCACAGCACCCACAGATTGCGCACGGCGATCCAGGCGAACAGCGCGGTGGCAAAAGCCAAGGCCGGATTCAGCTCCGTCAGGTCGGCGATCGCCCGCGCCAGCATCGGCCCGCCCAGGCGGTTCTGATACACGCGCCAGTGCGGCTGGCCGATCGTGACACCCCAGGCGCTCATGACCTGCTCGCGAAAGTGATGGCCGTGCAACAGCATCACCAGGCGCAGCTCAAGGCCGCTTGCCACCAGCCAAGCCAGCCAAGCCCCTGCCGGAAGCTGCGGCCACGCGCTGGCAAGGCGCTGGGGAGTCTGGGCAAGATCCGCAGAGATGGAGGGCGGTTGGTCGGGCATCGGTGGGTCCGCAGCAGAAAATGGCCTGGGCGCAGCATCGACTCCGCGGTGGCGGCGGGTCAATAGCCTGGGGAGCGTCGGCCCCGCAATTGCGCAACCCATGCTGCCTATCGCCGCCGGCCAATTGCCGCCTTATGCCGGGATGTTTATACTCTTGGCCCCCCGTATCTGGGTTGCACACCGTCTCTGCCCTAGAACGCTTTGATAAATATAGGAGCTTTCATGACCTCGCATCGAGCCCGGCCGCTGGCCCTCGTCGCCGCTGCCCTGATCACTACTGTCGCCGCGCCTGCCTTGGCCGAGCCGGCGGGCAGCATGGAGCTTGGGCTCTTTGGCGGCTACAATTGGAAGAGCGCCAACAACGAACTAGGTAATGCCCTGGATCAGAACGAGATTCCGGTGTCCGCCCCCGGGTTTGGCCTGCGCTTTGGCTATTCTTTTCACGACCGCGTGTCGGCGGAATTCGAAGCCAAGTACGTCCTGTCGAGCCTGCAGAAGTCCGGGGACAGCGCCCCGATTTTGGGTCTGCGCGGCCACTTGCTGCTCAACCTGTTGACGGAAGGCATGTTTCGTCCGTTCCTGCGCGCCGGCGCCGGCTCTGAAATCCTGATGACCAGCTCGGCCAAAGTGGCTGACGGCACGGATCCGGACTCTGCGGCGGTTTTTGGCGCCGGCACGCGCATTGGCTTTACGGACGACCTGGGCATGCGCCTCGACCTGAACATCGTCGGCGTGCCCGGTCGCGACCTCAAGAACGAGTTTGAGCCCGAAGCCTGGATCGGCCTGTACTACACGATCGGCGGCGTCCCCAAAGACACGGACGGCGACGGTATCCTCGATGGGGACGACAAGTGCTTGACGGAGAAAGAAGATCGCGACGGATGGGAGGACAGCGACGGCTGCCCGGATCCAGACAACGACCTCGACGGGCTGATGGACGGCGCCGACAAGTGCCCAGACCAGGCCGAAGTCAAGAATGGCCTCAAGGATGACGACGGCTGCCCCGACGGCGATCGCGACCGCGACGGCATTGAAGACGGCGACGACAAGTGCCCCGGAACCCCGGAAACCCGCAATGGTTTCAAGGATGAAGATGGCTGCCCAGACGACCCGGACAGCGACGGCGACGGCGTTGAGGACTCCAAAGACAAGTGCCCCAAGGAGCCTGAGACCCTCAACAGCTATCAGGACACCGACGGCTGCCCGGACAAAGTGCCCGACACGGACAAGGACGGCATCGACGACTTGGTCGACAAGTGCCCCAAGGAGCCGGAGACCAAGAACAGCTACCAAGATGACGACGGCTGCCCGGACAAGATCCCGGAGAAGCTGAAGAAATTTGCCGGCGCCATCAAGGGCATCGAGTTTGAGACCGGTTCGGCCAAAATCGTCGCCAAGTCGTTTGCGCTGCTCGACAACGCCGTCACGGTCCTCAAGGAATTCAAGGATACCGGCATTGAGATCAGCGGCCACACCGACAATACCGGCTCGGCCGAGTTGAACAAGCAGCTGTCGCAGGACCGCGCGGACTCGGTCAAGGCCTACTTTGTCGAGAAGGGCATCGACAGCGGCCGCATCTCGACCATCGGCTTTGGCGCGGATCGGCCCGTGGCCGACAACAAGAAGCCGGCGGGCCGGGCCAAGAATCGCCGCATCGAGTTTAAGCTGATGTAATCAGAGGGAAGGGCGCCCTCCGGGCGGGGGGGGAATTTCCTTTTCATCACCTGTGTTTTGCAAAGGGTGAACCATAGGGAACGTGGGGGCGTTCCGCCCCCTACCTCCCTAATGTTTCCCCCTCTGCACTCCCCCTCCTTTACCCTCCATCCCCCTGATCAATCCAGTAGTTAAGGGCGTCTGTCCCCCGCCAGCGAAGCGGTGCGGGGGGTGTTGGACGGTCGTGTCGACAAGTACACCAAACCAGTCCGCCGCCAGCGAAGTGGCGCGGCGGTGTGTTGGAGGGTCGTGTCGACAAGTACACCAAACCAGCCCGCCGCCAGCGAAGTGGCGCGGCGGTGTATTGGACGATCGCGGTGACGAGTCCACCAAACCAGCCAGCGTCGCCGTCAAAAGTCGTGGTGGACGGCGGCCGACAGGTGCCAAGTGTTGCCGGAGACCGAGGTGCCTCCGACGGGATCCGCGGGATCGAGCTTGGTGACGGTGCGGCGCTGCAGCCCCGTCCAGGCCAGGGTCAGATCAACCTGCAGGGGTTTGCGGAATACTTTCAGTGGGTCGCCAAAGGCGGCGCCGGCGCCGATGGCCCAGGTGAGCGCCGGGGCGTCCAGGTAGTTCGCCTCGCCGTCGGCGCGCGGCAGCGGCGTCGGCCGCCATTGCCCGCCCGTGCGAAGCGTCCAGGTCTCGCCCGGCGAATACTCCGCGCCGATGCGGGGAATTAGGATGTCGCGGGCACCGACCGCGATAGGCTCATTGTGGGCGTACAGCAGCTCCTTGGCCGGGGTGCCGGGCGCCGCCAGCTGGCTGTCGTCCAGGCGCAGCGTCACGTCCGGGGCCAGCGGCGGCAGGGCCGACCAGCGCTGCAGGCACAGCGCCGCCGTGGCCAAAATACGCTTGCCAGACGAAGTCTTGCCCTGCCATGAGCTCGCCAGCGTCCAACTGTCGGGGAGCCACAGCCCCACGCCGGAGACGGCAAAATCCATGCGGCCGACACCTTCGACCTCCACCGCCAGGGGCAAGCCGTACTTGACCTGCGAGGCCTTGCGCCACACCAGCGCTACCCGCAGATCGTCGCGGGGCAGCCAGGTCGCAGCCAGAATCGGGTAGATCTCGGTCGCCAGCTCCACCTGCAGGGTCTTGTAGGTCACGCGCTTATCCAGAAGCGACAGGCCCACTTCCGCACCGCCGCTCAGCGCCGTGAGCACCTGCGCCGATGCCCCCAGGGTCAGCCACGGCAGCGGCCGCACCGCCGCGCCCAGCAGCAGCGCTAGACGGTCGCCCAGGGTGTCGTACATCGGCAGCTGCGGGACGCGGTGGTCCAGGCTGTCCAGCCGCGTCGGTCCGCCCATGGGGATGTGAAACGCCACGCCCATCGCCGCTTTGCCCTCCAGCCAGCCCGGCAGCGGCGTAGAAATCCCCACGTGCAGGAGGTAGTTGTCCTTGGGCAGCCGGGTGGGCCAGCGATCTGCGCCGCCTTGGCGCTCCACATCAAAGCGATTCGCCACCAGATCCGTGCCCAGACCCAGGTGAATGTGCGAGGCGAGCACCAGGTTGGCGGGGTTGGCGTGGAGCGCATAGTAGTCGTCGGTCGCCGCTTCCGCCGCATTGCCCAGGGCCAAGGCGCGGGGACCAAAGCCGTACTGCTCCATGGTGGTGGCGGCAGCGGGGCTCGGCGAGACCAGCGCGAGGGCCACCAGAGTCGCCGCGAGCAGCGCAAGGGCCAGCCACGCCTGCGCCGCTCGGGCCGCAGTCGCTAGACCCAGGGCGCTTTTCGCCCCATCGGTGGCCGGGCGCAGGGCGTCATGCCCGCCGCTGGGGGCTTTGCCGAGCCGCTGCCTGTCGCCGAGTCCTACGCGAGCCATGGCGGCATCCTGGCAAGCCGGCTCGCCGCCGTCAACATGGCCCCGGGCGAATAGGCGCACCGGCTCAGGCGTTCTTCCCCGCCGCGGCCGCTGCTCCATTGGGGGCGCTGGGAAGCGAGCAAGGGAGTCTGATGGCAGGCGAGCCCGGGATCACCCGCTTTCAAGCCCTGGTACTGGCGCTGATCACCCTTTTGGCTCTGCTGGGGGCGCCGCTATGGGCCCGCAGTCAAATCTCCAAGGCTGAAGTGGCCCAATCTGAGCGAGCGGACCGCGAGGTGATGGCGGCCCGCAACAATTGCAGTCAGCGCATGACAGAGCTGCAAGAGAACGCCAAAGCCGCCGCCGTGGAGCGCAACAAGGCGCTGAGCGAGCGCGACCAGGCCATCGTGCAGCGCGCCGAAGCGGTCGAAGAGGCCAAGCGCCTGCGCAGCCAGCTGAGCCAAGCCGCAGACCGGCGCATTCACCAGCGCGTCAAGCTGTTTGCCGCCGAGCACTTTGACGATCACCGCTCGCCCATCAGCCCTTATCGCTGGGAATTCGCTGGGTATGACGTGAGCGACTGGGGCACCACCGCTGGCGATGGCCGGCGCAGCGTGCGCGTGGAAGTGCGGGCGCGGGTAGCCAGCGTGGTGGGCGACGACACCCAGCCGCGCGCGGTGTTTCTGCTCGATTTCAACGGCGACGGCGAGATGCTGCACTGGAAGCGCACGGACTCCGTCAAGTAGTCGCGGGATCCGCCCAGTTAGCCAAAGACAGTCTCCGCTGGCGGTCGCGCTGCCGTCAGCTTGTCGGCCCGATAGGTCCACAGGCGCAGTCCTTCTGGCCAAGCCCGCGGTCTCAGCCCCGCTTTGCGCCACAACTGGTCCAAAAATACCTCGATTTCAGGCAGATCGTCCCATACTGCGGGCAAAAAGGTCGCGCTGTGCCCCGGCGCCCGCACCACCAGGCCGTGAACGCCGGGCTGCAGCTTCGCCTCCAAATCGCTCCAGTCTTGCACCGGCAGCGGCTCCATAGGGGTCAAGATGCTGATTTCCGCAGTCAGTTCGGCCCATTCGTCTGGCTGCAGCGGCTCAAACCGCGGATCGTTAAACGCCGCCGCCAAGGTGTGCTCGGCCACAGACCGGCCCAGGGGCAGGTCCGCCTGCAAGCTGCCGATGCAACCCCGTAGCTGCCCTCGCTTTTCTAGGGTCACAAAGGTCGCTGCTTCTCGCTGCAGCCACTCGCCGTTGGGCAGCGGCACGTGCGGCCAATGGGCGCGACCGCTGCGATTGCCAAGCCCCGCCTGCAGGCCCAGGCGCAGTGCCCGCCAAACAATCGTCGCCAGATCAGACTGTTGGGCAGCCGTCCAGGTCGTCATGGCTATTCTCCTCTGCGCGGCGGAAAACTAGTCCAACAG